>JAFLKM010000007.1 GCA_019163335.1 Desulfobulbaceae bacterium | reverse complement strand
ACCCCCTTTGGCAGCTCCCCCCTGACCCCCGGTGTTAAGTGTGGGTAAAGATCAGAACCTAAGGGGAGGAGAAAAAACGAACAGTTATTGAGCAGCAGGCACTGGATCTTTCAAAATCTTCTCCAATCCATCAACAAACTCATCAACCTTGGGCACGCCGATAAATCGTTGCAGCTCATTCCCTTGGCTGTCAAAGATCAGAATTGCGGGAATGGTGGCCACTCGATAGTCGCGCAGCATGGTGATACGGTCAAGGGTATTCATCCGGACCCGGACATAGCCGTCAGCGGCGGCAACGACCCTGGGGTCGGGCAGGATGGTGGCGAGCAGGGTGCGGTTGGCGCTGTTCCACTGGTCATGGAAGTGTACCATCAGAGGTTTGCCGGTGCGGCGGCTCTCCTCTTTGGCCTGGTCAAGGTTGTCAAGCCAGCTCAGACCGGCCGTACCATTCAAAGGTTGGAAGACCACCTCGCAGGTGAGCGGGGTAAAGGCCGTGCTGTGGCCGTAATCCACCACAAAGGAGTTCTCATCAACCCCGGTGATCTTGCCGATCATACTGCCGCTCCGGAGAATGGTGTTCTCTTTGGCGTCGGTTTTGATATCGAAGGAATCCTCCGTCTGGGTGATAATGCCGGGGCCGAAGGGAGAGGGAAAGGCTGCGCCCGGTTCGGCACTGTAACGGAGGTTCACCTTGTCACCGTCAATGGCCTCCACGGTGACACTCATGCCGGGTTCGGTGGTGGCGATGGTTTTGCCGATAAGCGGGGACGACTTGAAGCTTTCTTCAAACTTGTGGATCGGGATGGTCACCCTCCGTTTCTTCTGGAAAGAGCGGTTCATGCTTAGATAGCGATCGCCGCTGGACAGGCCGGGGATCAATTCCCCCTCAACGGTGAGGGTTTGCGGGGTTTTTATAGGGGCGCCTGCGGCCTGCCGGGCAAGGAGCAGTTCCAGCATCTCTTCAAAGCACATGGTCGGAGTGAGGGGCGGCAGTTGCTGGGGATCTGGAACCAGTTCGTTTGCGGGTAGATAATTATTCAAGGCGGCAAAAAGCGGGGAATGGGCAAGGGTCTTGTCCTCGGCCGTCTCTTTGCGTGAGGTAGCAGCCAGCTCGCCACTTGCGGTCCGGCAGGTATAGTCGATATAAATCCGCTCACCCGGCTGGATCTGCTGCCGGGTGGCAACGGAGGCCGTGGTGCAGCCGGACAAAACAAGGGAACAGAGAAGAGCAGGCAGTAAAAAACGCATAAAATTACCTCGTAAACAAGAAGGGGGGCCCCTCCTTTAAGAGGGGCCCCCGTATTCTTCAGGCCCATAAGGACCTTGTTTCATTTATTATCGGAAGCAGCACCCTTCCTTGAAATTGTGTGAGGAGTGGGCGCGATTTCCGGAGATGGGGTCTTACTGCAACACAGGAATGTCAGTGTCTTTCAATTTTTGAACTTTAAGATCGTTAGCCTTAACCCAGATTCCTGCCTTACTACTGGGGACATTGGCTGCGGCAAATTTCATCATTGCCACCACAGTCGCGCTGTCGTCTGATTTCTTCAGGTAGACGTTCTGGGCAGACCAGAAGTCATAGGAACCGTTGGCGATATCGGTGTCGGTGGCGGAGGCTCCCTGATACTTCAACTGATGCATATTAGTGGTTGCTGCGGCATCGGCATCAAGGTAGCCGATGGCGATATAATCACCGCCAACGCCATTGCCGCCATTGGTCTCGATGCATTGTTTCATGCC
Organism: Desulfobulbaceae bacterium; assembly: GCA_019163335.1. Taxonomy (GTDB): domain Bacteria; phylum Desulfobacterota; class Desulfobulbia; order Desulfobulbales; family Desulfocapsaceae; genus UBA2270. The sequence continues at coordinate 61,411 of JAFLKM010000007.1, read as the reverse complement.
GCCGGAAGAGCTGTCAGACGATTGATAGAAAAAAGCGTCCGTAATTTCTCCTGGCACACCATTAACTCCTTCATCCTGTATTAAGTTAAGATCACCACGCATAACCGCCTTATCGAGGGTGGCATGGGTGCCGGAACCTGCATGACGCAGGCAGATCTGAACGCCCTTGCCAGCATAAGCACCAAAACCGTTCAACTGGCCCCAGTCATAAACAGAGCCGCTGAAAAGGTTGAGAGCCTGGGTGCGGGTGAGGTTGTTCAGGGGAGCGGCAGGAGTTGCGCCGCCCAGGTCGTTGTTCGCATAGAAGGCAAAAGGAACAACGGTGGGTTTGTAGCTCTTCATAGTGGTCGCATCGATGGTCTCGGGGGTAAGGGAAATATCCGCATCAGTTACATCATCAGCGATATGTCCGGTTAAATTACCACGGGATGCCTGGGAAAAGCTTTCACCCTCCACGTCGGATGTTCCAAGTTCGATATCAGCGCAAATGTTAGCTGTACATCTGCCATCGGTACCAACAGCATACCTGGTACCAACCTGGTTTGTACCGGCTACGTATAAAACATATCTGCCTGTGGAATCTAGTTTAATAAACTTGCCTCCTTCATCGATATCGGGGGTTGCAGGATTGTCTAATTTTATAACGTACCATGGTACGGAGGTGCAGGTAGCAGGATTAGCAATTTTACGATTTTTTACGTTGGCAGTGGCGCAGGACTCTGTAGTAACCGGCGCAACTTCCTTGGCTGCACGAACACCTTCAAGGGAGGCAACGGAAGTATAGGTGATATATACATCGGAACCTCCGTTGACTCCGCAGTTATCACCTTTGATAACAACCCTGTTACTATCTGCTATAATTGTAGTATTATCTGTATCTAACTTTTGTCCTACGGACTTGTAAGCATTGGCACAACCCATTCCACCTTCCGTGGTGGGAAATGTCATGAAGGTATGGCCTAGATCCTTCCAGAAATCTCTCTGGGCTGAGGCTCCATACATATCTATTTGTATATCATTGGTGTTGGGGTCAGCTTGAGCGGTTACGGCAACGCCGGCGATAAGAGCGGCGAAGAGTGCGGTGTTAATTACCTTTTTCATTGTATTCTCCCTAAATTATTATGTTTATATTGCTCGTTAACTAACTCTGATCGTTTATATAGTCGGTCTTTAACCCAAAACTCAGTAGGTCGATTTTTAACCTGAAATCAGGTGCATTTTGCAAGTTTATCGTCGGGTTGAAACCAGACCTACAGATATTTTGTATTGTGTTCTTCCTCGATCTAATACGCATCGAGAAAGAATTATTAGTATCAGGTAGACCCTCCATTGCGGTGGTTTAAACGGTACGATTATGCGTTGTTACGACGACGAAGTCCAACCAGTCCGAGAAGCCCGGAACCAAGCAGCCAGGCGGCAGCTGGTACTGGAACTGGAGCGGCGGTGGGGTTCAGGGTGCTTGTGCCGGTAACTTTGTTGAACTGGATCACGGCGGTGTATTGCTGGCCGATATTGTCAGCATAAGAACCATCTGCCTCGATCAGCTTGGTGCCGATTGTTGTGCCGTTAACCTTGTTCTTGTTGTACTGCATATGCCAGAGATATACATTCTGGGTGTCACCGGTCATTGTGGCTATGTCAATCTCGCCTAAAGTAGGGGATTGATTGGCTGATGCGTACATGCCTGCACTGCCACCAACATTCATAAGATCTGTGTAGGCTTGGCTTAATTGAAAGGCACGACTTGCTACACCATTAACGTCAATTGAATCATAAGCAGAAGCCAGGGTGGTGGCGGCACCGTTAAATTTAGCATAAGCACCTGTAATGGAAGCAGTTGGGGCATCGGCAGTGGTTGTAACAAAATAGATATCCCAGACTAAATCGCCGGAAACACCATAACCATCAATCCAGTATCCGGTCTTCATGTTAGTGGCATTTGCTCCAAAACTACCAGCGGTAGTCTGATAGTTGACAGCGGTGTTCAGTACCTTGTTGGTAGCGGTGAAGTCGATGGCTTGATTGAAAATACCGTGATCCACTGCGATCTCAACTTTTTTGTCCATATCATACATGGCTTGGGTCAGGGTAAAGTTGCCCCAAGCGTGAGCCTGGCCGGCAGTGGCTACCACTGCGGCGGAAAGAACTACTGCGGATAATACTTTCTTCATTTTTGTTTCCCCTTTTAGAAAATGATTTTTTTAGTTCCAGGAATTCCTGGAAATTAACTACTTTTTTTTACTGCTTCATTTTCCTCCAGGCAGCTCGGCTGTCCTTCATTGTGCATGCACAGATGGGAGAACCCGTGGCTTTCCGTCCCGCGGTCTCGCGCGGTTTGGCTTTTTCTAAAGTGGCAACGCCGGGCATTTGCTCTGCGGCCATTCCTGCGTCTTGCTTTGGTTTTTTTGATATGTTTGCCAGGAAAGATCTTCCGAGAAACAGATCACGGCCAGGTTTGCACTGGCTCAAGTTTGTGGTTTGTCGCGCCGGCATTGCACCGACTGAAAACCTGGTTTGTCTTGAGGCATCGCCGGTTTTCCAGCGGGCCCACAGCTTATTGTCCGAAGGTGTTGTTCCGGGAGAAGGGCTGATTTTTTGGCCTTTTATCTTGTTGGCAAGTTGTTTGCCATGGCCTTTTTGTCCTGAACCCGAACTCTTCCACTCGAACTTTTAACGATGATACTGCATCCTTGTTAAGGGATGATGTTGGTCGAATTAAACTTGTGTTAGATTTACTGCGTGGCATCTTCACAATGGTTGAAGAGTCGTTTATGTGCGCGGCACAGATGTTGACTTTTTCAATTGTCGTGAAGATACACCCCGATTGTGAGAGGATGATTAGCGAAAAGTTACAGGACGGTTATTTATCAGTTAGGAAAATTTGTATTTTCCGGGCGCTAAGCGGATTGTCTTCCTGCCGTTCCCTCATCGTTCTCCATCATCTGAAAATAAGGATACCACTGCTTTGTTACGTGATGATGAGAGGGAAGTTAAACTTTCGTTACATTATGGATTTGGGAGATTTCTGCGGTGCCGGCCTTCGGCTTGATACAGGACGGACAGGCTTCTCCGGCTGCGGCTCATCCAGGCTGCATCCATCTGCGACACTTTGGAGAGGGATTAATGGGAACGTGATTTAGGTACTTATTCCGTTTATCGGGGTTAGAGCCAAGGCCGGTAGAAATCGTAACTCCCCAACCCCCTCTTGACCTCAAGAGGGGGCTATATCGTCCCAAGCTGGATAGTTACAAAAAAAATAGCAGGTGATTGTTGTCGTTTTGATAGAGTTGTGTTCAAAGTTGGTCAAAAATGGCAAGGCCCTTTTCTGCGATTCAGGAATAGACCTTGAGACCCTGGGAAAATTGGGGTTGTAAAGAGGTGGCATGCTGGGGAAATGCAGAATGAAACCTTGCAGGAGCGCCTATCTTCACCCAGCCATGAAGATTGCATTGCTTGCGAAAGAGGATTGTCACCCAGTTGACACCCATGAAATTTAAGGATAGAGTATAAAAATCATGGATAAAAAACGATTAGTAGCGATAAAATTAAACTGTTTGCTGGAGATGTTTCCAGTGGTGGCGGTTATTGGCCCAAGGCAATGCGGTAAGTCCACCCTTGTTCGGAGTCTTCGCCCTGACTGGAAATATTATGATCTGGAAAGTCCTGACGATTATCAGTTGATCAGCAGCGATCCCGTGGCTTTTTTTGCCATCAATCCTGACCGGATTATTATTGATGAGGCCCAGCAGTATCCTGAGCTGTTCAGGGTGCTGAGAGGGGTGATTGATCGGGACAGAAAGTTGAAAGGGCGATTCCTGCTTACCGGTTCCAGCTCTCCGGATATTGTCAAAGGAATTACCGAGAGCTTAGCCGGCCGCATTGCCACCGTCGAATTATGGCCCTTTAAGCAGAGCGAATTCCATGAAAAGCCTCTGCCGGATATCTATGGACTGCTTGTTGACAGCGCGACCAAGCCTGTGGACTTTTTGACGCTTCAGGAAAATCTTTCATTAAGTCAAAGTATGCATGTCTGGTTGCAGGGTGGTTTCCCCGAACCACTGATCGAGGGCGAAGGGCAAGACGGTTTTTACCAGCAGTGGATGGAGCAGTATATTATCAATTATGTGGGTCGTGATATACGAGCCCTCTTCCCCAAGTTGAATATCCATAATTTCAGAAGGTTTCTTACCCTGCTGGCGCAGTTTTCCGGTCACCAGATAAATATGAGTGACATGGCCAGAGCACTGGAAGTCACTGTTCCCACAGTCAAAGATTACCTGGATATCATTCACCAGACCTTCCTGTGGAGAAATCTCCCGCCATATACTAAAAATCCTCTCAAAAAGGTGCAAAAGGCTAAGAAAGGTTTCTTTCGTGATCAGGGCATCTTGCACTACCTGCTTAAAATAACTGGCCTGGATAGCCTGCTTCTGCATCCAGTGGCTGGTTTTTCCTTTGAAAGTTTTGTGATTGAAGAAATAATCAGGGGATTCCAGTCGACTATGGCAACCCAGATGGAATTTTCCTATTATCGAACGATTGACAAGTCGGAGATTGATCTGGTGATCGAGGGGAACCAGGGCGTAATCCCCGTGGAAATTAAGCTCGCCTCAAGCTTCAAGCGGCTTGCCTTGCGGGGGATGGAAAACTTCCTGGTCGATACCGGGGCTTCGTATGGTATCCTCATCAATCGAGGGAAGAGGGTGGAGCTTCTGACGGAAAAAATTATCCAGATACCAGTTAATTATCTATAAAAAAACCGTGATGTGGAACTGAAGGAATAAAGGGGTCAGATTAATTTTAAGATAAAAGGGGTGTGTTATTTATTAATAGCAGCTTTGCTGGTTTTGCAAATAGTCATATGTGTCTGTCATTTGTGTGACAGCTCGATAGATTTTTCTTCATTAACCACTGGGTACTATTATAATTTCCTCCTACGGCATAAATGACAACAGGGTCGTCTGGGCCTTCCGAAGGCTTGCAGGCATGCTTATCGGCGAGAATGTCAACCTTGATTGATGGGAAGGTTTTCGAGTAGTGCTAAAAAATAGTATTGCATTCCTAAAAAATACCGATAAAGATAGGCTTTCATTCCTATGGGGGCGATCATGATCGATGAAATCTTTTCCTTGAGTCAGACTTTTTTACACCTGCGGAATCGCGTTTTCCGCCGCTATTTTTTACAAGAAACCGCATTGACGGGGCGGTTCTCCATCATTGTTGGCCAGCGTGGTATTGGCAAAACCACCGCCATGATTCAGCGTCTCTTGACAGAGGCGGAGGGAGATCGATTTTCACGCCGGATATTGTATGTCCAGGCGGATCACTTCCTGCTTTCGCGGACTTCTCTGTACGACATTGCCGCTGAGTTCCATCAATTGGGCGGGAAGCTGATCTGTTTTGATGAAATCCATAAATATCGGGATTGGTCGATGGAGTTGAAAAGCATCTTTGACACCTTCCCCGATCTGAGGATGCTTGCCACTGGGAGTTCGGCTCTGGAAATTGCCAAGGGAAGCCATGATTTGAGCCGGAGGGCCCTGGTGTATCGTATGCATGGTTTATCTTTTCGCGAATATCTGGGGCTGAACTGCGAAATCCATTTTGACAAGATTCCCCTTGCCGTCATCCTGGAAGATCACCAGCGGGCGGCGGATACGGTCATTACAGGCCTTGGCCGTCTTGATTTGAAGGTGCTTGCCTTGTTCAAAGAATATCTTGCAACCGGATATTACCCATATTTCAACGAGTTGAACGACAGGGGGCAGTTTTATCTGACCATTGAGCAGAACATCCATACCACCCTTGAGGCTGACCTTCCTGCCATCCATCAAACCTTGACCGGCGCATCTGTCCGCAAGATTGAGCGTCTCCTGGCGATAGTTTCTTCAATGGTGCCTTATACGCCCGACATGAAACATCTGAAGAATTTGCTGGAGATTGGTGATGAGCGGACATTAAAGAACTATCTGAAACTTCTTGAGGATGCCGGTATCATTCTGACAGTCGGTAAAAGCGGCAAGGGGCTGCGGACGCTGGAAAAACCGGAGAAAATCTATCTAAACAACCCAACGCTGTATCATGCCCTTGCGGGCACTGCCGCCCCGGATAGCGGCGCCGTTCGGGAAACTTTCTTTCTCGCCATGCTGCGGGTTGCCCATCGCGTGAGCGTACCTTCGAAAGGTGATTTTCTGGTGGATGATCGTATGACCTTCGAGGTGGGCGGCAAGAACAAGGACACCGGTCAGATATCGGGGATCGAACAGGCTTGGCTTGCCCTGGATTCCATTGAGATCGGCAGCGGAAAGAAAATTCCGTTGTGGCTGTTTGGATTTTTATATTAGTGCCTTACATTACAGAAAGATTTCTTGAGTTTGAGCCTATTCAAGCTTGGGAAGCTAAAGCCCCCTCTTGAGGTCAAGAGGGGGTTGGGTGGGAGTTACGATTACCACCGCGCTTGGTACGCGTTTATCGGGGTTGTTACTGGAGTTTAAGGGCCTCGGTCTCGTCAATGAAGTGGGGCATGTCATGTTCTTCCTGCTTTCTGGCAAGGATTGCCTTGGCCTCTTCCCTGCTGATCTGCAGTGATTCGGCGAGATCGGCGACCTGGTAACAAGGCTGGCCGTCGGGTGCGTAGCCGGTGGGCTTGAGCTCCGGGAAACAGTGACCGGTGGCGGTGCCGGAGGATTGCAGGAGCAGGTCGCGAATTTTCTCCGGGCCAAAAAGGATCAGCCATTCGACGGCCTCTGACCAGAGTTTTGAGTCAACGGTGGGGTGTTGCAGGTCCTTCAGTGCTGTTTCTTCGGTCCATTGATCCTTGATGTCCATAATATGATCTCCTTGCAAGTTTTTCTGTGGAGGAAGGTTTTGCAGTGTACTATAATTCATTCCACCCTTGCTGCAAGGAGCAGGGCGGACAAAGAATACCAGTGCGATGCTGCCGGCAGCGGTTTACTCGCAAAGGGCGAAACAGCCTTGAACCATGAACCTTCAACCGGAAACAATGGGAACCCATCATGAATACATTTGACAGTGCCATTTTTCTTGAAAACATTGAGTGGTTTGATGAAACCGGTGAGGAGCTGGTACACCGGTTGCCGGAAGAGGGCTCGGGGGAGATCAAATGGGGCGCGCAGCTGACCGTGCGCGACAGCCAGGCCGGGGTCCTTTTTTATCAAGGCAGGGCCTGCGACGCCTTCGGGCCGGGGCGGCACACCCTGAAAACGGCCAATCTTCCCCTGCTCACCAAGATCCTCTCGGTGCCCTGGCGCGGCAACAGCCCGCTGCGGGCGGAGGTCTATCTGGTCAACATGAAACATTTCACCAACCTCAAATGGGGCACCATGAGTCCGGTGGCCTTCCGCGACAGCGAGCTTGGGCTGATCCGCCTGCGTGCCCATGGCATCTTTAATATCCAGATCATCCAGCCGGTGCTCTTTGTCAATTCTTTGGTGGGCACCATGGGCAGCTTGACCACCGAATCTGTCGGCAGTTATCTCAAAGAGGTGATCGTCTCCCGGCTCAATGATTATCTCGGTGAGGTGCTGGACACCATTCTTGATCTGCCCGGCCGTTTTGACGAGCTGTCGCAGCAGCTGCAGAAGCGGCTGGTCGGTGATTTTGCCCACTTCGGCCTTGCCCTCAGCCATCTCTACATCACCTCGATCACCCCGCCGGAGGAAGTGCAGCGAGCCATTGACGACAAGGGCCGGCTCAATGTGATCCATGATATCGACAAATTTGTGAAGATGAAGGCGGCCATGGCCATGGAAAAGGCGGCGGACAATCAGGGTGAGGCTGGAGCCGGAATGGGCATGGGGCTGGGGATGATGATGCCTGCTCTTTTCGCCCAGGGTCAAAGCGCCGGTGGGTCCGAGAAGGCGGCAGCAACAGTGACCTGTCCCGAGTGCCGGAACAGCATCCCTGCCGACGCCCGTTTTTGTCCTTTGTGCGGGCACCATCAGGTGGTGTCGAGCCAGTGCGTCCATTGCGGCAAGAATATGCCGGTCAATGCAAAATTCTGCTCCCGCTGCGGTCGTCCGGCAACGGAGAGGCCTGTGGCAGTGCGATGTTCCCATTGCCAGGCGGAAAATCTGCCCGGCTCGATGTTTTGCAATCTGTGCGGGCAGCGGGTTGATTAAGCGGCTTTCTGAACCCCAATGGAACTGATTGTTGAGCAGAGCTGCCCGTCCTGCGGGGCCGCCATTGTAGGTGACGAGGCGGACCGGCTGCTGCAGTGTCCCTTCTGCGGGGTGCGCCATTACCGGGTGACCCCCGGTCTGTCCCGTTACGTCCTGCCCGACAAGGCTCCCGGCCATATCCCCCGCGAGGAGATCTTCTACGCGCCCTATCTGCATTTCAAGGGAAGCATCTTCACCTGCAACGGCAAACAGGTGCAGCAACGGGTGGTGGATATCACCCAGTCGGGAACAGGCGGCACGGTCGCGGGTTTGCCGCCATCCCTCGGGCTCAGGCCGCAGGCGATGCCGGTTTCGCTGCTGGCGGCGCAGCTTCCCGGGCATTTCTTTCGTCAGCAGCTCAAGGCGGAGGCCATCTTCGAGCTGGCCGCCCTGTCAGCAGGGGGTGTTCTGGAAAAGAGCCCTGATCCCCTGTACCATCGGGCCTTTATCGGAGAAACCATCAGTTGTCTCTATCTGCCTCTTTATCTCCATGGGGGAATTCTCTATGACGCGGTGACAAACAGGTCTCTTGCGGAAGGAGTCTCCGCCGCGGAGCTCGAGAAGATGTGCCTGCCCTTTCAAAATCAATGGATGCCGCGTTTCCTGGCCACTCTCTGTCCCGCCTGCGGCGGCTCCCTTGAAGGTGAGCGGGACAGTCTGGTGCTTTCCTGTCATAATTGCCAGACATCCTGGGAGGAGGTGGGCGGAGTGCTGCGTTCCCTTGCCTGGCAGCGGCTTGCCTCGCTGCACAAGGATGCTCGTTATCTTCCCTTCTGGAAAATTGAGGTCAGTGCCTCCGGTGTCGAGATGGAAACTTTCGGTGACTTTCTCCGGCTGACCAATCAGCCGCTGGTGGTGCGTCCGGAGCATGATCGCATGGCTCTGTGTTTCTGGGTTCCGGCCTTCAAGATCCGGCCCCAGATTTTTCTGAATCTCGCCCGCAATCTGACCTTGTCCCAGAAACGGCTTCCGGCAGGCGAAGCGGTTATGGCCGGAGGTCTGTTTCCGGTCACCCTGCCGCAAAGCGAGGCGGTGCAGGCCGTAAAGACGGTGCTGGCTGAGGCAGCGGTGAATAAGCGGGATTTCCTGCCCCTGCTGCCCGGAATCTCTTTTCAGCCACAGGCCACCGAGCTTGTCTATTTGCCGTTCATCGATAATGGCCACGATTGGGTGCAGGAGCACATTTTGCTGGCGGTGCCCGGCTCTGTGCTTCGATTCGGGCGCAGCCTGTAAACAGTATGATTGATTGAATTCTACAACAACAATAACCGGTGAAAATTATGCGTATAATCGAGGGAGACGGATTTGTTTTTGCGGTCGTTGGGAGTGGCGCAGGCGCGCTTGCGCAAGAAAATAAATCTGTCCCCTTTTTGCTTTTTGATGGGTTTTTATGAAGAATGGTGATGTGACATTGCGGGAGCATGAGCGCTGGATGCGGCTTGCTCTGGCTGAAGCTGGTGCGGCTTTGGCGCTGGGGGAGTTTCCGGTGGGGTGTGTGCTGGTGCATGGGGGGGAGGTGCTTGCCTCCGGGAAAAGGACCCATTCCAGCGGCCGGGTCAATGAAATGGATCATGCCGAGATGCTGGCCCTGCGGGGTTTTCTTGACGCGGAGACGGGTGTTGCCCCGCAGGAGCTAACGGTGTACGCCACCATGGAACCCTGTCTTATGTGCTTTTCAACCCTGATTCTTAATGGCATCAGAAAAATTGTGTATGCTTATGAAGATGTGATGGGCGGCGGCACCAACCTGCCGCTCACGGCATTAAGTCCTCTCTATGCGACCATGGAGATTGAGGTGGTGCCGGCGGTGCTGAGGCAGGAGAGTCTGGCCCTCTTTCAGCAATTTTTCCGCGATCCCGACAACCCTTACTGGAAAGATTCGCTTCTGGCCGACTATACCCTGAAACAATCGATTGCTCCTTCTCTTTAACCTCCTGATACCTTACATCTCTCTTATGCCTCCTTCAGCGACAACGGTCGGCTTTGTCCCCGGCGAACGAAACGTTTTTTTTCATATCCTGACGGCCTGTAATCTCTCCTGCCGGCACTGTTATATCAACCCTGAGCAGCATGGCCGGATAACTCTTGCGCGGGAAACCATGGAGCGCTGGATTGAGCTCTTTGCCCGTCCGGGGCAGCAGTCCAACATGATCTTTCTGGGCGGTGAGCCCACCCTGCATCCGGATCTCGCCCATGGTATTGCCAAGGCCAAGGCCTGCGGCTTTAATGTGACCGTGGATTCCAACGGCTATCTGTTCCACGATCTGCTGGATCGCACCACTCCGGAACTGCTTGATTATCTCAGCTTCAGTCTCGACGGCCCGGATGCGGCGGTGAATGATCCCATTCGCGGGCAGGGCGTCTTTGAGGTGTGTACGGCCAATCTTCGCCGGGCTGTGGCCCGTGGGTTTGCGGTCAGCGTCATCTATACCGTTTCAGCGCTGAATATTGATCACCTGCCGCGTATGGTGGATCTGCTGGTGGAGTTGGGAGTGCGGCGGTTTTTCATTCAGGTGATCGGGCTGCGGGGCAAACCGGCCCAGGATGGCGGCATCTGTGAGCTGGACGGCGAAGAAACTGGGTGGCAGGTAAGCCCCGAGCAGTGGCTGCGGGTGGTGCCGGAGGTGGCCCGCCAGGCGGCGATGGCCGGCATCCATGTGACCTATCCCAAGGTATTTCTGGACGGCAACGAAAACTTTGAATGCGCCGGATTGGTGGCCGACAATTTTTTCATCTTTCCCAATGGCCGGGTCTATCGCTGCCCCCTGTGTGAGGATTATCCCGTCCATGCCTTGCGCATTGAAGAAGATCGTCTGCTGCTCAACAAGGGATTGACGGAAGACCGATTTTTTACCCTCAATATTGCTGAGGGCTGCGTGATGAACAAACTGCTTCAGCCTGATACCATCCGCTATGACGCAGGTGGAATACCGGAATACCGAATCTCCTGCTGTCTGTTGAAACAGGAAATCCGACCCGTTGTCCGGTGAATTCAGCCCCTTTTGTCACGGCTCAGTATTTACGTAGAATAGGAGCGAGGTGTTGTTCTTTGAATTAGGGGAGGGGGTAAGGTTTCGCGATCATGGAGATTACAGCAGAAAGGTTGGGGATGTTTTTGAGGATGGGGTTTTGCTGTTATTTCGCTTTGCTGCCAAAGAGGGCGGTCAGAAAAATTCCAGCCTCGTAGAGCCCGATAAGAGGGATTGTGAGCATTATCGTGGCCATAAAGTCGCCGGCGGTTAGAAGAAAGGACAGAACCACGATGGCGGCGTAAAAGGAGATCCTTTTTTTGCGAAAAGAGCTGGCCTGAATAAATCCGGCCTTGCCGGCCATAACCATGAGAAAGGGGATTTCAAAGGAGAGCCCGAAGGCAAGCGAGGTGCGGGCCACAAAGGTCAGGTATTCTCCGAATCTGGGCAGAGGTTCAAGGTTTGGGCTAGCATAACTCATAAAGTAGTGCAGCATTTTCGGTAAAACAGCGAGGAAGGCAAAGGCGGCACCCGAGATAAAGAGCAGGGTGGCCCAGAAGACCACAACGGTGGCAAGTTTCTTTTCACTGCCCGTGAGTCCCGGGGCGATAAATGTCCATATCTGATGGAGAATAACCGGAAAACTGGCCACCAGGCCAACGAGCAGCGAGAGCTTGATATAGGAGAGAAAGGCCTCAGGCAAGTTGGTGTAGACCAGTTTGCTGATCAGCGGGCTGGCGTGGAAGAGGGGGATCAGAAAGAGGCGGGCAATATGTTCGGAAAAGCCATAGGCAATCGCCGTGCAGACAATGATGGTCAGAAAAATGGTGATCAGTCGCTTGCGCAGCTCCTGATGGTGTGGAGCGAAGAACTCAAGGCTTCTGGCTAACATGCCGGCGGGGGAGCGGAATCTTTTTCGGGGGTGGGGTTGGCCGCTTGTGCCGGCTCACTGGTTGTATCGCTGATTGTGTCACTGGCTATGCCAATGGCTGTGTCGCTGGGAGGAAGCGCCTCGGAGCCGGAAGCGTCGGGCTCGGATTTGTCGGTGAACTCGGCCTCTATGATCCCGCTGCTGGTCTTTTCAGGGACAGCATTCACTCCTTCGCCAGGGGTCCGAGTCCTCCAGGCGGATTCGTTGGATTCAAGCAGGTTCTGGTTCAGCGCACGGGCGGTATCGTCGAGATCAGACTTGAGGTCTTTGAGGGGGTTGCCGTCTTCGCTCAGGTTTTTTTTGAGCGTCTCGGCTGTTTTTTTCAGCTCCATAACGCCCTTGGCCATTGATCTGGCGAGATCAGGCAGTTTGTCCGGCCCGACGATAATGAGAGCCAGGGCCAGAATCAGGATCATTTCAGGAAGACCGATACCGAACATGGAAGTACCCTGTGTAAGCCTAAAAGTTTGAGATAGCGAGAGAAAAGAAGTTTTTTTGACCAGACCGGAAATAGAGAGGTGTCAAGGCAAGCAAAATGTACGCCATTTGCCGGAGGCTGTCAATCTTTGTTGAAGAGCAACCGCTGCCGGGGTGGCGGTTATGGGTGTCCGATGGATTGAATCTGCCGGTAGTAATGCTCGAACAGCTCCGTCGGAATTTGGCTTTGCCAGTGACCGGTGAGTCGGCCGATAAGCCAGAAGAGAAGAAAAAAAGTGATGACAAGGCCCGGCAGCAGCAGGGGATGGGCCGTCTTTTTTGCCGGCAGGGAGAGTTGCAGGCACTCGGGTTGCGGACAGACGGAAAGGCATTCCAGGCAGCCGATACATTCAGCGTTGCGTATGGTTTGCCTTGCCGTGACTTGGATGGAACCGGGACAGATGGTCTCACATTTTTTGCAGTTGATGCACAGCTTCTGATCTCGTCGGACCTGAAATGGACTGAAAAAAGCTAAAAGGCCAAGAAGGGCGCCGTAGGGGCAGAAATAGCGGCACCATGGATTCTTGACCACAAAAGATGCGGTTATCAGTATGAGCATGATTGAGGCCGCCAGCGGTTTGGGGTGGAGAAAAAAATGGAGCATCTTGGCGTCTGCGATCAGGTTGTAGGCAGAGGAATGAAAAGCGGTGAGCTCCTGGAGGTTCATATTCCAGAGGATGAGCCAGCTAAACGTGGCGAGCAGCAGATATTTCAGAGAGAGAAGCGGCAGGTTGATCCAGGCTGGCGGGGTCAGGAGAATGCGTAGAGCCTTCCCGGTTCTTTCGGCAAGATTTGAGGCCAGGCCGACCGGGCAGATCCATCCGCAGAAACCCTTGCGCAGGAAGAGGCCGAGAAACAGGGCGGCCAGAAAGATGGTGAAACCGGCCGGATGGATGGTGTCGAATTCTCCGGTCAGAACAAACCGTTTTAAGCTGACCAGGGCGCCAAGGGGGAGAAAGGCCTCAACCGCAGGTGGCCGCTGGACGAACTGCTCAGAGGCCTGTGTCGCAAAGAGATAAAATCGATAAAACTGTAGACCGACTGCAAGGCAGAATGTGGCAAACAGTGACTGGCTGATCAGGCGCAGGGTGGCTATGTTTGTATGGCTCCAGAAAGTTTTCATCGGTATGACCAGATTAAGGGTAAGTGGCTTGTCGCTTGTTGAGAGGATTTTATAGCACTTCCTCGCAGAAGGAACCTTGATATAAGTCAAGGGAAGTGTGTTTTTTTGGGTCAGCCATGTTTTCCTGCTCATATTCCTCTTGTCGTGAATAATATCGCAAAGGATTGACTTTAAGAGGTGAGCTGACTATATTGCCGGGGTTGTTCATTTGAGAAATGATAGTAAATGTCGGAATGCATGGATAGTTAAGAAGCCGCTTCGAAATAGTCGGTCCTTGTCAGTCTCTTTGCTGTGTAAGCCACTGGTGGCTTGGTGTTGCGAGGGGCTTGAAGGATAGAGTATCGAGCTCCATACTGCTGTTTTCAGTATTGGAGAGGTTGGCTGTTTCTGAACAAACGGGTTAATTGAGACTAACGAACAGATTCAGGAGAAGAGCATGGCCAGTGTGGTGGTGGTGGGAACGCAATGGGGGGATGAAGGGAAAGGAAAGATCGTTGACATCCTCACTCGTTATGCCGATTGTATCGTCCGGTTTCAGGGTGGAAATAATGCCGGGCATACCCTGGTTGTTCAAGGAAAGAAGTTTGTCTTTCATATTATTCCGTCTGGTATTCTATACGAAGATAAAGTCTGCATGATCGGAAACGGGGTGATCATTGATCCCGCAGTCCTTTTAACTGAGATGGACAAGCTGGCGGGAAAGGGTTTGCAGATCACTCCCGAGCGTATGATGATCAGTGAGAATGCCCACCTGATCATGCCCTATCATCAGAGTCTCGATCAAGCCCGGGAAGCGTCACTGGTTGCAGGGCAAAAGATCGGTACCACCGGGCGGGGCATTGGTCCCTGTTATATGGATAAGGTGGGGCGGGTTGGAATAAAGGCAGGCGATCTTCTGGACGATGATCTGTTCCGAGAACGGCTGCAGGCCAACATTGAAGAAAAAAACTTTCTCTTGACCCGGAAATATAACAGTGAGCCGGTCTCTTTTGAAACGGTTTACGCCTCCTTCCAGAAATTTGCGGAAAGACTGATTCCCTTTATCGGCAATGTTTCGGTTGCGCTCGATACGGCTAGAAAAAACGGCCAGCACATTCTCTTTGAGGGCGCTCAAGGAACTCAACTGGATATAGATCATGGTACCTATCCTTTTGTGACCTCCTCAAACACCATTGCCGGCAATGCCTGTAATGGCTCCGGGTTTGGACCGGCCCATATTGATTCGGTGATTGGAATCCTGAAGGCCTACACCACCCGTGTCGGTGAGGGCCCTTTTCCCACCGAACTCTTTGATAAAGTCGGGGAAGAGTTGCAGGAAAAAGGTGGTGAATTTGGCGCCACCACGGGCCGAAAACGGCGCTGCGGCTGGTTGGATGGGGTGGTTGCGACGGATGCCGTCCGTTTGAATGGCCTGACCGGCCTGGCCCTGACCAAGCTCGATGTGTTAAGTGGTCAGCCGGTGCTGAAAATGGCGACGGAATATGAGCTCAATGGAAAACGCTTATCTTCCATGCCGTCTAACATCAAGCAGGCGGCAGCGGTGAAACCGGTATATGAAGAGCTTGCCGGCTGGCAGGAGGATATTAGCGGAGTGCGTGATTTTGCTGATCTTCCGGTCAAGACCCGGGATTATATCAAACGCATAGAGGAATTCACCGGGGTGGAGACGGTTATTGTCTCTGTGGGGCCGGATCGTGATGAGACCATGTTATTAAAAAATCCTTTTGAAAATAAATAAAGGGATGTCTAAGTAAAGAATACAGGGTCGAAGTTGTACCCGTTGTTGTGAATTCGATGGTCATTTGACCGGGATACAGAGCATGAAAAGTTGTTGTGAAATGGCTGGAAAACAGTGGCTGTTTCGGAATGACTCCTAAAAAAATATGAGGGTATCGTATGGCAAGAATTACTGTGGAAGACTGTCTGGAGCAAATAGGTGATGATAATCGTTTTAATCTGATTCATCTGGCTGTTGCTCGGATTAAACAGCATCGGCAGGGGGAACCCTTTCTGGTGGAGGCAAATAATAAGGAAATAGTCTTGACCCTGAGAGAAATTGCGGCTGGCAAGGTGACCTTTAAAAATATCAAGAGCCTGACGGATCACTCTCACAAGGAAGGCCGTGCAGCCGATCCCGCTGAGCAGGAAGTCATTGCCTAGTCTGTTGGGAGCAAGTCGGAAGAATGCCAAATGATTATTATGATATTCTGGCGGTAAGCAGGACTGCCAGCAGCAGCGAGATCAAAAAAGCGTACCGGATGCTGGCCATGAAGTATCATCCGGATCGGAATCCGGATGATCCAGCGGCGGAATCCCGCTTCAAGGAGTGTGCTGAGGCCTACGAGGTGCTCAGTGATGTTCAGAAGCGCAAAATCTACGACACCTATGGACATGAGGGTCTGAAGAACAGCGGATATCAGGGGCCGGGAAATTTTGAGGACATCTTTTCCGGTTTTGGTGATTTGTTCGGGGATCTTTTCGGGAGGCGGGAAGGTGCTGCCAGTCGCCGAAACGGTCCGGTTCCGGGGAATGATCTGCGCTATGATATAACCATTTCATTCATGGAGGCCGTGCATGGTACGGCCAAAGAGGTTGAACTGACCAGGCGTGATACCTGCTGGACCTGTGAAGGTTCAGGGTGTCGTCCGGGGCACAAACGGGAAACGTGCCCCTTGTGCCATGGTCGTGGCCAGGTTATTCGCTCGCAGGGATTCTTTCAGGTCAGTACGGCTTGCCCGCAATGTCATGGTGAAGGTGAGATTGTCAAGGAGCCTTGTACCGACTGCAACGGCACAGGCTTAGTGAACAAGACCAAGACGGTTTCCATCAAGATTCCAGCTGGAGTTGATCATGGCGCCCGGATGCGTCTGCGCGGAGAAGGAGAAGGGGGCCGCCGTGGTGGGACGACCGGTGATCTCTACGTGGTTATTCATGTGGAAGACCATGAGTTTTTCAAGCGGGACGGGAGTACCATCTATTGCCATTTTCCGGTATCGATGGTTCAGGCCGCCTTGGGCTGCAAGGTTGAGGTTCCGACCATTCATGGCAAAAAGAATTTGAAGATTCCCGCCGGGAGTCAATCCGGCACACAATTCACATTGAAGAATGAAGGCGTGGCCAGTTTGCGCGGGAGTGGTCGAGGGGATATGGTTGTGGAGCTGCAGGTCCAGACGCCGGTCAATTTATGTGAGAAACAGAAAGAGCTTCTGCAGAAATTCGATGATTTATGCAGGGAACATGGACATCATAAAGAACAGGAAGGCTTTTTCAGTCGTCTTTTCAATGAAGTCCTTGGAAAAAAATCGAAAGAGAAAGAGAAAGAGGAAGAGTGATTGTTGATGAGTCAGGGAGATAAACAGCCGGAATTCAGCCACTTTGACGCAGAAGGAAATGCGCAGATGGTTGATATCAGTGGCAAGAGTGAGTCCACCAGAGTGGCCCTAGCCACAGGTACTGTCAGTATGTCAGCGCAGGCTTACAGTCTGGTGAAAAGCGGTAATATGGCCAAAGGTGATGTCCTTGGGGTCGCGCGCGTGGCAGGAATCCTGGGTGCCAAAAAAGTTGCTGAACTCATTCCACTGACGCATCCCCTGATGATCTCCAAGGTCAATATCGATTTTACCCTGCATGATCAGGATTGTTCCGTAGAGATCCTGGCAACAGTAGGCATCTGCGGCAAAACAGGCGTAGAGATGGAAGCCCTGACTGCAGTCTCGGTGGCCGCATTGACTATTTATGATATGTGTAAAGCAGTTGACAAGGCGATGGTGATCAACAATATTTGTCTGTTGAAAAAAACGGGTGGTAAAAGCGGAACTTTTGTTCGTCCAGAGTAGTATTTCTTTTTTGTAACTTATGAATTTTGATAGATATTGTCAGGATTCCTGATGAATTAGGGGGATGATATGGAGCAGAACGAGCTGAATAGATTTAGGAAGCTGCTTGAGGATAAGCGGAAAGAGATCGAGGATGAGGCGGATCGGATGTTGACTGAATTGAATAATCGGAGTGGAAATATTCCAGATCCAAATGATCGGGCAACGGCGGAGACTGATCGGAATTTTGAGCTTCGGATACGTGAGCGTGAGCGCAAGTTACTGCCAAAGATTGAGGCAGCCCTTGAGCGAATCAATGACGGCAGCTTTGGCCAATGTGAGGGATGCGGGTGTGAAATAGGTTTAAAGCGTCTTGAGGCTCGTCCGGTTACCGCACTCTGTATCGATTGCAAGACACTGCAGGAAAAAAATGAAAAAGGACATGGAGTAGAATAACCATGCCTGAATTGCGTAAAGATCCTGTCCTGGGGCGGTGGATTATCATTGCCCAGGAGCGTGCCAAGCGGCCCACTGATTTTATTATCGACAAGACCCCTGCCACTGGCGGGTTTTGTCCCCTCTGTCCGGGAAATGAGAACACAACACCTTCTGAAGTGCTTGTGTATGGTCGCCCCCACGGGGCTCCTGGTAATAGTCCCGGGTGGCAGGTTCGGGTGGTTCCCAATAAATATCCGGCTTTGGTTATAGAGGGCGATATCGATCGGCAGGGTGAGGGGCTGTATGACAAGATGAACGGCATCGGTGCCCATGAAGTGGTCATTGAGAGTCCTCGCCATGAGGATGTCTTCACCAAGCTTCCGATTGACCATATGGCCTTGGTCTTTCATGCCTTTCGGGCCAGGATCCAGGATCTGGAGCGTGACCCTCGTTTTCATTATGTTCTTGTCTTTAAGAATTATGGCCGGGCTGCCGGAGCATCACTTGAGCATTCGCATTCCCAGCTAGTTGCGCTGCCGATTCTGCCACGGATGATTGTCTCAGAATTGCAAGGGGCGGATGAGTATTACCGATATAAGGAACGGTGTCTCTTTTGTGATATCATCCGACAGGAGATTCAGCAAAAGGTCCGGGTGGTATGTCAGAATGATTCTTTTATTACCATAGCACCCTTTGCACCAAGGACGCCATTTGAGATGTGGGTACTGCCGAAGCATCATCAATCCGGATTCCATGCTATTCAAGATCATGAAATTAACGCATTGGCGGAGATTTTCTCTGAGACCTTGCGCCGTCTTGACGCCTGTATTCCTGGGGTGCCGTACAACTTTGTGCTCCATACCCAGCCATTACGCACTGAAAGCATGAAACATTATCACTGGCATTTCGAGATCGTTCCCAAGCTGACATCCATTGCCGGATTTGAATGGGGAACAGGATTTTATATCAACCCCATGCCTCCAGAAGAGGCGGCACTGTATCTGCGTGAATCACTTGAAAAGGAAGCACAGGAGGCAAAGCCATGAGTAAAATCTTGCTGGTTGACGATGAAGAAGGGATTCAGTTGCTGTATCAGGAAGAATTTCAGGATGAAGGGTACGAAGTGATTTCTGCTTTCACAGGCGAAGAGGCCCTTGAAAAATTCAAAACTGAGGCTCCCGATCTTGTTATTCTTGATATCCAGATGCCGGGGATGAATGGGATTGAAGTTTTGCGACAGATGAAGATGATTGACCCAAAACTTCCGATTATTCTTAGTACCGCATACCATGAGTATAAGCAGGATCTAAGCGCCTGGGCATCGGATGAGTATATCGTCAAATCCCCGGATTTGAGTAAGTTGAAAGAGGCTGTTCAGCGGTTTCTGCGATAAGACATTCAAGCGAGGAGCAGAGGACGGAAATGGGAAAGGCATGGCTGAAATGAGCCATTCTCCCCTTTGAGTTGGTTGCTTGATCATGAAAGACATCCAGAGCGAGTCGGACCACAGGCGCATCAATATCAAAAAGGTTGGGGTCAAGACTATTTCCTATCCCATCACCGTTCTTGATAAAGCCAGAAAACGCCAGCACACCGTGGCCACGGTTAACATGTACGTTAACCTTCCTCATCGGTTCAAGGGGACTCATATGAGTCGTTTTATTGAAATCCTGAACCAATTTCATGGACATATTGACTTGAGAAGCTTTCATCATATTCTGGAAGAGATGAAAGAGCGGCTGGAAGCCGAGGCAGCCCATGTGGAAATGGCCTTTTCGTATTTTTTGCCAAGAAAGCATTCTCCGGAAATATTGAATGCCTGTCGATATGAGTGTCGGATGCATGGCTCCCTCGGGCAGACGGATGACCTTGAGTTTCAGTTTACAGTACCGGTGTTGCTGCCTCTAAAAGAGATGATCTCCTCTGGCCTGCCACGTTCTCGTGGTCATTGGGGGCACGCGGTTGTGGCGGTGAGGTTCCGTCGATTTATCTGGATTGAAGACATTATCACTCTGGTTGAGCGGGCCATTGAACAGGTCATTGGTCTTGAGCAGGAACAGAGCAGTCGAGATTTGCAAGGATCGCTGTCGGTGGAGTCCCTTACCCGGCAAATTGGGGCTCATCTGTCAGAGCTTACGGCCCTGAAATGGTTTTCGGTAACGGTGGAGAACCTCTTTGATGGATATTCCACCTTTGCCACAACGTCCCATTCCTCCTGAGTTTATTTTTCTTATTATCCCCTATCCCTTTTCTATATTATCATGGCTGATCTTCTCTTTGAAATAGGTACCGAAGAACTTCCCGCGGGTTTTATCCTTCCCGCTCTTGAACAGTTTCACCAGAATTTTATCAAAAAGGCCAGTGGGTTGCAGCTTGCTTACGGGCAGGTGAGGGTGCTTGGGACTCCACGACGTCTGGCTTTGCTGGTTCAGGATCTTGATGCGCGGCAGGCGGATCGTCGTGAAGAGTTGATGGGACCTTCTGCCAAAGCAGGACTTGATGATAAGGGTGGCTTCACGAAGGCAGCAGAGGGATTTGCCCGTTCCAAAGGGGCTGAAACCAAGGACCTGCAGGTTGTCGAGACGGTTAAAGGGAAATATCTGCTATTGGTCAGAGAGGTGGCAGGCGTTGCGACCTCGGAATTGCTTCCCGACTTGCTGCGTGAGCTTCTTGCAGAATTCTCCTTTCCCAAGTCGATGAAGTGGGGTGTCAACAGCCACACCTTTGCCCGTCCGATTCAGTGGTTGCTGGCCCTTTATGGCCAGGAAGTGATTCCCTTCTCTGTGGATGGTATTGTTACCTCACGGAGCAGCCGGGGCCATCGATTCATGGCCCCCGACTCGATCCAGATTCATGAGGTCGCCAGCTATGAGCAACAACTTGCCGACGCCTTTGTTCTGGTAGATCCGGTCCGTCGCCGTCAACGGGTGCTGGATGAGATTGCGCAGGCCTTGGCTGCACATGTACACCTTCCCGATGCCCATGTTGCCGTTGATGATGCTCTAGTGGACACGGTGACCAATCTTGTTGAATGGCCGTGTGGTGTTTGCGGGGCCTTTGATAAACGATTTCTGCAATTGCTCAAAGATGTGCAGGTCACCTCCATGCGTGAACATCAAAAGTATTTTCCGGTCGTTGATGGGCAAGATCAGCTCCTTCCTTTTTTTGTGGCGGTCAATAACACCCGGGTGGCGGATATCGCTTTGACCAGAAAGGGACACGAGCGGGTGCTGCGAGCCCGGCTTGAAGACGCACTTTTCTTCTTTGGGGTTGATCGACAGAGGCGACTGGAAGATCGTTTCTCTGAGTTGAGCGGGATCATTTTCCAGGCTAAATTAGGGACTATGCTGGAAAAGAGTGAGCGGTTGATCAAGCTTTCTGCCATATTGGCCGAAAAATTGGCACCGGAACAAACGAACGTGGTCCAGCGGGCAGCAAAACTCTGTAAGATTGATCTGCTCACTAATATGGTGGGCGAGTTTCCTTCTCTGCAAGGGGATATGGGCGCTGCCTATGCCATGAATGATGGCGAGTTGCCAGAGGTAGCCGAGGCCATTCGTGAACACTATCTTCCCAAGCGGGCAGGTTCCGGGCTCCCGGTCACCACCCCTGGTGCCCTTGTTGGTATGGCCGATCGGCTGGATACCGTGGTCGGATGTTTCGGTATTGGTCAGCAGCCAACCGGCACCACAGACCCTTTTGGTTTGCGCCGTTTATCGCTTTCGCTGTTGAATATTATCAGTGATCGTGGGGATAGTGTGTCTCTTCGGGAGATGATTTATAAGGCCCTGGCTCTCTATGGTGATAAGGTTGACGGCAGTGCTGTGACAGTAGATGCCGTTGTATCCTTTATTAAGGGGCGATTCGTTAATGACCTGGTGGCTCGGGGGCTTGATCAGGGGGCGGTGGAGGCGGTAACTTCCCTTGGTTTTGATGATGTCAATGATAGCAGAAAGAAAATCGATGCCCTTATTGCCATCCGTCATGAGCAGGCTTTCACCGTTCTGGCGGCAGCCTTTAAAAGGATAAACAACATTATTAAAGGCCATGAAGGGGGAGAACTTGTTCGTGAGCTTTTTATAGAAGAGGCAGAACGAAATCTGGCGAGTATTTATGCTGATGTCGTTTCCGTTGTTCAGCCATTGCTGGTTCGGAAGGAGTACAGCCAGGCGCTTTCCTGTATGCTTGCCTTAAAAGAGCCGGTGGATCTCTTTTTTGATTCGGTGATGGTCATGGCCGATGATGCAGCAATTCGTCAAAACCGCCTTAATTTGTTGGCCGCCATTTCCCGGCTTTTCCTGCAGATTGGTGATATTTCAAAAATGACGGTCGCTTAGTAAACCTGACGATAAAATTTCATTAATTGGGCATTTTCCCATAAAAAAAGGCCGTCTTTTTCAAGACGGCCTTTTTTTATGGGAAAGCGAAAACGTTTTATTTATGACATCCGTCACATTTAGTCGGACCAGCATTTTTTTCGGTATGGCAACCCTTGCAGTTGGCGTGGGCGGCATCCTTGAAGGTTGCAAGTTTTTCGTTTGTCATTCCGGCAGCTTTGTTATGGCAGGTTTCGCATTTTTGGACTTTCTGGCCATCGACATACGGAACTTTTTTACCAGCAGCATCTTTGGAATGATGGCAATCGCCACAGGCTAACTTTTCCTGATGCTTGGCGTGATTGAAGGTGGCTGGTTTTGCCTTGGCAGCGGCATCGACGGTTGCCTGCAGGGTGAGTTCTGCGGGGCCTTTGTCGGCAGCAATACCATTAGCAGTAAATCCCATACCCAGTGCCAGAGCAATGGCTGCAGCATAGATTACGGTTTTTTTCATTGTTTTCCCCCTTTGGATTAAAAAAATGAATAAGAATAGAATGAATGACCACTCATTCGTGTAATTTTTTATTAAATTTAAGATTACCCCTTGCTGATTTCTTTGTCAAGAAATCAGCAAGGGGCTTGTTGTAATTTTGAAAGACAATCTAAGTATTTGTTTTTATTTAACTAAAACTGATAGCGACTGAGGTTGGATCGATCTTAACTGGAGCCATAACTGTGCAGTCCGGATAGCAGGAAGTTGACACCATAGTAGGTGAAGACAACGGATATAAAACCAAAGATGGAGAGCCACGCAATTCGGGTGCCACCCCAGCCTCTGGTGTAGCGGGCGTGCAGGGTGATGGCATAAAGGAACCAGGTGATCAGGGACCATGTTTCCTTGGGGTCCCAACTCCAGTATGTGCCCCAAGCTGAATTCGCCCAGATGGCACCGGTGATGATCCCCACTGTCAGCCAGAGAAACCCGAAGACCATGGTCTTATGGGTGATGTCATCTAGAACCTTCAATGCAGGCAATGTGCCAAGGAGGGAACTATTGTTGGTTGATTGCCGGGTATCACTGGTGTTTTTGATCAGATACATAAATCCTAGACCGGCGGCCACAGCAAAAGCAGCATAGCCAATAAAGCAAGTGACAACGTGGGCGATAAGCCAGTTGGACTGCAAGGCAGGAATTAATGGGACGATCTCCTTGGTAATTCCTGTGGCAAAAGAGGCATAGGCCATGGCCAGGAAGGCGAAAGGAACAGCGAAGGTGCCAATGATTCTAGTCTTGAACTTCCATTCAATAATCAGGTAGATGAGAATAATGGTCCAGGCAAAAAAGACGACCGATTCATACATATTCGTCAGAGGTGCCCTGCCGATGCCCAGCTGATAAGACTCCAGCCATCTGAGTCCAATGCCGGCCGTTTGAATGAGGAAGGCCACAACGGTGAAAATGGTGGCGATAAAACCTAACCGATTACTCTTAAAAATAAAAAGAGCAGCATAGAGAATGGTGGAGAACAGATAGGTGAAGGTGGTAATGCCTATGAGTTGTGAACTGTTCATAAATTTAACTCCGTTCCATAAAGGTATCAGTATTGTTCCAGGCATGCGGTGAAGGTGCAAGCTTGAAATGGAATACGTAAGCGCAGTGATGAGAGAACCTGTTTCATACGAACGATTTTTCTCTGCATTTATAAGATGAACCAGTTTATTGATTGCCAGAGCAGCACAGAAACAGCAAAAAAAAGCTTTTCTAGCCAATCCTATGATTATGCTTTTGTTCGATACATTCTAAGCTTTGTGGATATTTTCTACCAGGTGCTGAAAAGTTTTTGCAAAACCAGTTTTGTTTTTGTTTGCTGTTCCAGCCAGAAGAATAGAGCATTTACCGGCTGAATCTTTTTGAATAAATAACCAGATACGTTGATGGGATGTGAAAAAAGCGACAACAAGGCCAAGAATCATCAAGCCGCAACCAATGTAAACCAGCCATGCTCCAGGGTCTTTGGCAACTTGCAGGCCGGTGGCATACATCTGTTTCACGGACACTGTATAATTATTCTTCGATCGCTCCACTGTTGTCTGGGCCCCATTGTCCAGCCAGAAGAGGGATGGCTCACCGTTATTATCAGTGAACCATATTTTCATCTTGCTGGCAGATTGCCCTCGTCCGTCGGCACTGATGACCCCTATTTGCAGGCCGCTTTTCTGTAAGGTCTGTTGTTGTTGATACGGGATTATTTCAGTTTCGCTCAATCCACTGTTTTTATTAGTGATGGTGACTAAAAAATCAGAAAACGGCTCATAGCTTGATTGATAAAAAGTAATGCCTTTATAGGTAAGCGGGTCGTTGACCACAATGGCCTTCTCCAGGACTATCTTGCCCTCCTCAAGGATGGCAAGCTGGGACCGATAGCTTTTGGGCATCCCGTTGTCGTAAAACTCAATGTTGAAATGATCGCAACGGATTTCAAAGCCCAGGTTTACAGGAGTATGGGTGCCGAAGGTGTATGCCACGTCAGTGCTGTTTGTTTCAGGGAGCATGATGCTGGCCTTAAAGCCTAGAATCGAACCGATAGTTGCTCCAGCAAAAATAACAAGAATGGAGGCGTGCACAATGTACACGCCAATGCGGGTCATCGCCCCCTTTTGGGCAAAGAGCAGGATCCCATGTTCACGGTTCCTTTTTTCCGTTTGCCAGCCGATGGAGTGAAGGGAGGCGGCAAGAAGACCGGCAACGTCATTATCTTGACCAGCGAGCTGCCAACGATGCTGAGGCGTCATTGTTTCCAGGCGTGCCAGCGGGGTGGCTAGATTGTCAGCCTTGATCTGCTGCCAAACTCCGGGGAACCTTTCCAGGCTGCAGACGATGAGATTGATGCAGAGCAGGCAAAGAAGGGCAATAAACCAGCCTGAGCTGTACATATCAGGGGTGAAGGAGAGGTTGGCGAAAAGGCTTGCTGTTTTTTCTCCATATCGTTCAACATACCACTGGGAAGTCTCTTTCTGAGGAATAACAGTTCCAATGATCGAGGTGGTCGAGAGAAAAAAGAGGGTAAAAAGGGCGAGCTTTACTGATGCAAAAAAGCTCCAGATGGGATTTTTATGTTTCATAAAGTCTGTCTTTGGGAATTATTATTGTATGCTGTTGTGTATCATTAAGGACGGGTGAAAACAAGTAGTAATATTCTCAAGAATGATGCTGTCATTTGACTGAATTTAAGACTGGGATCTATTCGTTCTGCTCGCAGAAACCTTATCAGAATCTTTCAGGAGTGGATAGGGAAAACATCTTTTTCCTCTTGTTAAAGAGGCACATTTTTTTTCATCATTAATCGTGAAATTGGCTGTGCAAATAATTTTTTGACAATCATAATGAAGAAAAGATGTTGCTATTAGAAAAGATAATGGGTATAAAAAACGGTTCTTAAAGTGTCGATAGTTGTGAACATATGATGAGTAATTAATATGCTTGGTTGTTATTGCTTGCTGATCAAGTGATAAAGGGCTGAGAAGCAAGGTAAGGAGAACGTAATGGCAAAGGTATGTCAAATTTGTGGAAAAGGGCCTGTAACCGGGAATAATGTTTCCCATGCGAATAATAAAACTCGTCGGCGCTGGCTGCCGAATTTGAAAAAAGTTCATATGGTTGCTGCCAGTGGTAGTGCCATACGGGCCAGGGTTTGTACCCGTTGTATTCGATCCGGTGCAGTGGTAAAGCCCTCTGCGTGAAGGTTTGATGGATTTTTTTAAAAAGGCGAGTGGCGTAGTCCATCTCGCCTTTTTCCGTTTGAAGGAGTGAGAAATGACTGAGAATGAAGTGAAGTTTCTCTCTTTTCAAGAGGCGGCAAAGATCGTGGCCGCCATTCAGGAAGAGGAAAATATCCATGACCAGGATCGTCGTATTTTGACGGTTTATAATCATGATGAGCGCGAACTGTGCTGGTTTGACTTTGAAGAAGTCATGCAGGCTATCGGTACTGGAGATAAAGATCAGCAGAAAGAGGCCGTGCAGAACTATGTTCTGCATCATATCCCTGACTGGGTGCTGGATCTTTAGTGCATTACAGATTGTTTTCTTTTTTTACAAGAAAACAATCTGTGAAAGACACGAACCCCCCGTTTATTGGGAGGGGGTTCGTTCCCATGAGACGATTTTTTTCAGGAGGGTGCCATGGTTACTGCAGATCGTCGCTGGTCGGGTATTTTGCAGCTGTTTCTTTGTGTGCTTTTCTCCCTGAGTCTTGGATGTGTGGCTCCCCGGAATGGAATGCCCGATCCTGAAAAGATAGTGGACCATACGTTGACGGTTACTGGAAAAATCCAGAAGATTTCACTGGAAGAGGGACTTATGGTTGTCGCTTCTTCCAAGGGGGATCGTGTATCCTTGAAATTCACTGGACAGACTCCAGTTGAGGGAGGGAGTATGCGGGATATCGCTAAATCTCAGCCTGTAAAAGCAGTTTATGCCGTGGAGGCTGGTCAGAATCATTTAGTCTCCCTGGAGATTCTCCTCCAGGGTTCGTGTAGTGGAAATTGATTGATTCCCCAATCCGGACGGGATGGGATGAGAACGTGGCTTCCATATATCAAAGGACCAAAAAGATGTCGGGGAAAACAGGCAAGCTTGTGCTGATTAATCTTTTTGGGGCGCCAAGATACCCATTGGCATAGCAGGAACATCTTCTCCACCGACCATAAATCCTCCATCCATACGCAGAACACTGCCGGTCATGAAGTCTGCATCACGCAGAAGAAAGAGGACGGCAGTGGCCACTTCTTCCGCTGAACCCGTTCGTTGCAGCAGGGTATGACGGATTAGCCCCTGTTTTTCCAAATCACTCAGTAGCGACCATCCCCTTGTTTCCTCACCATGCCGGTGCTTGATAAAGCCCAGCATCAGTTCATTTACCCGTATCTCCGGCGCGGCTTCCCGGGCCCAGGTTTCTGTAAAAGAAGAAATGGCGCGGTTGGCGGCGCTATAGGCATCATTGAAGAAAAGCGCGGCTGGCCCACTTCGGCCGGTTATGGCCGCAATGGATGAGATGTTGACCACGGCGCCTGGGCCAGAGCGTTTCATCAGAGGAAGACTGTGATGGAATAGCAGCCATTTGGCCTTGAGGGTGGTGTCAATCTCCAGATCCCACTGGTCGTGGTTGTGGGGGTGGTCGTATGAACCGTGGACGATGGGCATGCCACCCCGCTCGATATTGTTGACCAGGATATGGAGAGCACCGAATCGTTGCTGAATTTTTGAGATCATTTCTTGTACCTGTGTTTGGTCTCGCAAATCACAAGGGAGGATCAGTACATTTTCTTGCATTTCCCTGAATTCCTCTTCCAGCTCTTGAATAGATTCCGGCCAGTCAAAGGTAGGAAGGATAAGGTTGGCCCCTTTCTGGGCCAGTTTTCTTGCGATAGCCCTGCCGATGACCCTTGATGCACCGGGGATGAGGGCTGTTTTCCCTTCTAACAGCATGCTGTCTGCTCCTTTTCATGGCGGTTTTACACCGGATTTCATTGCTTGTAATTCTCAAACCAGGATATAAAGTAATGGTTCTTTTCTGAGTTGATAAAAAATATCCTGTCAGCTCGACGGGATTCAATCTATTCGCCGTAAAAAGACACGTCTGTTGGGGAAAATTCAAATGCTGATTTCTAGCCGCTAAACAAATCTTCACGTAAAACAAAAAATCCCTATTTCGGCATGGCACGTTTAGAATTGCGGGCCATTTTTATATAAACTTCCATGGATCTGTTCTGCAAGGTGAAATTATGAAATGGCTGAATGCGCTGCTTCTTTCATGTTTACTTCTGGTCTTCTCTTTTCAGACAAGCCCGGCTGCCGACTTTAAAGGAGTAGTTGAACAGAAGCAGTGGTGCCAGAGTTCCGTAACCTGGCCTCACGTTCAAAGTGATCTTCCCGCAGATCCAGCCCTGATCTTTGGCCGCCTGGACAATGGATTTCGCTACGTTCTCATGAAGAATCAAGAACCAAAAGGACGGGTTGCAATTTATCTGGATGTACAGGCGGGATCATTGGTGGAGACCGAAGAGCAGCGAGGCATCGCTCATTTTTTGGAACACATGGTGTTTAACGGGTCAACCCATTTTCCACCAGGGGCGTTGATTGATTATTTTCAGTCCATTGGCATGAGTTTTGGCGGTGACACCAATGCCCATACCGGCTTTGATGAGACGGTGTACCATCTTCTGCTGCCCGGTTCCAGTCGGGCAGAGTTGGACAAGGGCTTGCTGGTTATGGCCGACTATGCACGCGGCGCCTTGCTGCTTGATACTGAGATTGATCGGGAGCGCGGGGTTATCCTCTCTGAAAAACGGGCCCGCGATTCGGTGGAGTATCGTACCCATGAGGCCGGACTTGCCTTTACCATGCAGGGCAGCAGGGTTCCCGAGCGGATGCCCATTGGCGTCCTTGAAACCCTGCTCAAAGCTGATCATGTCCTTATGAAGTCGTACTATGATACGTGGTACCGACCGGAGAAGATGATCCTGGTGGTGGTGGGTGATCTTGATCCAGCTTTGGTGGAGCCGCTTATTAAAGAGCGTTTCAAGTCAATGCGGGGTGAAGGCGCCGTGCCCGTTTGTCCGCATTGGGGAGAGGTGAGTCATGCCGGGACTGAGTTTTTTTATCACCATGAGCCGGAGATGGGCTTTACCGAGCTGAGCATTGAAACTGTCTGGAATGAACAGGAGAAAATTGATTCCCTGTCCTCACAAACCATTGAGATTCAAAAGGAAGCAGCAGGTCGAATACTCAAGCATCGTCTTGATCGGCTTCTGGAAAATAAGGATATCCCTTTTACCCGGAGCGAGGCGCATTCAGGGATCTTTCTTGGGCGTATCGGTTATGGCATGATCAGCGCCAGAACGGACCCCGGGAAGTGGCAGTCGGCTCTGGCGGTGATTGAGCAGGAACTGCGTCAGGCACTGGAGTTTGGTTTTACCGAGCTTGAGATACAACGTGTGCAGAAAGAGCTGCTGGCCGATCTTGATGCGGCAGTACTTACCTCGGTTACCCGAGACAGCCAGAAGCTGGCAGCGCAGATTGTCCGTAATCTCAATGGCAATAAGGTCGTGATGTCACCGCTACAGGAAAAAGAGATTTTTGCCCCGGTGATTGAGAAAATGAAGGCAGAAGAGCTGCATGTGGCTTTGCAGGGGATCTGGAATCATAAAGCAAGACTGATTCAGGTTGTTGGCAATACTGCGCTTTCCGGGAAAGATCCTCGTCTGCAGATTCAGGAAGCGTATGAACAGGCCGGCGCCCAAAAAGTAGTGCCGCCCCTGGCCGGAAAGGATCTGGTTTTTCCCTACTTGCAGCTTGCCGTTGACCCCCGGCCAGCTCAGCAGCATTCGCTCTCGGAGGTCCAAGGTGAGCGGATACGCTTTGCTAATGGTGTGGTGGTGAATCTCAAGCAGACCAAATTCAAGGAGAATGAGGTGCAGGTGGCAGCCCATTTCGGGCATGGCAAGCAGACTGAACCGCATCCTGGTCTTGCTCTGCTTGCAGAACGGGTGGTGAATGAATCCGGAACCGGGAAGCTGGGTAAGTCGGATTTGGAACGGGTTCTAGCCGGCAGTACGATTAAACTGGATTTCAAGGTTGGAGAGTCAAGTTTTACCTGGAAGGGATCGGCAGTGGGGAAAGACCTTGAGCTTTTATTTCAACTTCTGCAGACGCGACTTGTTGATCCAGCCGTGCGTGAAGACGCATATATCCTGGCGATGCAGGGCTTTAAACAGATGTATGAACAGATGAACAGTGATGTGAACGGGGTTGTGCAGCTGTCGGGAGAATCTTTTCTGGCTGGCGGCAATACCGCCTTTGGTTTGCCGCCCTGGTCTGAGTTTGCCTTGCTGAAGCCAGACCAGATTCGCACCTGGATGGATTCGGCGTTGTTGTCTGGAGGGCTTGAGGTCTCTCTGGTTGGTGATTTTGACATGGAACGTGTTCGGGAGCTTGCCAGAATCTATTTGGCGTCCTTGCCGCAACGTGAGCAGGGGGAGGCCGCAGTTGAAAAAATTCATTTCCCGGTTGGTAAAACCTTGCGACTGACTGCTCCCTCGTCCATTGATAAGGCCATGCTGGTGGTGGCCTGGCCCACCGCTGATTTCTGGAATATTGAACGCACCAGAGGTCTGTATCTTCTGACGGAGGTCTTTGCAGACCGATTGCGCAAGGTTATTCGAGAAAAGCTGGGGGCTACGTATTCTCCTCAGGTCATGAATCAACCGAGTCGGACGTATCCCGAATATGGTGTGTTGCGGGCTCAGTTGATTGTGAATCCTGCCCAGATTGAGGTTGTGCGGGAGGAGGTGGCCCAGGTGGCAGCGGACTTGTGGAAATCCGGGGTAACGGCTGAGGAGCTGGTCCGGGCTCGCCTGCCTTTACTCACCTCGCTCAAGGACATGGTGCGGAGTAACGGGTATTGGCTGAATTCTGTTTTTTCCCTGTCTACGCGGCATCCCGAGCAGCTTCAGTGGCCAGCCACTATTCTTTCCGGGTTTGAATCGATCACAGGAGATCAGGTGACGGCTCTTGCCCATGAATATCTTGATCCGGCCAGGGCCGCCTCTGTTCTGGTTGTCCCGGAGAAGTAATACTGATAACCACTGACCAGTTGATGACTGGAGGGGGAGTCCGTTCACTGTGGATGCACAGGGCGCAGCACCCTCCAGCCTTCATGGCCTGCTTGGTCTTGATTTTGATGCATCTTTGAGTTCTGGCTCGCTCCGTTATCCAGAGCTCTTTTCTCTGCCGCAGCTCTCAGAAGTTTCGCGGTGCATCCGTACAGGTAGCGTCCGCCCTCTGTCTGTCCGACCTCAACTTCTCTGCTTTCCTGCACCACTCTTTCCTGATCATTTCACCAGAAACTCTCTGAGTTGGGGGCCTCTAAACACGTCCAAGCCAGGCAGGCATGGGATAATTGCCTGCCGTTATCCGACGAGTTATCCGACAACCCAGAGAGCGATATCCTGTGCGTTTTTAACGGTGCGGTCTGAGACGCCACCTAAAATTCCCTTGGTGGTTCCATCCCCCCTGCGTCCAATGACAATTGTACCACAGTGGTATTTCTCGGCTTGACGGATGATGCTGCGGGCTGCTTCCAGATCAGATTTTTCAGGCAGGATAATGATATGGTCTTTGGAGATACCGGCCTCAATCAAAAGTTGGGTGGGCCCGTGAAACAGGCTTTTGTCGCCGCAGAGATGGGTGTCGCACCATTCTTTCTCCCAGAGATGATAGAAGGACTCAGGGCTTGCTTCAACCGTGTTGCCCAGGAAATGCAGGCAGTGGAAAAGGTAAAGGGTGATATCCTGCCGTCCTCCCATGATATGGGTGAGATGATCAATGGCCATCAGAGAGGGAAGGGAGCCATCCACTGGAACCAGAAAGTTGCGGTTTCGTACCTCCCCGTCAATGATCCATAAAGGGATTGCATGGCATTTGTTGAGCAGGGTGGTGGAGACCGAACCGAGAAGCATCTCGCTGAGGGTGTTTAATCCCCTGCGACCGATCAAAATACTATCCACCAGAAGATTTTCGGCCTGGCGTTGAATAGTGGCGGCAATATCGTATCCTGAGGGTTCCACTGAGGAGCTGATTCTTTCGGAGGCAATGTTCAGATGGATAAGTTTGGCAGCAGCATTCTCGAGATACCTCTCAGCCGTTTGCCTTTTCCCTGGACTGCCGGATGAGGGTAAAAGGGAATTCCTCCTGTCAGCCGAAGAGGGCAGTATATTCTCATGGCCGCTTACACAGGAAGTGAGATGGAAATGGATGCTGGGGTCATCTACAAAAAGGAGGGCGAGATATTCCAGGGCTTGCGTCGAATAACTGGAACCATCAATGGCTATAAGGATTTTTTTTTCCATGGGTGGGTGAGTGTGGAAGAAGGTTTCAGTAATTCAGCTTGGGTGATTTTGGCTGAGCATCGATTGCTGAAGGATTGAGAACGTCAGGAGTAAATATATTTTATGGTCAGCTTACTGCCAAAGTCAACAGAAAAGAAGGATAAACTGGGGGAGTGGCCGCAAGGCAGTGTTGTGGCTATTGCGGTCAATTCCGCTAACATCGTGTTTGATGTTTGATTAGTAACAGTTTGAGATAAAAGGAAATCTTTTGTTGTCGTCAGCCACGAACCGATTCTTTCCTGGTCATCTCGGGACGATGTTTTTGGCCGAAGGCCTTGCAGGAAAAGTCAGCAGCTCTTCGTTTGCAATAGCGCTGTGTTAGGCTCGATTCGCCTAAAGGCGAGATGATGTGGAGAGGAGGCCTGGTTTGTTGGTAAGTTAGATTTTTTTCACTTATCAATGCGCCCTTGAGATGTCGCATAATATTTTGCTGGATCAATGGTTTTAGTTGTCTGGAAAATTCTTTTTTAAAGAATTTTTTTGGAATGTGATTGATCTTACGCATTATGAAAAGTATTTTTATCGGAAAATCGGAAATTGTTATTTGTGTGATAATATCTTAATATTATGCAATAAATTACATGAAAAAGAACAATATCTGCAATTTCTTAAGGTGTTTTTTCGGAAAACAGGAAAAACGTATGATGAGTAAATATTTGATATTATTTGGATATAATCTAAGTTTTCCAGGAAATCGGAAGAAAATTGATCAAAATAAATATAGTTCCGGTTCCTTGCAGTGTTTTTAATTGTCTCTTGTGTATGTATGTTGTTAATTTTTCATGTTTTTTTGATTATCCGAATATACTGGAATGATTTATGCAAAAAAGAAAAAAATATGATACCGCCAAACCTGTTGTGAGGCAGGGACGGAAAACTGCGGGTCTCCTGGGGTGAGATGGCCGGGTTGTTCGAATCGTTCGTGTTGTTCGTTTCGAGTATCAGAACCGTACTTAAAAATTTGTAACGAAGGGGGTCCTGATGAAAAAAAGAAAAGGTGTTTTATTGGTGTTAATGGCCTTGTCGTTGGGAATGTTGTCTGCAGCTCCAGCAGGGGCCTCTCTTGCAGAGGGTGAATATCGCTGGATTTGGAGTGGAACGGGAAATACTAAAATTTCTGATTTTAATATATTGAATACTGATGCCGATGACTTTTTCAATTTCATCTTGGGAGAACAATCCGTAAAAATGATTTGGCAGGAACATTCTGATCAAGCCATGCACCAGCCAGACCTGGGTTATGATATACCTCCGCTAAAATATGGTTTTTCATTTACTGATGGGGCCAATACCTATTACACCTATTCCGTGGAAGAAGTTGCCCCTTCCTCTTATTTGTTGAAGAATAGCAATACAGGGATGATAATTGCCTATCAATTAACTTCTCAAGACGGCAACGTTAGCGTCAGTCATCATACACCCATTCCTGGTGCTGTCATCCTGCTGGGTTCCGGCCTTATGGGTTTACTCGGGATTAGCCGCTTTAAGAAACAAGCATGATCTTCCTTCATGAGTGGAGTGTGTTAGAATGACTCGAAGACCTCTGAGGTACTGAAGAGTGTGTAGACGCCGACAGGGAGGTACTTCAGGGGCTTTACTAAATAACAAGCTAATACGGGGGGTGATGAAAAAGAAACTTGCAGTTCTTGCATTTGCGATTATGGCCGGTTTTTTTACAGGCCGGGAGGCCAGTGCAAATGGTGTTTCGGATCTTTCACCTACGGTTATGCTTGATTGAGATACATTACACGTCCTACGACGTGACTTGTGTGGAGGCGGCACCAACCTAACCTAGAGTCACCAGGAAGATAGCAGTGAGGCCTTGGCCGGGGGGGCAATCTGTCTTCAAAACAGCAAGCAACTGGAGTGACGGAACATTGGCCGAGGCACAGGGTTCTTCTGCCATGGCAATGACAAATAACACGCAAGTCAGTTCCTTTTCTTCCCATGACTGGAATGAAGCTGGCAGAGTATCCTCATGGGCCCTTCACAGCTGAGACCTGAGATTTCAGGGGATGGTTTTTTGGTGGTGATGGTAAATTATACCTTGCAGGTGGATTTAGCCGGGAATCAACCGGGGGTAGCGGTACTGTTGCGATGGTCAGAGTATCCAGTTACTTCCCCGGATTGTCGATACCTGCACGAGTGGGACCGTGACGATCCAAGGCACGGCATCCTGGTATTCATTTTGTTCACCAGGGGGGATCTGAGCCGAGGGGTAAAGATTGAAAATGAAGCGGATGCGGCGGTCAAGCTCCATTCAAACGGCTCCATCAAGTTTCCCTGAGATAAGATGCCTTAAGAGCGAAAAAGATAGCTCGTTGATTCCTTTCCGTCAGACCAGCAATGAACCTGGTGTCGCTGGTGCCATGGATGGTGTCCAAGCAGAAGACTTCTCTTTCTGGGGATGTCATTTGCAGAGGAAGGGGAGGGTTCATTCCTTGAAAAATTTTCCTGACATTATTCCCTGCCTTTTGTTGTTTGTCACCATCTTCGCCACTGATGTGTTGCTGTGCGATGTTTTTTCTGGCCGCTAAATTGGCCTCATCTCTTGTTATTCCTGCCATCTCCCTCCTCTTCCAGTTCTTTAATGTTTTCCCTCTCAGAAGATTGCCATTTTTCCCGACTGCCTGAGGTTTTGTAACCGGATGTCTGTTGTTCCAGTCATCCTTTCGTACGAGGAAACAGCAGATAGTACGATCAAAAAATCATACTATCTGCGTATTGTATGGAGCTGGCAGTTGAGGTATTTTCTTAATTATTCAAGTAGTTTTTCAGTTGAATGTGCTTTGGGCATCTCGTCCGGAGTAAGGTTGATTCAAGGCTCATTAATAAAAAATGAGAGGCATGAAATGAGCAGGAAATTTCTGGCAGTAATGGTTGTTGGCATCCTGATGACCGGTATATCCGGGGTAGCGAATGCGATGACCTTGATAGATACAATATCTTTCGGAAGTACAGGTAATGAATCCTTTTTAGAGGTTCAGAACAGCTATGAGTACACACTCCCAGGCCTGACGATTCTGCCTGGTAACGACGATTCTCTTTTCCTGTCACTCACCTATAAAGGTAATAGCAATGGTGGCAATGGAGAGACCTGGTCTGTGTATGGGGTCGCTGGTGAAACCAGGAGACTTATCGGGGATTTGAGCAAGTCGGTTATGAGCAACGACTGGTATGTGGCAACCTGGGTATTTTTGTCTGATTATTTTCAGTGGAATGCCAGCGACTCTTTGTGGCAGTTAACGGTTCATTTGAATGACAACGATTCTCCCGGTATGGATAAACTCAAGATCGTCTCCTCGTCAATAACCGTCAATATGATGAATTCAGCCCCAATGTCGGCACCGGTCCCAGTGCCTGGCGCACTACTTCTTCTCGGATCCGGGTTGCTGGGATTAGTGGGAATAGGAATTCGTAAGAAAAGAGTTGAACATCTTTAATGGGTTTTTACGGGTTCCGCCCCTTGTTGGGCATTCACCTCCGAAGGTCATGCCGTTAGCGCCTGACAGTCTAACCTGATTGAAGTCGCCAAGGGTAATAACTTGAATTCTGAAGATATCTTTGCTATCTTTTTGAGAGTTTTTGCGCTGTAAACTAGATGATGATTTTGGCAAAGGTTATCTTGCTTGCTGTAGAAACTCCACTTTCCCTTGTCGATGCCCGTGGGATAGAAGAAATGTTCGTTGAATGTTTCTATCTGATACCATCAGCCTGGACCAATGTTTTACTGGTCAGGTAACGTGCAACAGGCGCAGTTAGTGGTGGCGAGAGGAGACCGGGAGATATTGCGGGAACGAGATGGAACATTGAAGAAAGCAAAGAATCGGAAACCCTTTTTTGTCAACATTAATAGGTTGGGTTAGGACCTGGCCTTTATCGATAAGCAGAATAAAAACTATGAGTGAAAACAATGATAAAAGGGTTTGCTCTCGCACCCTTTTTTTAACGGATGTAAGGCTGAGGGTAAAAAGTAGCGACGTTGAAATTGAAGCCGACCTTTTTGATATCAGTATCAGCGGCATGTATGTGCAGGCTAAGCAGACATTGCCGGTGGGGACCTTGTGTACAATCGTCATAAAATTGTGCGGGAACCATAGTTGTCTAGTCCTTGAGGATATCCATGGCGAAGTAGTCCGACAGGATAAGCAGGGGGTTGCCATTCATTTTACCTCTCCCATGGAATGGTTTGTGCTCTTTAAAGTGTATACCCATTATGGCCGGTAATGCATAAAAGACTCCTGACATTAAGGTTCTCAATGAAAGGATTTGTTTGTTTTAATGTGTGTAGCTGTCAGATGTTCTCGTGCCGGTACATCAAACTTGTAGATTTATCAGCATGAAATTATTCAATGGGAGAGATTTTTCAATGCGGAAAATAGATGTTTTGACTTTTGCTATTGTTGGAATATTGGGCCTTGCTAGTTTTGCGCAGGCGGAAAAGCCTTCTTGGGCCGGCGCCGGCAAGGATGAAAAACACGAGCAGAAAAAACACCAGGACAGCAATAAGGCTCATGCAGGGAAGGTGGATGATCATCAAGGCAGTGATGTGAATATCAACGTCTTTTTTGGTGGTCAGCAGCGGGATGTTATTCGTAATTATTATAGCCAGGAGTATCGATCAGGTCACTGTCCACCGGGCCTTGCCAAGAAGAAAAATGGATGCATGCCTCCTGGTCAGGCTAAAAAATGGAAGAAAGGGCAACTTCTGCCCCATGATGTCGTCCGCTATGATCTACCCCCGGAGATCCTCTATCAGCTTGGGCCCGCACCGGCAGGACATCGATTTGTCCGTGTGGCCTCGGATGTCCTGTTGATTTCGGTAGGAACCGGGATGATTGTCGATGCAATTCAGGATTTGAATGCTATGTAGACAAATGTTCGGATCTTTTTAAGATGTTGAACAAATGTTGTTTTATTTTTTCCTACAGGTTCCCCGGTAGCTGCACTTGCCAATCGGGTAGGTGAAGACCACGGTCTTGGCTGTCTTGTGTGCCCGCAGTCCCCTGCTCAGATGAATTTCCGCTCCGGTCTCTCTTTTTAGGAAGAGGTCGAGTAATAATTCTATCTGTCTGAATTGAGGCCGGGCTTCCATCTGCCAGCAGCATTTTTCGAGAATACGTCGCTGGATGGCCCTCTGCTCGCGGCAAAACAGTTGAATGTCAATGTGGATGGTATGGAATGGTGTGTCGGAAGACACCGGTTGAATGGCAATGATTTCAACCGTCTCCTGCCAGGCTTTGTTCGCCATTGCCTCCATGAGAGCTTCTTCGTCTCCAAGGATTTGTGCGGTCTGCAGCAGGGTTTCCCGGATGGAGGGGTTAAAGTGTTCCTCCAGATACGGTAGAAGGTCCAGTCGGATCCTGTTTCTGAGATAGGTTCGCTCCAGGTTTGAGCTGTCAATGCAGAAAGGAATGTGTTCAGTCTGGAGATAGTGGAGCAGGGTATCCTTTTTTGTCTGCAAGAGTGGGCGGATAATCCAGCCATTGTGGAGCTGCATCCCGGACAATCCTTTGCGGCCAGAACCCCGGATAAGACGGATCAGCAGTTCTTCGGCTTGATCATTGGCGGTATGGGCCACGGCGATGGCTGCTCCATGATATTGCCTGCGTAGTGCCTCAAGTCCCTCATATCGCAAGATACGAGCGGTTTCCTCAATGGATGCGCTGTTTTTTTCGGCGCCTGCCTTCACATCAACACTGATCTGTTCAAATCCGGCCTGCAGTTGCATGGCCAGGCCTTGTACCAACTTAATTTCTGCCCCGGTTTCGTCCGGCCTCAGGCCGTGGTCAACATACACAGCGACAAATTGGACGGAAGGCAGGGCTGTGCAGAGAATGTGAAGCAGTGCCACGGAATCAGGGCCACCGGAGACCGCGACGATAACAGTTGCACCGGTTGGAAGCGGGATTGTAGTGGTAACAAGGGCCGAGACTCGCTGTCGCAGGATAGTTGGAGGTGTGGGGTTTTTCACAGGTGTCGAGCGGGTTGGTTGAGCTTTTAATCGGCCTTCAGTTTGATTGTGAAATGGAAATTCTTCTTCTGAGGATGTTCAGCTGGCCCGCAAGCTTTCCAGTAATCGGTTGTGAATATTGTCAAAACCACCATTGGAGAGAATAGCCACCACATCTCCCTTCTGCAGGGTGGTCATGAGATGTGCCAGGATTGCGTCGGTGTCGGCGAAGGTCAAAGCGTTGAGGCCCCGGGTTCGTAGATCAGTGGTGAGCTGTTCGGAAGAAAACATTTCTTCTTCCGGAATATTGGCAAGCGGCACTGGTTTTCTGATGAGGGTCAGGTCGGCGGCGTCAAAGGCGCTTACATAATCCTGCTGAAAGATGGACCGTCGAGAGGAGTTGGTTCTCGGCTCAAAGACCGTTACCAGGCGCCGGCCTGCGTAGGCCGATTTGAGGGCGGCAAGGGTCTCCCGCACCGCAGTGGGATGATGGGCAAAGTCGTCGATAACGGTTATGCCGCGCTCAATGCCCCGGATCTCCTGGCGTCGTTTCACCCCGCCAAAGGTGCTCAGGCAGCCATTGATCTGTTCAGGGGCTAGACCAATCCGGTGTAAAACCGCAGTCACGGCCAGGCTGTTCAGGCAGTTATGACGGCCCGGCATGCGAACTGCCAGTTCTGCCCAGTCTTGATTTCGGTGCTGAACCTTGAACCTGGTCAGTCCCTGGTCGGGGCGGATATTGCTGAGCGACCAGGCAAGTTCCGGGCTGAATCCATAGCCTTGAATTTCGCAAGGGGCATCGGCCACGACTTCGGCTACGTTGGGATCATCCATGTGCGCGATAAGGAGTCCGTCCCTAGGTAGCAGGGCGACAAACTTGCGAAAGGAGCGTTTGATGGCGTCAAGATCTGCAAAGATATCGGCATGATCAAATTCAACCGAGGTGATCACGGCAATTTTGGGCTGATAGTGGAGAAACTTGGAACCTTTGTCAAAAAAAGCCGTGTCATATTCGTCTCCTTCCACTACAAAGTAAGGGCCCTTGCCGATACGGAAATTGGCCTCAAAATCGCGGACAATTCCTCCAATCATAAAGGAGGGGTCAAGACCTGCCTGATGAAGTGCCGAGGCCAGGAGCGAAGATGTGGTGGTCTTTCCGTGTGTGCCGGCCACCACCAGGGAAGTGCGGGAGCTGATAAAGAAGTGGGCCAGGGCCTGAGGAAGGGAAAGGTAGGGAATGCCTGCCTCGATTATGCCCTGAGCCTCAGGGTTTTTGCGGGTAATGACATTGCCGACAATAACCAGATCGGGCCGGGGAGTGAGGTTCTGCGGGCCATAGCCGCTGGCCGCCTGGATTCCTGAGCTTGCAAGGAAATCCGACATCGGTGGATAGATGCCGCTGTCGGAGCCGGTCACGGTGTAGCCGGAGGCATTCAGCATCCCGGCCATGGCCGCCATGGCTGTGCCGCAGATCCCCA
The DNA here is from genome assembly GCA_019163335.1 of Desulfobulbaceae bacterium. Lineage (GTDB taxonomy): Bacteria > Desulfobacterota > Desulfobulbia > Desulfobulbales > Desulfocapsaceae > UBA2270. Next base: position 21,783 of record JAFLKM010000007.1, on the reverse strand, counting down.
TGAGGTGAATGTGATGGATATTTTGTGGAACAATATTGAGTTGCGGATCAAGCTCTTTCATCCCTTGCGCACCGTGTTTTTGATTGTGCTGTAGATGGAATCAAAGGTCTGCTCGAAGGTGGCCGGTGTCAGTCGTCCTACTTCAATAAATTTGATAACGATTTCCTTGGCAACTTTCAGCAGAGTCTCGTCAGAGACAGGCCTGTCAGAAGGGGGGGCGGCATTTCTTTCCGGCATGATCTTGAATGAAAATAAAGTAAAGTGATTCTTGAATGATGATGTGAGATGATCTGTGTCCGCTGGTGACTGATAATCCTTTGACATGCCGCCTCTGCCGGCGGAAGAAGGCCAATTCATCACGAGACAGCAGAGGCGGGAGTTTCAGAAATAACGGTCAGGCCATCCCTGTAGAATCTATTTTTTACTGTAGTTGTGTGAGTTTTACCAGAATAAATTGATGAAAGACGATGGGAAGCATCGAGAAGAAAATTTTTAGCAGGAGATAGAGACGGATGGATAAGCGGGCGTTGATCGGTGCCAGCATGCTGTTTGGTGGTCTGCCGGAAGATCAGTTCGAGGCGGTGGTGCGCATAGCTGTAGAGAAGAAGGTTGAAAAAGGTGAGTTTGTCTTCCATGAGGGGGATCCTGGCAATGGCTTTTATATGGTGGCTGAGGGGAAGGTAAAGATCTTCAAGATGTCCTGGGCCGGCAAAGAGCAGATCCTTCATATATTCGGTCCGGGTGAGCCTTTTGGTGAGGTGCCGGTTTTTCACGGAACGCCCTTCCCGGCAAATGCTGAGACTCTTGTGAAAAGCGTATTATTGTTTTTCCCAAGAGACACATTTATCGCTCTGGTGGAGGATAATCCCTCGCTGGCATTACATATGCTGGCGATTCTTTCTTTACGGCTGCGCCGATTTGTTGATCAGATTGAGAACCTTTCCTTAAAAGAAGTGCCGGCAAGGCTGGCTGGCTATCTGCTCTATCTTTCAGAGGAGCAGGGGGAAGGCGATAGTGTTGAACTGGAGATATCGAAAGGGCAGCTGGCAAGTTTACTGGGAACTATTCCGGAGACTCTTTCGCGGATCTTTGCGCGAATGAGTGACGAGGGATTGATTGCTGTGGATGGCAAGAAGATTCAAATCCTTGATCGGGCAGCCCTGGCTGAGAGATAGGGGCTCCCCTAAAAAGGAGGCGCCACACTATGGATTTCCAATTTTTTTTATAGTATACTGTTTACCTGTTGAGTGGAACAGGTTGTGGTGCAGCTTAATTTGGTGAATGCCTCCATTTCCCTTGAAAGAGATGGAAGCTTGAAAACACTGAGGTTGGTTGATGTCTGTTGTTCTGTAATCGTTGATTTATTATCTCTTAAAATTCTTCATGGTGGATGTATGGGATTTTTAAAGAAGGTATCTTTGTTGACGGCAACTCTTTCTTTTCTTTTATGCGCGCATGGCAATGCCATGCAGCTTCAGGAGAATAATCAGATGGCAGAACTAAAACAATACAACAATTTGTCTCAAGTCGTTCCTGATGGATTTGTTCCTGCTCCTCCGGATTTACTGGAGACCCTTTCGCCAGGGGAGAAGAAATGGTTCCAGAGATTTCAGGAAGGAGTGCCCCTTTTTTCCGGGTGGAAAAAGATAACGCAGGCCGTTGTTGAAAAGTTTCCCGAGAATGAGAGGGACCAGCGGATGGTAATCATGCGGGAACTTGGCTTGAAGATCGGCAGTGAGTGGAGTCGTGATGATCATATTCGCAAGGTGGATACGGATATGTTGCGGCTCTGGGGGAAGGAGCTGCGACAGGCAGGAGCGGAAAATCATCTGCAGTTAGCCAAAGTCCTTTTCAAGATCGAAAGAGAGGTCAACTCCTTATTGCATCTGGAGCAATGTGATTGAATATTGAATAGTTCTTGCTTTATGATGGGGGAATAACTTTTTCCACAACACACTCGAGCCTTCCTCTATGGAGAAGGACTTCAACAAGTTCACCAGGGCGGGTCTGACTGCTTTGGGTGATAATCTCTTCCTGTTTTTTTTCTCGATTTTTTCTTCTGATAATGGCATAGCCCCGGGCAAGGGTGGCAAGGGGACTGACTGTATCCAGCAGTGTGGCCTGCGCTGAGAGAGCTGCGTTTTTCTGATCAAGTAGAAAGCGCATTCGTTGAGTCAGGTTGTCGGTGGCGTGGTGCAGGCGTTGGTGCTGAAGCGTTATTCGATTCATCGGGGATTGCTGCTTGAATCTGGCCATGATTCTTGCGAAACGCAAATCCTGTACTTGCAAATGGCTTTCCAGTGAATGCAGCAGTTTTGAGGTGTTGTGGTCAACTTGCAAGGTGAGGTGGGCGAGGGTCATCTCAAGATTGCCCAGCAGCCGTCTCTGTTGGCTGATTTCTCTGCGGCAGTCTTCAAGCTTTTCGATGATCAGCGTCGTGCAGGTTCGTTTGAGATTCTGGAGCTGTCTTTGCAGGAGGGCCAGGTCGGGTATAATCTGTTCTGCCGCTCCGGTTGGAGTTGGGGCTCGCAGGTCGGCGCAGAAATCGGCGATGGTGAAATCAATTTCATGGCCAATGGCTGAAACGACCGGTAGGCTTGACCCGGCAATGGCCCTGGCGATGCACTCTTCGTTGAAGGCCCAGAGGTCTTCCAGCGATCCTCCGCCCCGGCAGAGAACGATGACGTCGCTTTCAACCTCTTTATTGACCCGACGAATCGCCTGGGCGATCTCCTCCGCCGCGCCCACTCCCTGAACCCGTACCGGAAAGACCTGAATAGCTGCGTTCCACTTGCGATTCCGCCAGATTTTGAGAAAATCATGGATGGCCGCACCCGTAGGGGATGTGATCAGGGTAATCTTTCTCGGATAAAGTGGAATCTTTTTCTTTCGCTCTGCGTCAAAGAGGCCTTCCGCTGCCAGTTGTTTTTTTAACGCTTCAAATTGGAGCTGGAGCAGACCGCTTCCCTGAAAATCGATGGTGTCAACAATGAGTTGATAATCGCCGCGAGGTTCATAGAGGGAAATCCTGCCATGACAGATCACTTGTTGTCCGTCGCGGATTGTTTTGGGGAGAAATCGCTGCTGGTTTTTGAACAGGACGGCCCGAAGTTGAGCGCCTTCATCTTTAAGGGTAAAGTAGCTGTGACCCGAGTGGGGGCGCGAGAGATTGGAGATTTCGCCACTCACCCTGACGAAGTTGAACTCCCCTTCAAGAAGATTTTTGATGGAACGGCTTATTTGTGAAACGGTGAGGATTGCCGGTCCTGAAGATGAAAAAGATGATGTGGTAACAGATTGCATGTTGGCTGAGCTCTTTTGTGTTCTTGCTGTTTTTTTTATCTGTTGCCGCGTCTCATGATCCTCTTTGAATGGATTCTGTTGATCAGTTTGACGCGAGATCGACGCTCTTGTTGAGTGGAGGTGCAACGCATGCCAAAGTAGTAACCCACTCGTCAGAAAGTGTCCATTTTTAATAGAGGACTTTTTGTGAGTGGGAGAGCAGAAAAAAAAGATACTTTCAGAGGGTCCCATGGCAATATTTATTGACTTTACTCTTTGGTCGTATTAGATATATTCGTCTTTGTGGGCATATAGTAGTTTTGTGTCTGGAATTTATAGTATACATTACCGGGAAAGCCGGTTTGTTATTTTCGAGAGTCAATATCAGGAGGAGTTTGTGGCTAATCATAAATCTGCAGAAAAGAGAAATCGTCAGGCAATCGCTCAACGTTTACGCAATCGAGCTATCAAAACACGGATGAAAAATTTAATTCGTCTTGTTGATGAGGCTGTTGCCTCTGGTTCTGTTGAGCAGGCCCAAGAGGCTTTGAAAGTTGCTATTCCCGTTATCGCCAAGACTGGCGGGAAAGGAACCATTCACAAGAAAAATGCTTCCCGCAAGGTTTCTCAGTTGACAAAACGTGTCAATAAGATGCAGGCCACCGCGTAAGCGGTCTTGATAGGTGTTTGGCATGGAGTAAGCAGTGCCGGTTAATTTGAGCCATTGTAAAGGGCCATGGAGTCGTTAGATTTCATGGCCCTTTTTTTATGGTTCTTTTATGCTGTTCCCAAAAAATAAAATGTGGTAAAGTTTTTTATTTTTTGACAAGAAACCAGCTTCATTGAGGGTTGTTTTTGCCCTTATCAGTGAAAAAATATCCTATAAAACTCTAATTTTCCTGCCGATTAGTCAGCATGTCACATCACAGCCATAGTCCAGATCTCCCAGCTTTCCAGAGCCTGCAAAACCATGCCGGGCTTGTCCCCGTTTACCGAAAAATAATAGCTGACCTCGATACTCCGCTCACCCTTTTTGCCAAGGTCGCCGAGAATCAGAGCCATGTCTTTCTCTTTGAAAGTATGGAAGGCGGCGAAAAATGGGGCCGCTATTCCTTTATCGGTTTTGATCCGCTGGTGACGTTTACGTCCAAGGGCGATCAGATTGAGACCTGTGTCTTCCGTGAATCGGGGAAGGAAAAAGTTGTCCGGACAGGGGGCCCGTTACAGGCCTTGAAGTTGCTTGTAGAGGGTTTTTCGGCGGCAGAGGTGGATGGCGACCTCCCCCGTTTTTGCGGCGGTGCAGTCGGATTCCTGGGCTATGACATGGTGCGGTTCATGGAGGATCTGCCCAATGAAAAGCCCCCCCTTACCTTTCCCGATTCGTCTTTCATGGTGCCGAAAATGGTGCTGGTGCATGACAGCTTCCGTCAGACCGTGACCGTTGTCTGCTGGGTGCAGCCGGCAGGCGTTGAAGATGCTGCTTCCGTGTATCGTGGCGCCACCAGGAAAATTGATGAGGTGATCTCCCTTTTGCAAGCGCCTGTTTCGGAGGCGTCACTGAGCGCGAACCTTCAGGGCTGTTCCTCCTCCCATCAGTTTACATCCAATATGGAGCCACAGCAATTCCGGGCCATGGTTGATCGGGCCCGTGAGTATATCAAAGCCGGCGATATTATTCAGGTGGTCTTGTCCCAGCGTTTTCATACAAAAACAGAACTTGCTCCCCTCACTCTCTATCGAGCCCTCCGTCATATCAATCCCAGTCCGTATCTCTTTTTCCTGAAGCTGGATACTTTGGTCCAGATTGGCTCGTCTCCCGAGATTCTGGTGCGTAAGGAGGGCGAACATATTGAGTTGCGACCCATTGCCGGCACCAGGAAGAGAGGGGCGACGCCTGAAGAGGATGAGGCCCTTCGCCTTGAACTGCTGGCCGACCCGAAAGAGCGGGCCGAGCATCTGATGCTTGTTGATCTTGGCCGCAATGATGTTGGGCGGGTGGCCCGTGACGGTAGTGTTGAGGTCAAAGACCTGTTGGTGGTGGAAAAGTACAGTCATGTGATGCATCTGGTTTCAGGGGTGCACGGGCTTATTGCCGAGGGAAAGGATCAATTCGATGTGATGGATGCCTGTTTCCCGGCCGGTACGGTGAGCGGTGCGCCCAAAATCCGGGCCATGGAGATCATTGAGGAGCTGGAACCCGAGCGGCGCGGGCCGTATGCCGGGGCTGTTGGCTATTTCGGCTTTTCCGGCAATATGGATTTCTGTATCACCATTCGTACCTTTGTTATGCAGGGGCAGGATCTGTGGATTCAGGCCGGAGCCGGAATCGTCTATGACTCCGATCCGGACAAGGAACTGGAAGAGACTGTTAATAAATCCATGGGATTACGCCGGGCTGTGGAGCTTGCGGAAAAGGGATTTTAGAGACCGTTGCTCTACGAGCAAGGTCTCTTACTTGCTCGTAGAGTCTACGGACTCTTATGCCGCATCCAGAAAACAGCATCTGTTAGGGCTGTTTTCTGGTGTGGCGTGTGTCATGAAGCAAGGCCGTTGACAGAGGGCAGGTCTTTTCCCTTGCTTGAAGAGCTTTACGGCACCTTATGCTCTTTTCATTCATCAGCCAGAGAAGACTGGCTGATGAATGAAAACGGCGTCCAGCAATGCAATGAGCTGATTCCAGAATCGTTTTTTGATTTTTTTCCTGAAGCGGAAACTTCTTACAGCGAACTGGCTCCTGACACATAAGATAAAATCAGGCAGCAGTTTTACTGCTGCCTTCTTGTTCAATTGCTTCCACTGACTATTGGGCTCGTTTACCAAGGCATGAAATTATAGATAGTATTATGGCCATACCCATAACACTTTTCATGATGTCAGGTGTATTGCCATGAATGACGATTGAGTAAACGGATGAACTTATCTACCGGAAAAAAGCTGTTCCTGAGTCACTTCCTGGCCATTGTTATGGTTTCGGGGAGTATTGGCTCTTACTTTTATCAGAATGCCATCAACAGCTTGCTGGAAAGCGTGCAGGCGCGCCTGAAATACAGTGCGGCCTTGCTCAGTAGTTTGGTCGATGTTAGCGATCTCGATCAGATCACCTCCCCTGCCGACAAGACCCACGAAAGCTATAAAAAGGGCGTTGCCCATTTACGTGAGTTGGTCGCAACGAATCCGGATATCGCCTTTATCTATGTCATGCGGCGAAACGGGCCAGAGATTCGCTTTGTGCTGGATTCCGACCCTGATACCCCGGCTGATCCCGGTGAGGTCTACACGGTAATCGTGCCGGCCTTACTCGAAGGCTTCAGTAAACCCAGCAGTAACCGTGAGCTGTTTACCGACAAGTGGGGCACCTTCATGTCGGGATTTGCTCCCCTCAGCGGTGGTGGCGGGCATTACATCATAGGTATCGACATGCGCGCCGACGAAGTGTCAAACAAGCTCCATGAACTGAAGGTCACCGGTGCTCTGTCGTTTGCTTTTTCGATACTGCTGGCCTTCCTGTTCAGTCATTTCCTTTCGCGCAGCCTGGTCAGACGGATCAATGCCTTGCATCGGCGTTGTCTGGAGGTCGGTACGTCAACCGGCGCGGCATTGCGCCGGGAAGGCGACGAGCTTGATCAGCTGGCCGTGACCTTTGGTGACATGTTGACCCGATTGCAGCAGTCGCAGGCCGACCTTGAACGACGCGTCGAGCAACGCACTACTGAACTGAGCCTGGCCAATCAGCAGTTGAACGCGGAGATGGGTAAGTGCGAGCAGATAGCACTGCTGCTCGAAGAGACCGCACGCACAGACTTCTTGACCAAGCTCATCAACCGGCGCGCCATGCACCGCTTCTTGCAAAATGAAATAGCGCGCTTTGGGCGAACCGGCGGTGCATTTTCATTGGTGCTGGTGGACATTGACTATTTCAAGAATATCAACGATCAGTTTGGGCATGACATTGGCGACGAAGTGCTGATCACCCTGTCGCGAGTATTTGAGAGCGCGGTCCGTGAGCAGGATATCGTCTCCCGGTGGGGTGGTGAGGAGTTTCTTATTTTGCTTCCCGCAACCGCCCAGGCCGATGCGTTCGAGCAGGCCGAGCGGTTGCGGCAATTGTTGGACAGCGATGCACTGCAGATCGAGCGTTACCCGCACCGAATTACAGCAAGCTTCGGGGTTTGTGAATTCAACCCGGAAGAAAACCTGGAGTTTCTACTCAAACAAGCTGACATCGCGCTGTATCAAGCCAAGGCCATGGGGCGTAACCAGGTATGCATAGCGGCACAGTCCGGTGAGTAGCCCAGGGAACGCACCGATTTGTTGAAGATTCGTCATCTCGGAGAAAGCCGGAATCCAGAAAAATCACGAACTGGAAGAATCAAAGGTGAACCAATGGAGACGCTGCTGACTTATTGATTTTATATTGGCGAATATTCTGCTTACTATGGCAAATGTGGGCATCCTGGTTTATCTGGTGTAAGATAAACCAAGATGCAAGTAACCTCGGACTCGCTCAGTCTGTGTGCTCCTTCGCCTCCGGTTATTTGCGCTCGTTACTGACTATTGGGTGCGTTTATCAAGGCGAGAAATTATAACTAATTATGCGGCCACACTTACCTTTGTGCCGCCTTACTTCTTTTATTCAAACGGCTTAGATTATGCTGGTCATTATTGATAATTACGATTCGTTTACCTATAATATTGTTCAGACCATTGCCGGGAACAGCGCGGCCATGGGGCAGAAGGCAGACATTAAGGTCTTCCGCAATGACAAGATCACCCTTGCAGAGATCGAGGCCTTGCGCCCGGATCGATTACTGATCTCTCCCGGCCCCTGTGACCCGATTCAGGCGGGGATCTCCATTGCTTCCATTAGGCATTTTGCCGGCAAGATTCCCATCCTTGGCGTCTGCCTTGGCCACCAGTCCATGGGCGAGGCCTTTGGCGGGGCAACAGTGCGAGCCAGGCGGATCATGCATGGCAAGACCTCGCCCATCCACCATGACGGCAAGGGGGTTTTCACCTCCCTGCCCAACCCTTTTGATGGCATGCGGTATCACTCCCTGGTGGTGGAAGAGGCAACTTTGCCCGATTGCCTTGAAATCAGCGCCCGCACCGATGAAGGCGAGCTGATGGGGCTGCGTCACAAGACCCTGGCCATTGAGGGCGTGCAGTTCCATCCGGAATCCATCATGACTCCGGCGGGGATTACTCTGCTTAAAAATTTTATGAGTCCTGATTATCTTACGTTGTTGAATCATTGACAGTAGTGGATCGAAAAATGGATATCAAACAGGCAATCAGCAAGGTCGTGACCCGTCAGGATCTTGATGAAAATGAAATGATTGAGGTGATGGATGAGATCATGGGCGGAGCGGCAACCGCAGCCCAGATTGGTTCTTTTATCACAGCCCTGCGCATGAAAGGCGAAACAGTGTCGGAGATTACCGGCGCGGTGCGGGTCATGCGGCACAAGGCGACTCCCATTGCCACCGGCATTGACCTTGAGCATGGTGGAATTCTCGTGGATACCTGTGGAACCGGCGGGGATGGTTCCGGCACCTTTAATGTTTCCACGACTTCAGCCTTTGTTGTGGCCGGCGCAGGCATTGCGGTGGCCAAACATGGCAACCGTTCCGTTTCCAGTCATTGCGGCAGTGCAGATGTCCTTGAGGCTGCCGGGGTTTCCCTGAATCTGAGCCCGGAGCAGATTGGCCGTTGTGTGCAGGAAGTTGGTATCGGTTTCCTGTTTGCCCCGGCTCTGCATGGGGCAATGAAACATGCCATCGGGCCGCGCCGGGAAATTGGAATCAGGACCATCTTTAATATTCTTGGCCCCCTGACCAATCCTGCCGGTGCAAATGTCCAAGTACTGGGAGTCTTTGCGCCGGAATTGACCGAGCCACTGGCCGAGGTGCTGGGGCGGCTGGGTTCCAGGCGGGCGTTGGTGGTGCATGGTGAGGGGAATCTGGATGAATTGACCGTCACCGGCAGCACCAGGATTTCCGATCTGAATCATGGAAAGGTGACGACCTACACCGTCACCCCGGAACAACTTGGATTGCCCCGTGCCTTGCTGACTGATCTCAAGGGCGGGACAACCGGCCAGGAGGCAGCCAAGCAGATGCGGGCGATTTTGGAAGGAGAGTTGGGCCCCAAACGGGATATGCTGCTTATCAACAGCGGGGCAGCCCTGATGGCCGCCGGGGTCGCACTGGATTTGCAGGCAGGGGTCGAAAAGGCGGCAGAGATCATCGACTCAGGCAAGGCCATCGCCAAGCTTGATCAGCTGGTGGCTTTCTGTCGAGCGTTGTAACAATTCTCTGAAATTTTTTATGTTTTTGATATAAAAAGATATTTTGTGATTTATTGCCATGATTTTAGATAGAATAGTTGCCAGGAAGAAAGAAGAGGTCAGCCTCCTGAAGACCACCGGGATTCATCTCCCGTCCCAGTTCGCCGACAAGCCCATTGATCCGCCTCGAGGATTCCGGCGGGCGCTCATTGATTATCCCGGCGTCGCTATTATTGCCGAGTGCAAGAAGGCCTCGCCGTCAAAAGGGGTGATTTGCCCTGATTTTGATCCGGTTGCCATTGCCAGGGCCTATGAAGATGATGGGGCCCAGGCCATATCGGTGTTGACGGATGAACAGTTTTTCCAGGGCAGTCTGCTCTATCTCCTGCAAGTTCGGGAAGAGGTAAAATTGCCGGTGCTGCGCAAGGAGTTCATCATTGATGTAATCCAGATTGAGGAGGCCCATATCTATGGTGCTGATGCTATTCTGCTGATGGCCTCCATTCTAGATCCGCAACAGTTGCAGGATTTTCAGGCCTGTGCCCGGGAATTTGGGATGGATTCCCTGGTCGAAGTCCATGATGAGCGGGAACTTGAGATTGTGCTTGCAGCCGGGGCCGCCCTGATCGGGGTGAATAACCGGAATCTCAAGGATTTTTCCATGGATGTTGAAACTACCTTTCGGCTGAAGAAATTAATTCCTGCGGACATACCGGTGGTTGGCGAGTCGGGCCTGAGGACCAGGGCTGATCTCCAGCGCCTTCAGGAAGAAGGGATCACCGCCGCATTGATCGGAGAAACACTGATGCGGGGAAGTTCCGGTGGCAATACTTTACGCGGTTTGCGCGGCATTTGAGTTGGAGTCTTTTTTATTATCTTAACAGGAGGGAGCATGGCTGCCAGAACGCGGGTGAAGATGTGTGGAATCACCAATCTTTACGACGCCGAAGAGGGTGTACGGGCCGGGGTTGACGCCCTGGGGTTTATCTTTGTGGAAGAAAGTCCAAGGTATATTTTACCGGAAGATGCGCGGGAGATCATTTCTGAATTACCTCCCTTTGTTGACTGTGTTGGTGTCTTTGTTGACCGTGATCCCATAGAGGTCGAAGAAATCATTGCCTATTGCGGGCTTTCCTATGCCCAGTTGCATGGTAGTGAAGATTCTAAGTACTGTGAGCGTCTGGCTCGTTCTTCCGCCCCCTGCAAGGTGATCAAGGCCTTTCGGGTGAGCGGGGACTCGCATGCTGATCTGTTTTCCCCCTATGAAGAGGTGGCGCAGGGTGTTTTGCTGGATACCTACAGCAAGGGCATTGCGGGAGGGACGGGCTTGGTCTTTGACTGGACGATTATCAGCAGGCTGAACTTGCAGTTACCCCTGATTCTTGCCGGCGGGATCGGGCCCGAGAATGTGCGGGAGGCGATTAGTCTGGTGCGGCCTTTTGCCATTGATGTAAATTCTGGTGTGGAGCGTGCCCCGGGTCAGAAAGATTACGATAAATTGCATGCCCTTATGGAACAGGTCAGGCTGGCTGACCAGGGAGTACGACTGGAGGGCTGATTTGCTGTCAGCCCCTTCATCATTGCTTCAGAGATTCTTTTTTCACTGCATTCTTTTCCGCATTTTCCATCTGGTAAAAATCCTGTAAACGCTGCCGGTAGAACATTCCCGCATGTCCCGTTGTATGCGGGACGTAGGGAAGAAGTCCTTTATTGTCTGAGAGGGCAGTGATGGCATCAAAACGGACCGTATGATTTTCATCAATCCAAGAAAGATGCAGATCAAGGATTGGTCGCATGACCGAAATTTTCCCCTTTTCATCCCGTCCAAGCTGGATCGTTTCCCAACGGCGCATGGTATAGCCTTGATGCCATATTCCTTGCTTCAGCTCCCCGCTGATCTTGTCAGCCATGGTTGGAGGCAAGGTGGTAGAGGTGTCAGGACTCTGGTTATTAGAGAGAATCTGTTCCACCTCCCAGCTTCCCTGAGTTGTCAGCCGCCAGAATGTGTCCTGTTCAATGGTGTCATTCCGGAGCAGGTGAGTACCGATATCATTGAAGGCCCACTGGGCATGGCAAACCTGGCAGTCCATTGAGTCCCGATAGGCGGTATGGGCTGGATGGCTCATCACAGGGATCGCATGGCGCCGCTTGTCTCCCTTGGATTGGAGGAAGTATTGGCCTGCTTCTGCTGTCACATTGGAGGGCAGCGCCTTTTCCAGGCTTTGCTGGAGATGGCAATCCTGACAGCGGATGGACTGAGACTTTGAACTGTTCATGAGTTCAGCCCCGTTATGGCAGTCAATGCAGATCATCCCCTGCTGCTGGTGGATGTCCGGGGCGAGTTGATGAAATTCAACCCCATAGGGCCGTATCGGGGCTTTATCGGCGGATGCACGGGTGAAGTATGGGGTTCGGTATTCTTCGTTGAAGTCATGCTCAAAACGGCCATGATAATCGGCACCCACCCAGTTTCCGTAGTGGCATTGCAGACATTGTTTGTCGGTGGGGGCAGCCAGGAAGGTATGGGTGGCCGGTGCGCCGTCGTTAAAGTCAAGGTGACAGGCCGCGCACCCGGTGCCGTGACCCACAAGCGGATAGGGATCACCGCTGGAGTAGGGGTGGCAGCGCAGACAACGCCGACGTAAGAGGTCGTCTGCCAGTTGCAGGGGCGACTCCGGTACCTCGGTTATGGGGACCTGGGTGAGATTGTCTAAAGGAGCATTTGCGCCAAAGGCCTTTCGCACCTGATTGATCTTGCCTGCCAAGGTAAAATGAATGGACTCTGCAACCCCTGCTGACTGGTCGGGATGACAGCGCCCGCAACTCTTGGCCATTGATGTCGGATGAGCGGGCCGGGCGATGAGACCAAGATGGGCAGTCTGATTGTCGTTGCTGGTGTCGTTCCCGCCATGACAGTCTGAACAGGAAAAGTCATGGGCCTTGTCTTGATGCACAGCGTGACAGCGCCTGCACCCATTATGCTCAGGAGGAACAACGACAGTTGCTTTTGTGGCGGAATCCTTGGTTTGTTCAGAGGGGGGCGTCTCGGAACAGGCCGTCAGCAAGAGAGAAGAAAGAATAAAGAGGAAAAGATACGGCATGATAAGAGAGGGAATCCTGCGGTGCAAACTGAAGTTTCATGGGGGCTGCATTGATCCAATCTTGACATAGTACCATAAAATTGATAGTTAGTGGATCAACTTTTTACTCGTTAAACATAAAGCCGACATAGCTCAGTTGGTAGAGCAACTGATTCGTAATCAGTAGGTCTGCGGTTCGATTCCGCATGTCGGCTCCAATAAAATCAAGGGTTTAGCTCTCTTTTGGATGAAGGCTCGAGCCCTCGGTTAGATGCCGGTTAGATGAAATCGCTACTTCCGGGTACAAGTCAGTATTCCGACAGCACCATTATCTCTACCTTCTGAAGAAAAAAAACCACCAACCAGGAAAAAGGAGGGTGGCTCATTGCAACGGCGGAAATTAATTTCAAGCCTGTTCAATTTGATCGGTCAGGCTCAGGATCTTCTGCATTCTCCACACATCGATCAACTCAGTGTCGCTCTCCCAATTGCTGCCATTCAGCTTGACCATGGGGAAGTTATCATCCCTGGTCAGCTTAACCAGGGTCTTGCGGCTGTATCCTGTATATCCGACGATTTCCTTTAGTCCTAGCAATCCCTTTTCCGGTTTTTTTACCGCCATTGATGTCTCTCCCTTATCTGATCAACTGCACCTAGCCAATAAAAAGGCTTTTACCCTTGGTCTGGGTCAGTGGTTTTTTCAATCCCAGCCGCCGCCTCCTCGAACAGCACCTCAAACTCATCAGTAGAGGCGTAGCTGTTAAGCAGTTCATCCACCTCACCTTGTAGGAATTCGATTAATTCCGGATATCGGGCAGTCTTCCCCTCAACCGTGCTGATGATATCAATCCCTTTAATCTGGAACATGTGCGACAGACCTGTACCAATGACAACGGCGCGGGCGGCAAGTTCGAGATAGACCTCTTCCCTGGAAATGTATTTTCCTTGGAGCCGTTCACGTTGCAGCCTTGCCATGTGGACTTGTTCCTGTAGTCTCTCAGCCTCAAGGCGGGTTTTCAGCTCCTTTGCGCCTATAAGCTCAGAGGTGCCGATGGTTAGCCCTGTATCAGATTTTACGAGGTACGACTCAGCGAACCGGGTTACCAAGTCCAGGGGGAATCTGCCGTTTACTTTGGCCAGGTGTCCGAGTTTCACATGATACGAGACATTGCAACGGGTGGCCTTGTAGCCAAGGCCTGTCAGGTGCTTTATTACTGCCGTTTGGGTATCAAATTCCATCTTTTCAACCTCTTGTTTTCTATGCTTATTTTTCAAATTCACATCCGACTGTTTTAAGGGGTCGATGATCCCGGTTAAGGGGTCAAGGCCAGGAAGGACCCGTTGCCTCGGCCCCTATTGCCCAAACTTCGCTATTAGACACGCCTCAGCCAGGCCATCATCCTTGACACGCTTAAACCTGTCTGTCTGGTCAGGGAACAACTGCATAGCAAGTGATCTTGACGCGCTCTTTGGCTTACCGATGAGACCAGCCCGTTTTTTCCATACGCTGGCACTGACAAGCTGGTAGGGAATACCGAGCGATGCCAACACGCCCTCGATAGTTCCCAGGCAGTGCCCGAAATTGAATACACTACGGACGCCCTGCCCTGGTCTGCTTGATACCGCCTCTAAGATCGCTACACAGGGCCGCCCTGCTCTCATCTCCATCAGCCAGGACTTAAGGCCAGCACCATCAAGCTGAAGCCCTGAACCATACAGCCGGGCGCGGGTGGGGAGTGGATCAACTGCTAACAGCTCGCCATCCAGAAAAAGAGCGACGCCGCCGGTGACTCCGGGGTCTATTCCAATCATTAAACTCATGCGGGTTTCCTTTCTTATGGCTGATGAGCAACCCGGCACCAATACCGGGCTACTCTGGCTTATGTTGTTAGTATCGGCGCAGCGATGCAGTCGAGGCGAAAGGGTCTAGCTCAACCAAACCTTCTAGCCCTTCGATCTTAGGCACGATCTTCATGATAGACCCTAGCTGCAACAAGGCGGAGGGGATTGCCTTTTGCTCACTTCTGGCAAGCTCAGTGGCGGACTTGTATGCCTTTATCGTCAATATTAAGTCTTCTGCACGGCGGTCAATGTCTTCTTTCAGGGACGCGTTGACCTTGGCAAGCTCGGCATCTATAAGAAAAATTGCGTTGTACTTATTATCTCTAATTTGCCGGGTAAAGGCACTATCGTTATAAAAACGTCGCTCCATCCCTGGCAAGACCTCATCAATCGCCTTTAGCTCAGATTGGAGCCCCTCAATCTTCCTCAGGTCAGCGAACGAATCTTCAGCACCAATGTTCCGTTTTAAGTCCTCAATCTCAACGGCCATGTCACCGCGCCGGATCTTCATTTCTTCGAACTCACGTTTAATTCGTTTTTGATCCTCTACCGATTTTTCCCAGACCTTGGCGGCGTCGGTCAGGGCTTTTGAGCCCTTCAAGGCTTTAATGATCATTTGAGCAACCCTAGTCTCTTCTTGCTGATACCAGTCAGTGAGATTAACTTCTTGTGGTAGCTCTACGGTGGTGATGGTGTCTTTCATGGTGGTTTCCTTTCATTAAGGTTTTACGTTTTACCCATCCCTTTCAGAAGGGGCGGTTGGTTTTCTTTACTGATCTAGCTATTCAACAGATCGTTGATTGACCGCGCCGCCGCTTCCCGGGTGGCCCGTTGTATGTCCTGGACCTCTTCACTGGTCTGCATGCCCATCAGGATTTCAGGCGCGTATAGCCTGCCAAAGAAGGTGGCACTACGATAACGCAACATCAGCTCTGGCATGGTTTGCCACTTGCTTCCTGTTTTGGCATACCATCCTTCCTTCCTACTCATCTCCATTGAAACGACAGGGCCGGTGATAGCTTCCCCGGTGGCCAGGTCGGTAGCAACAGCCCGGCACTCCATATCAGCGCCGGTGCCGGTGATCTCGAACCTCAGAGGGGAGAACTTGCCACAGCTATTCAAGCAGGCAACGATGAACTGGCTACTCCAAGAAGGCTTTGAATGAACCACATAGAGGTTTTGCATAACTGCCAGGGGTGAACTGCCGGTCCTGTTCGCCAGCTCCATAGCAAGCAAGCAGTTTTGAATATTGCCTTTGAATTGAGCTGGTACAAGGTCGGACGATGCCAGCATTTTGGCGATACGTTGACCATGTTCAAAAGAGTCACCAGACAGGAAAAAGGATTCGTTCTGATTGGTGGTGCTGATCTCCATTCCAGGTGCAACCGATACGGCGGGTAGATTTTCCATGGATCTCCTTTATGCCCACGCGGGGAGTGTGATTGTTTGAACCTCAGCAGGATAGCCGGGGAAATTGTCAGCCGCGACGCACTCAGCATGCCGGGAAAGATAGCCATCAACTAACTGATTCCCTGCCATCAGAGCTTCATCGTCAAGGATGTAGCAGGCGACGGCATAGGGTGGGACTTTTTCTACACAAATAAAAATGAACTGCCGGGCGGGTAGGTCGTTCTTCTTCATGGCCTGCATATAAAAGCTGGCCTGCCCATGGTATTGGAAATTTGCAATGGTACGGCCAAAGGTCTTTGGGTCAGCCTCAGCGGTGGTTTTCAGATCGACAACTAGCCCATGCTCTTCTGAATAGGCATCAATCCGGGCCTTGCAATCGATGCCGGTGGTATCTGTCCAGGTGGCGGACAGCTCCCTCTGATCTGCCATTGCCAGCAACTTTCCAGCGGTAGGGTGGGCCATCACAGACTTCCACATCTGGCAGACCTGATCATACTGGTCAGCGGTCAAGATCTCTCTGCCGGTGGCTTTCTCTTGGAATTCAGCCCATGCCAGCTTTCCTTCTTTTGTGCGACGGTCGATTCCTTCAGGTGCTTCGATGTACTGCCGGTCGAAAGCCTGCACTCCTTCCAGGACAAGGCAATGGACAGCGGATCCAACCAACATGGCCGGGGTCTGGGTCATGGGGTTGTTAAGGGCTTCCAGGTAGTGCGCGGGGGTCTTTGAATAGTTCTTCAGGCTTGACCAGTTTCGGGCATCAATGGCGCGGTATTCTTTGAAACTCAGGTGTGGTGTTATCATGGTGGGGCTCCTTAGAATGGGAGGTCAGGTTGATTTAATGGTGCCGCTGATCGAACCGGTCAACCTTGCCAGTGAAATGGCACTCGTTTTTGTCGTAGCTCATATCTTGGTACTCCTTTCAGTTGGTGGCACATCTGAGCAATGGACAGATTCCGGGATGGACCGTATCTTCTTAGCCAGGCAATACCACCCGAAACGGCGGATACCGTCTAGGCCATCCCAGCTTGAGGTGTGGACACTGCCTTTGATTTCGATCCACTCACCGTCAGCCGGGCTGATCGATTCGGCCAGCTCTCCCAGCAAGACGGCGTGAATGGTCTCTTTTCCACAGGCCAAAGTAATTTTCAGCGTTGGCAGGCCGGTCGTTTTGCCCTTGGTCTGGGCTGATCGCTGAATCTTGCCGGTGAATTTTGCTTCGTTGATGTAGGTCATCTTTTGAGTCTCCATTTTCGTTCGTATTTTTTTGGCCAGGCGGTTTGCTTTATCTTCTGCCCGGTAGCAGTCTGGAAATAAAAGCTGATACATCCGCCGGTCTCGATTGTTATGGTCAAACCCGGCATGTCCCAGAGACTGCACCATGCGATACCACGAGACAGATTCCGCCGGTAGAGTTCTGCCATTGTCCAACCATGCCGCCGTAACTGAACCCTGTTTTTTTTCAACCAGGATAAGGCAACGGAGGATATGCCAGACTTTTTCTTTGTGGAAAAGTGATAGGCTTTATGCCAGCAGTCCCCTCCATTCTCGGTCAAGGGCACACCACAGATCATGCAGATTCCGGGGGTAGCCTTCACATAGGTAATTGAAGGGTTTTTGGGGTAATGTGCGGGTAATGTGCGGGGGTTATTCTCACAATGTGCGGACAATGTGCGCTCTAATGTGCGGGGTTCGGGGCTAATGTGCGGATGTGCGCGTATAGGTGCATGAACATTCGCACATTGCAATGATGCCCTAAGAACCTTACTGGCTATGGCTTTCAGGGTAGGCTTGTTTTTGCAATGTGCGGGTAATGTGCGCGCCTCTTCTTTGCAATGTGCGGGTAATGTGCGCGACAATGTGCGGGGTTCGGGGCTAATGTGCGGATGTGCGTTTGCCTTAGGGTGCACATTCGCACATTGTAAAGTGGTCATCGTGCACCTCCTTTTCTGGCATCTGGAAGGGTGATTCTCTCAGTGTATGGCCGGGTGGTATTTGCCTGTTCGATGAGCCGTTTTAAGGCGAATCTACTCAACCCGGTTTCTTCCTGAATCTCTCGCCTGGTAGCACCATCTCCAACCAATTCAGCCACGCGGTCAAGGATGGCATTTTCAGCCGGTGTCCACTTCCAAGTAATCATTCCATCATCTGATTGAAGCTCTACGCTCAGAGGTGCCACGTCATCACCTGTCAGGTTTCTTGACTTCTCAAACAGGAGATTAAACCTTGCCCCTTCGCTGGCCTGGTACTCATCCGGACGCTTCAGAGTAATGACAACATCGAGAACATCCTCACGCCTCGATGCACCACGTTGTTGTCCGTTCTTGCCGCTATGGTGGACAAATAGGATTGATCTCCCTTGAGCCCGGTGACGTAGTGCCCATGCCTGTATAGGTAGCCAGCTCTCGCCTTCGTTTTCTTTACCACCTCTGGCCAGGCATGAAAGATTATCGACGATTATCAGGTCGGCATTATTGGCGTGTTCATCGATAATTGATTGACCCTCAGCCGTTGATAGGTTCGGCATGATGCCGTCCTTCTGAAGGTCTGGCGTAAATATCTGGTAGCCATCCTCAAGTGGTTCATCCTGGAATGAACTCACGATCAAGGCCATTCTCTCTTGGTGGACTTGACCGGGTAGCTCCCCATCGATGTATAGGACTCTTGCCTTTCCCGGTGCGCTCCAATTCAGCAGGGCCGAACCGGTGGCCACGGCATAACCGATGGACATAGCCAGCCAGGATTTACCTAGGCCGCGCCATGCGTACAACATCACGATGGACTGCTTTGACAGCCAGGGCGTGAGTAGTGGTTCACGGGGCGGGAAATCGATAGATAGGAAGTCTGCCAGATTGGTACAGACTGCCCGGGGCGCTGGTTCTTTTTCTGGTCGGAAAGTTTTTGGTGCGGTGGCAGTTCCCAGGGTGTCCAGATAGCCGTCCTCATCAATAGGCGCGTTCATCGCAGCACCTCCACAAGGATCATCGCAAAGATGTAAAACCAAAATCCCGCGCCACTGCCAACCAACCCAGCCAGAAAATGGGAGGTTACCAGGTAGTTTCGTTGACAAATCGAGGGTATAGGATTAAACTTGTCTTGTTTGGTTTTAGGGGTTTGCATCCGGGGTGGATACTCGAGGCAAGCCCCTTTTTCTTTCGCCATTAGCATTAGCGAGTCACTAATTGCTTTTCAAGGTACGCTTCCAGATCGGACAAGCGATATAGGACGGTCTTGTCTGCCTTGATGTAGGCGGGGCCTCTACCTTGGCTTCTCATCTTACGGAGGGTGTGAACGGACATGTTCAAAAGTGGGGCCGCTTTAACGTCGCGCATTGCAAGCGGGGTGGTAGATGGTGCAGGGGTGGGGGTCAGTTCGGGCATGGGCAAAACTCCTTATTGCATTTGACCGGTGCAGTAGGAGGCAAAACTATTTTGCCCTATTGCATCAGTCTTGATATGCGATAATGTTACACGACGATTTTGGCGGATTAAGCGAAATGCAAGTATATTGCATTCAAATGCAAGCGAATGACATATCAAATGATACTCAATTCACTTGACAGGGTTTTTGGAGCTTGCGGGCGAGGAGGTTTTCTTTGGTGGGAAAATGGAAAAGGCCCGGGTCACTTGGGGGAGTGATCCGGGCCTTGGGGGGGGTGTGGCTGCGTCAGTAGAACAATCAAGCCACGGGTCGAATCTGCCGAACAATCGCAAGCCGGGGCTTTGGCTCTTCATATCTGGCAAGCCGGTCTTCAAGGAGAGTGATAAGTCTTTCTTTGCCGGCTATCACTTCTCTCTTTGACTCGATACTCTCCTCAAGGAATGCAATCTTCTTTTCCAATCGCGCGTTATCGATCTCCAGGTATTCAATCCTCATTTTCAGCGATTTCATGTCCATTTTCTCCCTCACTTTTTGATATTAACAATCTTCTTCTCAACCGGTGTTTTCATTAACTGGACCGCCTTTTCCATTGCTTCTCGAACAGGGTCAAGGGTCATTCTTGCATAGACCGCCGTGCTTGCCGGGTTCTTATGCCCCAGTGTCTTGCCTACGATGGCCGTTGACGCGCCGCTGATCGTCTGATAACTGCCCATGGTTCTACGCAGATCATGCAGGCGGACATCAACAAGGCCAGCGGTCTTTTTTATCCTGTCCCATCCTTTTCGGGGTTCTGCAAGGTGCCCGGTCTTCCCATAACTCGGAAAGACAAAGACACTGGAAGCGGTCAACCGCCGCTTGGTCAAAATCTCAAGGACTTCACCAACCAGAGGAACAAGCATGATGCTCTTATTTTTCGAGTCCTCGCCAGCAATGCGCCACTGTTCCCGGCTAAAATCAACATCCTTCCATTGCATAGCCAGCACATTGGCGCGCCTTGCGCCAGAGAAGATGCTCAACAGCAAGTAGTCGGCAATATCAGGATTCCCGGTGGCGCGTTCATGTTCGATAGCCTGGAAGAATCTTTCAAGCTCTTCTGGCTGCAAGAATCGGTCGCGGGAATATTCCTTAAACATCTTGACGCCACGGCATGGATTAGGAAGGTCGGGCATCATGACGTTATAAACGGATCGCATCAATGCCAGCATGCGGTTAGCGGACGCTGGCTTCATGATCTTGACAAGACCATTATGCCAGGATCGTACAGATTCGGGGGTGGGTTCATCAACGCGCTTGGTGCCAAATATCGGCTTAAGGTGCAGGCGGATGAACGCCTGGTCATCTTTGGCGGATCGCTTATGCGGAATCGAGTGTTCGGTGACATACCGGTCAAGCATTTCTCCAACGGTCATGGTGTCACGGTTTTCTTTCTTCTCTGTTTGCGGGTCTTTGCCCTCATTGACTGCCACTGATAGCTCTTTGGCCTTGGCTCTGGCCTCGTTTAGAGATATGGCGGTATTGTAACGGCCCAGGGTGGTTGTTACTGACCGCCCTTTTGCCTTGCTCCATACCTGAAACATAAAGGACTTGGTGCCAGAGGAAGTCACCGACAACATCAAGCCGGGGGTGAAGAGGTCATGGTAATATGTTCTTTTGCCTGCCGGTGCCGGTTCTATTTTATGAAGTCTTTCATCGGTAAACTTGAATTTATTCTCCATGAATTTTTCCTCTTGGTTGATGTGATCTCCATCTAACGGTTAGATGCCGGTTAGATGAAATCGGGTAAAACAGGGGTTATTTGATACAAGAATATACTACAATGTGCGGAATGGTCAAGGATAAATGACTGATAAAGCAGGGTAAATATTAAAGGATATTTTTAGGTATTTACTCGAACCACCGATTCGTAATCAGTAGGTCTGCGGTTCGATTCCGCATGTCGGCTCCAATAAATCAAGCACTTAGCTCACTTTGAGTTAGGTGCTTTTTTGTTTGGTGCTACCGTGGTGCTACCTTTTCCAGAAAAAATTCCTTGCTCAGGATGCCCGTATATTGACGCATACCAACTGTAAAAATGTAAAAGATGCAGGATCTCCCAGGGCGGGTTTCGATACTCAGGGCATTTTGTGAGTTTGATGCCTTTGCAGATTAGGGGCGTGTTAGAAAACAAATTATTGAATTGTAAGGGAGCAGGATAAAATTAAATTTTGCTTTATTTTACGATAAACCACAGGCTCTCGCAGGAGGTGATTTTTTGCAGATTCATTTCACTCTGATTCCATTTATCTATTATTCTCGATTTGTAAGCTAGTATAATCTATTAACGAATGTAGTAGACCGGACCATAGCAAAGTATAATAACCGACGCCCGGGCTGCACCGTTTAAGAATGTGTTTAATTCCGACTAGGCTTATTGACTGTTTATCGGAATTACAAAATTTTATTTAATATTTTTCAGTAATGTCCGGTTAAGAAATTGCAGCCATGCAAGCCAAATATTTTAGAAAT
>JAFLKM010000029.1:64740-68186 GCA_019163335.1 Desulfobulbaceae bacterium | reverse complement strand
CTACACGCATAACATCTTGTGTTGTTTTGTTTTTTTGTCTGGGTATGAAATCAAGCTGAATAATTACAATTCATAATTCATCATAGTTACTTTCGCCGGAAATTCAAAAAATAAAAAAATAATTGAGCTTCTCGGAGCCTCAATTTTCAGATCTTTAAAAAAAGGAGTCCCTTTGAAGCTCATCATCAGCGATTTGCAGATTCCCCTTGAACAGGACGGGATGGAGGAATACGCGAAGGAGGCATCCCGGCGTCTGCAGGCAGGAATTGACGACACCATTACTGTTGTCAAGCTACTGAGCAAATCTCTGGATATGCGCAATCAGGAGCAGTTCGTCTATAAGATCTCCCTTGTTGTCCAGACGAACGAAGGCTATGAAAACAGGCAGAAATTTCCCCTGTACACCGAACCGGTCAGGCCGGCGCGGCGTGCTGCCGCACGCAGGGAGAGGCCGATTGTTGTCGGGTTTGGCCCGGCCGGGATGTTTGCGGCCCTTGAGCTGATTGAGTATGGCTTCAAGCCGCTGATCTTTGAACGGGGAAAAATGATCGAAGAGCGTACCCTGGATGTACAGCGATTCATGCAAAAACGGGAGATCAATCCGGAGTCCAATATTCAGTTTGGCGAAGGTGGGGCCGGTTCTTACTCGGATGGAAAGCTCTTTTCGCGTCGCAATAACAATACCGGCTTCGCCAGCCGGGTCTTGCAGACCTTTATAAAATTCGGCGCCCCATCTGAAATCGGCTACATCAGCAAGCCACATCTGGGCACCGACGTTCTCTGTGTCATTGTCCGCAATATTCGTAAGTATATCCTGGAGCGGGGCGGCGAGATCCACTATGGTGCCAAGATGACCGATCTTGTCATCGAAAACGGGACGGCCACAGGGATTATCATCAATGGCGAAGAGGAATATGGTTCGTCTGCAATCTATCTCGCCCTTGGCCATTCGGCACGGGAAACCGTGACCATGCTGCATGAAAAAGGGGTGGCCATGGAACAGCGGCCCATTGCCGTGGGGCTCCGCATAGAGCATCCGGCAGCAGTCATTAACCGGATGCGTTATGGCGAAAAATACTGCAATTTCAAAGGGCTGGGGGCCGCCACCTATTCTTTGAATTATACCAACCGTAAAATCCAGCGCGGGGTCTATACCTTCTGCATGTGCCCGGGTGGGGAGGTGATCAACGCCTCCTCGGATCAGGGGATGATGGTGGTCAATGGCATGAGCTATTCGCAGCGGTCTTCAGCCTTTTCCAATGCAGCGCTGGTGGTGAGCTGTCATCCCCAGGATTATGGCAGCGCCAGCCCCCTTGCGGGCATTGCCTTTCAGCAGGATATTGAGCGCAGGGCCTTCAATGCCGGGGGGCCGGGGTGGGAGATGCCTGCCCAGAACCTGATGGATTTTCTGGGCAGGAAAGAGAGCTTTGGATTGCCTGAAAGCTCCTCTCAGCAGGGGGTGGTTGCGGCCGATATGCGAGACATCTTCCCGGCGTTTGTGATTTCAGAGCTTATGGCCGCTTTTGATCAATGGAAGAACGAGGTGCCGCTCTTTATCTCGTCCGAGGCCATCCTGTTGGGAGCGGAGACACGAACCTCATCGCCGGTGCGGATCTGCCGCAATGATCGGTTTGAATCGGTCAATGTCAAGAACCTGTTTCCCATCGGTGAGGGGGCCGGCTATGCCGGCGGGATAACCAGCTCAGCGGCCGATGCGATCAAGGCGGTGGAGATGCGGGTTGGGCTGGAAGAGCGGAAAGGGCAGGTCGCAGGATAATATCCACGCTGGTTTGTTGTTATGCAAGCGCTGCTGCGAACAGTCTTTTGGTGTAGTCGTGCCTGGGCGCGGTAAAAATCTCCTGAGCCGGGCCTGCCTCCACAATGCGGCCATGCTGCATGACTGCCACCTGATCCGCCAGGGCCCGGACGACGCGCAGGTCGTGGGAGATAAAGAGATAGGTCATGCCGTAACGCTTCTGGAGGTCAAGGAGCAGGTCGATGATCTGCTTCTGGATGGTCATGTCCAGTGCTGAGGTTGGTTCGTCAAGGATCAGCAGTCGGGGCTTGAGGACGATGGCGCGGGCAATGGCGATGCGTTGGCGTTGCCCGCCGGAAAATTCATGGGGATAGCGCCAGGCCATCTCCGGGCTCAGCCCAACCTCGATCAAGGTGTCGGCGACGATTGCATGCCGCTGCTGCGCCGTTCCTCCCATGCCGTGCACCCGCATTCCCTCCTCGACAATCTGTTCCACGGTCATCCGTGGGGAGAGCGAAGAGAAGGGATCCTGGAAGACGACTTGCAACTCCCGACGCAGGGGCCGCATTGCCCGGTTTCCAAGGGGCTGGAGATCGCAGCCGTCAAAGATGATGCCGCCCCGGCTTTTGGTCAGCTTGAGAATCGCCATGCCAAGGGTGGTCTTGCCGGATCCCGATTCACCCACCACCCCGCAGGTCGTTCCCTGATCAATGGTCAGGCTGACGTTGTCAACGGCCTTGATGGTCTTGATCTTTCTTTTGAAAAAACCACTCCAACCATCTTTGAGATAAAAATGACAGGCCAGATTTTCGATACTCAGCAGGGGTTTCAGGCCTTGTTTGATTGAAGGATTTCCATGCGGGATGGATTGCAGGAGGTGGATGGTGTAGGGGTGGGAAGGGTTTTTCAGCAGCTCCTGGGTAGGTCCGTGTTCAACGATCCGTCCGCCCTGCATGATATGGACATGGCCGGCGATCTGATTCACCAAGGCCAGATCGTGGGTAATCAGAAGGACGGCCATCTTGAATTCATCCTGCAGGTCACGGATCAGCTCCAGAATCTGGGCCTGGATAGTCACATCCAGAGCGGTGGTCGGCTCATCGGCAATGAGCAGGGAGGGACGGCAGGCAAGGGCCATGGCGATCATGACCCGTTGCCGCTGGCCGCCGGAAAGTTGGTGCGGAAAGGACTTGAGCCGTGCCTGCGGGGTGTCAATGCCGGTGCGCTCCAACAGGCGAATGGCCTCTTTTTCCGCCTCTTTTCCGGTCATGCCCCGGTGCAGGAGCAAGGGCTCAATGAGCTGATTGCCGATGGTATAGACCGGATTGAGCGAGGTCATCGGCTCCTGGAAGATCATGGCAATACGATTGCCGCGAATGGCCCGGAGCCGTTGGGCGGACAGGGACAGGATCTCCTGATCTTCAAAGCGGATGCTTCCAGTGGTCTGCACCTGGCTGCCTTCGTCAAGGAGTCGGAGGATGGAAAGGGCGGTGACCGATTTCCCCGACCCCGATTCGCCGACCAGGGCCACGGTCTCCCCCTGTTCAATGGAGAGGGAGACATCATGCAGGACCTGATTGGTTTCGGGTTGTGCCCTGCCGGTGTCGAGGGAAAAGCTTACGTTCAGATTGTCGATGGAGAGGAGCATAGATGTCTGGGAAGAGAGGCTAAGGGCTGAAGAACGAAGGAT
>JAFLKM010000029.1:13898-64640 GCA_019163335.1 Desulfobulbaceae bacterium | reverse complement strand
TGGAGAGGAGCATAGATGTCTGGGAAGAGAGGCTAAGGGCTGAAGAACGAAGGATTGACGACAGGAAATCTCACTCAGTCAGGTGGAACGGGATGAACACTTTGGAAAGAAACTTTATGCCGGGATGAACCCACCCCGATGAACGGGATAAGTGCCTTTCGCAGCTCATTTCCTTGTAAAAAAAAACAAGAAAATGAGCTGTAAGGCACTAAAAAACAGCGCCCCTTTTTTCTGGAATCAGGGCGCATCTGAGCTGCCAGGTTTCTTTTTGTTCCCTCGGATCGTTAAGACCTCTTTCATCCATCCTGTCGGAAAAGTGAGCCTGACACCTTGGAAACGGCGCTGCCGGCAGACCGGCCAGGCGGTTGATACGGGAAAAAGATTGACAGCGAGTGCTAGTCGATTATTCTTCTTTATTAACGCAAAAAAACAGCTCGCTGAAACCGCCTCTCCCAATCATTCTACGACTTGACAGACTCACTTGTATCCACAACAGTTTCCAGATTATCCTTTTTCTTCGCATTTTGCCACCATTGATGGGCATCGTCTTCATTATCTGGATGAGGGGACGGGACCGGTCATTGTCATGGTGCATGGCAATCCCACCTGGTCCTATTATTACCGTCATCTTGTGACTCTGCTTTCCCGCACAAACCGGGTTATTGCCATTGATCACCTGGGCTGCGGACTGTCAGATAAGCCGCAGGATTACCCCTATCAACTGAAAAATCATATCGACAATCTTCAGGCCCTGCTGGCTCAACTGGAGATTGACTCTTATTCGTTGATTGTTCATGATTGGGGCGGTGCCATTGGCCTTGGGGTGGCTGGGAAGACCCCGCAAGCCCTCGAAAAACTGGTGATTCTAAATACCGCTGCCTTTCGTTCGCAGCGAATTCCCTGGCGGATTCGACTCTGTCGCTGGCCCCTTATCGGGAAGCTGCTGGTGCGCGGGTTGAACGGATTTGCCGGCCCGGCGGTCTTTATGGCGGTCACCAGGCGTCTTCGTCCGGAGGTGGCCCAGGCGTATCTGGCTCCCTATGATTGCTGGGATAACCGGGTGGCAGTGGATGCCTTTGTTCGCGATATTCCCCTGCATTCCACCCATCCTTCCTATGAAACCCTGGTTCGGGTTGAAGAGGGGCTGCAGGCCCTCGCTGCCCAAGACATCCCGGTGCTTGTCTGCTGGGGAGGGCGGGATTTTTGTTTCAATGATCATTTTTATCACGAGTGGCAGAGGCGGTTTCCTCGGGCCCAGTGCCATTATTTTAAAGAAGCCGGTCATTATGTCCTTGAAGATGCCTTGCCGGTGATTCGCCCCCTGCTGGAGGACTTCTTTGCAGGAGCACCTGTTCCCTCAACAAAGAGTGTCCAGCACGTCCGATGAACGTCAATATCGGACAGACTTTGGCCGAACGGGCATTAGAACTTGGCACCACCACAGCCCTTGTGGAGGCGGCCACCGGCAGGACACTCAGTTTTGCTGAGCTCAATGGCCGGGCCGACGCTCTGGCCTGGTTTCTGCAAAAGCATGGGGTGACGGCGGGCGAGCGGGTCATGCTCATGGTCAGGCCTTCCGCCGATTTTATCTGCCTGAGCTTTGCCCTGTTCAAGCTGGGGGCTCCGGTTATTCTCATTGATCCCGGTATGGGATATAAGAATCTGCGGCGATGCATTGCAGGGGTTCGGCCCCAGGTGCTGATTGGAATTCCGGCGGCCCATCTGTTTCGCCTTGCCTTTCCCTCGCCGTTTCGCACGGTCAGGCGCTCCTTTTGCTGTGGTTCTTTCCTGGGGCTCTCCCTGGGACTCTTCGGGCCGAATCTCTGCCGACAGGCAGGAGACGCATCTTCTCCCTTTCCCGCCTATCCGGCGCGGGCCGATGAGCTGGCCGCCATCATCTTTACCACTGGTTCCACCGGCCCGCCGAAAGGGGTGCGCTATGATCATGGGGTGTTTCACGCCCAGATGCGGCTGATCCGCGACTATTATCAGATCGGTCCCGGCCAGATTGATCAGCCGGGATTTCCGCTTTTTGCCCTGTTTGCAACGGCCCTGGGGGCTATGGCGGTGATCCCGGATATGGACCCGAGCAGACCCGCCAGGGTTGATCCGCATAAGTTTGTTAGGTCATTGCAAAAACACCGGGTGACCTACTCTTTTGGTTCGCCGGCCATCTGGAATGTGGTCAGCCGCTATTGCCGGGAGCAGGGCATAGTCCTTGATCACCTCCAGCAGGTTCTCATGGCCGGCGCTCCCATTGGCGGCGATCTTGTTGCCCGGATGCAGGCCGTCCTGCCGCCTGGCGCCATGATTCATACCCCCTATGGTGCCACCGAAAGCCTGCCCGTTGCCTCCATTGAGGGAAAAGAGATTACCGAACAGACTTGGCCGCTTAGCCGTCAAGGAAGGGGGATTTGTGTGGGCAGATCCTTGCCGGGACTGGAGATCCGGGTGATTGCCTGTGCAGATGTGCCGATTCCTGTCTGGGATGAGGCCCTGTGCCTGCCAACCGGTGCCATCGGCGAGATCATCGTGCGCGGGGATGTGGTGACGCGGGCGTATGAGGGCAATGAGCCGGAAAATCGTTTGGCCAAGATCAAGGATGGGGACTCTTTCCGGCACCGGATGGGGGATCTTGGCTATCTGGATGAGCAGGGGCGCCTCTGGTTCTGCGGACGTCGTGCCCATCGGGTACAGACCAGGGGGGGAACCCTTTTTACAATCTGCTGCGAGGCCATTGTCAACGAACATCCTGATGTCGCAAGATCGGCGCTGGTGGGGATTGCTGATCCTGAAAACAGTCAATGGCAGCAGCCGGTGATGATCATAGAGCCGGTTAAGAGCGGGGAGATACTAAAGGAGCAGCTGCTTGCTGAGGTGCAGGCGCTGGCAGCGGCCAGTTCTGTAACGTCCGTCATCCGTGTTTTTTTGATCCATCCGGATTTCCCCGTGGATATCCGTCATAACGCTAAAATATTCCGGGAACAGTTGGCCGTTTGGGCGCAGAAACAGTTGCAGGGGCCGGCATGAAAAAAGTGCTCATCACCGGCGGCGGCGGGTTTGTCGGCAAGGCTATTGTTCGTCAGTTGCGGGCCCGTAATCTCGATTGTCTGGTGTTGGGGCGGCATCTCTATCCGGAAGTGCAGGCCATGGGCGCGATGTGTCGCCAGGGCAATATCTGCGATCTGGATTTTGTCACGGAATGCTGCCAGGGCGTCGACACCGTTTTTCATGTCGCTGCCCTGGCTGGAATATGGGGCCGGTGGCAGGAGTATTCTGCCATCAATGTCCTTGGCACTGAGAATGTCCTGGCCGGTTGTCGGGCCGCAGGTGTCAGCCGGCTCATCTATACATCGACCCCTTCCGTTGTCTTCAACCAGCATTCAATCCGGAATGGCAATGAGGAGCTTCCCTATGCCGATCATTTTCTCTGTCATTATGCCAGGAGCAAGGTCATGGCCGAGCAGTTGGTTCTGGCGGCATCAAAGGATCATTTGCGAACCTGTGCCATTCGGCCGCATCTGGTATGGGGTCCGGGAGATCCCCATTTGATCCCGAGGCTGATTGAGCGGGGGCGGGCAGGACAGCTTCGACAAGTTGGAGCAGGAGATAATCTGGTGGATATCTCCTATGTTGACAATGTGGCCCATGCCCATCTGCTGGCGGCCGATAATCTGGCAGGCCCGGGCACGGCATCCGGACGCGCCTATTTTGTCAGTCAGGGGAAACCGGTCAACCTGTGGCAGTGGATAGGAGAGCTCTTTTCTCGCCTTGACATTGCCCCGGTTCGGGGTAAAATTTCTTATCCCATGGCTTACGGGATAGGGGCGTTACTGGAGGGGGCGTACCATCTGACTGGTCGGCAGGAGGAGCCGCGGATGACCCGGTTTCTTGCCCAGCAACTTGCCAAATCGCACTACTTTTCGATCGCCCGGGCCATGGATGAGCTTGGCTATCGGCCCCTGGTCACAACCGAACAGGGGATGGAGCGTGTCCTTGCCGAATTGAGAATCTGACTGACAATACTATGCCGTAACAGGTTGATGACAAAATGAAAAATACTGTTCACAAAATCCTCGCTATGATCCTTGTTGTCTCCATGCTCCATTTTTCCGGAGTTCGACCAGCCAAAGCCTTTACCGTTGGTGAGGAACGGGAGTTAGGAGAGGCCCTGCTCTATCAGACCCGTCTTGCCTTTACCCTGCTTGATGATCCTGATATCTCTCAATATATTAACCGGTTGGGGGCTTCGGTGCTGCAGGTGGCAAGCGCCCAGTATTTTGACTATCATTTTTTTGTCATAAAAAATAAGGAGTTTAATGCCTTTGCCGCTCCATCCGGGCTGATCTTTTTTCATTCCGGCCTCCTTGAGACCATGGGCAGCGAGGACGAACTGCTCTCGGTCATGGCCCATGAAGTCGGCCATGTGGTCAGTCGCCACATTGCCTCGCGCATGGAGAAGGGCATGAAGGTCGGGATCGGCGCCCTCGCCCTTGCCATTGCCGGCATAGCCCTGGGTGGCGGGACGGGCAGTCAGGCCATGATCACCGGGGCCATGGCGACCAATCAGGCCCTCAATCTGCATTTCAGCCGTCAGGATGAGGAAGAAGCGGATCTTCTCTCCTATGGCTGGATGAAAAAACTGGGAAGAGATCCGGCGGCCATGGAGAAGATGATGCAGACGATGCGACGGATTACCCGCTATCGTATGGGGCAGATCCCTCCATACCTGCTCACCCATCCTGACCCCGAGGCACGTCTTGGCTATATCCAGTCGCTGCTGGCCATTGAGAAGGTACCCCTGAATGAGAGATATAAGCCGGTGGATAACTTTGCTTTTTTACGCTTTAAATACCGGGTTATGTCGCAGGTTGAAGATGACGGGCAGTTTCGTAATTATCTGGTTTCCAAAATGTCTGATTCCCATGTCACGGAATTGGAGAGAACCATGGCCAAGTATGGTCTTTCTCAGGTGGAGCGGGAGGCCAACAACCATGAACGGAGTTTAAACCTGCTCAAGGAAGTGGTCGCGGCCATGCCGGACAGACCCATTCTGCTCGTCGATCTGGGACGGCAGGAGATGGTGACAGGCAATAAGGCGAAAGCCCTGGAGCTTTTTGAGAAGGCCTCCAGACTGGACTCGGAAGATCTCTGGGCTGTTTTTCAACTTGCCACGGTACAAGTGGAACTTGGCAAAGTGAAAGAGGCAGAGACTAATTTCTTCACCGTTGCCCGGGAGATCCCCGAATACTCCAAGGTCTATTATGAGCTTGGGAAGCTCAGGTCAAACCAGGGACAGAAGGGGCAGTCCTCGTACTACCTGGGGAAATATTATCTCTATGAGGGACGTATTGAACTGGCCCGGAAAAATTTTAAACTGGCGCTCAAGGATCGCTCTCTGTCGCTTAAAATTGCAGAAGACGCAGAGGCAATGCTCGACACCATTTATCGCCTGGAAGAAGGCCCTGGTTCTGTAAGGGACAGAGACGAAGAGAAACAGAAAAAGGAAGAAGAGGAAGAGATGAGGAGGCGAAGGTCATTCCCATACAAACAACTCTCTCTTCCTGATGCCAGAGACAGTAGGTATTGATTGGATTTCCCCGGTGAAATTTGTGACATCAATGATGAACGGTGTCCTGGAGTAGCTTGAACACCAAGCTGGCCAGTGGGTGACGGTGTCCTTTATCGCTTCAGGGTCAGTAAAATCAGAAATTCTACGTTCCCCTTAGGGCCGACAAGGGGAGAGCGAGCCACACCTTCGTTTTCCAGACCAATGGTCTGGCTGAAAAGCTGGATTTTGGCGATGGCCTCATCGTGCAGGGTTTGATCGCGGACTACACCACCTTTGGGGATTTTTTCGCGTGGCAGTTCAAATTGAGGTTTAATCAGGGCGATAATATGGCCCCTGGTGCCAAAAAGCGGAAGCAGGGGGGGGAGGAGTTTGGTCAGCGAGATAAAAGAAGAGTCAATGACAATCAGATCGAGACGTTCAGGGATCTGGGATGTGCTGATCTTGCGGGCATTAAAACGTTCGATGACGATGACCCTGGGGTCTTGCCGCAGTTTCCAGTCCAGTTGACCATAGGCAACATCAACTGCATAAACCTTGCTTGCTCCGTGCTGGAGCAGACAGTCGGTAAATCCACCCGATGAAGCGCCGATGTCAGCGCATATCTGTCCAGAGGGATCATACCCGAAGGCATCGAGTCCGCCTTTGAGCTTTAAACCGCCGCGGGAGACGTAGGGACAACTAAGTTTAACCTGAAGTCTGACCTCAGAGGCGACTAAACAACCAGCCTTATCCATCAGTTGTTCATTCACCAGAACCTGCCCGGCTCCTATCAAGGCCCTGGCCTGGATCAGATTTTCAGCAAGGCCGGAGGAAAGCAGAAGCTCGTCAAGGCGTTTTTTCACGGAAAGCGTACAACTCCATTTTTTTCAAATGTTCCCTGTATCGAGTAAGCTTGCGGGGAGCCCTTCACCGTGGGGCCATGGAGCGGTGAGCGCAGCTTCCTCTTCCCCGTGTTTCTCTCTTCACTGAGAAACAACAGCTCTATACTCTTATAAAGAACCGAGCTTGCTCTTGGCCTGGGCGGCCTCGGGACTGGAGCCATAGGAACTGATGATTTTTTGGTAGATGATTTTGGCTGTATCCTTGTCTGAGAGTTGCTCAAAGGCCATGGCCTGTTTCAGCAGGGCCGCTGGCGTTTTTGCATGCTTTGGCTGACTGGAAATGATCTTTTGATACTGAAGAATGGCCTGATCGTATTCCTTCTGCTGGTAGAGGCTCTCCCCCATCATATATCGTGCCTGGACGGCATTGGCACCAGTGCCATGCTTATCAAGGTAGGACTCGTAGTTTTCATAGGCATTGCGGTAGTCTCCTGCCTCATATTTTTTCTGTGCCTGCTTGAAAACCTCATCACCAGGATCGCTTGCTGCTGCTGGCTCCGCTTCTTTTTTGGCTGCTGGAGCAGGTGTCGAGGCTGTTTCAACCACTGCTGCCGCTGCTGGTACCGGGGCCGGCGGAGTATGGCTTGCCGTTGTTGTTGGCTTGGCTTTTGCTGGAGGGGCAGCGGGTATTGCTTGAGTGACGGCGGTTTCAGGTTTTACCGGTGGTGGGGTTTTACCTTTGACCAGTTTTTTTTGTTCTGCGAGGATCACAGCAGCACCTGGGGGCGTTGCTGCTGTTTTTGCCTTTAATTTTGCCGCCTCGGCGGCTTCGGCGGCGACTTGGGCCTTTCGTTCTGCTTCCTTTGCCCGTGCCTCATGGAGGGATGCCACACTGTCCTGTTGTTGCTTGAGTTGCTCGTTGATCTGGGTGATCTTGGTGTCAGTCTCCGAGCTATTTTTGCTGACCATTCCCTGAATGGAGCTTTCCAGCTCCTTGTTTTGCTCCTGAAGTTGACGATTGCTCAACGCGGTTGCCTCAAGTTCACCCTTCAAGGCCAGGATTTCCTGTTGCATTTCCGTGAGCTGACCGGAAGAGTTGGCCTGTTTCTTCTGGATATCGCCAACAGTATTGGCCTGCATATCTTCAAGTTTTTTGTTCACTGCCCGTAACTGATAGGAAAGGGTTCTCACCTCATCCTGGCTGGCACATTGGACAAGAAATGGAGTCAAGGTAAAAAGGACAAGGAGTTGACCGAACGATTTCTTCATGGAGTCCACCTGTAAATGATATTTTTATCTATTCTTGTTTTTTATAAATCCAGCGGGGATAGGTCTGGTTGCCTTTCATTGAGAAAAGCTGTCGCTGGTATGAGCCGTTCTTGAGGATGGCATAAATCTTTTGCGACCCCCCGTCCCGTTTTGTAAAGATAATCTGTTTTCCATCCGGCGACCAGTCTGGAGATTCATGATGTCCTGAGTCTTTGGTAACTTGAATTGGGGTAGCCTTTTCATCAGGAGTGGTGATGCAGATCTGGTAAGAACCATTGAGCAGGCTGGTGTAGGCCAGCAGGTCTCCCTTTGGCGACCAGACAGGCTCAACATTTTCTGTTCCTTTGAAGGTGATTCGTTTTACACTTTTGCTGCCAAGATCCATCAGATACACTTGCGGCTTGCCGCTGCGGTCGGAGACAAAGGCGATTCTCCTGCCATCCGGGGACCAGGCGGGGGAAACATTGATTCCTGCTCGACTGGTCAACTGCTCAAGGATTTCACCCTGGCGGTCAAGCATATAGAGATCGGGATTACCGTCTTTACTCATGGTCAGAACCATCTTCCTGCCATCCGGGGACCAGGCCGGCCCCAGATTCATCCCCTTCCGTCGGGAAAGGACTTGGGTGGATGTGCTTTGATCAAGCTCTGTGATATACAGATCCTGGTTTCCCTTGTGGTAGGAGGAATAACTGAGACTCAGGCCATCGGGAGTAAAACGGGGGGAAATGACCAGGTTTCGATGGCGGGTGACCTGTCTGATTTTGTCGCCCAGGATATTGGTGAGATACGCTTCTTTGGCGCCGGAGCCGTTGGAGATAAAGGCGATTTGACTGTAGGCAACGCCCGGTTCGCCGGTGAGCTCCTTGATAACCAGATCACAGAATTTAAAGAGCATATCCTGTTTTTGTTCTAGGGTGCCGGTATATTTTTTCCCGAGAAGGGTGGTACCGCTGGCCACATCGACGAGACGTGTCTCAAAGTTAAGTCCGGCTGAAGACATGGCGTAGGTGCCAAGAACGGTATAATCAGCGCCGATTTGTTTCCAGTCCGGTGAGGAGCCGGAGTAGTTTTGATGGGGAATAATGGAAATGATCCCGTGGAACTCCAGGGCTTTTTCTAAGATTGAGGAGAGCTCCTGACCAAGGGACGCAGAGCCACCGGACTGGCCAGAGCCGGTGAATGGGGGGACGGCCATGTTGATTTTGCGGGTTCCCGAGGCGGTAATATCGAGGTAGACTTTCCCCTCTGCCCACGCAGAGTCGGCTAAACTGCTGAACAAAAAGAAGACGCCAAAGAAGAAGATAAGGGCAGAACGTATCATATTCATGATGTGATGAAGGGGTAAAAGGGACGTTGAAGCGGAAAAATCAGTTGGGACAGGATTCATTTTGTCCCCAAGGTGATTCTCGCATGAGTCAATTTATCACGAAAAGAATATATCATTGCTGGATGAAAAAATCACTGTATTCCGCTTGGTTTGAATCGTAGACCGATTTCCAGACGTTGCTTCTGCAGGGCCGGGGGCGGTACAGGTAATGGGTTTGCAGCCTCAAGGGTCTTGAGAACAAACTGGTCAAAGAGTTTGTCTCCAGACTCCTTCTCAAAGGATTGGCTGACGATCTGACCATTAGCGCCAACGGTGATGCTGACAATGGCCAGAAGATTAGGATCCCAAGACTTGACATCGGGTGGTTGCCAGTATTGTTTTATGTGTCCCATGATGGTTGCATAATACTGCTGTTCCAGTACCCCCATTGTCTGCGTGCTGCCGGTATTTGCGCCTGCCGCCGCTGCATTTCGTGAAGAAGTGGCCCGCAGTTGGTCACTCAGGGCGCTTCTGGCGTCTGCTGCGGCCCTCTCGGCTTCTGCTTTTGCAAGTCTGGCCTCAAGGTCAGCACGCCTGGCCTGTTCTCGGGCGGCAGCAAGTTGTCGTTGTTGCTTGATGGTCTCTTGGGCGGCAGTTTCTTTTTTCGCCTCTTCCTGAAGTTGTTGGGTAATATTTTTTAACTCTTCTTTCCGAACTTTGGTCTCTTCAACTTTTTTGTCCGGGATCTCTTTGATTTCTTTTTTAACTTTTTGCTTTAATGGTTTAAGCGATATGGCCTCAGTCGGGACTGGAGGTGCAACCGGTTCGGTCTTGATTACTGGTTCCGCAATGGGAACCGGTTTCTCGACAATCGGAGGAATCTGCTTAACGACCTCCGGTTTGATGATCTCAGCAGGTTTCGGCGGCGTAGGTGGCGGGGTGGGAGCAGGCGGCTCGGCTTCTTCTTTGGGGACGGGTTTTTGAGCCTGTTTTGGAGCCGACTTTGCCGCAGGTGGAGCGGCAGGTTCCTTACTGGCAGATGGGTCTGCCATGCTGACCAGATCAATGGTGGTAATCTCCGGTATTATCGGACGCTGTTGTAACAGTTGAGGTAGAAACAGGGCGGCGAGCAGGACGAAAATATGGAGGCCGATGGCCAGATTTAATGGCAGCTTCCATTCGCTGGGCAGGGAGTGAAAAAACATCTGCTTCTGTGATCGTTGCGACACGTTACTGTTTTTCTTCGATGGGCTTGGTGATCATTCCCAGCTTGTTGAATCCGGCCGCCTTAATGTCGGCCATGATGGAGGCAACAAGACCATAGGGAACTGCCTTGTCGGCTTTGAGAAAGATGGGTTCTTCCTTGCCCTTATCATCGATTTTAGCCAGTTGTTCCCGGAGGAGGGCCTGGGTATATTCGATCTTTCCCAGCATAATCTTGCCTTCTTTGTCAATGCTGACCATGACAGGTTCTTCCTTCTGTCGAAGGGAGTTGGCGGTGGTCTCCGGCAGATCGACATTAAGCCCCTGGGTCATCATGGGTGCGGTCACCATAAAGATGATGAGCAGCACCAGCATAACGTCCACGAGTGGGGTCACGTTAATATCAGCAACTAAACCCCTTGGGCCATTGCCCCTGCTTGATCCCATTCCCATGATATTTGTTCCGTTTAGTCAGTGTGGTTCTTGTGAAGAATTTCTTTTGTAGCCGAAAGGAGGCCAATCGCTTGCAATGTGATTTGTCAATGTGCTGAACGCTTGAAAGAAGTTGGCTCAAGACCGGCAGGACAGCATGTTTCTGTTATGCAGATTTATTGTGAACGACTGATAAGATCGCGTTCAACAAGGTTGAGGAAATCCGTCGAAAAGTTCTGCATCTCACCTTCGATATAGGTAAGTTTACTTGCGTAATAATTATAGAAGATAACTGCTGGAATGGCCACCGCAAGGCCTGCTGCCGTCGCGACCAGGGCCTCAGAGATACCTGGAGCGACAACGGTCAGCGAGGCTGAGCCGCGCATGCCGATATCGTGAAAGGAGGCCATGATACCCCAGACTGTTCCAAACAGGCCGATAAAAGGTGTTGCGCTGCCGGTGGTGGCGAGGAATGGGAGGTATTTCCCAAGCTCGGTAATCTCCTGCGACTCTGTTTTGCGGATGGACCGTTTCAGATTATCCATGGTGGCCATCTGCATATCGAGGGTTTCTGTCTGCGTTGATCCCTCCTTGCGGTTACGGATCTTGTTGATTTTCTGGAGTTCGGTAAAGCCTGCCGAAAAGATTGCCGCTTCGGGACTGAATTCATACTCCTGGGCAGTGTCATAGGCCTCGCTGAGTTTGCTCGAAGACCAGAAGGCCTCGAGAAAATCCTGGGTGTCGGCTAGAACCCTTTTGAAAAGTCTCATCTTGATAAAGACAATTGACCAGGAAATCATGGAAAAGATGAGAAGAACAAGCATCACCAGCTGGCCGACCGGCCCGGCATGGAGGATCATATTGGTAATCGAGAGTTGCACGTGTTTGTTCCTTGGTGTGTGAGTTAAAGGGTAAGAGTGGACGCGTTTTTATTTTGCAGGCTCAGGGTACGTTATGGAAAGCTGGCAGACTTTTTCTGTTCAGGTGGATAGATTGAATAAGGTACTTATCCCGTTTATCGGGGCTAGATAAAAAATTCTGTTAACGAATGACAAAATACTTCATTTGGATAAAATTTCAACCACCGCATTCCTTGTAGAATGCCTCTTTCCAAACATCAAGCTCTTCTCGGTATTCCTTCGCTGACAGGATCATTCCGCACCCCGTGCAGATGGCCATGGCATTATGTCAGCGGCCCTGCAGATGCACTTTTCGTTGATCACAACAGTGGCAGGTGAAGATGGGGTCATCTGCAAGCTCTGCTGATAATGAGTCGGACGCGCTCATGGTTGCAGCATCGATGTCATGGTGCAGGAAAAGTCAATTTGAACGGCAATTTTTTCTTTAACCCGCAGAATTCCTTTTAAAAACCATGATCCGGCAACTTTTTCTTTGAGGTTGACCTGCATCTGGATGATGCTGCCCGGCCCCACCGGGCGTTTAAAACGTGCGCCGCCAATGCGGGTAAGGACAGGGACACCATGGGGAGCATTTTGTTCATCCTGAAGCATTCTGGCTATGAGAAGAGCTCCTGTCTGAAACAGGGCCTCGCAGAGAATGACACCGGGGAGAATGGGATGCTCGGGGTAGTGTCCCTTAAAGATGTCAAGGTCTTCAGGGATGGTTTTCTCAGCCACCATGGAGCCCTCTTCGTAACTGATAATTCTGTCAATCCAGAGAAAAGGGGGTCGATGCGGGATCAGGGCCGTGACACGTGGGTCAATATTCATACTTGATTATAATCCTCCGTTGACTTCGAGTACGGTGCCGGTGATATAGGATGCCTGCGCTCCGGCCAGAAACAGGACTGCCTCTGCCACCTCTTCGGCGGTGCCGAAGCGGCGCATGGGCACCATGTTTTTGTAGGCAGCCAACTGTTCAGTGCTCAGGTCGTCGAGGAGCTCGGTTGCAATAAATCCCGGTGATACACAGTTGACGGTGATTTTTTTTCGTGCTGTTTCTTTGGCAAGGGTTCTGGTCATGCCGATCTGACCGGCCTTGGAGGCTGCATAGTTGGCCTGACCGGCGAAGCCAAGATGGGCCACCGGCGAGGTGATATTGATGATGCGTCCGTACTTTTGCTTCATCATCAACAGCACCGCCTGCTTGGACATATAAAAGGTGCCGCTGAGGTTGACATCAATGACCTGCTGCCAACTTTCGTCATCCATCAGGGCGAGGAGGGCGTCACGGCGAATTCCTGCATTGTTGACCAGGATGTCAATGGTGTTGAACTGTTCTTCTACCTGATGGAAGAACGCCGCGACCTGACGGCTGTCGGCAACATTGCATTGATGGAGCTGCAACCGGCCACCAAAAGGCTCGCATTCTTGCAAGAATGATTCTGCTGCAACAGTGTTGCCGCCATAAATACCAATGACCTGTGCCCCTAGTCTGAGAAAGGCCAGGCTGATGGCACGGCCAATGCCCCGGCTGGCACCGGTGACGACAACTTTCTGATCGATGAATGTGGTCATTTTTTTGGGAATATTTTGGTTAGAGACTGCGGACATACCCATCGACATCATTGGCGACAATGACCCCGTAATTGATAGCACCAAGCCAGCCGGACATGATGATGCCCACGGAACCAACATGGAAAAGACCGCCAACCTCTTTAAAGAGGGCGCGGGAAACGGCAAGGCCTTCAAACTTGGTGCCGAAAGAGGTGCCCCGGGTATGCAGGGTGTAACGGTTGAAGGTCTTAGGCGTTGCCGCCTCCAACCAGTCAATTTTACTCTCAATGTCAGGGAAATAACGGTTCAAATCCACCAGGGTTCGGGCTATTAGGGCTTGTTTCTCAGTGTCGTAGGCTTCCTGGGTAAGGGTGCTCCAGTCATCAAAACGACTGTTCATCGAGGCAACGATGGTGTGGCGGTCATGGCCCGGCCGGGTTTTCGGGTAGTAGATCGAGAAGGTCTTGGAACGGGTGTGCAGGTCGAGAAGCTCGGAAGAATCAAAGACAGGGGCCGTCGAGGTAAACAGAAGATCACCTTTTTCCTCGATGACAGCCTCTGGTTTTAACCCGATATAGACCTGACAGCTGGAGTTGTTGACTCGAATTGCATCGGCCTTTGCCAGGAAATCAGAGGAAAATGAATCCCGTCCTGCAAGATCCTGAATGGTGTTGGTAATGCCGCTGTTAGACACCACGGCCGGGGCGGTGATGGTTCGTCCGCCTGCCTCAACGCCCCGTACCTGCCCCTTTTCAACGATGATTCGGTCGACCCTGGCGCTGGTGCAGATTGTTACGCCGTTGCGTTCGAGATCCTCGGTCATCAAGCCGATAAGCTTATCCGTCCCACCTTCAAAGGTGAAGACCCCTTTATTCATGAAGTTGGAAAAGACGATGCCATACGTGATGGCCGGATCATCAAGGGTGGAGCCGTTGGCATAGGTGATGGGCTCCATGAGCAGGCGGTGGACATCGCTGCGGCCAGGGAAAAATTCCTCAAACAGCTCCCTGGTGGTCATGGTCTGGTCGTCATAAAAATTCATTCCCGCAACCGTTGCGAAAAAACGGTCGATGGTCAACTGGGGAATTTTAAATTTCTGATGAAGCAGGGCCGTGAAGTCGAGGCGGTCAAAGGTCGTTTTTAGCGAAAACTGGGGGTTGTCAAAGACGATATTTTTGAGTTGGACAATGGACTGAGTGATTTCCTTGGTCCAGTATTTTTTGCAGGTCTTGACCATGCCATAGGGAAACCCATGCAGGGAAACATCAAAAATATGGCCTTTGCGTTTAAACCAGGTGGCCAGTCCGCCCAACTGGTGATGAAATTCCAGGAGCAGAACCTTGTGGCCGCAATAGGAAAGGCGTTTGGCGGTGGTCAGTCCGCCCAGGCCAGAGCCGATAACAATGACATCGTAGCGGTCTGCCGCTTTATCTAAAGAGAAAGGCATGGAGTTGTTTTTATTGGTTTTTGTTACAAGCGGGACAAGATATGCTGGTTGACAATGGAGACGCCGCTGAGCATGGAACCGACAATACCGAGAAAGCCTTGGTCGGTACCGGCAAGAAAAAGGTTGTCGTAGCCGATAATGCCATCCTTGATTTTGTCGGGACAACCATAAATCGCGCCTTCTTTTTTTGCAGTAAAGCGTTCTATCGTCAAGGGTGTAAAAGTATCTTCATATACAACATGTTGTGTGAAATTACCAATGATTTTCTCGA
Source organism: Desulfobulbaceae bacterium (assembly GCA_019163335.1). Lineage (GTDB taxonomy): Bacteria > Desulfobacterota > Desulfobulbia > Desulfobulbales > Desulfocapsaceae > UBA2270. The sequence continues at coordinate 49,860 of JAFLKM010000029.1, read as the reverse complement.
CGGTCGTCTTAGACTGGCGGGCAATAGTGCTTTTGGCAGTGTTGTATGCGGTTTTGTCACCGGCTAGGGACTTCCAGCTGCTGTAATTGGCGAGATGGGTGGTGCGGATCTCAAAATGTGGCTGGGGGGCAAGGCTCTGGAAATTTGCTGGAAAACAGATGACTCCACTTGCAAGGTCAACCAGTGATTGCGGTCGCTGGTAAAGGAGTTGTTCGCGGCTATTGTAGAAAATAATGGTCTTGTCCGTGGGCAAACTCTCCCGGCAGTCCGCCGGCAGGCGAAAGATGGACTCAACAAAGCCAAGCCGCACCCCTTGCGTCTTACGAAGAGGCGGGGTGTCGAGGCAGGCAAAAGTCTCTTCCAGGCCAATGGTGGAAAGCAGGGCGTCACATTCGATAACCTCGCCGTCTGTCAGCTCCACGCCCTGGACCTTGTTGCCTTGATGGATGATTTTGGCCACTTGGGCCTGCATGCGGATTTTGCCGCCAAAGTTTTGATAATGGTTGAGCAGGCGATCGAGAAAATCCTTTATGCTCCCATGGGGTCGGAACATCCCTTCTAGAAAGATCGCCCGAAACATGATCACAAACTGGTTGAAATCCATGTCGTTTTCCACACTTGACCCATAATACATGAGCGGACAAAGCAACATGTCCACTAAAAGTGGGTTGTTCAGGGTGCCTGTCAGATAGCTTCTGGCAGAGCGGAAAGGGGTTGTCTGGAAAGGATCGTGTTCCTTGATGGTCTCCACCAGCCTGATAAATTGAGATGTGCAGCCTGGAAATTTGCTGGAAATTTCATGGAGCAGTAAGTCGAAATCATTGGAAAAACGGAGTGTCTCCTGGTTGGTAAAACAGATCTCGCTGGCTAGTTGTTCGTGAAAATCGAAGTCCTTACGCCGCAGTTTTAACTGGCGAAAGAGACGATTAAGCGGTGCGTTCTTGTCTTCCGGCGGGGCAAAGTTGGTGATGGCATGGAGCCCGGTCTCAAAAAGGGAATTGTGACGGTAATACCAGGAGTTGAGGCCACCAACGCGGGAGTGTTTTTCCAGGATGAGGACGTCGGGATTGAAACGGGCTAAACGAATAGCGGCGGCTAGTCCAGAAAGACCGCCGCCGATAATCAGCAAAGAAGTGTGCACGTCGAGAAGGTTGTCAGGTGCTCTGTCAGATGTTTTTAAGCAGTGGCTCGAGGTAGTTGACACAGCTGCTTAAAGACGCGAGCTGAGGATAGTCTTCCTCCGGGATCTGGAGTTTATGCCGTTTTCGCAGCTCCATGACGATGTCGAGAAAATCCATGGAATCGAGATCAAGCTGGTCGCGCAGCGGCAGATCGGATTGGAGGGTATTAAAATCAGCGTCTTCGTCAATATCTTTAATGATCTCGAGAATGAGATCTTTAATTTCGTCACGTGTCATGGTCTCTCCAGAATGAATCTATTTCTCAAAAATAAATTAATATTTTTTAGTGTAATGTCTCTGTATGGTTACAAATGGAAGCTGTGGTGAAAGATGGTTCGATGAAAAAAATACTTTTTATACCATATCCTGCCAATACTTTTTATATCTTTCTGGAAAAATATAAATTATTTCTCATATTTTTTGACAATGATGACGGAATTGATGCCAACCATGCCAAAAGAGTTGTTGAGAATGGTGGAGATGGTTGGAAGCTGCACTGGTGTGTTGAGCACCATGTGGGGTAAAGCGCACTCCGGATCCAGGTTGGTAACATTGATGGTGGGGTGGACCAGATGATCTTCGAAGGCGGGGAGATTGCCGGCAAGTTCTAGAACGCCTGCGGCTCCCATGGCATGGCCGATGATTGATTTGGTGTTGTTGATATAAGTGGATGGCGCCTCGCCAAAGACCTGCCGAATGGCCTTGCACTCTTCGATGTCGCCCTGTTTCGTGCCGGTGGCGTGGGTGTTGATGATATCGATATCGCCAGGTTCCATCCCCGCCCGCTTCAGGGCTTGCTGCATACATTCAGCCTGACGCTTGTCGTACGGGAGGACAAAATCGCGGGCATCGGAGTTGATGCAGTAGCCGGCAATCTCGCCATAAATTCTGGCTCCGCGGTCAAGGGCCTTCTCCAGACGTTCAAGGACGTAGATACAGGCCCCTTCCGAAACCACGATCCCGTTTCTGTCCATGTCAAAAGGACGACAGGCCTGGCGCGGATCTGCTGCCTCGGCAAGGGCCCCTTGGGCCTTGAAACTCGCAAAGATGCCAAAAGAACCGGGTGACTCTGATATACCACCTACCAGGGCCATGTCCACCTCATCAAGGCGGAGCATCTGCACTCCTTGAATGAGTGAGGCGTTGCCGGCTGCACAGGCGGCGCCGATGGCATAATGGGGCCCGGTGATCCCGAGGCTCATGGTGATTTCACCTGCCGGGTTGTTGAGAACAGTGCGGGGATTGTGGTGGTGAGACCAGTATTTTACATCATAATTATAATTACTTATATTGAATATCTCGTTTTCTGTCTCCACTGTGCCATGTTCCGTCAGGCCCATATACACGCCAATGCGGGACCTTTCGTAGTGATCAATGGACAGGGCGGCGTCCGCCAGGGCCTCGTGGGCACAATAAACCCCCAGGCAACCAGCCCTTGTGCCGCGCTTATTTTCCCTTTTTTTCCGGTATCTGGTCTCATCAAAGGTGCAGATGCCGGCAGGGGCAGACCCGAAGTAGCGGAGCTCAATTTCCTTGATTCCGGAGTTTCCGGCCAGAACCTGGGCGCGAAAATCTTTGAGATTATCAGCACCGGGTGCGGCCAGGCCGATTCCGGTGATGACGATTCTTTGCTGATTGTTATCCATGATGGTCAATTGACGAATGACAGTGAGCTTATTATAAATGGGTTAGGTGGAAGGGCAATTCTTGTACAGTTTCTTCCATGATCAGGCTTAAACTTTTTATCATTAGGATATATTGCTTGAGAATTCAAGAGGAATGCGGAAAAATCTAAAAATAATGGTGATCATTCATCATTAACGAATGATGCCAAGGTAAAGAAATAGCGAATAAAATTAAATTATTATGAGGAATAAATGAAAACTGAACTGGAGAGTGAAACAAAGACCTCACTGTATGATGTGGTGATTATCGGGGCGGGACCGGCCGGGATTCAGGCAGCTATTCATGCGGTTCGTAAAAAGGCGACAACAATGATGCTGGGTAGAATTGAACGGAGTTCGCTCTATTCTGCCCATGTGGAGAATTATGCCTGTGTGGATGGCGTGAAGACGGGCCAGGAGTTGCTTGAGGCGGGGATGGCTCAAGTCAAAAGGTTTGGAGCTCAAGTGCTGGAGGATGATGTCTTGAAGATTCGTCAGAAGGATGATGCCCTGTTTGTCCTTGATCTCGAGGGTGGTGCCTCCATCAGCAGTCGCGCGGTGATCTTTGCCACTGGCACGGCCAGGAAAAAATTGAAAGTGCCGGGTGAGACGGAGCTGGCTGGCCGGGGCGTATCCTATTGTGTGGATTGCGATGCCAATTTTTACCGCAATGCCACGGTAGCAGTGGTCGGCAATGCCAGCGCGGCCATTGACGGCGCTCTGACCCTCACCGGTTATGCCGCCAGGGTCTATCTGGTCAGTCAGGATCTGGTGGCCTCAAGCGATCTTCTGGACAAATTGAAAAACTCCACGGTAGAACACCTCTCCGGAACCTGGGTCACGGCAATCCAGGGAGAAAAGGCGGTGCAGTCCATTCTTTTGAAATCAGGGGCAGAGGTCAAGGTTGATGGGGTTTTTATCGAGCTTGGGGCCAAGGGGGCCATGGAGCTTGCCCTGGATATCGGGGTTCAGCTTGATCTTGATACCATGACCCATATCGATACCAATAAACTGGCAGAGACCAATATCCCCGGTGTTTATGCCGCCGGAGATATTGCCGGTCATCCTTATCAGTTTGCCAAGGCGGTGGGTGAGGGCTGTGTGGCCGGGATGGAGGCGGCTAATTTTTCCCGCAAACAGAAGGGAGGAGGGGAATAGGCATTTGTTCCAGGGCACATTTTTTTCTCAGGTAATCAATTCCGGCATGATTGGTCAGATCAAGATGGATGGGCGTCACTGAGATAAAGCCGGCATTGATGGCGCTGACATCGGTATCTTCGTCTGGATCCAGATTGGGGGTACCGCCTCCGATCCAGTAATGTTTCCGTCCCCATGGGTCAAGGGTCTCCTGAAGGGCGTTTTTCCATAGTTTCCGTCCCTGCCGGGTGACCTTGACGCCCTGTGCCGGTTGTATTCCAGGGATATTGGCGTTGAGCAGGGTGTTCTCGGGCAGGCCCTGTTTCAGGATAATGGCGGCAAGCCAGGCGGCGACCTGCCCGGCCAAGGTAAAATCAAAGGGATGGGTGCCGGCCAGGGAAACCGCCAGGGATGAAATGCCGTACATGGTGCCTTCCACTGCGGCCGATACCGTCCCGGAATAGGCGATATCATCGCCCAGGTTGGGGCCTGGATTGATCCCCGAGACCAGCAGATCCGGCTGTTTACCAAGGATTTTGTTCAGCCCGATGACGACGCAGTCTGTGGGGGTTCCGTCCACAGAGTAATAATCTTCCTGAATTTTTGTGACCTTCAGGGGACGATTCATAGTCAGAGAGTGCGAAGCCGCCGAATTGTCCCGGTCAGGGGCAACGATCACACAATTTCCCAGAGGGCGAAGGGCACAGGCAAGGACCTTGAGTCCTGGGCTTTCTACGCCATCATCGTTGGTTATAAGGATTAGCGGCATTGCTTACACTCCTGTTCCTGATTTTTGATTCCTGCCTTCCACTTCTCGTCTTTCATTTTCTGATCCATGCTCAGGGTAACGGGAGATGGATGGTAAACAGAGCACCGCCAAGCTCTGACCGACCGACCTCAATGGTGCCATGATGGGCGATGACGATCTGTTTGACGATGGCAAGTCCCAGCCCTGTCCCATCAATGCGTTTCGTGAAAAATGGTTCAAAGATCTTTTCCTCGAAGCCCTCTTCAATGCCTGTTCCGTTATCGGCTATGCGCAGGACAATTTCCCCCTGATTCTCCGGAAACAGAGATTCTTCCGCCTCGATGCTTAGCCGTTCAGCCCCTTGGGGGCAGAACGGCAGGGCATTGTAGATCAGATGACTGAGAATCGTGAAGATCTGGTCCTGATCTGCCAGCAGGGACAATTCAGGGTCGATGTCGATCTCAAGGTGACAGCTTGTCGGCCAGAGGGGATCGGCCTGACTGGCCTGAATGACCTCCTCCAGGCATTTTCTCAGAGAAAACCATTCACGCTCCACCGTATCCGGTCGGGCGAATTTGAGAAAATCGGCAATGGTACGGGTTAAACGGTTTGATTCGCGAAGGATAATATTAATGAGAGCCCGGTTTGTTCGATGTTCTGCTGAATCCTGTTGGGAAAATTCATCGGCGAGAACCTGGGCAGAGCCTGAAATGGCGGCCAAGGGGTTTCTGAAATCATGGGCAATACCGGCGCTGATTCGTCCTATGGCGGCCATTTTTTCTGCCTGTCGCATCTGATGTTCCATTCGCTCAACTTCGCTGATATCTTGAATGGTCAGGATCTTGCAATTCAAGGAGGATTGCGGGTTTTGTTCACCAACGACCGAAGTTGCAGTGTCATCAGCAGCTTTCAGTTTTGCGCAGGAGTATCCGACTCTAATGGGTATGCCATCTTTGCGAATAAAATCGGCAGAAAGTTGCGCTCCCGGGTGCTGCATCTCGAGGGTTGGGAAGATCGCAGAAAATGGTTGGCCGACAAGATCAGACGGTTTGTAACTGGTGATGTGGCCAAGGGCATTGTTGGCAGAAGTAATCCGGTTGCTATTATCGATGGTGACAATGCCGGTGGCTATGTCGTCAAAGATCTGTTTGTAGAGAAGAGAGAGGTTGTCCAGGCTTCTGACTGTGTCGGAAAGGGCTGCCTCGGTCTTCAGGAGGCGGCGGGCAAAGATGGCGCTGAGGATGGCCGCGAGGAAAAAGGTCAATCCCAGGACAGCAAAATGGTTGATGCTGGCGAGCAGGGTCTGATCTTTGAAAATCATATAGTGATTAAGAAATGCCGGATAGATATGTATTTGCTCAAGTCCGAGGATAAAGGCGTATTGCAGGCTTGCAGCGGCTGCGGCGATCAGGCCGCCGCGACGGGGCAAGATCAGCCCGCCGGCTATGATGGGAAAAAAATAGAGGGGAGAAAATGTGGAGTGGGAAGAACCTGTACAATAAACAAGCAAGGTAACAAGCAGGATGTCCAGTTGATTCTGGAGCATGCCAAAGTGATGGACCTCTTTTTTGCTGGTCAGAAGATAAACGGCAGAGCCGATGGTCGAGACATAGATACAAACAATAAAGAAGAAAAGCAGGTAGTAAGGCGGGAGGATTATCTCCTGGCGCTCATTTTGAAGAAAAACACTGATGCCCAGAAGGATGGTATAAAGAATGACCCGCAGCAGGAGCATCCACAGGAGCTGGCCCCGCAGCATTTTGTCGAGCGATGATTGGGCGCTGGGAGGTTGGGCGATGAGGGCTTTGAAGTCCATATTGAAGAGATAGATGATCGATGATCCATGAAAAAATAAAAAGAAATTTCTGAGCAGGAGTAAATGAATGGGCTTCTTGGTCGTAAAGTTTCGGTGTTGTGCTTCTGTTAACCGTTCAGCTTTAAGTTTGCACCCATTCTTTGTTGATTATAGATCCTCAATTTCATATTTTTTGATTTTGTAACGCAGAGAGCGAAAGCTGATGCGCAGCAGTTCAGCTGCCCGCATTCGGGACTGGTTGCTTTTTTCCAGGGCAAACCGGATGATTCGTTTTTCCAGATCGTTGATAACCTCTTCGAGACCCCGTTCAAAGAGCTCCTCCTTACTGGCCACTGCCTGAAACAGGGGGTCAATATCGGTTTTTCTTCTCCTCTCCATCCGATGGGTGGAGAGGGTCAGGCTTTCCGGCAGGATGATATTGGAGTTTTCCAGGGCAACCCCACGTTCAATGATATTTTCCAGCTCACGGACATTCCCTGGAAAATCATAGTTCATGAGAACCTGCATGCCGTAAGAGGAAATCTCCTGAACTTTTTTCCCCAGTAACTGTGAATGTTTCTGCATGAAATAGTGCACCAGCAAGGGAACATCTCCTTTCCGTTCCCGTAAAGGGGGCATGCGGATCGGAACAACTGCCAGGCGGTAGAAAAGATCCTCGCGAAAACGTCCGGCGATGATCTCCTGTTCAAGATTGCGGTTGGTGGCAGCGATAATACGGACATTCACTCGTTCAATACGGGTGGATCCCACCGGTTTAATTTCCCGTTCCTGGAGGACTCTGAGAAGTTTGGTCTGGATGATGGGTGACAGCTCGCCGATTTCATCAAGGAAGGCCGTGCCGTTGTTGGCCAGTTGGAAAAGCCCGGCTTTGTCTTGAATGGCGCCGGTGAACGAGCCCTTGACGTGACCAAAGAGCTCACTTTCCATGAGGTCTTCCGGGATCGCGCTGCAGGTAATGGGAACAAAGGGTTGATCTGTCACCTTGCTGTGCTGATGGATGGCCTGGGCCACAAGTTCCTTGCCGGTGCCTGACTCACCATAGATGATGACATTGGCTGGTGTTGGGGCGACGCGCTGGATTAAGTCGAAGATTTTGAGCATCTCCGGACTCTTGCCGATGATGCCTGGAAAGGCTTCGGCCGATGATGGGGTGGCGGTGTCGGAACTCTTCCGGGCCGTCGCTGAGCGGATTACTTTTTTTATTTCGGCGACATTGAACGGCTTGCTGATGTAGTCAAAGGCCCCGTCTTTCATGGCGGATATAGCGTCACCTGGGGAGACAAAGGCGGTGACCAGGATGACTGGCAGAGTGGGATATTTTTCCTTGATACTGTGCAGCAGATCAAGACCGCCAATACCGGGCATGCGAATGTCACTGATGACAAGATCGAAGGGCTGCTCTTCCAGGCACTTCAGGGCGTCTGCTCCATTGGCTTGTGCTGTGACCTCGTAGCCTTCTTTGTGGAGCAGGATCGTGAGGAAATCGCGCATGCTCTGTTCATCATCAACAATCAGAATCGATGTCATAGGAGTATTCTCTGGCCTGATTGTTCTTTGGCGGTATCTGCCGGTGTGCTGTTTAACGATATGATCAGTGCGTGTTTGCCGGTGGTTTTGAGCTTTTTTATATAATTTTCACGAGTGGTTGCCACTGATCTGGATGCAGCCTGTTCAGAATAGACAAGGGTCACCGGTCGCCGTGATCGGGTGTAACGCGCTCCTTTTGGGCCGGAATTGTGCTCAAGGATGCGCTTGTATAGATCTTTGGTGATGCCGGTATAGAGGGAATTGTCACGGCAGCGAACGATATAGACAACCCATGGGGCAGTGGATCCTTCTGTCTGAAGGCCACTCATCAATGGAGATCTCGTGCGCTGTTACCAGAAACGGACATTGCCGGTGTCGATATGGATAAAGTCGGACTGCGGATAAAAACCGACTCCGCCGCGCTGAAATCCAAGGGCAATCTGGTGCAGGCGGCCGGTATTGAAAGAGGGAAGCCGGATATCAATGGCCATGCCCATCATATGCAGGCTGTGGCTTGCGACACCGTTGCTGCTGTCCTGGAGCATGGAGTTGGTCTGAGGAGATCTGTATCCGGAAATCACCTCAAAAAAGTTTTTGCTGCCAGTGGTTTTACGAATGTCATGGAGGAGATCCAGCAGAGCAACATCAATGGGATGAATATCTCCGGTTCTGAAATCCTTGAGGAAATGATTGATTTTATTTAAGGCTTTGGGAATATAGCGACCATTCCTGAAATACACGAGGGAAAGTTCCTTGAAGGTATGGGTGTGATAAAATGAAAGCGTCCTCTCTTCGAGGCGAGCCAGCAATGTGCAGGGGGAAGAGAGGACAAGAAGAGGGGCCAGGGCCATTGCCCGTCCGAGAAATGTTCGTCGATTCATGGGGTTTCTCTACTGGTTCTACTAATTTGTGGTTATTTTCATGTTTACTGCGATGTTTTAAAACTTTAAGTTCATTTTTTACCCTAAAAAGACCCTTTGTGTCAACCTGAAGGGCCCATTTTTGTTTTCAGGCAAGCTTAGTAGAGGATCATTTGTTAAAGAGGATCTCCGCAAGCTGCTGGTCTCGATTATAGATATCTGTATGGAATGAGACCTTTCCGGTTTCATCACTTTTGACGGTTTGATAGGTGATATGCACCGGCAGGGGGGTGGGCAGGCGAAGAATGCTCCGTTTGTCAGCAGCGACGATCTCGTTGAGTCGTTCGAGGGTCCAGCCTTTTTCACCCCCCCCTAAGAGAAATAGTGCCAGTTGTCTTGGATTGCTGAGGCGGATGCAGCCGTGACTGAAGGCCCGGCTGGTTCGTTTAAAATAGGATTGAGCTGGAGTGTCGTGCATATACACGTTTTGGCTGTTGGGAAAAGCGATTTTGATGGAGCCCAGGGCGTTCCATTTGCCGGGATCCTGTCGCAACTTGAAGCGGCCCATTTGCTGGGGGCTTACCTGCTTCCAGTTAATCGAGAGGGGATTTAATTCGTCCGCCTCAGATGTCCTGTCACTGAAGATGCGGATGTGGTGCTTGTTCAGATATTGGGGATTTTTCCTGAGTTCTTCGAGCATTTCATCGCGGGCGATTTTGGCGGGGACATGCCAGTAGGGGTGTACCTCAACATACTGAATGATGTCACTGAAGACCGGTGTTTCGTGCTGCTGCATGCCAACCACAACCGGCATCTCGAGGACGAGGGCGTCGTTTTCAATGGCCTCGAGGGTGAATCCGGCGATATCAACCAGCACATACTTTTGTCCCAGTTCATGAGCCTCCCAGCGCCAGCGTTCAAGATTGAGGATAATCTGCCGGACCTTTTGCTCGGCAGTAATATTCATGGCGGCAATGGTGGATTTGCCGATCACGCCATCCCCTGTCAGGCCATGGAGTGTTTGAAAGCGGTTGACGGCCTGCTCTAGCGCCTCGTCATAAAATGGTGTAGCAATCGATGTCGGCGGGAGATATCCTTCGACCTGCAGCCTTTTTCGAATGCCTGGGATTCTTGCATCCTGTTCTCCGGGATGGAGGGACTTGCCGAAGGCTGTCTGCTTCCAGCCGCCGATTGCATCCAACTGTCGGTAGCGGGGGAGGACGGCGCGGAGATTTTTGTAGTATTTGTGGCGGGGCAGCAAGTCTTCAAGGAACTGGTTCAGATCCTTTGACAGCAGCGCATCCTGCGTCAGTGTCAGTGCATCAAAGCCTTGAATCCCTTCCGCTTGAACCAGCAGGGGCGGCGGTTTGTCAGCTCTCCTCTCGGCACGTCCTTTCTGGGCGTCATGGGCATAGTTGATGAGGGCAAGGGTCAGAAGGGTATCCAGTTCAATGAGCTCTTCTGCTGTCGTCCCCTTCCACAGCGATGTGATTCGGTTGCTCTGGTACTCTTCGGGGAAAAGGCCGTCCTGGTTGGAATTTTTTATAACTTCAAACAGAATGCCGGCCTTTCCGCCGGGGCCATCCTTTGTTACCCAAAGGGGATGCAGCCCCATTTTGTTATAAATGATGGACAGCCAGTGGCGCATGTCGGTTGATTTCTTGGCGACCAGGGGGTCAGAGACCTCGGCATTCACCTGTTCAAGTCGATCACAGAGGACCAGATTCAACTTCTCGGCAGTGGCAGCAGAGCCTGTCTCGGGAGCAAGGGAGATGCTGGAGAGCAGGAAAGAGAGAAATAAGAGCATCTTCTGGAACGTTGAACCCTTGTGAATGGGTTGCAAAGAGTGGTTGTGGATGGTATGTAATCTGGTAAATCGTAGCATTGAATCGGGACGTGATTGTTTTTTTTATAATCTCGTGAGGGAGTGTGCGCAATGGAGCATACGGTTGGGTTAGCCATTCTACCCTATCATTTCAAGAAATCAAAGAGCAAGAACAACAATGGCAGAACTGATACACAATTCTGAACCGGCTGATAATGCTGAACAGTCTGCACAGCCAGACGTAATTGCGGAAGAACAATTTGATGCCCAGTCCCTGACGGATCATTTGCGCGAGCTGCGTTCTTGTCTTGTGATTTCTCTCATTGCGGTTGTCGTTGGCTTTGCAGGTTCTTATGGCTTTGTTGAACCCATCGGAGCCTGGTTCTTCAAGCCCCTGACCTCCGTCCTGCCGGAAGGTTCCTCGTTGATTTTTACCTCATACCAGGAAGGGTTTTTTTTTATCTGAAGCTCGCCCTGGCCTGCGGACTATTGCTGGCCAGTCCGGTGATCTTTTATCAAATCTGGCGTTTTCTCGCCCCCGGTCTCTATAAACATGAAAAGCGTGTTTTGTTGCCCTTTTCATTTTTTTCCTCAGTCTGTTTTCTGAGTGGAGCGGCCTTCGGGTACTATGTGGTCTTTCCACCTGCCTTCCGTTTTCTCGTTGGCTACAGTAACGAGTTTCTGATGTCGCTTCCGGCCGTTAGTGAATATTTTTCCCTGGCTCTTCGATTGCTCATTGCCTTCGGGGTTATCTTTGAGATGCCGGTGCTGATGGTCTTTCTTGCCAAGATTGGTATCGTAAATCTGGCAATGCTGAATCGCCATCGCAAGTATGCAATTTTGATTAATTTTATTATTGCCGCAATCCTGACCCCGACCCCGGATGTCGTCAATCAGTTGATGATGGCGGTGCCTTTGATGGTTTTGTATGAGATCAGCATTGTTGCCGTGTGGCTTTTTGGCCGCAAAGGTTTTGCTGCCTTTCAGCCGGGAGCGGAGGTTTCGGAAGATGATGCTGTTCCGGGCAAATGATTCTATTTGGATTTGATTATTTTATATTGCAGCCGCTGGATTCTTTTTCAGGGGTACGCTATATAGAGAAATTGAAATTTTTTCCCTGATTCTATTAATTGGAGGTTACCATGAGTGTTCCTGGAAATTTCAACAAGGCCCTGGAGATAGGACGTCCACCAAATATCCGGAAGTTGTTTCCCCATTCCCGTGCCCTGCTGGTCAGCGGCAAGGTGATTGATCGTGCTCTGATGACCAAGGGCGGAGCCATGACCATGGCTGCCAACGGCCGCAATCTCTTTGTTATCCGGGGTGCGCTGCAGGCGGCCCAGAGGGCTGATGCGGCCCTGGTCATTGAGATCGCGCGGTCTGAAGGCGGGGCCTCTGGCTATTGTGCGGTCAATTACTGGAATATGGCGCGTCTGGTGGATGCCATGTGCAATGAGATGGGAATCACCGTGCCGGTTGCCATCCATGCAGATCATTATGGCATCAAAAAGGAAAGCGACCTGCCCATGGCCCGGGTGGAGATTCCAACCATCTTTGAAGCGGGGATTACCTCCATTGCCATTGATGCCTCGCATATGCCCGATGATTTGAACCTGCTTGCCAATATAGATCTGAATGCCTTTATTCCTTCCTGGGCCGGGCTTGAGACCGAGGTTGGCGAGATCAAGGGGTCGGAGGGACTCTCCACCGTTGACGATGCCTCTTTTCTGATCAAAGGGTTGAACGCCCATGGCATCTGCCCCGACTGGATTGCCCTGAATAACGGCACTACCCATGGTCTGGAGGCTGGCAGTCAGGGGATTCAGGTGGAGTTGACAGCAGAGATTCATCAGCATCTTGCTGCATATGGTACCTCTGGAGCCCAGCACGGAACCTCCGGCAACAGCTCCGAACGTCTCCGCGCCATTGCCGCCCAGACCCGGACCACTAAGGCCAACGTGGCCACCGCCCTGCAGATGGTTTCCTGGGGGGTAGAGGTGAATGATTACGGCAATGCCATCTTGGATGAGGGCGGTAATCTGAAGAAGGTCAAAGGCGAAGGCATGAGCGAAGAGATGTGGCAGCAGATGGTGTCCTATGCCGACGCTAAAGGCTGGAAGAGCGGAGACTATAAAAAGCTGAATTTGCCCTTTGAGCCCCGACTTCTTGGTCAGCCCCGTGAGATTCGCGAGCGCATGGAAAAGCGGGTGGAGGAATTTGTCTATTCCATGCTGAAGGATGTTTTTTCAGCCGACGGTAGTGCCTCCTTGGCCTATGAGGTTATTCTTGAGGCCGGCACCTATGACCTTGGCCCCAAGGTGGGCCGCATTGAAGATCCCGCCCAGTGGAGTCGGGAGATGATAATGGAACGGGCAAAGACGCTGGATGTAAATAAAGGGCCGGAAGGCCATTTTGATGATTGAGATAAGGATGAAAAAAATAATGGTTACCGGGGCTGCCGGCTTTATCGGGGCCCATCTGGTTCAAAGATTGACGGCGAAAGGGGCGGAGGTGGTGGGCGTTGACAACCTCAACGATTATTACGATCCGCAGTTGAAAAAAGACCGCATGGCCCGTCTGGCTGCGGGAGACCGTTTTCGTCATGTGGATATCAATATCGCCGATCGGCCGGCCATGGAAAAACTGTTTCAGGACAACCAGTTTGATGCAGTGGTTAACCTGGCCGGCCAGCCCGGAGTGCGCTATTCCCTGATCAATCCCTACTCTTATGTGGACACCAATATCGTCGGTTTTGTCAATCTCCTCGAGGGCTGCCGTCATTCAGGGGTGAAGCATTTTGTCTTTGCCTCGTCCAGCTCGGTGTACGGGGCCAACACCAAACATCCCTATTCGATCCATGACAATGTGGATCATCCTGTTTCGCTTTATGCGGCTTCCAAGAAGTCTAACGAGCTGATGGCCCACACCTATAGCCATCTCTTTGCCCTGCCCACCACCGGACTGCGGTTTTTTACGGTCTATGGACCCTGGGGCAGGCCGGACATGGCGCCGGTCCTGTTTGCCAAGGCGATTCTGGCTGGTGAGCCGATCAATGTCTTTAATAACGGCAATATGGAACGGGATTTTACCTATGTCGATGATATCGTCGAGGGAGTGGTCCGGGTCATTGACAAGGTGCCCGAGCCCGATCCTCTGTGGAATGGCAATGCGCCTGATCCGGCGACCTCCTACTGCCCCTATCGAATATATAATATCGGCAACAACCAGAAGGAGAAACTACTCCACTTTATTGAGATCCTGGAAGAGAATCTGGGGAAAAAGGCAGAAAAAAACTTCCTGCCCATGCAGCCTGGGGATGTTCAGGTGACCTATGCCAATGTGGATGAGTTGATTCGTGATTTCGGTTATAAGCCAGCCACTACACTGGAAGAAGGGGTGCGCAAATTTGTCGCCTGGTATAAGGAGTATTATCAGTAAAAAGAAGAGTCAGTGCGTTTTCGGTATCAGGAATTTGCCTGAAAATAAAAAAAAGGGGCCTCGCAAGATCATCTTGCGAGGCCCCTTTTTTTTGTCAACTATTGCCGGAAAAGCTCAGCAGGATGCCCCCGAGTTGATGGCGGCAGGTGTGGTGATGGGGGTGAAAATAGGCATGAGTCTGTCACCGGCTGCTTTGGTGTTGGACAAGACCTGCTGGAGCGTGGAGTAGGTACCATTCTGGTTCAGTTCGATCATCTCCCAGCAGTCGGGAGCGCTCATGATGGCCCGCATGAAGGCAAAGTGCTGGGTATGTCCGGCACGATGGGCAATAACATGGCCAAGAACGGGACAGCCAAGCAGGGCAAGATCACCAATCAGGTCGAGAACCTTGTGGCGGACAAACTCATCGTGAAAGCGGAGCCCGTCCTCATTGAGGATGGATTTCCTGTTCCAGTGAATGGCAATGACGTTGTTCAGGTTGCCGCCAAGCGCTAATCCATTATCCCACAGGGCCTCAACCTGTTCAACATAGCCAAAGGTCCGGGCCGAGGCGATTTCGTTGGCAAAGCGCTCTTCGGTCAGATTAATGGAGTACTGTTGGGTTTTAATGATCTCATCATCAAAACTAATCTTGCTGCTAACCTTGAAGCCGTTGTGGGGAAGGATACGGAGGGTGCTCGCGCCATCCTGCCAGACGATCTCTTTTTTGATGCGCAAGGCCTTACGAAGAGCCTTCTGTTTTCTCTTGCCTGTCAGCATCAGGTGGTGCATAAAAAGGCCGGCGCTGCCATCCATGATCGGGACTTCACAGCCGTTGAGGTCAATAATTGCATTATCAATGCCAAAGCCGAAGAGGGCAGCCATGAGGTGTTCCGTGGTGGATATCTTGACGCCGTTACTGCCCAGCGTAGTGGCCAGACGGGTGTCAACGATCTTGTCCATATGGGCTTGAATATCTTGGCTGGCCGGAAGGTCGCTGCGATGGAATCGGATGCCGCTGTTTTCAGGGGCTGGCTTGATGGCCAGATGAACAGGTTGACCTGAGTGCAGTCCGGCACCGTCAAAATGGATGGTCTTGCGGACGGTGTGTTGATATGCTTGTGCTTGATGCGGCATGAAAAATCCTTGTTGTTCAAAAATAAGAGGACAGACGTTTTGAAATATTAATGCAAAAAATACGCCGTTACTTCAATAAAACTGATAGTAAAGAATATGTTAGTTATTTAGGATAGTTAGTAGATGTTTGACGATTCTCCGTTGGAGAAGGCTGTGTGGGATGAAAGACACATAGTGACCAGAGTATGGGAAAAAACACATCAAGTGGTGGGCGCTGCAGGTGTGTCAAGGCTATGTAAGATAAAGGATTTCAGGCCCTCATCGATTCGGGTTTCCATCTGCAGACTGAAAAAAGGCAGATCGAAATGACAGTCCTTCAGTTTGACCATGTCCTTGGCGGTGGTGATAATTCCTTGAGCCCCACTGCTTAGGGCTTTTTTCTCGATCTGATGGAGGATGCGGGGGGTGTAGCGTTGATGATCCTTCAGGCTGGTGAATCCGGAGAGGGGAATCTGCTGGCTGGCAAGGCTCTGCTGGAAGGCCTCCGGCCGGGCTATGCCGCAAAAGCCATAGAGGGGAGATGGCAGGGTGCTGAGGGCATGGAGTGTCTGATCTTTCTCATTTTTTGCGGCAGAAGGCACATACGTGCTGTAGAAAACGGGTTTTCCGGGAAACCGATTCTGGAGCAGGGCGGCAAAGCGTTCTGCTCGTTTCTTGTTCAGCGTTGTGATGCCGGTGAGAAGAAAAACGTCGGCGCGGTTGAGGGCTGCGACTGGTTCCCGCAGATCACCACCGGGAAAGACGCGGCTGTTGCCGGCCAGGGTGTCGGCACTGAACAGGACGATGTTGATATCCCGATCCACGGCCAGATGCTGGAAGCCATCATCGAGGAGCAGAACATTGCATCCAAGGGCGTGGATGGCATGGCGACAGGGAAGAACACGGACAATGCCGGTGAGCACCGGGATTCCCGGCAGGGTTTCAGCCATCAGGCGCGGCTCATCGCCGGCTTCTTTGGCATCGAGGAAAATTGTGGTGCCATCCGATACTACGTTGACCCGATTGCCGGCGGCACCGCCATAGCCGCGACTGATGATCGCCGGTTTATAGCCCTGGCTCTGGAGAAAGCTTGCAAGAAAGCTGACCGTCGGGGTCTTGCCGGTTCCCCCCATGGTCAGGTTGCCCACCGAGATGATCGGAACCTCAAGCCGGTAGCGTCGAAAGAAGTGGCGCGCATAGAGGAATGAGCGAAGCCGCATGATTGAGCTGTACAGCGGACTGAAGGGGCGGCCAAGGAGATAGAGTTTTTTTGCGGAATCCGTCATGGGACCTTCTTGCATGGGGGTTGATGAGTGGGATGTAAGTTCGTCGCTTTGGGATTTGGAGTCATTGAAAAAGGGTGATTTTTAGAAGTCAGATGGTATTATCAGGGATCTCCGTCTTGGACGGTTTGGACAATTTCGACGGTTACAGTGAATACTACCTTTTTTCCGCAAGACTTACAGCCGGAAAAATTGGTGCCGAACAAACTGATTTCTCCGTGTTATTCACGATGGCCTGCGGGTCTGCAGCCGTGTTTGAGATTTCCCGATTGTGGTTTGCTTCATATTCTTGAATGGGAGGAAAATGTGGAATTAACAACAAGAACAAGAAACCTGGTGACTCTCGCCGCAGTAATCCTGGTCCTGCTTCTTCCCGGAGCTGCTGTAGCCGGGGATACAATCAGGATTGGTGTGGCTGGCGCCCATAGCGGCGATCTTGCATCGTACGGTCTGCCGACGGTGAATGCCGCAAGGTTGGTGGTAAATGAGGTGAACGCCCGGGGCGGAATTAATGGCAAAAAAATTGAGCTGCTCATTGAAGATGATATGTGCAAGCCGGAGCTTGCCACCAATACCGCGACGAAATTGGTTTCTCAGGGGGTCGATGTGGTCATAGGCCATATCTGTTCTGGTGCCACCAAGGCGGCTCTCCCCATCTATAAAGAGGCGGGCGTGATCTTGATTTCTCCTTCGGCCACCAGTCCGGAGCTGACCCAGAGTGGTCAGTACCCTAATTTTTTTAGGACCATTGCCTCGGACGACAGGCAGGCGAAACCTGAAGTTGAGTATGTCTTAAATGTGCTTGCCGCCAAAAAGGTTGCGGTGATTCATGACAAGGGGGATTACGGGAAGGGGCTGGCGGAAATAGCCCGGAAATTAATTCAGGATTCAGGAAAAGGGGAAGTTGTCCTCTTTGAAGGAGTAACGCCGGGCGCAGTGGATTACTCTGCCATTGTTCAGAAAATCAAACAGT
This sequence comes from Desulfobulbaceae bacterium, assembly GCA_019163335.1. Classification (GTDB taxonomy): domain Bacteria; phylum Desulfobacterota; class Desulfobulbia; order Desulfobulbales; family Desulfocapsaceae; genus UBA2270. Next base: position 32,313 of record JAFLKM010000029.1, on the reverse strand, counting down.
CTCAGGCAGATGCAGTGATCTTTGGCGGCTATCATCCCGAGGCCTCCAAGATTGTTTCGATGATGCGCAAAAAACGGATGAATACGGCCTTTGTCTCCGATGACGGGGTGAAGGACAACACCTTTATCAAGGTGGCGGGCAAGGACGCTGAGCGAGTGTATGTCACCGGCCCGCGTGACAATTCTCAGAATCCCCTCGCGCAAGCGGCAAATGCCGCCCATAAAAAGAGCTACAGCGCTGATCCCGGGGCCTTTTACGAGAGTTCCTATTCTGCTGCCCTCGCTCTTGTGAACGGTATCGAGAAGGCCGGTTCCACCGATATGGCTCTCCTGAGTAAGGCCCTGCAGACGGAAAAGGTGGACACCCCGGTGGGCACAATCCATTTTGATGAAAATGGGGACGCCGTTGGCGTCGGCTTTGCCATGTATCAGGTCAGAGAGGGGAAGTTTGTTGAAGTAAAATAGCGCGTTACTTTGTTTCGTGGTGCCTGAAGCAGGAGCCCTCTTCCCTGTTTCAGCCCTTTTTGTTTGGGGGATCAGCCCATTAGTGCCTTACAGATTATTTTCTTGTTTTTTATAAGGAAATAATCTGTAAGGCACTTATCCCGTTCATCGGGGTTAGTCCACTTGAGCAGTCGGCTCTTTGCAGAACCTTTATGGATTATTTTATTGAGCTTTTTTGCAGCGGTTTGACCAGAGGTGCCATCTACGCCCTTATTGCCCTGGGATACACCATGGTTTATGGCATCATCGGGCTGATTAATTTTGCCCATGGTGAGATTTATATGATCGGCGCCTTTACCGCATTTATTGTGGCAACGGTACTGTCAATCTATGGATTTCCCCTGGCCGCCATTGTGGTCGTGACCGGTATTTCGGCGGCTATCTGGTCATCGGCCTATGGCTACACGGTGGAAAAAATCGCCTATAAGCCCCTGCGCAATGCGCCGCGCCTCACCCCGCTGATCAGTGCCATCGGCATGTCAATCCTGCTTCAGAATTACGTCCTTCTGGCCCAGACCTCGGACTTTCTACCCTTTCCCGAACTGATTCCGGAATTTGCCTTTATGGAACCGGTGGCCCATATCATCGGCTCTTCCGATCTGGTGATCCTGGTGACCACCGCCATCTCCATGCTCCTGCTGACCCTGTTCATCAAGTTCACCCGCCTCGGCAAGGCCATGCGGGCCACGGCCCAGGACAAAACCATGGCTCTGCTGGTGGGGATCAATGTTGATCGGGTAATTTCGGCTACCTTTATTGTCGGCTCTCTGCTTGCCGCCATCGGTGGTCTGCTCATCGCTTCACATATTGGTCAGATCAACTTTGCCATTGGCTTTATCGCCGGAATCAAGGCCTTTACCGCAGCAGTGTTGGGGGGGATTGGCTCCATCCCTGGCGCAGTGCTGGGCAGTCTGATTCTGGGGTTGACCGAGAGCTTTGCCACTGGCTATGTGTCCAGTGATTACGAAGATGTCTTTGCCTTTTCTCTGCTGGTCCTGATTTTAATTTTCAAACCCTCCGGTCTGCTTGGCCGTGCCAACATTGGAAAGGTTTAAGCGGAGCGGCAATGATGACCATGATCAGCAGGCAGGATGTTAAAAGATCACTCCTGGTCTCCCTCTGGTTTGTTTTTTTGAGCTTTCCGATCATGGTGATTCAAGTGAATCCCGTGGAGAGAACGGTGGTCTGGCGTTGGAGCAATATGTTGACTGTGGCTGTCGCAAGCTTCCTGCTCTCTTTGCTGGTCAGAGTCTGGCTGTTCAGGCAGGAAAAACGGCTGGTTCAAGTGCAGCTTTCACCCTCTCCCCAACCTTCAATATTTCATGATCTGCTTAAACAGCAGAAATTCCGTTATCCCCTTGTTATCGCTGGATCTGTGATCGTTCTGGCCTTTCCCCTGTTATTTTCCTCCTATCAGGCGAACATTATGACCACCGCCCTAATGTATATCGTCCTTGGCCTGGGCCTGAACATCGTGGTGGGCCTGGCTGGTCTCCTTGATCTTGGCTATGTCGCCTTCTACGCGGTGGGGGCCTACAGCTACGCCCTCCTCAATCTTCACTTTGATCTCGGATTCTGGGCCGCATTGCCGGTGGGCGGTCTGCTGGCGGCGCTGTTCGGGGTGCTGCTCGGATTCCCGGTGCTGCGCCTGCGGGGCGACTATCTGGCCATTGTCACCCTCGGCTTTGGCGAGATTATCCGGCTGATTCTGGAGAACTGGAGCGCCTTTTCGAAAGGCCCCAGCGGGATCAGCAATATTCCCCGGCCAGGATTTTTCGGGGTGGAGATGTCCCTTGATCAGGCCATGACCTTTATGTATTATCTGATGCTGGGACTGCTGGCGGCGACCATCTTTGTGGTGAATCGGCTGCAGGATTCGCGGCTGGGGCGGGCTTGGGTGGCTCTGCGCGAGGATGAGACCGCCTGTCAGGCCATGGGGATCGATAAGGCGGGAACCAAGTTGATAGCCTTTGCCTTGGGCGCCTTCTGGGCCGGCCTGATCGGGGTGATCTTCGCTGCTAAGACCACCTTTGTCAATCCGGCCAGCTTTACCTTTATGGAGTCGGCCATTATCCTCTCCATCGTGGTACTGGGTGGAATGGGCTCTATCACCGGGGTCATCTTCGGCGCCCTGATCCTGATCCTGCTTCCCGAATATCTTCGTCCCCTTTCTGAATACCGGATGCTGGCCTTTGGCGCCATTCTGGTGGCCATGATGATCTTCAAGCCTGAGGGGTTTATTACTGGAAGTCGCCGGGTGTATCGGTTTCAGGCGCAGAAAAACAGTCCCATTTTGAAAGATGATGAGTAAGATTCTGGAGGTAAATGGCCTGACTATGAATTTTGGCGGCATTCGCGCCCTGGATCACCTTGATCTGGACGTCCATGCAGGGGAAATCGTCGCCCTGATCGGCCCGAACGGGGCGGGAAAGACCACCTTTTTCAACTGTCTGACCGGAATATATGTGCCCACTGAAGGTGAAATCCGGCTGACATCTCCTCTGACCGGCAAGCAGACCCTGCTGGCCGGCCTCAAGCCCAATAAAATTACCGAACTGGGAATGGCCAGAACCTTCCAGAACATTCGCCTCTTTTCGCAGATGACGGTGCTGGAAAATGTGATGATCGGCAGGCATTGCCGAACCCGCTCCTTAATTTTCGGGGCAATTTTCCGTCCCCGCAGGACCAGGGATGAAGAACAGGATACCGTGGACAGGAGTTACCGGATTCTGGAGAAAGTCGGACTGTCTGCTCAGGCTGATGAGTTTGCAGGCAAACTTTCCTACGGGTCACAACGACGTCTGGAGATAGCCCGGGCTCTGGCCACAGATCCCTTTCTTCTCCTCCTGGATGAGCCGGCAGCAGGAATGAATCCGCAGGAAACCGCTGATCTGGTTGACCTTATCCGCCGCATTCGGGATGATGGTCATGCCGTTTTGCTCATCGAACATGATATGAAACTGGTCATGAGCCTTTCCGATCGGGTCTTTGTCCTGGATTACGGAGAAAAGATCGCCCAGGGGACACCGGCGGAAATTGGCGTTAATGCCGCTGTTATCAAGGCCTATCTCGGGGAAGATATGCTGGACGAGGAGAGCACATAGCCATGCTTGTGATGAACGATGTCCAGGCCGGGTATGGCAATGTCCTGGCCCTCCAGGGAGTGAGCCTGACCATTCACCCGGGTGAGATCGTTACCCTGATCGGGGCCAACGGAGCTGGAAAAAGCAGCACACTGATGACCATTTCCGGGATTGTTCCGTGCCGTTCCGGTCAGATTCTGTTAAAAGGAAAAGCGATACATGGTCTTGCCCCGGATCGGATTGTGGCAATGGGGGTGTCGCAGGTGCCGGAAGGACGGCGGATCTTTGCCGATCTGAGTGTCCAGGAAAACCTTGATCTGGGGGCCTTTCTGCGCACGGACAGGGGCGGAATCAGGCAGGATCTGGACTATGTGTTTACCCTGTTTCCCATTCTCGCCAAGCGACGGCAACAGTATGGCGGCACTCTCAGCGGCGGCGAGCAACAGATGCTGGCCATGTCCCGGGCACTTATGGCCCGCCCGCAGCTCCTGCTCCTCGATGAGCCATCCATGGGATTGGCACCGCTCATGATTCGGCAGATCTTCAGGATTATTAAGGAGATCAATCGGGAACACAAGACCACCATCTTTCTGGTGGAGCAGAATGCGCACCAGGCCCTGCGGATAGCTGATCGAGGCTATGTCATCGAGAATGGTCGGATTATCCTGACCGACAGGGCCGATAGACTTCTCGCAAGTCCCGAGGTGCAGAACGCGTATCTGGGGATTTAGAGGGAAAGGCAGAGATTGAAATAAAATTTTATGAAATTCAAATGGATTACTCAATGAAGACAGAGCAAAAAATCAAAACGGGTGTGATCGGTGTCGGCTATCTGGGGAAATTTCACGCCCAGAAATATGCAAATATGGAAGGGGTTGAGCTGGTCGGCGTGGTTGATGTTGATTCGGACGTGGCCGGCAAGATTGCCGCAGATTGCGGATGCCGTGCCTTTACCGATTATCGGGAACTCTTGCCTCTGGTTGATGCGGTTTCCATCGTCGTGCCTACGAGTTACCATCATCAGGTGGCGCTGGACTGCATCGAGGCAGGTGTTGATATCCTCCTTGAAAAGCCGATCACCACAACCCTTGATGAGGCTGACGATCTCATCCGGCGGGCCGATGCCGGAAAGCTTATCTTTCAGGTTGGCCATCTTGAGCGTTTTAATCCGGCGGTACTGGCCATGGAAAAATTTCTAACGGTTCCTGTTTTCATCGAGAGCACCCGGGTTTCAACCTTTAAAAACAGGGGCGTGGATGTGGACGTGGTGCTTGACCTGATGATCCATGATATCGATATTATTCTCAGTATTGTCCATTCACCGCTGAAATCCATCCAGACGGCCGGGGCCCCAGTGGCCACTGAAACTACTGATATTGCCAATGCCCGTCTGGTCTTTGAAAATGGGGCCACCGCCAATGTGACGGCAAGCCGGATCGCGCGCAATACCGTCCGCACCATGCGAATCTATCAGCCTGGTTCTTCCATTACCGTCGATTTTGCCACGAGAAAGGTGATGACCATCCATCTCACCGATGAAACGCTGGCAAGTGGAGCGCCCGGTCACCACTCGGAGGTTTTCTCCTTTCCCGCCGTTGACGCCTTAAAGGATGAAATTGCCCATTTTGTCACCTGTGTCAGGGAGCGAAAAGAACCACTGGTCTCGGGCCGCGCTGGCCGCCGTGCCCTGGATGTGGCGCTTCAGGTGATTGCCCAGATCCAGCAGAACCAGCAGACGGAAGTCTATCAGCAGGTTGCCGCTGCCTTGAAAAAGCATTGATCGGCGATGATTCCTGAACAAGAACCTGGTCCATCCAAATTGCCCGTTTCGTCCTGCCTGTCGTATAAGCCGCAGAAGGTGATGATCATTGCCGGTGAGGCCTCCGGCGACCTGCATGGCGCCCGTCTGGTGCAGGCCATGCGACAGCGGCAGCCGGAGCTGATCTTTTGCGGCATGGGATCGAGGGAGCTTACGGCCGCCGGGGCCGAGGTCCTCTTTGATGCAAGCCGGATTGCGGTGGTGGGCCTGGTTGAGGTGCTGACCCATTTTTCGGATATTCTCACCGCCATGCAGATCCTCAGTAAGAGGATGCGGGAGGATCCGCCCGACCTGCTTATTCTCATCGATTTCCCTGATTTTAATCTGAGGCTTGCCGGCAAGGCTAAAAAACTCGGGATTCCCATTTTCTATTATATCAGTCCGCAGGTGTGGGCCTGGCGAACCGGGCGGGTAAAGACCATCCATCGGTTGGTCGATACCATGGCCGTGATTCTTCCCTTTGAAGAGTCTTTCTATCGCAGTCGCGGGGTGAAGGCCCATTATGTGGGACATCCCCTGCTGGATTCGGTGAAGGTGACCCGTAACCGCGAGGCATTCTGTCAAAGGCACAACATTGATCCTTCGAATACCCTGGTTGGGCTTCTGCCGGGGAGTCGGCACAAGGAGATTGCATCCCTGCTTCCCGATTTTCTTGCCGCAGCCAGGCGTCTACCGGGGAAGTATGAGCAGCAGTTCGTCTTTCTGCTCCCTGTTGCCGCCACCATCTCGGAAGAGGATCTCTGGAAGAACGGCCTGGAGAACTGTGGTGCCGAGATCGACATCCATCTGATCCGGGAAGACCGCTATGATATGATGGCTGCCTGTGACGCCGCTGTCGCCGCTTCCGGGACCGTTACCCTTGAGCTTGCCATCCTTGGAATTCCCATGGTGGTTGTTTACAGAGTCTCTCCCCATACTTATTTTATTGGACGGCTGCTGATCAGGCACATGCAGTTTTTTTCCCTGGTGAATCTTATTGCGGGGCGCTGCGTGGTGCCGGAGCTGTTGCAGGATGAAGTAACTCCGGGAAACATCGAGGCAGAGCTTGTCCGTCTGCTTTTTGATCAAAAGGCCAGTCGTGAAGTGAAGCAGGGCTTGACTGAGGTGCGGGTTAAGCTTGGAACTCCGGGCGCCTCTGCTCAGGCTGCCGATCTTGCCTGCAAGCTCCTTGACCGGATAAAAGTTGGTGGACAGAACTGATTGGCCTGGCGGGAATTAGGATAGCAGCCAGTAGGGAGAGGTATGAATGCGAGTGTGGTCCTCTGTTGTGGAACGATTTGAGCTGGGAAATAATTTTTTTTGTGAGAAACGGTGAAACCATGAAAATAGGGTATCTGTTAAAAGTGTTGGCGCTCTCAATGTTTTTTGTCTTGCCGGTGCCAGCTGCTGCAGAAGAACTGGGGGCTTTGCGACTGGGCCAGATGCAGGGTGATGTGCAAGTTCAGTCCGTGGGAATGGATGAATGGCTGCCGGCGGTCACCAACCTTCCGCTGCAGTCTAAGGACCGGTTATGGGTGCCGGAAGGGGCATGGGCGCAGGTTGAGGGTCGGGATGGCAGTGTGATCAGGCTTGACGCCGAGAGCTCGCTGGAGATTCTGGGAGTGGAAGAGAATGCCCTGCAGCTGTATCTCGGCAGCGGTCAGGGCTATGTCAATTATCGAAAAAGGGGCGACTCCATGCTCCAGATTGATACCCCGGTTTCATCGTTCAGGAGTTATGACGATGCCGTCTTGAATGTAGCCCTCGACGATAAGGGCAATGTCGATCTTTCCGTATTCCAAGGCGAGGTCTATGCTGAAAGTCAGAGCGGGGAGGTCAGGGTTGAGGGCGGCAGAATGCTCACCATCGATGAAGGGGTCCCTTTTTTGATGGAACTGGATTCCATCACCAACTGGGAGCAACGAAATAAAGAGTGGGATAAGGCGCTGAGTGATGGCGGCGATACTGACCGGTATCTACCGCCGGAGCTTTCTGCCTATGGACGGGACCTGAGCCGCAATGGCCGCTGGGTTTCAACTCCGGATTATGGAAACGTCTGGATCCCCACCAGCCACATCTCTGCTGACTGGGCCCCCTACCGTCAAGGCCGCTGGGTCTGGATCGGCAACGATTATGTCTGGATCGGCAGTGAGCCCTGGGGCTGGGCTCCGTATCACTACGGTCGTTGGTCGCATGTCCCCTCCCATGGCTGGTGCTGGATTCCACCCCGGCGCAACGAGGTTCACTGGGGCCCTGGCTATGTCAGTTGGATTCAAACCTCCAGCGATGTCGCCTGGGTGCCGCTGGCCCCGGGAGAGATGTACTACGGTCATGGCAACTATGGCCCCCATAGTACCAATATAGTTAACATTAATATTCATACAGTTATCCCCGGAAAGAATTATCGGAATGCGCGGGTGCGCAATGCGGTCACCGTGATTCATCGTGATGCCTTTTTGTCAGGAAAATATAAGGACGGAAGGGGGCGGGATAATCCTTTTTTGCGCGAGAAGATTCATATCGGCCAACCGGGGCTGGAGCCTCAGCGGATGACCAGAATGCCTGCCATCAAGGAAATCCCACGGGATAAAAGGCCGCCCGAGTCCATCCGGTCGATGCCTGGACGTGCCGGGGATGGCCCGAGGCCGACGGTGAGAGGGGGTGATCGTTCTGGATTCCAGTCGACTCCGGGCACTCAGCCCCTGGCGATTCCGGTCAGTGGGGTGCGCTCGGAATCTGGCAGAAAACCAGTCGGGGAATCCAATAAAACCGACTCGATACGAGATCGCAGGCATGCGCCGGATCGTGGTGACAAACCGGGATTGCCTGAAGAAAAAACGGCGATAACGAAAGATGGAGTGCAGGAGATGAGACCGTCTGCCCCGGTGACGGAGACGACGGGGGCAGCGGTAGCTCCGCAGGTTGCACCGGTTCCGGTAGAAGAAAAAAGAGCACCATCGGGATTTCGGGGGCGTCCGCAGAGCGCGGAGCAAGGGGACAGGCCAAGGTCATTCAGGGAGCGGCCGAGCGAAAGCCCAGCTGTACAGCAGGCACCGGCCAGTCAGCCGGTACAGGTTCAGCCCCAGGTCGCACAGCCTGTGACTGTCCCGGCACCATCGGTGCCGGTTTCGGAACAACAGGTGCGTGAAGAAGAGAAAGCTGCGCCGTCGGGATTTCGTGGGCGGCCTCAGAATTCGGAACAAGGGGACAGGCCAAGGTCATTCAGGGAGCGGCCGACCTCAAGCCCTGCTGCGCAGCAGACATCCCCAGCCAGTCAGCCGGTACAGGTTCAGCCCCAGGTAGCCCAGCCGGTGGCTGTGCCGCCGCCATCGGTGCCGGTTCCGGAACAACAGTTGCGTGAAGAAGAGAAATCCGCACCCTCAGGATTTCGGGGGCGTCCGCAGAGCGCGGAGCAAGGGGACAGGCCAAGGTCATTCAGGGAGCGGCCGACCTCAAGCCCTGCTGTGCAGCAGACATCCCCGGCCAGTCAGCCTGTACAGGTTCAGCCCCAGGTGGCCCAGCCGGTGGCTGTGCCGCCGCCATCGGTGCCGGAACAACGGGTTCGTGAAGAAGAGAGAACCGCACCGTCAGGATTTCGTGGGCGGTCTCAGAGCTCGGAACAGGGGGACAGTCCGAGGTCATTCAGGGAGCGGCCGGCAGCAACTCCGGAAACTCGTCAGGAAAGGGTTCGGCAGCCGGTTGAGGTGCAGTCGCAGGTTGCTGCGCCACCGCCTGCCCCGGCACCCGCACCCAGACCGCAGGTTTCTGCGCCGCCTCCTGCTCCAGCTCCAAGGCCGCAGGTTGCCCCCCAGCCAGCCAGCCCTGCCCCTGCTCAGGTACAGCGGCCTGCGCCGCAGCCTGATGCCGAAGCAGGAAGGCGCCAGCGTCAACGGCCAGAGGGGAAGACAGACAAGGAAAAGAAAGAGGAAGCGGAGAAGGCGCTGACCCCATGATGGAAAGAAATGAAGAACCTATTCAGTTGATCTTTGCAGGATAGCGGAAGTACCCTCCTTGTTTCCTCCTGAATCCTGAACGCACAAAGCCGCTGAGAAGAACCTTTCTCAGCGGCTTTGTGCGTTCATCCGTACGGGCTCAATTCAGAATTATTTACCGAAATTGCAGACTGGATACTGACACTGTTTACAGTTCCGGCAGAATCCGCCATGTCCCATGCGGGCGAATTCCTCACGACCGATATGCTCGCCGGCCAGAACCCTGGGCAGGATGAGATCAAAGACGGTGATCTTGTGAAACATGCCGCATGCAGGCAGGCCAAGAACTGGAATGTCACCGATATGACCGCTGAGAAACATGGCGCCCGGCAGTACCGGTGAGCCGTACACCGAATCCACGGCCCCGGCCTCTTTGATCCCCATGCGGGTCACATCATCGGGATCCACAGACATGCCGCCGCTGGTGACAATGAGATCGGCACCGGCGTCAAGACAGTCGTGGATGGCCTTGCTGATCAAGCTGATATCATCGGGGGCGAAGACGACCTTGATCACTTCGGAACCCAGGGCCGTGAGTTTGGTGCGCAGAACCGCCTCAAATTTGTCTTTAATTCGCCCATGGAAGATCTCGTTGCCGGTAATCACCAATCCCGCCCGTGCCTGGCGCAGGGATTTCACTGCAATGATCGGCGCTGATTCCAGGGCGATGGCCACCGCCTCATCCACCAAAGCCCGGGCAGCGATCAGGGGAATCAGGCGGGTACCGGCAACGGCTTCGCCCTTTTTGACCGGGGTATTGGTCTGGAGGGTGGAGCACATCACTTCGCCCAGCATGTTGAAGCGGTAAAGGGCCTCTTCATTAATCTTCAAAAGGCCATCCACGGCGGCAGTTATGGTAATCTTTCCCTCCACCGGCTCAGCCGTACGGGCAGCACCTTGGCCGATCAGGGCGGTGGCGAGCTTGTCCGCGGCCTCATTCTCGTGAATCTCTTCCGGTCCCAGTTCGAGGACATAGATATGTTCCTTTCCCAGACGTTTCAGGTGTTCAATGTCGTCCGCCTGGATGATATGTCCCTTCTTGAAGGCGCATCCCTTGAATTCTCCCTGAACGATCTCAGTGATATCATGGGGCAAGACCATGCCCACAGCCTCTTCCACGGTGATTGTTTTTTTCATATTGCATCCTAAAAAATATGGTCAGTTGAGGACAGCATTGCATTCTGTCCCTTCATTTCATCGAATCGCTGCCAATTTCTGTACCCCTATCTCTGCCCAGGGCAGTAAGGGGGGAGACAGAAGGTAAGCCCCCTGTCAGGGCTCGGATTTATTGTTTTCATTTTAAACCCCTCGTGACAGATGCGGCCAGATTAGGGCATGTAACTGTAATTGAAGACGAACCGGAAGTTTGTCGTGCAGCATCCAGGCTGCAAGGTCAACCGGATCGAGCTGACCCTTGGCTGGAGAAAAAAGGGTCGAGGTGTGCTTAGCTAAGTGATGCTGGTTCACCAGATCCCGAGCCCAGATGTAATCGTTTTTGTCGGTGAGGACAAATTTTATTTCACAGCTTCCCGGCAGTTTCTGGTTTCGCTGGAGGGCCAGGGCGATGTTTTCTTTTGCAAAGGATTTCTCCATACCGCTCCCCGGAGACTTGATGTCCATAACGACGATCACCTTCGGCGCAACCTTGTCAATGGACAGAGAGCCATTGGTCTCCAGCAGCACTTTTCTGCCCTTGGCCAGCAGCATCTCCATCAAAGGATAGACATTGTCCTGGAGCAAGGGTTCGCCGCCGGTAATCTCCACCATGATTTCAGGATAGCCCTCCACAAACGAGAGGATGGTCTCAAGGGTCATGCTGGCATGGGGGCTTTCGTAGGTGTAGCGGGCGTCACAATATCGACAGCGCAGATTGCATCCCGCCAGTCGAATAAAGACACAAGGGAAACCGGCATGGGTGGATTCGCCCTGGATCGAATAAAAAAGCTCAGAGATGAAGAGCGGTTTATCAGGCATTTACATCGGGTCCATAATAGGTGAGTCCAGAGGATTCGGTCTCCCGTATGGAGATGCTGTAGAGGTGGTAATGTTCATGCTGGAGGGATGTTTTGAGCTGGTCGAAAAGATACACCGCGATATTTTCAGAGGATGGATTCTGGCTGAGAAAGGCCGGATGTTCATTGAGGTCGCAGTGATCAAGCTCGTCAACCTTGGCGTTTACCTTTTGTTTGAGGATTTTAAAATCAATGCCCATACCCAGTTCATCCAGTTTGCTGGCCCGGACCGTAACCTGAACTTTCCAGTTGTGACCGTGCGGTTTTTCGCAGTTACCGGGATATTCGCGTAGGTGATGGGCTCCGGCAAAGTGGGTTTCGATGAAAATGTCAAACATGGGTGTTCCTCCGTGCAGATTAAAGGTGTGTTAAAATCAATGGATTATGATTGAAAAGCTTGGATAATTCATTCTTGAAATGGTAGGATTGCCGAGCAAATGAGGCTGGAGGCGGGTGATAGTACGTTTTGTCTTTGTTTGCTGTCCTGTAGAGACGTTTATTTGAGAATTCATTTTATTTAATCGCATACTGTAGCAGAAAAGGAGTGAAAGAGCATGGCCTTTATTGCCCCACTCAGGGGAGTGCATTTTAACCCACAGAAGGTCGGCAGCCTGGATGAGGTCGTCACCCCGCCATACGATGTGATCAACACCGGTGGTGTTGAGGCCTATCGTTCTCGGAACCCATACAATATGATTCGCCTGGATATCGTCAAGAGCCAGGGTTCAGGGGCGGCTGGTGATGCCCGCTATGAGGAAGCCGCGGCTCTTTTTCGGCAATGGCTGGAAGAAAAGGTGCTGGTACGGGATCCTGAACCTGGCATATATCTCTATCATACCGAATATTCCCATCCATCCGGCCGACGCCTGACCCGTAAAGGGTTTGTCAGCCTGGTGGGCCTGGCCGAGTTCGCTGAAGGTGTGGTCAAGCCCCATGAGCAGACCTTTGATACAGTGATTGCCGATCGTCTGCGCCTGATGACAGCCTGCAAGGCCCAGTTCAGTCAAATTTTTTCACTCTATTCCGACCCGCAAAATGAGGTGATGGCCTTATTGGAGGCGCAGCCGCGTGAGGCCATCGGTTCGGTGACGGATGGCGATGGTTGCGTGCACAGTCTGTGGCGGGTGGGTGATGAAAAAACCATCAGGGATGTACAGCGCTGGTTTCTCGATAAGGCGCTCTATATTGCGGACGGCCATCATCGCTACACCACTGCCCTTGCCTATCGTCGCCTTCTTCGCGAGGCTCAGGGCAGAAATGGTGACTTGCCTGCCACGAGTCCGGCCAACCATATCATCATGTACCTCTGCCCCATGGAAGATCCCGGTCTCTCGGTACTTCCCACGCACCGGCTGGTTCGCTGGCCCGGCGTGATGGAGGCGGAAGAACTCCTGCGCCGTTTTGAGCACTATTTTCACTGTGAAGAGATCAGCGGCGGCAGCCGGCATTCACTGATCAAAGAAGTGCTGGCACGGATGGAGGAGCTGGAACGTCAGTCACTGGAGAAGAGCTCGTCCACCTTTGGGGTTTATCATCCGGGCCAGGATCGCTGTTTTCTCCTCAGCCTGAAACCTGAGGTGAAGGATCTGCTGGCTGGCCGTCCCGAGGTCCTGCGGGAGTTGGACGTGGTCGTCCTCTCTGATATCATTATGGAGAAGGCATTGGGGCTTGACGAGCATCGATGCGAACAGGAGTCACTCATTGCCTATTCCAGCAATGCGGACGAGGCGCTGGCGATGGCGGTGGGGGAGTGTGCCACCTGTAAAGAGTTCACCCCTCTGCTTTTTGTGATGAACCCCACAAGGGTTGGTCAGGTCAGGAATGTGGCCGACCAGAATTTGATCATGCCCCATAAGTCCACGTATTTTTATCCAAAGATCATGACTGGTCTGCTGTTCAATCAACTTGTTGACGACGAGAAGATCGATCGGATTGTCTGATTTGAAGAAGATCCGTGGCGTCTTGGGTGCCTGGCATGCGAGGCGCTGATCAGACCGGCGAACAGCAGGTTACATCTGACTCCCTCTTTGGGGGGAGATTGTCCTGCCTGCAATATCGGTCCGGGTACCGTTTTTCCGTTGACGCCATCCTTGCCGCTCATTTTTTCCCACCGCCGCCCGGATCAACAGTCCTTGATCTTTGCGGCGGTTGTGGCATCATCTCCCTGATCAGCCTGTATCGCTGGTACGATAACATTGTCTCCCTCTCCTGTCTTGAACTGCAGCCGGCCCTGGCGGCCCTTGCCTCCCGGAATCTCGTCTTGAATGGATTTGAGGAAAAGATGAAGGTCGTGCAAGGGGATCTGCGCCGGATCCTTGATTTTTTTCCGGCCGAGACCTTTTCTTCCGTCATCTGTAATCCTCCGTTTTATCGCAAAGATTGTGGCCGTCCCTGCCAGGATGAAGAATCATTTATTGCCCGGCACCAGGTTTTCTGCTCCCTGGAGGACGTGGTGGCTGCGGCTTCGCTTGTTGTTAAAAATCGGGGCAAGACCGTCTTTGTCTATCCTGCCGCAGGGCTGAACTCACTGCTTCTGGCTCTCCATCAGTATCGTCTCGTCCCCAAACGTTTACAGATCATTTTCAGCTACCCAGGTATGGCCTCCGACGCCAGGCTGGTGCTGGTCGAGGCCGTCAAGAATGGCGGCGAGGGCATGCAGATCCTTCCCCCCTTTTATATCTACGAACAGCGTCTTGGATCGTACAGTCAAGAGATGCAGCGCCTCTATGATGCCGACTGGAATGGTCTCACCCCTCAGTAGTTTCTTTCTGTTCAAGTTCAACCCAGCCTGATGCTGGATTTTCCGGGCTTGACGGAATCCTCGCCCGTGAACAATGTAAGAGTTCAAAAGGAATGAAGTCTGCAGGATTTTTTGCGGTTCAGTGCGCTGTGCTGTCAATCATTTTAACATGTGTGGGGAAGAGAATGAGTGGAGCCAAGATACGTCTGGAAGAACATAGAATTATTGAAGAACCTTATTATCTGGCGCAGAAAAATGAGGTGGAGATTGCCTGTGCCGCCCATCGGCGCGGTCTGCCCCTGCTCTTGAAGGGACCCACCGGTTGCGGCAAGACCAGGTTCATGCAATATCTTGCCTGGAAGCTGGATCGCCCATTGATCACGGTTTCCTGTCATGACGATCTCTCCACCAGTGATCTTGTGGGCCGGTATCTGATTCGCGCCGGCGAGGCAGTGTGGATGGATGGCCCTTTGACCCTGGCGGTACGGGCCGGCGGGATCTGCTATCTCGATGAGGTGGTGGAGGCTCGCAAGGATACCACCGTGGTGATCCACCCCTTGGCCGATGATCGACGGGAGTTGCCCATTGAAAAGCGGGGTGAACTGCTGGTGGCGCCTCCTGAGTTCATGCTTGCAGTGTCCTATAACCCGGGCTATCAGAGTGTGCTTAAGGATCTTAAACCCTCTACCCGGCAGCGTTTTGTGGCCCTCAGCTTTACCTATCCGGCCGTGGAGCAGGAGGCGGAGATTGTCTGTCGGGAGAGCAGGGTTGACCGGAAGCTGGCCTTGACCCTAGTCAAACTGGCGGTCATGACCAGAAGCCTGAAGGATTCCGGTCTGCCCGAGGGGGCCAGCACCCGCCTCCTGATTCAGGCTGGGAAGCTGATTGAGGATGGCGTTGATATTCCCTCCGCCTGTCGGGCTGCCGTGGTTGAGCCCTTGAGCGATGATCCTGAAATGCTCGCTGCCATCGAGGATATGGTAGCCTCTCTTTTTTGATTAGGTTGAAAACAGATTCACTTCTGCTCTCCGTTGACAGAAATCTCATCGATTGCCCATGAAACTTCCTGAGCTGACAAAACGCTTTAATCAAATAGTGGCACCTGATATTCCCAATGAATGGGATGTTGAAGAGATGCTGGAACCCTATCTTGATCAGAGTGATGATGTCTGTCAAACTATCTTCTGGTGTATTCCCGCCATCTGGCCCATTTCTAATGGCCTTTGTCGCGATTTTTTGAAGATCCTTCCCGAGCTCCTTGGATTTGTCCCGCTGGCGCAGTTGCCGGCACGGGTGGGTGAGATCCTCGACTGCTATGAAATGCAGGGGTTGCGTGCGGCTCAGCAGTTTATGCGGAGCATGGAAAGCCGGTATCAGGAGCGTGGCAACGGGTCGGGACTGGTGCTTCTGGGAGAGGTTGAGGGGCGTCTTCTTCCCTTCATCCGGGGGGTGGCGGGCCGAGACCTGATGATTGCCGGAGGCAATGCCGTCTTCACCGACACTGAAACCATCTTTCTTCCTCCCGAACTGGCCATCTATCCCAAGTCTGCCGACAATATCCTGTTGTACAAGTTGATCCTTGCCTTCCAGTGGGCCTTTCTGGAAATTGGCAGCTTCACTGTCTTTGATTCTGCTGAACAAGATTTTAAATCAGATCCCGAGGGCCCGCTGTGGCTTACTTCCTTTTTTTCCTCCTGCTCCGATCCGATTTTTGCCCGTGACTGTTACTCGTTCCTCGAGACAGTGCGGGCCGCTCGTTTTTTAGAACGAGAACTGCCCGGCCTGATGCGGGCCTGGTCCGCCTTGCCCCGTATTGTAGCACCGCCCGTGCAGGAGGCAGATCCCAGGGCCACCTTGCTCCTTGAGCTGCAGGCTGAACTTCTTAATGGCTCACTTTTACAAATCCAGTCCCAATCCAGTCCTACAGTTTTCAATGACTATTGGCGTCGCCTTACCTGTGAAGGCGCAAGCGCGGTGGATACCGTTCATGCAGTGAGGGAAGTCCTGGCAGCTATTTTCGATGGAAAAGAGGACGGGGGAAGTGGTGAGGAATACCCGGGAATATCGCCGCTGATCTTTCAGGGCGAGCTCCGGCTGACCGCGATTGAGGCGGTACGTCGGCAACAGTTTTTACGCCAGGGAGAAGAGCTGGTGCACAGCCTGGCCCTCTATCTTGCCGCGTTGCCACAGGAAAAACTTAGTCAGTTGCTCCGCTCCGAGGAGGAGAAACAAAGCGGTGCAAGTGGTCTGGAGTCGGATGTGTCGATGATCATGGACAGCGAATTTGCTGGAACGGTCGATGAACATCAGGCACCGTTGCTTGTCACCATCAATAATGAAGAAGTTGAGCTTTCCGGGGAGATGGCGGAGGAGGTGCGGAAATTTCGTGAGGAATTCGGGCACCTGCCCGGCCGTTTTGTCAGCAGCGCCGTGGGGCGTGCCGGTGAAGGGGTTGCCCCTGATGTTCAGCCCGGGAATGAGCAGGGTGGGGCGTTGCAGGCGGCGATCTGTTATGATGAGTGGGATTATCGCCGCCTTGGGTTTCGTAAGAACTGGTGTGTGGTCACGGTCAAAGATCTGCCTGATCTCAAGTCTGGGTTTATCCGTCAAACCCTTGGCAAATATCACGGGGTGGTTAACCGGTTGCGGCATCAGTTTGAGATGATGCGCACCACGGATCGTTTTGTCCGCAGACAGCGGGACGGTGACGACATTGATCTGGATGGCCTGGTGGAATCGTTGGCGGACGCCCGGGCGGGACTGGCGCAGTCAGATCGTCTTTATATCAAGCTGCTCCGGGATGAACGGGATATCGCGGTGATCTTTCTGGTGGATATGTCAAACTCCACGGCAGGTTGGGTGGGAAATACGATCAAGGAGTCTCTGGTGTTGATGACCGAGGCCCTGGAGGTGTTGGGGGATCGATACGGAATTTATGGATTTTCCGGGATGCGGCGCACCCGTTGTGAAATTTACCACATCAAGGATATCGACGAGCCCTCTGGCGATGTGGTACGGCAGCGAATCGGGGCCATCGGCCCGCGCGAATATACCCGCATGGGCCCGGCCATCCGGCATGCCACTTCGCTTCTTGGCAAAACTGACGCCCGGGTTCGCCTGCTCATCACCCTCACCGACGGCAAGCCCGAGGATTATGATGATTACAAGGGCGAGTACGCCATCGAGGATACACGGCACGCCCTTCTGGAGGCCAAGACGGCTGGAATTCATCCCTTCTGCATCACCATCGACCATCAGGCCCATGATTACATGGACCATCTCTATGGACCGGTCAACTATATCTTTGTCAATGACGTGCGCAGGCTGCCGTTGCGCATGCCTGAAATCTATCGGGTGCTGACCAGCTGACCAGTAGTGGCCTGATCCTTGCCTGTACTTAAAAGAGTATGCAAAGGCAGGGATAGTTCAGAATCCCTGCCTTTGTTTTATTATTTCCTTCTTCTTTTAAGACCAGCACCTACAAGACCCGCGAGGCCAGAGCCAAGGAGGACTATGGCTGCTGGTACCGGGACTGGTTGAGCTTTAAGGTCAGCGGTGATTTTCATGTCAAAATAGGTTGAACCACCATGATCTTCGGCAAAGACGGATATTGTATTCATTCCCGAGGTAAAATATGACGGGGCAATGTCCATGTCATATTCCCAATAGTACGTAAATAACTCAGCATTTTGCTTCGCCACTTGAGTTCCATTGACAAAGAGGATGAATCCATTATCTACTGCGACTTTTAGGTTAAAATTCTCAAAATTATTCGGATCAAATGAGATGGTCTGCTGAAGAGCTAGATCTGTGCCAGCTCCCCAGGAGGTATTGTATGGCTTAAGTGTAAGGCCATTGTAAGAATTTGCATTGCCAAATGCTGCCTTGCCTGTTTTCCATTTTGTAGTATCTGTAGTATCCCACACAGAGGTTCCTGTAGTAACCCACCCAAAGGTGTTGTATCCGACATTATCAACCCAGTTTTTCGCCGACACCGACCATAGGTCGCTGTCGGTTGTGGTATAATTCCAGAAACTCTCTTGGCTTATTAATTCTGTTGTCGTCGTAGTAGCTTCTGCAAGACTGATCGTACCTATTAAAAGCAGACCTGCTAGTATTCCTGTTGAAAGTTTTTTCTTCATTTGGTCCCCTTTAAGTATTTTTTGCTCAAGCGAGATAATAACTCTATGAAAGATTGGATGATTGCTACGATGTTTGTCATTTTTTAGAACCATACAGGGTCTGGAAAATAAACAAATACGGAAAAAGTATGAAAAGAGCATGTTC
>JAFLKM010000029.1:0-13798 GCA_019163335.1 Desulfobulbaceae bacterium | reverse complement strand
CATACAGGGTCTGGAAAATAAACAAATACGGAAAAAGTATGAAAAGAGCATGTTCAGAGCATTAGATACGATGATAGATCCTTATGGAAACGTTTCATATATTTGAGTTAAATAGTTTCAACATTTTGTAATTATTATTAAAATTAATGCCATATGGGGGTTTTATGTCCTTGTTGCATTACAGGCTGTGAAAAAGCAGCGGAAGAGTTCTTTGTCCAGATACTGAGATAAGTTCACTTTTAGTCTGAAATTATGCTGTAAAACGAGACAAGCCCCTCATCAAATGATGAAGGGCTTGTCGTGATGGAGCCTGCCATGGAAGATTTGCGAGAGATCTATTCGTCTATATCCACCTTGGCAATCTTTGCACCTGGTTTGACGGCATCTCCCACCTTGACCGACAGGGTGGTCACAATGCCGGCAATGGCCGTGACCACCGGGGTTTGCATCTTCATGGCCTCCATCATCGCAATCTGCTCTCCGACGGCAACTTCCTGGCCTTCCTTGACGCTGATTTCACAGATATTGCCGGAAAAAGGGGCACGGATGTCGCCATTTTTGGCCAGGGTCTGGATTTCTTCCTTGGAAAGAATGGTGGCGGCTGCTGCCACTCCCGGCTTGGCCTCAGGCGCGAAGGAATAGATACGCTGATGGTGATCAACATTCAGGTAGACGTTGGATTCGCCATCGTCATTAATCATGGAGGGGCCAATTTCAATGACATGCTCTTTGCCATAATGATCTGTAAATGAAAGGGTCGATCCTTCGGGAAATTGTCCCTGATGCAAGAATATAGAAGGGGGCAGGACATAGACCTTGCCGAACTTCTCTTCGAATTTGAAAAAATTGACGGCATCATTGGGGTGCTGCAGATACAGAACCAATTGCTGGTCGGTGGGAGCATGGCCAATCTTTTCTGTCAGGCTGGTTCGTTCCCGCTCAAGATCGATGTCTTCAATCTCATCCATTCCACCTTCGTCCTCAAGGACTTTCTTCCAGTCAGGACCGAGTACTTTTTCGTAGATCCAGTCTTCTGGCTGATAAAAGGGAAATGGTCCATATTTACCGAGAAGCAGATTGCGTAAATCACCCGATGGATTGCCGTAGCGTTCACCACCCTGGACATTGGCCACCGCTGTCGTCCACAGAATCTGGGAACCTGGTGTCACCGACCAGTAGTTGCCCAGTTCCTTGTGGACACGGGGCAGCTCTTTGTGGAGAATGTCCGGCATCTTGTCGAGAAAACCGCCCTTTGCGGCCTGCTCAAGGCTGGAGCCCATGGCCCCGCCGGGGAGCTTGTGGATCTGGACGGTGGGCTGGAACCCCTTGATCTGAGACTCAAAGGCTGCATAATACTGGCGTTGGTCGCGAATAACTTCAGATGTCTCAATGACTGCGTTTTCATCGATCCCAAGGGCGGTATAGCCCAACTCTTTCAGGGTCTGGATGACCGTGAGGCTTGGCGGAGGCCCATAGTAGCCAGTCATGGAAGAATCACTGGCGTCAATGATGGTGGCGCCATTCATAACGGCGGCTGCGATGCGGCCGATATCGTTGCCGTCGGTATTATGTCCGTGATAATGGATCGGCAGATCGGGATAACTCTGCTTGATGGCGTTAACCAGTTGGCCGATTCGTTGTGGGCTGCCAAGGCCGCCATGATTTTTGATACAGAGGATGATGTCGCGGCCGGTGACATCGACGATGGCCCCTACTTTTTTGACATAGAAATCATCTGTGTGTTCCGGCCCTGTGGAAAAGCAGATGCAGGGTTCGTTGATTTTCCCGGCCTTGGCCACTTCCTCAAAAACGGCCTGCATGTTGGGGACATGATTCATGCAGTCAAAGGTTCGCCAGACATCCACATATTTGGCAAATTCCCGCACCGTAAAACGGATAACATTCTGCGGATAGGGGCGGTAGCCAAAGAGGTTGATACCGCGGCACAGAGTCTGAAACATGGTTTTTGGCATCTTCTCTCGCAGGAGTTCAAGCTTGAGGAAGGGGTCAACCTGTTTGCGGAGAATATCGACATGGATCGAGGCGCCACCGGTGATCTCAAGGGAAAAGTAGCCTGCTTTTTCCCGGGATGGTGCTGCCAGCAAATCAGTGTGCAGGAGAATGCGATTTTTAAAGTCAGACTGGGAGAGGTCGCGGGCCGTATTGGTGATAAAATAACCAGCTGCATTTCTGAGTCGGGCGACTACCTCGCTGGGAGCTGTTCCCTGTATTATTCGTTCCATAGTGTTTCCTCGGGGTGGGGCAGGTATATTCATGATTTTCACGACAGAGGCCGTGGGAAAACCTGAAATGGACCTGAAGAGTATTGTAATTTACCAATAATATTGATTTTTTAAAGTGCGTACATGTTCTTGCCGCGGTGATGAATTTCAGCAATCAGCCTGGATAGTTTTTCGGCCTCATTGGGTGCCTCTTTATACTCAAAGAGTTGAGGATGGGTGTCAAGGAATGAGGTGTTGAAATCACCCCTGATGAAATCAGGGTCCTGCAAAATATTCAGGTAGAACGGAATGGTGGTTTTAGGACCGGCTATGTCGAAGTTCTTCAAACAGCGACGAACCCGGGAGACGGTTTCATTCCAGGAAAAACCATGGACAGTCAGTTTGACCAGCAGGGAATCATAGACCTGGGGAATGGTGTAGCCTTGATAGGCAAAACCGTCGAGGCGAACCCCAAAACCGCCTGGAGAGCGGTAGAGAGAAACAGTCTTACCACCCTCGGGCATGAAATCGGCCTGAGGGTCTTCTGCGTTAATTCGCATCTCAATGGCATGTCCGCGCAGCTGGACGTCCTCTTGACGGAAGGACAGTGGCTTGCCCAGTGCCAGCTTGATTTGGGTGCGGACGATATCGATGCCGGTAACCATCTCTGTGACCGTGTGCTCAACCTGAACCCGGGTATTGATCTCCATGAAGTAGTAGTTGAAATCCTTGTCGATGAGGAACTCAACAGTGCCGGCGTTGGTGTAGTTGGATGCCTTGGCCGCCTTGACCGCTGTCTGACAGATTTCGTCGAGTAACTCCTTGTTGCCGATCATGGAAGGAGCAATTTCAATGAGCTTCTGGTTCCGGCGCTGGATGGAGCAGTCCCGGGTTCCCAGGTGGATCGTGGTTCCCTCTTTGTCGGCTATGATCTGAACTTCGACATGCTTGGGGTTCAGTACAACCTTTTCCAGATAGACAGAATCATCATTGAAAGCCGCTTTGGCTTCGGATCGGGCGACCGGGATCTCCTTGTGCATCTGTTCATCTGACTCAATTAGTCGGATACCGCGTCCGCCACCGCCGCAGGTGGCCTTGAGCATGATGGGGTAGCCATATTGAGCGGCAAAACTCAGGGCTTCCTTGACACCTGTATCTCCGGTAGAGAGGTTAGGTGTGCCGGGCACCATGGGGATGCCGGCATCAGCCATGATCTTTCGAGCGATTACTTTGTTCCCCAGATCAGCGATCACTTTGGATGTGGGGCCGATAAAGATAATACCGGCATCTTCACAGGCCTTGGCAAAGTCAGGATTTTCTGCCAGAAAACCATAGCCTGGATGAATGGCACAGGCACCAGTATGTTTGGCAGCCTTAATGATCTTTTCGATATTAAGGTAGTCACAGCGCGGGCCGTCACCAAGGAGTATGGCCTCGCTGGCAAGTCGGATATGGCGTGAATCTTTATCCGGGGTTTCGTAAACAGCCACGGCCTCATAATCCAGTTCCTGGATGGCCCGCATAATACGGATGGCAATTTCGCCACGATTGGCCACAAGAATTTTCTTTTTCACGGAAATGCCTCTTTCTGATTTTTTATCTATAGATAAAATGTTGCTTAAGTGTATGTGCAGTTTATCTTATGCGGTTGTTTTTTTATTGGGCACTGGAGACACACGTATGAATGATAAGGTATGAATATGGTGGCCTGGCAGTCAGGAAAAAAACGATAATCAATTTGATTCCTCAAACAATCTGATGTTGATTTTTAACGGCGGCCAACTAGATAAAATAAAGGCACAAAAAGGCTGAGTCAACAGATATTATTATTTTTCTGTTATGGGTGGGTGCTAATGGCTTAAAAAAACAGCTTTATACGTTGTTTACAATTAACCCCGCCATTTTCTTCAGCCGGTTTGAATATACGTTGAGTGTGCGTTCAAGGCGTCAGGCGCTAGCCAGGATCATCATGACGACTTGTCAAGTTTTACCCATGAATCCTTGAGGGTGACAGTACGGTTAAAAACCGGAGCGCCTGGCTGTGAGTTGATGAGGTCGGCACAGAAATAGCCATTGCGTTCAAACTGGAAATGCTCTTCAGGCAGTGTCTTGGCCAGCGATGGTTCGAGCATGCAGTTGTCAAGAATGGTTAAGGAGTCGGGGTTGAGATGTTCCTTGAAGTCCACGTTCTTGTCAGCGTCGGGATTTTCAGTCAAGAATAGGCGGTCGTAAAGCCTGACCTGACAGGAGATTGCGTGGGGGGCCGAGACCCAGTGGATAGTTCCTTTGACCTTGCGCCCGTCAGGGGCGGAACCGCCTCGTGTTAACGGGTCATAAGTACAGTGAATCGCAATGATTTCTCCGGTAGTCGCATCCTTATCCACGGAAACGCAAAGGATGAAATAGCCATAGCGCAGCCGTACTTCACGGTCCGGTCCCAGGCGGAAGAATTTTTTGGGCGGATCTTCGAGAAAGTCTTCCCTCTCAATGTAGATTTCCCGTGAAAAGGGAATGGCTCGGCTGCCCATCTCAGGATTCTGGGGATGGTTCAGGGCTGTCAGTTCTTCATTTTGTCCCTGCGGATAATTGTCAATGATCACTTTCAGCGGATTGAGCACCGCCATGGCCCTTGGCGCAGAGATATTCAGATCATCGCGCACGGCATTTTCGAGCACACTCATGTCAATCCAGCTCTCTTTCTTGCCGATGCCGATATCTGCGCAGAACTTGCGGATGGCCGAGGCGGGATAGCCTCGACGTCGGATGCCGGAGATGGTGAGCATGCGTGGATCATCCCAGCCTTCGACATAGCCGCCTTGCACCATTTGCAGAATCTTGCGTTTGCTCATCACCGTGTAGGTCAGATTAAGGCGGGCAAACTCAATCTGGCGTGGATGGCATGGGGTGTTCAGGGTGTCGAGGCACCAGTCGTAAAGGGGCCGGTGGTCTTCAAATTCCAGGGTACAGAGGGAATGGGTAATTCCCTCAATGGCATCGGAGAGACAATGGGTGTAATCGTACATGGGATAGATGCACCATTTGTCGCCAGTGCGATGATGTGCGACCTTGAGGATGCGATAGATGACAGGGTCACGCATATTAAGATTGGGAGAGCGCATGTCAATCTTGGCCCGGAGGACGCGGCTGCCTTCGGTGAATTCGCCATTTTTCATCCCCTGGAAAATTGCCAGGTTCTCTTCTATCGTCCGGTTCCTGTGGGGGCTTTCAATGCCGGGTTCAGTGAGGGTGCCTCGGTGAGTGCGGATCTCTTCTGCGGAAAGATCACAGACATAAGCCTTGCCCAGTTGAATCAGTTGAATGGCGAAGTCGTAAAGCTGGTCGAAGTAATCGGAGGCGTAAAAGAGATTGTCTCCCCAGCTAAATCCGAGCCATTGGACATCCCGTTTGATGGATTCCACGTAGGCGGATTCTTCTTTGCTGGGATTGGTGTCATCAAAGCGCATATGGCAGAAGCCATTATTTTCGAGTGCGACACCGAAATTAAGACAGATGGATTTGGCATGGCCAATATGAAGGAATCCATTTGGTTCCGGCGGAAAACGGGTGATGACTTTTTGATGTTTTTCCGATCGCAGGTCTTCGGCGATAATCTGTCGGATAAAATCAAGGGGTTTTGCTTCGAGGGGGGGGGGGTGTTGTCCGTCATGATTTTATTAATTCTGATTTTTTATCAAAAAAAGTTGTTAGAATCGCAGGTTATTCCTTCTCGAAATTTGCGAATGTTGATGACCTGTCGTGAACCATTGTTGGAATGGCTCAGCATATTTGATTATTGGAAAAACTTGTCAACATCCCGTAGCCGTTGGACGACTTTGTCTCGTCCCAGGGTCATGAGGATATCATACATTGATGGCCCGGCCAGTTGTCCGGTGACTACAGTACGCATGCCATTGACAATGATACCAGGTTTGACGCCTTTTTCTTCGGCCAGTTCTTTTGCAACCCGTTCGGTCTCTTCGGAGGTGAATTGTGCAAGGGTCTGGTAGCGGCCGGCGAGTTCGGGAAGCCACTGTTGAAGTTCAGGAAACTTGAGCAGATTCTTTGCCAGTGGTTTTTCTTCAACGGCAAAATCATCGGCGAAATAAGCGCGACCCAAGGTCGCGAAGTCATTCAATGTATGAAACCGATCGCGGATGAGATCCAGAGTCTGCAGATACCATTGTTTCTTTTCTCCCGCATACGCAGCATCCCAGAGGTTTTCTTTTTCCAGAACCTTTTGCACCATATCACCGATTTCATTAATATCCATGGTGCGCAGGTAATGTTCATTGATGGCAATGGCCTTGGGATCAGTGAAGAATTTTTCATCTCCCTTACGATAATTAAAGATGGAATTGGACTTGTTGATCCGCTCCAGGGTAAAAGCCTCAATCAGTTCTTCACGGGAGAAAAACTCCTTGTCGGTTCCCGATGACCAGCCGAGAAGAACGAGAAAGTTGCTTAGAGCCCAGGGGATAAAACCGTGTTCTTTGTAAAACTGAACGGCGACAATCTCACCGTGGCTGCGCTTAGAGATCTTAGCCTTTTTTAGATCAAGGGTAAGGGGCATGTGGGCAAAGACCGGCAGGGCGGCATTCAGCGCTTCATAAAGGAGAACCTGGCGAAGGGTGTTGGTCATATGGTCCTGACCACGCAATATATGGGTAATCCGGTCGCGGATATCGTCCACGACATTGCAGAGCAGATAAAGGGGTTTGCTGTTGGAGCGGACGATGACAAAATCCTCAATCTCTTTGTAATTCTGTTCAATGCGTCCGAGGACTTTGTCATCATAGCCAAACATCCCTGAGCGTTCCGGGACCTTGAAGCGAATGACAAAGGGCATACCTGCGGCCTCATTGTCTGCTACCTGCTGCGGAGACAGATGTCGGCAGGTGCCATCATAGCCGACGACCTGCTTGGCGGCCATGGCCGCTTCTTTTCTGGCGTCCAGATCTTCCTTTGAGCAGAAACACTTGTAAGCATGACCTTCTGTGAGCATACGGTTGGCGGCAGCCAGATGATCAGCGCTGAACTCCGTTTGAAAATAAGGGCCTTCGTCCCAATCTATACCCAGCCATTCCAGACCATCCAGGATTCCCTGGATGGATTCCTGGGTGGAACGTTCGGTGTCTGTATCTTCAATGCGTAAAATCAGCTTTCCCCCTGTTTTCTTTGCATAAAGCCAGTTAAACAGAGCGGTTCTTGCCCCCCCGATATGGAGATATCCTGTGGGGCTTGGCGGAAAACGCAGTCGTGTTTCAGTCATGAAAAATCCTTGCCGGAAGGGTTGATGAAATGAGTGAATTGTCTAACCCCCGATGAACGGGATAAGTGCCTTTCGCAGATTATTTTCCTACAAAAAACAAGAAAATAATCCGTAAGGAACTAATGAGTACCTTCAAGTAAACATTTCTTTATATCGTTTTCGGATTCTTTGTTCAATAGTATTCAAGACCTGTAAGGCGATAAAACCTTTTCTGGTGAGTGGGGCTGAGATTGGAAAAGTGAAAAGAGATGCCCCCAAGGGTGTTGTATTTTTATTGTTCTCTGTAGTTGAAAATTGTATATAAGTTTTTCGTTAAATTTTTGTCATGCAATCCAGAAGGGATTGATTTAGACTATTTGGCAAAATGGTGTCGGGTAGTTTTGTGAAAATGGGAAGGGGTTTTCACATTTTTATCCAATATAAGTACATGGGTCAAAAGGTGACCTGGAAAATATATCTGACTAGAATGAAGAGGAGTAACAATGAAGGTACTGATTAGTGACAACCTGTCTCCTGCTGGAGCACAGATTTTGCGTGATGCCGGCCTGGAAGTTGATATTAATGTAGGTCTGGCCCCGGAAGAGTTGAAAAAGATCATCGGCAATTATGATGGTTTGGTGATTCGGAGTGCCACCAAGGTGACGGCAGAAATTATCGCTGCTGCTGAAAAATTACGGGTGGTGGGACGTGCTGGTATTGGTTTGGATAATGTTGATATTCCTGCCGCGAGTCAGAAAGGAATTGTGGTCATGAACGCACCGGATGGGAATGCGACCACTGCCGCCGAACATGCCATCGCCTTGATGATGTCTCTGGCTCGTAATATTCCCCAGGCCACAGCCTCAATGAAGGCTGAGAAATGGGAGAAGAAGAGTTTTATGGGACGTGAGGTGACGGGTAAGACCCTGGGTATTTTTGGTATTGGCCGGATCGGTGCTATTGTTGCCAACAGGGCACAAGGGTTGCGGATGAAGGTCATTGCCTATGATCCCCATATGCCTAAAGAACTTGTTGAAAAAATGGGCGTGGAGTTGGTGAGTTTGAAGGAATTGGCCAATCGTTCTGATTTTATCACGGTTCATGTGCCGCTGACGAAAGAAACGGACAAGGCGCTTTCCACCGAATTCTTCACAAACATGAAGAAGGATGCAATGTTCATAGATTGCGCACGCGGTGGCGTCTGTGATGAAGCCGCATTGTACAAGGCCCTTGTTGACAAAGAGATTGCCGGTGCGGCCCTGGATGTTTTTGAGAAGGAGCCCACCAATCTTGGGAATTGTCCTATGTTGGCCCTGAATAACTTTATCTGCACCCCACATCTTGGTGCATCCACTACTGAAGCCCAGGAAAATGTTGCATTGACTATTGCCGAGCAGGTTGCTGATTATCTCAAAACCGGGGTGATCGCCAACGCGATCAATGTTCCTTCGGTCAGTGGTGATGTTCTTGCCCAGGTTGGACCTTACATCACACTGGGGGAAATGCTGGGTTCTCTGCATATGCAGATTGCCAAGGGAAGCGTCCAGGATGTGAGTATAGAATATTGCGGTGAACTGGCAGACATGAACACCAGTCCTATCACTGTTGCCTTTCTGAAAGGGATGTTTACCCCGATTCTTCAGGATGCCGTCAACTATGTAAATGCTCCGGTGATTGCCCGTGAGCGTGGGATCAGGGTAGTCGAGTCGAGAACCGATCAATCCGATGATTTTACGAATAGTCTGACCATTAAAGTTAAGTCAAGCGAGGGCGAAAACGTTCTGGTGGGTACTGTTTTCGGGAAAAAAGAGCCCCGTTTGGTACGGCTGAATGCCTTCCGCCTCGAAGCGTTGCCGGCAGGCCCCATGCTCCTTGTTTATAATAGGGACGTTCCTGGGGTTATTGGTGATCTTGGGACGACCCTTGGTCGCGCAGGGGTGAACATTGCCAGAATGACTGTGGGCCGCGAAGAGTCCAGTGAGCAGAATGTTATCTTCCTGAATACCGATGTTCCGATATCAAAGGAATTGCTTGCTGAAGTACAAGGCCTTGAGCACATCGACGGTGCTCTTGCTCTTGAGATGATAAGTTATAAATAGCTCATATTTTAATATTGTTGGTGCCGGGTTAAAAATTTTCAAGAAGCTGGAGTCGTGATATGGATGAGCAAAAAGAACCTGGGTGTCCTTGCGGAGAAGGGAAAGTTCCTGATCGAAACGGAAAATGTGTTATGCCGGATGTGACTTTCTCTGCTTTTATCATGTCTTTAAATACCTCTGTTCTTTATCATCTCGGGGAGATCGCTGATCCAGTAACGGGAAAAACACAGATTGATTATAGTCTGGCCCGGCATGGTATTGATTCCTTGGTGTTGTTACAGGAAAAAACCAAAGGAAACCTAAGCTCGGATGAAGAGGGGATGCTGAAAGGTATTCTCTATGATGTGAAGATGCGATTTGTCAACGCTGTTAAAAAATAAGGGTGTCAGCCAGTAGAATTTCAGGTGTCGGGGAGTCGCTTCAGTTAGCAGCTCCGGCCAAGGTCAATCTGTCATTACGGATAGTGGGAAGGCGGTCTGACGGGTATCACGATCTGGATACGGTGATGCAGAAGCTTAACCTCTGCGATATTGTAACTTTGTCTTTAGTCGATGAGCCGGGAGTTTTCTTGTGCTGCCCTGATTCGGATCTTCCTGAAGATGGCACCAATATTGCCTTTCAGGCAGCCAGAGCATTTCTTGAAAGCTGTTCTTTGGATAGGGTGGGGGTTCAGGTTACCCTTGAGAAGCGCATTCCCATTGCGGCTGGGCTTGGTGGTGGAAGCAGTGATGCTGGGACAGTGCTGCTTGGGTTAAACAGACTGTTTGGAATCCCCTTGTCCACGACCAGGCTGATAGATTTGGCCAGATCTTTGGGGGCTGATGTTCCGTTTTTTGTGACAAATTTTGGCGCTGTTCGAGCGGAAGGGATAGGCGAAAGGATGACTCCGATCCCTTCGTTGCGAGGCTGTAGGATTGTTTTAGCCAACCCGGGTTTTTCGGTGTCAACGCGGGAAGTATTTGAAAAATATGCGTTGACAATAGGGGACAAAAACTCTAAAATAAAAAATTTTCAAAAATTAACAGATCAGTCGGTTGCTTGTGCACCAATAAATGATCTGGAGTCGGTAACTCTTTCTTCCCATCCAGAAATAGAGGCTTTAAAGCTTGATTTTCTAGCCTTGGGTGCTTCTTTGGTTTTAATGTCCGGAAGCGGGCCAACTTATTTCGGAATTTTTCCTGATGAAAATGGTGCAGCCTCGACTCTTGTGGGTCAGGCGGTCCATGTGTTGCAACAACGAAAAAATGTAAAGGTTTTTGTGACTCAACCTGTGTGATGGGGTGTCGCCAAGCGGTAAGGCACCGGGTTTTGATCCCGGCACTCGTAGGTTCGAATCCTTCCACCCCAGCCACTAATTCGGCTTGATCAATCTTTTTTGTTTCCAGAGTAGAAAAAATGCCCAAAAATCCGAAAATATTTTCTGGCAATGCTCATCCACAAATGGCACGTGAAATTGCTCAATATCTTAATCTTCCTTTGTCCGAGGCAGATGTGAGAAAATTCAGCGATGGAGAGATATTTCTAGAGATAAAAGAAAATGTTCGTGGTGATGATGTATATATCGTGCAGCCGACCTGCACGCCTGTCAATGATCATTTGATGGAATTGCTGCTCATGGTGGATGCCCTGCGGCGGGCTTCCGCTCGAAGAATTACTGCTGTGATGCCTTATTATGGTTACGCCCGCCAGGATAGAAAAGTTGCTCCCAGGGTACCGATTTCAGCCAAGGCAGTTGCTGAAATGCTCATGGTGGTGGGTGTAAGGCGGGTTTTGTGCATGGATCTGCACGCTGGTCAGATTCAGGGATTTTTTAATATTCCCGTTGATCATTTATATGCCGCTCCGGTTTTGTTGAAATATATCAAAGAGCAATTCAGTAACGTTGTCATGGTCTCCCCTGATGCTGGTGGTGTTGAGCGGACTCGTGCTTTTGCCAAACGTCTTGATGCCGGCCTTGCTATTATCGATAAACGGCGCGATCGTCCAAATGAGTGCCAAGCCATGAATGTTATCGGTGATGTGAAAGGGAAGGTTGCGATTCTCCTTGATGACATGGTGGACACTGCCGGCACGCTATGCAATGGTGCAGCCACTCTCCTTGAACATGGTGCGAAAGAGGTTCATGCCTGTTGCTCACATCCTGTTTTGTCGGGCCCGGCGGTAGCGCGTTTGAATGACTCATGTATTAAATCTCTGGTTGTCACTAATTCCATTCCTTTGCATGGAGATGCGTTAAAGTGTGGTATTATAAAAGTTTTATCTGTGTCTGATCTTCTTGCTGAGGCGATTAGTCGTATTCATAATGAGGACTCGGTTACCTCTCTTTTTGTATAACAGATCTGTAATGACCTGATGGTCTTTGTGATTGTTCTTTAGATTAAAAAACTCTGTATTGATCTTTTTAGAAGATGGTACAGGAATGTGATGGAGGAAAAAATGCTTCAACAGGAAATGGCAGCTGTGGTGAGAAAAGATTTCGGAAAAGGCGCCATGCGACAGTTACGAATGGCTGGCAATACCCCTGCGGTCCTCTATGGTGAGGGACGTGAGGTTGTGGCGCTTCAGCTTGAGACCCTGCCTTTGGTAAAACAGCTGTTAAAGATTCAGCGGCGGAATGCCGTGATCACTTTAAATATAGAAGGCGATTCTTCCCGTCATGTCCTGATTAAGGAGTTGCAGACAGACCCGGTTCGTGACACCCTTATTCATGCTGATTTCTATGAGATTGATCTGGATAAGCCGCGACAATTCACAGTTGATCTGGTTGTCAGTGGGTCTGCTAAAGGAGTGGACTTAGGTGGAATTCTAGAGGTTGCCGCGACGAAGGTACGTGTTGAGGGAGCTCCCCTTGATATTCCAGATACTATTGACGTAGATGTCACGAACCTGGCTATAGGGGATAATTTTTTAGCCAGTAATCTTGAGTTGCCAGGCAATGTTAAAATGCTTACTTCAGGTGACGTGGTCTGTGTGACAATTGTGGCGCCATCTGTGGCCTAATTCAAAAGCGTAGTAGGTTTATATCGCTGTGTTTTAATCCGGAAAGAGCCGATGGCTTCTTCCGGATTTTTTTTGATTTAGGGGAAGCTATGCCCCTTTCTAGGAGTAGTTAGAGAGGAAAATTTTGCAGAATTTATTGATCCCAGAAAAAATGTTGCCACGTTAAAATTCAGAGGTAGGCATTGTTTTGGAGATATCGCAATGTGATGCTGTGAATATGAAAGAAAATATTTTTTTAGTGGTTGGCTTGGGTAATCCTGGCGATGAGTATGTGGCAACCCGCCATAATGCAGGATTCATGGTTGTTGATGAATTAGCCAGAAGATTTGGAGTATCAATAAATCAGCACAAATGGCAGTCATATTCGACGCAACTGGTATTGTGGGGGAGTAAGATATGTCTTTTGAAGCCTGATACATATATGAACCTGAGTGGCAAGGCCGTGGCCAGATATGTAGATTTTTATAAGGTTGAGCCTGGTAAGATAATTATCATCCATGATGATCTGGATATGAGCCCTGGGCGTATTAAATTGGTTGCCGGCGGTGGAGGCACTGGGGGGCATAACGGGATTCGGTCATTGGTTCAGTGGTTGGGGACCAGTGATTTTATCAGATTAAAGCTAGGAATTGGAAGGCCTGGAAAGTTGAATGTGCATTTAGGGATGCCTGTTGATAAATATGTGTTATCTCCATTTTTGCCTGATGAGAAAATTCTTTTAGAATATGGGATGGATAATATTGAAAAAGGGCTTGAGTATCTTGTTCGAGATGGATTAGCCAAGGCCATGAATCTGATAAATACCACTAAGTCATAAGTCATATCTCACAAGTAATGAGGAAATGAAGGGAGTAATGCTGATTTGTGGAATGTTAACTCGAATTGGACAATATCGGAGGAAATTCTTTTTGAAGAGCGTAATGCTCTAAAATATGTTATTAATAAATCATGTTTTTTGTGATGAGTTTGATGAGTTTCCATCATGATGTGAGGAGATTTTTTTAAGCTTATTTTGTAATGGTATATTCAATATCTTAATTTCACAGAAAGAATACATCTAATTTTATTTCACTGTCTTTCTTTTTCCTGTTTTTCATTTTTTTATTCATCAGGGAAAAAAATTGTATCAGGAATTTTATAGTGGACCCCAGTTTTGAGACAATAGTTTAAGCTGTACGCTTTCATAAGGACGATCGACGATGAGTGAAGCGAAGACAAGGAATTTCCAT
>JAFLKM010000041.1:47758-70463 GCA_019163335.1 Desulfobulbaceae bacterium | reverse complement strand
AGGTTTCCTGGGCGATGTCGGCGTCGAGAATCCGGCTGCGGGCAGCAGACAGGTTCTCTGAGACATTCTGCAGGTTGGCAATGGTGGATTCAAAGCGATTTTGCAGGGCGCCAAGGTCGCCGCGTATGCGGTCAATCTGGCCAACTGCACCGTCAATGGCCCGGATAGCATCAGATGCGCCTGCTATGGTGCTTATATCTACGTCATCGATGGAGTAGAGGGCGCTGCCGTTTGGGGTACCGGCGGCGGTGTTATTGAAAAGAGAACCATCTGTATCAATAATAGTGCTGCTTACGGTATAAGAACCATTAGCATAGAAGGAAACCTTGCCACCAACGACAGTTGAGTCAAGAATGGTTGCACTTTCTGTAAAAGTGGTACCATCTGCTCCTCCTTCTGTTAATGTGGTTGAGGTACCCGCCTCGTTGGTGACAACCATGGTGTCTCCAACAACAGCACTTGTATTGGTATAAGTATCAATTACGATATCTGTGCCATTACTTGTTAGAGCTATGCTGCGTTTGTCTTCACTTAGGACAGCGGTGATGCCGGTATTTGTTGTCTCAGTGTTAATGTCGGTTGCGAGAGCCGTGAGATCAGTAGTGGTTACGGCGGCACTGATATTGGCTGCTGCACCGGTTCCTTGCAGGGTAAATGCTACTGTGCCGTCTGCCGATATTCCAGAGATCGTGCCCATGGCACGGGTTCCATCTGATAGCTTGATTGCGTTCCCTGCGTTGCCGGTTACGGTTAAAGTATCAGTAGCAGTGTCAGAACTATGGGTATAATCACTGATTTTTATATCATGTCCTACTGGCTGGATTAATAGTATGCTTGTCTTCTCGCCGCTCAGGGTAGCGTTGATGCCGGTATTGCCTGCCTGATCATTGATTGCGTTGGCCAGAGATGTGAGGTCGCCTGCATCAACCAGTGCACTGATAGGGATTTCCTCACCTGTGCCTGTATTTGTACCTGCCAGTTTGAAAGATACTATGCCAGCCGAGGTGATCCCTGAGAGGGTGGTCGTAGTCCTGGCCTCGGCATTTACGCCGGTGTCTGTGGCTTTGACATTAATTTTGTCGGCAATTACTTTGGCACTATCATTGATAAGAACTTCTACGGTAGATACAGCTGAACTTTCCGGACCAAAGATACTCAAGGTCTGGGCGCCAACATTATTGCCTGCTGTATTGTCTGTAGCTGCCGCTCTTGCCGCTTCAATACCGAAGGCTGTAGCATTCGTTGATTCCAGGATATGGTTGCCAAGTAGAGCGGCTTCGGCTGATGGGATAGAAAAGGAAATAGTCTCGTTGGCATTAGCGCCAACCTGAAACTGGGCATTATTCAGGGTGCCGTCGAGGACATTTCGTCCGTTAAACGAGGTGCTGCTGGCAATGCGGGTCATCTCCTGCTGGAGCTGGTTGACTTCGGCCTGCAGAGAGGCACGGTCGGAGGCACTGTTGGTGTCGTTGGCGGACTGGATGGCCAGTTCTCGCATACGCTGGAGAATATTGGTGGTCTCCTGAAGTGCGCCTTCAGCCGTCTGGGCCAGAGATATGCCGTCGTTGGAGTTTCGGGCGGCCTGGTTGAGTCCCCGGATCTGGGAAGTCATCCGGTCGGAAATGGCAAGGCCTGCCGCGTCGTCTTTGGCCGAGTTGATTCTCAGGCCGGAGGAAAGCCGCTGCATGGAGCGGGAAAGGTCGTTCTGTGATTTACCAAGATTGCGTTGTGCGTTTAATGATGGGACGTTTGTATTGATTGTGAGTGCCATGGTCGATCCTCCTTGAAAGGGTAGCTTGGCGTCGTAATCTTTACAAACGTAATGTCGGTGTTCTATCGGTTTCTCAGGCCGTTGTACTGTACTTCGTACCTCGCAGGTAACTCACTTTTCGTCAGGGGGATGGAGAAAGTTTAGGGGCCGTTATGAAATAAGCAGCGCTTTTCTGCTTATTTCGTTACGGCCCCTTATTCCGCTTCGTAGAGACAGCATCGTCAGGCTGTCTCTACGAGCGGGGTCATGACGCTACCGCCGAAATATTTTGTTATGAAATAAGCAGCGCTTTTCTGCTTATTTCGTTACGGCCCCTTATTCCGCTTCGTAGAGACAGCATCGTCAGGCTGTCTCTACGAGCGGGGTCATGACGCTACCGCCGCAATGCATTGTTATGAAATAAGCAGCGCTATTGATGACGCGTATGGGAATGAGGTGAATGTTTGTAGGTCGGACTTCAGTCCGACAACGGTGGTAGCGGCAAGGCTGGCTGTCGGACTGAAGTCCGACCTACATTTATTTTGCTCATTATATGGTGTAAGGGAACGAGGGGAAAGGATTTGTGTTATTGAACTGGAGGGATGCTAAGATCTTTGCATATTTTGCGAACGAGGTTGTTGCTAATCTCAGTATGACGTGGGACGGATGAGCGTCGATCTTGTTTTTGATTTCCCCACCAAGAATGACTCCCGCCTTCCCGAATTAAAACGCATCCATGCTCACGTAAATGCTTGAGCAATTCTGTGCGCTTCATATGGTAACGAGTTCTTCGGTAAAGTCCGGTGTTGCTGCAAGGATTGCGTCTTGACGGTTGAGCTCAATGGCTTCAATGAGTGTGGTGCGGAGACTCACAAGAAGCGCCTCACGAGTTTTCTCCTGACAATTTACCCCTGGAATTTCCTCGATCCATCCTATCCACCAGTCTCCATCAAGTTTTGTCACGGCGGTAAAAGTATTTTTCATAGCAGGTTTCCTCCGTTCAGACCTCGCAACTATCTATTATTCTGTGAATCGATAATGAGTTAAGGAGTAAATCTCAGCCAGGCAGGGGCGTGCGTGACTGGTATTCGGTGTTTTCCAGGATCACCTGGATGGCCCGGTTGGTCTTGGGGGCAAAGAGAATAGGGGCGGCCAGATTGAGGGTGATCTTCTGATCCGGCGGCACTGTCACCACAGAGAGGACGAAACATTCATCCGTTTCATCTATTTGTAACGAATTTCTTTCCGAAGTGTCGGGCTTGACAATGTAATCAAGAAAAAAATTGGTTGGATCGGTGAGGACAAAGGCGATTTCGGGCTCGTCGACACTCTGGATCCAGAACAGCGGTCCCTGCTTCCGGTTGGGCATGACAATAAAGGAGCGCAGGGTGGGAAAGCCGATAAGGCCGGCGGGAAAGACAAGCAGGTTGTCGGGATCGTATTCAACTTCGCCAAAGCGTGTCATTATTTTAATCATTTTTTTGTTATTCCCGCTGAAAGGTTGTCACTGAGGGTGTCGAGATCCGTCATATTCCACTGTGAAGCGGCCTGATTTTCCATGGTAATGCGGTCATAGATCTCTTGCCGGTAGATTTTTTTGTCATGGGGCGCCTCGATGCCGATACGGACACCGCCTCCCTTCATCTCTACAATCTTGATTGTGATATCGTCCCCGATGACAAAGCCTTCACCGGGTTTCCTGGTAAGAACCAGCATGATTGAACTCCATAATAAAAAATATTGAGGGTTTGTTACCAGATTGTCTTTACTACTTTGATTCGATACGCATGCTGCTTTTATCTGTCGTAATTCTTCTCCTGCCCATTCCACACAGGGTGGTTGGGAGGAAAGAATGCAGGGACTGGAAGACTCCTCACTGCAAACACGGGATATGAATTGTAACTATCCACCACAATGGGGTAGGTGGTGCTTTATCCCGAAAACAGGGGGGCATAGCAAGCCCTGCGTCGGGTTGAAACCCGACCTGCACGCACAACATACTGTTCCGTTGTGATTTTTACCTGGAATGAAGTCAAGCTGGATAGTACCCATGACTTTATCTTGTGGTAAGTGAGGCTTATATCCTAACCCCGATAAACTGGACAAGTTCCTTGCCAACTCTTTCAGTCACCAAAAATATGCTATCTGCTAAAAATAATCAAGGATAGAGATTTTAGAAACCTTGGAGGTTATGCTGAGTGCGGCCTGGAAAGCAGTCTCCTGCTTGGTGATTTCGGCGAAGGTTTCAATGGCATCGGCGTCCTGGTAGCGGGAAAGAATCTGGTCCAGATCAATGAGGACATCTTCCTGGTGGGTCATGGCAGTCTCGACGCGGCTGGCCCGGTTGCCAAGCTGGCTGCGCAGTCGGCGATTCTGGTCGGCGGCGATGTCGAGATTTTCCATCTGATGTTTCAGGCCGCCGCCTGCCCCGACTTCGTTAGCGTCACTGACATTGCCGACGTTCCCGGCACGCAGGGCTTCTTCAACCCGGGTAAGAACGCTTAAAATGTCAATGCGGCCGGGGTCAGAGGCATAGGGACCGCCGCCTGCCTGCATGACGTCGTTGCTGATTCCCATAAACAGGTCATTTCCGGTGAGATTCGTTTTCAGATATTCGCCAGGGGTGATCTCAAGCTCGGTGGGATTTGGGGTTCCCTGATAGATATAGGGCCAGGTGGTTGAGTCTGCCGGGTCATAGGGCGGATTTAGGTTGAGTGGATCCGTGGGTGGGTTGGGATTATAATTGGGGTTCTCGATAAAGGGTTTTACATCTTCATTATACCCACTGAATATGTACTTGCCATCCACCATGCCATTGGCTGCATCAAGAAGTTCCTGTCGCATTTGGCCTACCTCGTCGGCCAGGACGGTCATGTCGGGTTGGGAAAGGGCGCCGTTAACGGCGTTGATGCTAATTTCTTTGACCCGTTGGAGGATGTTTTCCACATGGTCAAGGTGGCCGTCGGTGGCCTCCATTTTGTCCAAAGAGATACCCATGGTCTCCAGGTAGCGCTCGGTGCTGCTGATCTGGGTGCGGGTGGTGAGCACCGGTCGGATTGCAGCCGGATCATCGGAAGGTTTGTTAAACTTGACACCGGTTGCGCCCTGATTCCGGAGCTCTTCAAGCCGGGTGCTGATCCGCCCCAGGTTGGTTTGAAGCATGCGGTAGGTGGTTCCATCGGTTACTTTCATTGTGGTTTCCCTGAAATATTATTCGTTTTAAATCCTGTCAGTTACAATTCTATCGTTTTAAATCCATGAGGGAGGCCATCATCTCATCTATGGTGGAAAGAAATTTAGCGGAAGATTCAAAGCCCCGCTGGAACTGGATGAGGCTGATCATCTCTTCATCCAGGGAGACACCGGCCAGGCCGTCGCGCAGGTTTTGCAGCTGCACCATGGCATCTTCGGACCCTCCCAGGGACAAAGTGTTCTGATTGGTCATAATGCCGACGGTGGCGGTCATTTTGCCATAGTAGGAATTAAAGGTGTCGGAACCAAGGAAAGGGAGAGTCGTTTCGCCAAGGTTGGCAATAAGCAGGGCATTGCGGTTATCCCCTGGGGCAACTATGGCGGATAGTGCTGCCGCCGCCACCTGACTGGAGTCGGTGAGGGCTACACCCATATTGCGGGCCGCATCCTTCCAGGCGTTGGCTGGCGGAGGAAGAACCAGGTTCGGGGTAAAGAAATTCAGGCCAGTTGAATTGTCCAGTCCCGAGCCAGCAGCATGGGCGGTATTGACGGCCGTTGTTATCCCGTAGGAAAGTTGATCCAGGTTATCCTTCAGTCCAGGGATCACCACATCACGGATGTTGACCAATCCGAAGAATTCTCCACCAAGATTATTCAGGCCGATGGTTCGGGTGACGCCGCCGGCGCTCAGCTCCAGGTCAAGTTCCTGACCATTTGGAACCGCCTCAATGGACATGGCCGAATTCCCCTGGACCAAAGGCAAGCCGCCAGGGAGCTGGACAGCCATCATCCCCTTGGAGTCATAATAGGTTTGAGCGCCAAGGCTTGATGCCAGATCTTTGGCCAGAACGTCACGTCGATCGCGGGCACTGTTTGCGGTTTGTCCCTGGATTTCGATGTTGAAGATTCGTGTATTAAGTTCGGCTATTTCGGTGATCCTTGAGTTGACATCATCAACCTTGGAGATAATTGAGTCGTTGATATTTTGGCGCACTGAGTTCAGATCGTTGGTGATGGAGTGGAAGCTCTCAGAAAGAAGTTCGCCGCGCTGAATGACGATATCTCTCTCAACCAGCCCGCTCGGGTTTGCTGAGAGCTCCTGCCACGAATCAAAATAACTGTCGATTTCAGTGGCGAGGTTGTCTTCCGTGACGTTGAAGATACGCTCCAGTTCAGCTAAGGGGTTGGCCTGTCCGCTCTGGAGACCGAATTCAATGGATTTTTCCTGAAGTTGATCCGTGATGAAGGTGTCATGGTCACGCCTGACGTCAGACACCAGAACCCCCTGGCCAATGAAAAATCCGCCAAAGTTCATGGACGGATAAGGGGTGAGTACCGCGCTTTGCCGCGAATATCCTTCGGTGTTGATATTGGAGATATTGTTGCCGATGATCTCAATGGACTTTTGATTGACTTCAAGGGAAGTCCTTCCTGCATTGAGGGCGGTGAATAATCCGGCCATATTGTTTATCCTGGGTTGGTGAAAAAGTGGTTGCCTTGCTTATGAAAAGTAAAGAAGGCTGTATGGTAATAATATCGGCAGAACGGGCGTGCGGGTTTAGGTATGTGGGGAGAAATTGTGAAAAAGGCTGAAGACAGGGGGCCGAAAAGAGAAGTCTACTTCCGTTCGTCCTTTGCTTGTCGAAGGATGAACGGAAGCAGCTGAAGGCAATATCTTTCGTTCATGGTTCGACAAGCTCACCACGAACGGAAGATATAGAGCTTCTTGTAAAATAAGAATTTATGTCCACAAACCGTCATTCCCGCGCAGGCGGGAATCCATAACACACGGAATTTACGAAACTGGATCCCCGATAAAAACACTCGGGAATGACGATGTGGTTATTTTGCAAGAACCTATATATTGAAGGTTTTGATTTTGCCGGTGACCTTGCACCGGCAATTGAGAACTGAAGCTGCAAAAGAAGGGCAGGGGAGGATGAAAGAAAATATATCAGTGATGACGTTCTTTCAGTCTTTGCTCAGACTCTGCCGGAGAGCAGTCTGCCGTTGACGCTGGCAGAGACGGTTCCGGCGTTTGCCGAATAGGTGGTGGCAACGGTTCGTTGGCCGAAGAATTCCATAGTCTTGCGAATCCAGCCCAGTGTTGCCTTGAACAGATAGGCGTTGCGGCGGTTTTCATGACGAATCTGAACAGCGATGGATTTGTCAGCCGGATCGAGGATCTTGGCGTGATCGAGAACCTGCAGCAACTCTTCCTTCTCCGCCATGACCCTGGCCATCCCGGTAAGATCCAAGGCTTTGGCGTATTCCCTCTCTTCGAGGATCAGGTCTCGCAGGCGGATCAGGTATGCATGGATTTTGTCGGTGCTCATAGTTGTCTCTCCTCAAGGAGAAACTGCATCAGGCTGGTGGCAACCTTGTTCAAGTCAGGCTGATAGGAGCCGTCGGCAATCTGCGCCTTGAGTTCCTGCACACGCTCGTTCCGGCCGGACTGCGCTGTCGCGCTGGTGCTCTGAGCCTTCTGCACATCCTGGAGGACAGATGAAAACTGCACCTGGTCACCCTGGCTTTCCCCTGTTTTTTTGCCGGTCTGTGTTTTTTCAGCCTTTTTCATGGCGCCTATCTGACCAAGTCCGCCTACTCCAAGAAATTCTACACTCATGATATCACCTGAGATATTATCTGTTCAAAACTATTATTATGACTGAGTGGCAGCTGTATTTTCTGCCCAGTCGTCCAGCTTTTTCATTACTGCGTCATAGGTATCATAGGAAATGTCGGGAAGCTGACCGCCAAAGGCTTTAAGTGCCTCGGCAAATCCCTTGTCAACGCCTTCCTTGATGGCATCGAGGCGGGAAGGGTCGCCACCGGCTATACCCATTGCAAAGTCTACTATACGATCCGAGGTCTTATCAACCCCAAAATACCCGTCATCGGCTATGAGTGCCTGGGCATCTTCTTGAGTGAGCTGGCTGATGTCAATTTCTTCGGCACCAGCTTTACCCGTGGCAATCTTAAAATCGATACCCTGTTCTTTGAGTATGTTCAATACCAGGCCACGCAGGAGGTCAAACCCGTCTCCCTTAATGTCCCGGGTGATATTCAGCGAGCTGGAATAAGTAGCTAAAGTCTCGCTCGTTTGACTGATGGTCACCGTATCAGTAACGGATGTGTTTTTTTCTATGGTTGTTTCAGCTGGAGCTGTAGTCTTTGGTTCCAGCGGCTGAAGGTTTTTGTTGTTGTGCTGGCGCAGAACATGTGGATCAATTTGGGCCTGATTACTAATGGTATTTGCCATGATTTTCGCCTCCGTGCGTTGTTCCCATGCATCCTTGCATTGGGGTTATTCGATTGTAAGAACGGGTGTCAGGAAATAATTGCCTATCCTGTTGTAAATAATATCGTCATGGGGGTGAGGAAAGTTTAGGTGCCGTTATAAAATAAGCAGCGCTTTTCTGCTTATTTTCATTACGGCACCTTATGCCGCGCCGTGGGAAACAGCAATTTTCAAGCTGTTTCCCAGCGTGGCGTCACCCAAATCCCCGCCGCAATAGCTAAAATAAGCAGCGCTTTTCTGCTTATTTTCATTACGGCACCTTATGCCGCGCCGTGGGAAACAGCAGTTTTCAAGCCGTTTCCCAGCTTGGCGTCTGCCCAAAAAAAAACAGCTAAAGTGCAACAGGAAAAGAATGAAAATGCTTTTTATGAATTATATGACAAAGGACTAAAGATTTGCAACAGCGGTGTTAAAAATTATTTGTGCGGAACGATCTTTCCTTTCATTTGCTGATACATGGCCTCGCCAATCCCGTTTCCTTTTCCGGCGGCGCTGGCCTTGGCCATTTCCATGTCGAGCATTTCCCGGTAGAGCCCATCCGCCATATCTTTTTCAAAAAGACCGCTGTCAGGAACGGTTTTACGCATTGCCTTGTACATCTCCTGGACATAAATGGCCTCGAAATCCCGGCAGGATTTGCGAAGTGACTGTAACTCCTTGCTGGTCGATTTGTCGGTATTTGCGGCTGGGGTTACGGGAGTTCCCTGTAAATTCGCTAATTTCATCAGTCATCCTTTGTATGTTTGCTTAAAAACTACAGAACAACAAGTTCTCCCTGCATCGCCCCAGCAGCCTTGATGGCCTGAAAGATGGCAATCAGATCGCGGGGGGTGGCACCGATGGCATTGAGGGCGTCAGCCACAGCGCTGATACTGACTCCTTCTTTGACCACCATCAACTCGCCATCATCCTCAGTGACTTCGATGGTGGTTTTGGGGACGATAACGGTTTCGCCTGGGGCCAGGGGATTGGGTTGAATTACATCCGCCGACTCCTTGATAACGATGGATAGATTACCATGGGAAACGGCGACGGTTGAGAGACGCACATCCTGGCCCATGACGATGGTCCCGGTGCGCTCGTTGATAACCACTCTGGCAGTGCTTTCGACCTTGAGATCGAGGGATTCAAGGCGAGCAATAAAGTCTACGGGCTGCTCTTTGAATTCATCGGGTACATTCACGTTGACCGTTGTTGAATCGATGGGACTGGCGGTATCTTTACCAAAGGCAGCATTGATGGCGTTGCTCATGTTGGCGGCAGTGGAAAAGTCTGACATTCGCAGTCGGTAGGAAAGGACGCCGTCCTGGCCCAAGGCTACCGGTACGGTCTGTTCGATAATGGCTCCATTGGCGACACGGCCGACGGTGGGATGATTTTTCTGGGCCTTGGCAGCCTTACCGCCAAAGGCAAAGGCGCCGACAGTCATGGGGCCCTGGGCTACGGCATAGACTTTTCCGTCCGGGCCTTTCAGGGCGGTCATAAGCAGATTGCCACCGGCCAGATTTTTGGCGTCACCAATGGAGGCCACCTCAATGTCAATGGTGGAACCCGCCTTGCCAAAGGGGGGGAGGGAGGCCGTAACCATAACGGCGGCCACATTTTTTGATTTAATTTTGGCAAAATCAGTGGGGTTCACGGTGATTCCCTGACGAACCATCATGTTATAGAGGGCCTGTCGGGTGAAAAGGACCTTTTGCAGGTCATCGCCTGTTCCGGCAAGACCGGTCACAAGTCCGTAGCCAATCAACTGATTCTCGCGCACTCCACCGAGCTGGGCGATATCTTTGATTCTGGTAGCACTTGCTGTTTGCACCAGGAGTATCGAGAGGAAAAGCAGGACGCTAAGGGGTTTTATGATTTTCATTTGGTCTTTCCGCCAATTGAGAAGTTACTGAACGATATGGATGGCATCTTTAGCATGTAAAATCTTCGGTGAATGAAATTAGCCGGTTGCAACACATAAAAGCAGCTGTTGCTCTTTCTGGCAACTACGGAGCTTATTTGCTGGACGCCACGCTCATAAACAGCTGAACAGATTGCTGTTTATGGGGCGCGGCATAAGAGGCCGTAAGCTCTCTGAGCAACTAAGAGCTGTTGCTCGGAGAGCAACGGCCTCTAAAAAGGCCAGACATTATCAACAATTCGTGTTAGCCAGCCCGGTTCTTGCTTGTCGCTAATCGCGCCCTTGCCGGTGTAGGAAATCCTGGCGTTGAGGACGTTTTTGGAGTCAATGGTATTGTTGGCCAGGATATCCACAGGGCGGACGATGCCGGTGAGATAAATGACCTGGGTCTCATCGTTCACCCGTACTTCCTTGCCCCCTCTGATTTTCAGATTGCCATTGGGGTAAACCTCAATCACCTGGGTGGTGAGGGAGGCGACAAGGTCTTCCTTGCGCACGGTTTTGCCTTCACCCTTGAAAGAGTTGGCAAACTCGGCCTTGATCAGGGCCTCAAGATTGACATTGGGATTTTTGCCCATGGGGGAAACTTCAAGGCCCAGCAGATTCGGGATGGACGCGGAGGTACTGCTGTCACGGCTGGTATCGGTGGAGGCCTCTTTGCTGGCGCTGGCCTTTTCTGAGATGGTGACGGTGACAATGTCTCCAGTGACACGGCCCTTATGGTCGGCATAGAGGGAATGCTGCTCTCCAGGCCAGAGAGAACCATCCGAAGCTGGACGGGCAACTTCCGTCTGGATCTCTTCGAGAGGCTCGGGGATGTTGACTATCTTTTCGTGTGGCCGGGTAGCACAGGATGTCAGGAGAAGGCCTGACACCAGGAAGATTAAAAGCAGGAATTGGTTGATTGATTTGTCCATTAGATTTGCACCTCTACGAATCCCGGCGCGGTTACACGACAGAAGATTTCTTTTTCTGAACCCGCATTTTTAACCTTAATGACCTGCCCTTCTTTGCCGTCAGTTTTGGCTATCCCGGTGGCCGTTAATGCGATTCCATTCTTCTGGCCGAGGATCTTGACCAGCGCTCCTTTCTTGACCATCGGCGGAAACTCAATGTTTGTGAGCTCAATGGCGGAACCGGCCTTGATGGTGCGTAGAACTTTTTTACCAACTACCTGTTCTTTCTGCAGGCAGGGAGTCCTGATTGATGAAATATCAGTGGGTTCCATGCGGATCTGGGAAGCCGAAATGATATCATCGCGCTGAAGATTTGATATGGCGACAGCCGCCGGTGCCATGGCCTTCAGCGAGCCGCGCACGGAAAAGTTTTTGATAACTTCCGAATCCATGCGAGCAATCAGTGAAAAACGGTTGCTGCCGATAATCGCAGGGTTAGAGGGCGTTACTTCCCATTGCAGATTTCCGGTGGGGGCGATGAACGGCAAGGGCGGGTCCGTGGCGGTAAAGGTGCAGCGGACATCGGAAAGCTCCTTGCTGTGTTCCGTAAGATACGAGGTGATGACTCCGAGAACGGCCTGCGGAGAAATGGTGACTCCCTGACGGCTGATGGTTACGGTGTCGGCTCCTCCCCAGTTAATGGTTTCGGGGGATTCAATGCTTTGAGAAAGTTTATGGATGATGTTGCGAGTAGCAAGGCTGGATTTTTTCCCGGCATCAGGGCTTTCCGCAACGGTCTGAGCAGCAAGAGTCGCTGCCAAATCTGGTTGTTCAGAACGATTGTTGAAGTCGGCAATGTCACCCAGAGTGACAGAAGTGCCGGAGATAGTGGCGGTGCTGCGAAAGATGACATCAAGGGCATGACAGGGCAGGGCTGTTCCCAGAAACAGGATGGGAATGAGCAGAAAGATGATGCTGGATACTCTTCCATTCGTCCGGTGTTGTCGTTTATCGGAACTGTATTGTCCTGCGGATTTAGTTTTCATCGCTGGCGCAATTTGCGCATCTTCTTATGTTAAACCAGATTGTTAGTGGTTTGCATCATTTCGTCGGATGTCTGGATTGTTTTTGAGTTAATCTCATAGGCTCGCTGGGTGGTGATCATTGCCGCCATTTCTTCAACGATATTAACGTTTGAGGTTTCAATGTAGTTTTGAGCCAAGGTGCCGTACCCGGCATCTCCGGGGGTTCCAGCCTGGGCGGTGCCGGAAGCAGCCGATTCAACAAGAAGATTGCGGCCAATGGAGGTCAGGCCGGCATTGTTGGTGAAGGTAACAGTTTCAAAGGTTCCTATCTCGGTGCTGACAGTGTCGTTTCCGATGATCGCGCTGACGATGCCGGTTTCACCGATGGTGATCTGTTTGGCACCATCAGGAATGGTAATGGAAGGGAGGATCGGGTAGCCATCCG
The DNA here is from genome assembly GCA_019163335.1 of Desulfobulbaceae bacterium. Lineage (GTDB taxonomy): Bacteria > Desulfobacterota > Desulfobulbia > Desulfobulbales > Desulfocapsaceae > UBA2270. The sequence goes on along the minus strand of JAFLKM010000041.1, from coordinate 57,948 downwards.
AGTTGGTCAGACGGCCATCGCTGTCTCTCTTGAAGGATCCTGAGCGGGTGTAGGCCGTCGTTCCATCAGGCATCTCCACCTGAAAAAAACCGGCGCCTTCTATGGCCACATCGAGTTCATTTCCGGTCTGAATGATATCGCCTTCGGTAAAGATCTTCTGCACCGCCGCCGGCCGGACACCAAGGCCAATCTGGATACCGGTGGGTGATTGGGTGTCAGCGGAAGACTGGCTGCCTGGCACCTTCAGCACCTGATACATGAGATCCTGAAAGTCCGCCCGACTTTTTTTGAAGCCGGTGGTGGAGGTGTTGGCCAGGTTATTGGCAATGACATCCATATTCAGCTGCTGGGCATTCATGCCGGTGGTACCGGTCCAAAGTGAGCGAATCATTTGATTATCCTTGATAGAAAAAGGTTTTTGCCGAAGACTGAAGGAGGCTCGCCTTAATATTAAAGGGGGTAATCCAAGCCGTGTTCAATGCTCAAGCCCGCGTCTAAGTTTCGATTTCCAAGGGCAAGGCCCTTTATCCTGGCGTCCTATCCAAGACTTCCCAGTTCATCCTGTTTCTGGCTGAGGTCTGAGTAGCTTTTCAACACCTTGTGATAGGTCTCGAAGGTTCGCAGGCTGTCAATCATCAGGGTCATCTCCTCGGTCATGTTGACATTGGAGGTTTCAATGCTGCCTACAACCAGAGTGGGCTCTGGAACGAGGGTTTCCTGGCCATCAGCTGCCAGAGAAAAGGTTGTGTCCGTCTCACGTTTCAACTTGCTGGTGTCGTCAATGGTGACAATGCCAATGACCCCGGCCGTGGATGAGTTTCCTTCCGAGTCGATCACCGCTACTTCGCCAAGGCTGTTCACCGTAACTCTGCTGGTATTGCTGTCTGGTATGGTGATCGGTCCATTGGCCTCATCGAGCACCGGCAGGCCATTGCTGGTTTGCAGGGTTCCGTCCTGGTCGAGAACAAAGTCCCCCCGTCGGGTGTATAATACCCCTTCAGGTCCCTGAACCTTGAAAAAGCCTTCCTCGTGGATTGCCATGTCAAGGGGATTGCCGGTTTCAATAATAGGGCCGGGGCTAAACTCGGTTACGTTATCCTTCACCCGGGTATAGTTGATTCCTTTTGCTTCGGCTGTCTGTTTGGCGCCTTCCAGCAGCGATTCAAAGCTGACACTCGCTTTCTTATAGCCAACGGTGTTGACGTTGGCCAGATTGGCGGCAATATTAGCCATGCACTGCTCACGGGAAACCGCTCCAGTAAGCGCGCTGTATTTACCTGATACCATAGCGTCTCATCATGGATTCAAAGATGTATTATAAGAGCTTGTTGCAGCCCCCTATGAAGGTCGGAAAACCCTTCGCTGGTGTTGCTGTATCTCTTATCGGTTACGTTGAAGGGTTTCTTAGGGGCCGTTAAGAAATAACTTGTCCTTCGTAGCCATTTCTTTATGGTCCCTTGTGCCGTTCATAAACCTGAAGGGTCCATGTTGTTTTTGTACGACGGCTTAGTGCCGTAGAGATTATATTCTTGATTTTTTCAAGAATATAATCTGCGAAGACACTTGTCCCGTTCATCGGGTTCAGGAGCAGTCAGGAAATAATTTGCCGCATCAAAATATCTCTTGAGTAAACCCTTTAACTGATCTTCTCATATAACCAGCCCGTAACCATTTAGCGTTGCGGCCTAAGGTGAGAAAAACAACTTTTTAGATAAACCGTTTTCATATGTAGCCCGATAAAGGATCACAACGAAGAGCGGTTTTGTGGGGCAAGGGATTACGGGGTGGTTCCCGGCTTCCCTGTTTTCGGAGGTTGATTGAGGAGGCGTGACGTTTCAACCATCTGGCAAGTTTCATGGATTTGTTGACAACTTCATGTTTCTGAGGAAGCAAAGGTTCTTGAGAAACACAATTGTTGGGGTCTGGTTTAATAGCTGGAACATGCTGGTTGAGATCGCTGGATTCTTCCAGGGAGGGCGAGGGTGTGGGTGAGGCCGCATCCAACTGCACGGGGTTGGCGATTCTGATCAAGGCGATAATCTGTGTGGTTTCCTCCAGGGACATGGAAAGTGTGGAGGCAATATCCTTTGCATTCAGCCCCATCTCAAGCAATGAAAGAATATATCGATAGCGTTCGGGTGCAGAGGCGATGTTGCTGTTTTGCTGAACAGTGAGACGAGATTGCTGCAGCTTGGTGGTGATCTCGGCTGAGCGCAGATTCTCTGTGAAAAAAATACCGTCCTGCTCAGTCTCCGCTGTGTCGTCTCCGGCAATCCCATTTCTCTTCAAGGAATGTAAATCGGCCTGCATCTCGGCAAGCATCTTGTCCTTGGTGCTGTTGGATCGCTTCAGCAGTACTGCCAGCACGCAGGTGCCGGAGCAGAACAAGATGCTGAACAGCAGGATGAGAAGAGAGGAAGGGGTCATTTGGGTTGTCGATGCATCAGGTAAAGGTTGTAACTACGTTTGCCAAGGTCTGGGAATTGCTGTTATCTGTCGCCCATTCTCATCTGTACTTTGGTCTTCAACTTAAGAAGGGCCTGACTGTGGAGCTGTGAGATTCTTCCCTCCGAGACGTCAAGAACCTCGGCGATTTCTTTCTGGGCCAGCTCTTCGTAATAGTAGAGTGAAATCACCAGCCGTTCTTTTTCAGAGAGTTCTTGCAAGATGCTTGCCATTATCTTGGTGAGTTCTTGTTTTTCAATACGGGCAGAGGGAGAAATATCTGCCCGCTGATCGACCAGAGAGTCCAGGAAAGAGACGCCATCTTCAGAGTTGTCGAGGGTTTCATTGAGACTGACACAACCAAGGTGGGAGACCTCACCCAAGGTCAGCTGATATTCCTCAAGGCTGATTTCCATGGCTGCTGCCATCTCCTCTTCTTCAGGGCTTCTGCCCAGCTTTCGCTCGAGCTTGGTCATGGTGCGGCTGAGTTTATTCTGTTTGTCGCGCAGGGAGCGGGAAAACCAGTCCAGCTTGCGCATCTCGTCGAGGATTGCGCCCCTGATCCTGTGTTCGGCAAAGGTCTTGAACAGGATATTCTTGCTGGGGTCGAATTTATTGGAGGCATCAATCAGCCCGAGCATGCCGGCACTTCGCATGTCGTCGCGGTTCATAAAAGCGGGGACATGGGTAACCATTCTGCCCACCAGGATATCGACAAGGTAGAGGTGATCGCGAATCAGGGAAGAATGATCTTCCGGAGGAGGGGTATGGAGATAGACCATGATCAGCTCCTGCCGCCAAAGTCGAGGAGTTTTTTCCAGAAGAACTGGATGCCGCCTTTTGGCTCACAGGCAATTTGCTCGGAACAAAGGGTGCCGGCCAACAGGGTAAAGGCGGTGGTAATCCGCGATGCGGGATAAAGATCAACAATGACTCGCTGTTTTCTGATCGCGTCAATCATTTGACGGTCTGCTGGAATGGAGCCAAGGAACTCAATGGAGATGTCAAGATAACGATTGGAGACCATCGTTAGTTTCCGGTACACGTCCAGCGCCTCTTCATCGCTCTGGATCATATTGACCACCAGGTTGAAGCGTTTTTCATGGTACTGGGTGGAGAGCAGCTTCATGAGGGCATAAGCGTCTGTGATGGCGGTGGGGTCAGGGGTGGTGACCACCAGGATCTCTTGCGCGGCAGTATTGAAGTAGGTAACATTTTCAGAGATTCCGGCCTCAGTATCAATGAGGACAAAATCAAAATCATTGTGCATGAGATCGAGACCATCCAGCAGTTTTTGTTTTTGCTGGGAGTCAAGCCGGGTGAAGTTCTGGACACCGGAACCTGCTGGCAATATTTTGACACCATTGGGGCCTTCAACCAGAATGGAGCCTAGATCCTGTTCTCCTGAGAAAAAATGATTGAGATTGAATTTGGGGGCCAGCCCAAAGACCACATCGATGTTGGCAAGTCCCAGGTCGGCGTCAAGGATCAGGACTTTTTTCCCAAGTTTGGCAAGCGAGACAGCAATGTTCGCGGTGACGGCTGTCTTGCCGACCCCGCCCTTGCCGCTGGTAATGGCATAGACTCGAGTGACTCTGTCTTTTTCCACAGGGAGTATCGAAGGAGTCGCTCCCATGGAGCGTAGTGTTGTTGCCTGGTCTGTCATTGCGTTTTAATTTTCTGTTATATTAACGGGTGGGACAGGATTCCACTCTGTCCCCAACTGAGTGAGCGGCTTAAAAATGAACATCACCACTAAAGCGCCGTGAGCGGCATAAACGCCACAAGGTGCCGAAACAAAAGAGATATACAGGTCATGTTATTTCCTCGCGATTTCTGCGTTTGCTTGCGTGGAAGCATTCAGTTCAGCTCCTGACTTGGTGAGGAAAATCCTTGGGACGGACTCGTCAGGATAAGCTTGGCCACGATTTCCGGGCTGGCAGTCAGCAGGTCTTCAGGGACCCTCTGGCCGTTAGTGATCCAGGAAAAAGGGATGGTGCTACTCCGGTCTTGCTGCTGGATGTCGAGCATTACGCCAAGGGTGGCGCATTCATCGGTCTTGGTGATAATGGTGTTGTCGATTCCCAGAATACTGAACCGTTTGATGGTCTCGAAAAGCTCAGACTCGCGGGTGGTGGCGGAGAGAACGAGGTGCTTGTCAATGGCCAGATCTGTCCGCAGAAAGGTGGCGAGTTCCTTGATGCAGAGGGAGTCTTTGGGGCTGCGTCCGGCCGTGTCGATGAGGATAAGCTCCTTGTCAGCGTGCCGCAGAAGCGCCTGTTCCAACTGCTCCGGACTGATCACGACCTCCACCGGCAGGTTCATGATGGCACCATAGACCTTGAGCTGCTCGACGGCGGCAATACGATAGGTGTCGATGGTGATCAGGGCGATGGAGCTTGAAAAATTGCTCAGATAATGGGCGGCAATCTTGGCCAAGGTGGTAGTTTTGCCAACCCCGGTTGGCCCAACCAGAGCAATGCGCTGCTGGGTACTTTCCTCCTGACAGAGTGGAGAGGCAACATGAATCATGCCTTCAATGGCCTGGGCCAGCATAGCATTCATACTACATTCTTGCTGTTCAGCAGATTGCCCTGTTTCCCCAGGGGGGATGAATCGGAGAACCTCCCGCGCCGTGTCTGCGCTGATGCCTTGACCCAGAAGCAGGTCAAGAAGCTGGTTCTCTTCTTCCTTCTGAGTTGATTGGTCATCCTGATTGGAAGGAGAGGAGCACTGGACGGCTGGCTCTCCTTCTATCTTCCATTTTTTCTCGTTGCTCTCCTGTTTGCTGTTCAACCGGGAGACTTCAACGCCCAGCTTTTTCACCATGTCTTTCAACTCATCCAGCTCAGTGGGGCATGCGGGCTCATTTTCCACAAAAGGTTGCGGCTCCTGGTGGAGGCGGAACTGGGAGTCATAGGTGATGGCCTGTCCTGGTTGCACTGCAGCCAAGTGCTGTGTCGTGTCTTCGGCCCATCGGGTAAAAGGCCTTTTTCGAGGCGATGCCGGTCGGGTTGTTCGGAGGTAAGGCTGTTGTGCTGATTCCGGCCAGGGCGAGTCGATGGCAGCCGTGATTTCAAGAACCGGTTTGCCGATGACACCCAGTTTCCCGCTGCGGATGGTGCGGGTGGACAGGATAAGGGCATCTGGGCCCAGGGTCTCTTTGACCAGCTTCAGGCCTGATGCCATGTCTGTGGATTCGAAAATCTTAACTTGCATCGAGGGTCACGCTGCCAAGGGAACGGATTTTCAGGTTCGGGGTAATCTCGTTGTGCGACAGCACGACGAGGGAGGGATAATATCGTTCGGTCAGCTTTCGCACATGCGGCCTGATCTGGGGGGCGGAAAGCAGGGTCGGTCGCTGACCGCCGGCAAAGAGGCTGATGGCCTTGCCGATGGAATCGAGAATCGTCTGGGCTGTAGCGGGATCAATGGCAAGATAGCTGCCGGTTTCCTTGTGTTGGATGGACTTACTGATGGCATCTTCCACTGGTTTGGCAAGGGTAATGAGCGGGATGACACCACCCACAGCCAGGCCGGCACTGATGGTACGGGCCAGTGCATGGCGGACATATTCGGTGAGGATGTCCGGATCGCGGGTGACCGGCGCCCAGTCAGCCATGGTTTCCAGAATGGTGCGCAGATCACGGATGGAGACTCCTTCCGCCAGCAGGTTCTGGAGAATGCGCATGATCGTTCCCAGGGAAAGAATGGAGGGGACTAATTCTTCCACCAGTTTGGGGTAGGTCTTGGCAAGGTTGTCGAGAAGGTTCTGCACCTCCTGGCGGCCAATCAGCTCATGACCATGCTGTTTGATGATTTCGCTAATATGAGTGGCCATGACCGTGGCGCAGTCGACGACGGTGTAGCCGGCAATCTGGGCCCGTTCTTTTTTGTCTTCGGTGATCCAGATGGCGGGCAGGCCAAAGGCCGGCTCGATGGTGGAAATCCCTTTGATTGTCTCGGTGACCATGCCGGGATCCATGGCCATGAAATGGCCGGGAAGCATTTCCGCCTCTGCGATCTTGATCCCCTTGAGGGCCAGAGTGTACTGATTGGGGTTGAGCTGGAGGTTGTCCTTGATATGGACGGGCGGGACAATAAAGCCGTTGTTGATGGCAAACTGTTTACGGATGGACTGGATGCGGGTGAGCAGTTCACCATTCTGGGCTGAATCGACAAAGGGGATCAGGCCGTAGCCAACTTCCAGCTCCAGCAGATCGACATTGAGCATCTCTTCGTAGTTTTCGGCCACCGGCATGGGGGCTTCCTGGGGTTTTTCCGGGACGACTTCGGCTGCCTGCTTTTTTTTCTGATCAAGCTGCCAGGCAAAAATGGCCAGGGAAATGGCAAGCAGCATGAACGGAACAAAGGGGAAACCGGGAATCAAGGCAAAGACCAGAAGCATTCCTGAAACGACCCAAAGGGCGACGGAATACCGGCTGAACTGAATCTTGATGTCGGCGCCAAAATCGTTGTCCCCCGATGATCTGGTGACAAGCAGGCCGGCGGCAGTGGAAATGATCAGCGCTGGGACCTGGCCGACAAGGCCATCGCCCACGGTGAGGATGGTGTAATTCTTGGCAGCCTCGACCATGGGCATACCCTTCTGTAAAACACCGATGATAAAACCGGCGCCGATATTGATGAAGGTGATGATGATACCGGCGATGGCATCGCCCTTGACGAATTTGGAGGCACCGTCCATGGCTCCGTGGAAACTGGCCTCGGCGGAGATCAGTTCTCGTCTTCTCTTCGCCTCGGATTCATTGATCAGACCGGCGTTGAGGTCGGCATCGATGGCCATCTGTTTGCCGGGCATGGCATCGAGGGTGAATCTGGCTGCAACCTCAGCCACCCGGCCGGCGCCCTTGGTGATAACCATAAAATTGATCAGGACCAGGATGGCAAAGATAACGATACCCACCACATAGTTGCCGCCAACCACAAACTGACCAAAAGACTCGATCACCGCGCCGGCTGCGTCCGGGCCTTCGTGACCACGCAGAAGAATCAACCGGGTGGAGGCCACGTTGAGGGCCAGCCTAAAAAGGGTGGTGGTGAGCAGGATGGCAGGAAAGATGGAGAAGTCGGTGGCTCTGACCGTGTACAGACTGATGACCAGGATCAGCAGGGCGATGGTGATGTTGGCGGACAGAAAGAGATCGAGCAGAATTGGCGGCAGGGGGATGATCATGATCATCAGAATGGAAACCATGCCCACTGCCGCCATGATGTCGGTGCGTTTGAGCAGGTCATTCCAATGCAGGCCGCTGAACAGCTGTCGTTTTTCCGTCAGTTCCATGTGATGATGGTTTGGGGTTGAATGAATTCCGAATCAAAAAAAATATTAATGACAACGAGCTTGCAGTCTAACCCCGATAAACGGGATAAGTGCCCTTCGCAGCTTATTTCCTTGTAAAAAAACAAGAAAATAAGCTGTAAGGCACTAATTGCCTGGCTGGTTGCGATTGCCTTTCAGGGAATAGATATGGGCCAGGATTTCGGCTACGGCCTTGAACATCTCTTCCGGGATAGGGGCTCCCAAGTCTAGTTTATGCAATAACCGAGCCACAGGTGGATTTTCGATCAACGGAACATTGTTTTCCCTGGCGATTTCACGAATCCGCATGGCCACATAATCAGCGCCTTTGGCGACCACAATGGGCGCTGCCATTGTGGTCTGATCATACTTAATGGCCACAGCCAGATGGGTCGGGTTGGTGATGACGGCATCGGCCTTGGGAACCTCCGCCATCATCCGTTTCCTTGCCATCTGTTGCTGCAGCGCCCGGATCTGGGCTTTGACGTGCGGATCTCCCTCGCTTTCCTTGAATTCCTCCTTTTGCTCCTGCTTGGTCATCTTCAGCTTTTGTTCCATCTCCCATCGGACATAGAGGAAATCAATAAAGGCGAGGAGGATGAGGATGGCGCAGATCTTGGCAAGAATGAGGCCTGCGGTTTTGGCAAGAAAGATCATGGTGGCAGTGGTGCTGGTGTCAACGAGAATCAGGGCTTCGTTAAACTTGTTGATAACCGTCGTGGAAGCAACCCAGCCGATAAGGGTAACCTTGGCAATGGACTTGAAGCTTTCCAGCACGGCCCGTTTGGAAAAAATCCGGCCCATGCCGGCTATGGGGTCAAGTTTGCTGAAATCAGGGATGAGGGGAACACCGGTCAGCAGCCAGCCGAACTGGAAAAAGCTGGAGAAAAAACCGATGATCATAATCAGCAAAAAGAGCGGGGCAAGCAGGATGCCCATTTCCTTGGTGAGATGGATGGAGAGGTTCAATGTACCGGAAGGGGTTCCCTGAAACTCATCAATGGCTTGCCAGATTGCGGCTACAAGGGTCGTCAGGCTGTCCCAGAAGTGGGGCATATAAAAAAGCCAGAAGAGCAGGCCAATGCTGAAGATAGCAGCTGTCTGCACCTCTTTGCTCTGGGCGACCTGACCTTTCTTGCGGAAATCATCCCGCCGTTTCGCCGACGGGTCTTCTGTGCGTTCTCCCCCGGTGGGAGCTTCTTCAGCCATGGTGTGTGATTATGAGGTAAATGGTTGTGAATGTCTATAACCCCGATGAACGGGATACCTGACTTACAGCCTACGGCGCTTTTTCCATGTCAGAGATATTGGAGGATAGTCATGATTCGCTCACCCATTGCGTCAAATTCCCGTCTTAAGAGGCTGGATACCATGTCAAGGGTCAATGCTATGACAACAAAAGAGATGCCGATGTTCAAGGGGAACGAAAGCAGGAAGACGTTAAGCTGAGGAAAAACACGGGCCAGGACGCCAAGGATCAGTCCGGACAGCAGGAGAACCGCAAGCACCGGGGCACTGAACTGGACGCCCAGTGAAAACATTCGAGAGGTGAGTTCCATGAGATAGGGAATAGCCTCACCCGAGAGATCAAGATTGCCGGGGGGTAAAAGCTGGTACGATCTGGCCGCAGTCTTGATGAAGATATGATGTCCATCGAGGGCGAGGAAAATGAGGATGGCAAAGACATTCTGGAACTGGGAGATGAGGGAGATCTGATTTTCGTTCTGTGGGTCAAAAACATTGGCGGCGGCAAAGCCCATCTGATACCCGATGATGGTGCCGCCGAATTCAACAGTGGTAAAGATCAGGCGGGACATAAGGCCAAGCATCAGGCCGAGCAGGGTCTCGCTAATGGAAAAGAGAAGAAAGGAGGTCGGGTTGAAACTTATCTCCGGCAAACCGGGTGAGAGAACAGGAAAAAGTACCAGGGAGATGGCAAAGACCAGGCCAACCTTGATCCTCGCCGGGGTTTGAGCGCCTAAATAAACAGGGATCGCCCCGATAAATCCGGCAACCCTTGCGGTGCAGATCAAAAAAACTTGAAATTGATGAACAGGGATAAGCTGGAGATCCATAAAGCGTCGCTGGCCGGGGTTAAGTTAGGGTGGAAACGAATGTGGAGCAACAGGATTCTTGAAATGTTCTCCGATAGCCGTCATTTAAAGAAACAGCTGGTAAAAGTTGCTGTTTCTTTGGAGCGGTTTAAGAGCCCGTAAAGCCGGGCAGGCAAGGGAAGGACTTTGCCTGTTCTTTCCCCTTTTCTGCGCTGGTTTATTGCCAGAGGCCATGCCAGGAGCTATCGGAACTGCTTGCCGATTTCTGGCTAGACGCCGCGCCAGGAACCAGCGGTACTGCTTGCTGGTTCCTGGGCGCGGCATAAGAGTCCGTAAAAGAAAAGAGCAGAGAAGCGTTGCTCTTTTCT
>JAFLKM010000041.1:45708-47658 GCA_019163335.1 Desulfobulbaceae bacterium | reverse complement strand
GGGCGCGGCATAAGAGTCCGTAAAAGAAAAGAGCAGAGAAGCGTTGCTCTTTTCTTAACGGTCTCTAAAAACTTGCCATGGATTCAAAAATACCGTTGGTAAAGGTAATCATGGTATGCATGATCCAGGGGGCGAAGATGAGCAGAGAGAGAAAGACCACAACGAGCTTGGGGATAAAGGTCATGGTCTGCTCATTGATCTGGGTGGCAGCCTGGAAGATGGAAACCAGAAGACCAATGATCATTCCGGACAAGAGCATGGGGGCTGAAACCAGAAGGGTGACTTGGATCGCCTTTCTGGCGATATCGATGACAAATTCAGGGGTCATGATGTGTTCACCTGGATGGGGATGAAGATTGCAGGCCAAAGGCTGGCGCTAAGGTTTTTTTTCCTGTCAGCGCCTTCACCGTCGGCATGGATTATTTGAAACTCTGCACCAGCGAGCCGACAATCAGCCCCCATCCATCAACCAGAACGAAGAGCAGCAGCTTGAAGGGCATGGAGATGATAACCGGGGGCAGCATCATCATACCCATGGACATAAGGACTGAGGCAACGATCATATCGATGACCAGAAAAGGGACATAGATCATGAAGCCCATCTGGAAGGATCGTTTCAGCTCAGAAAGCATGAAGGCTGGAATCAGGGTCATGGTGGGGATGTCGTTCTGGTCAAAGGGCTTGTTGGCAAGGGTGATATCGGCAAAAAGAGTCAGTTCTTCTTCCTTGACCTGCGAAAACATGAAGGTGCGCATGGGGGTAATCGCTTGCTTTAAGGCCTCTTCCTGGCTGATCGTTTTCTTCATGTAGGGCTGCAGGGCGTTGTCGTTAATGGCATTGAGGGTCGGTGACATGATAAAAAAAGAGAGAAACAGCGACAGGCCGATGATGATCTGGGTGGGCGGCATATTCTGGGTACCCATGGCCTGCCGGATAAAGCCAAGGACGATGACTATGCGGGTAAAGCAGGTGGTCATGAGCAGGATGGCCGGGGCGATGGAGAGGATGGTCAGGAGAAAAAGCACCTGAATGGCCGTTGATACCTGTTCAGGGGTGTTGGCATCCTCCACGCCAAGGGTGATGGTCGGCAGGCCCACCGCTGCACTGATTGTCGGGGCAAACAGGATTGCCGAGAGTAGCAGCACCCCCCAGGGTATTCCCCTTAAACTTCTTTGTTGAGTGGCTGTTGTTATCATTATCAGGGGTTCTCAGCCGTTTCTGCAACCGTAAGGGCGGTGGCAAAGTCCTTGTGGTCTGGAGTTTTTATGGCTTCATGGGAGGATGGCTGGATCGCTGCTATCAGATGAATTTGATCATTGCCCAGTCCAAGCAGAAATTCCTGGTCGCGGACCTTGATCAGGCACAGGGACTTCTTTGGCATCAGGTGCCGCATCTCAACAATCGTGATGACTGACTTGCCACTGCCGGCATTGAGGAAAGAGAGTTTTTTCTTGACCAGGGCATAGACAATCAGAAGGACGCCAAGGACGATCAAAAGTCCCCAGAAAAGCCTCAGGGTGGCAGACAGAGAAAAAAGCGGTTCCGTGCCGGCCACGGCAGTCTGCACCGAAAGGCAGACAAGGATAGGGACGAGGAGCAGGCGTAGGGGTAAGAGCATTTTTCCGGCTGTCATCCAAGATTTTCGACGCGATCAGCGGTGCTGACCACCTCTGTTAATTTAATCCCGAATTTCTCTCCCACCATGACCGCCTCTCCTCGGGCAATGAGGCGCGAGTTAACATAGAGGTCCAGGGGCTCGCCAGCCAGCTTGTCGAGTTCGATTACATATCCTTCGCCCATTTTTAAAAGGTCGCGCAAAAGGATCTTGCTGCGTCCGACCTCAACGGAGATCTGCAGGGGAACATCGTAAAGAAATTCAAGGCCACGGTTGCTGCCGGGAATTTTGCTGTGGACGGCGTCGTCCTTAAGAAGCTCTTTCAATTCGTCTGG
>JAFLKM010000041.1:2272-45608 GCA_019163335.1 Desulfobulbaceae bacterium | reverse complement strand
CGGGAATTTTGCTGTGGACGGCGTCGTCCTTAAGAAGCTCTTTCAATTCGTCTGGGTCTGGTTTTCCATTCATCGGGTTCACAGGGGTGGATTCCATGGGTTGTTCTTTAGGGGCCGTTCAGAAATAACTTGTACATTTTTTTCCATTTCTTTACGGCCCCTTATGCCGTTTATGAACCTGACCCCGATAAACGGGTTAAGAGCTCTTCGCAGCTTATTTTCTTGTAAAAAAAAGAAAATAAGCTGTAAGGCACTCATAAGTTCAAGTTTTTTTTGTGCGACGGCTTGGGTTCTTTCTAACACCTTGATGCTTTGGACCATCTGTTTACGGCATTGATCAATTCTTTTCATTCGCGGGCAGGAGAAGAAAGAACGCCGGTCAGGCTGATTGCTTTCTTCCCCGCGTGCATCCCGGGTTTTGCCAGGAATTTTGGACTCTCTTCAATGAGCACCCTAAGCGGGGCATTGGGATTGTAGTCCAGTGGAATAATATCATCTTTCTTGAAAGAGAGTATTTTGTGCAGGGGGAGCGAGATGGTCCCTGACTGGGCAATAATTGTGGCGGGCATATCGAGAACCTGATCAATGATTCGGTCACTCCATTCACTGAATTTGCTGGTTTTGACGGAAAGCAGGTCTCTCAGTTTTTCCTTCAGTGGTTCCAGGGTCGCCAAGGGGAACAGTATCTTTAGCTCACCTGAGAGATTGCTAATCTGAACCTTGAAACAACCGACAAAGACCTCGGATTCGGCATCGGTGATGGAAACCATTCTGGGGTTGTTTTCGACTTTGATAAGAGAGGAATTCAGTTTTATCAGGGGTTTTAAGGTCTTGCTCAGGTCATCACAGGCCTTGGCCATGATTGATTTGAGGATGTTAAGTTCAATGGTGGTCAGGTGTCGATCGAGTTTCAGGGGCTCAAGGTCGCTGGATGCCCCCAGCATGATCTCGATCAAGGTAAAAGAAAGCTGCTGGTCAAGGATACAGAGGGCACCCTGTTTTAAGGGCTCAAGATTGAGAACTCCGATGGCCCCCGAGTTCTTCTGAGAACTCATGAAGTCATGGAAGGTGGAACACTCAATGGCGATTCGATTGATCGTAAAGGTTCTTTGCAGTTGATTGGTCAGAGAGATCGAATAGTTTTGAGCAAAGGAGTCAAGAATGATATCAAAGTTGGGAATCCGCAGTTGGCAGTTACTTTTATTGGACGCATGAAAGAGGTTGATCGGGGCGGCATTGGCGAATTTAGCCGTTTGCTCAGACGGCGCTGCCTCAATGGCGACTCGCCCCTCTTTAATGGCGGAAAGCAGATCCGCAATTTCTTGTCTGGAAAGAATGGGTTCCAATGCTGTTCTCAGATGAAGTCTTTTTAATTATAATGACAGGTTCTTGATACGCGAAGACAAAGCTTGAAGGCCAAAAGTCCTGATAATATCTGATGAGAGTAAAAAAACAGCTATTATTTGGTTCCTTGACAATTCGTCTTATATTCTTGCCATTGGATTTTGTTTCCCTGCCGACCTCTGCATTCAATTATCTTTAATTCCTGCCGTTATTGAACAATAAAATCGGTGAAATAGATTTCTTTCACCTTCCCTTTGTGCAGAATAGAGTTGAGCTTGCTGATCAGTTCGGCCTTGAGCTGCTTCTTTCCTTGAATGTCCTGGAGCTCATCATAGGTTTTGTTGCCAATAAGCATGAGGATGCTGTCACGAATCTGGGGCATACGCTGGGTCACTTCTTCTGTGGCTGGATCCTTTCCGCCTGCCGCCTCACCGTGGCCTCCTCCGCCTGCTGCTCCTGCCGCTCCAGCGCTGCCGACAAGCTCAATGGTCATGGAGGCCTTGACATAGTGCCTGTCTCCTTCACTGATAATGTTGACAATAAATTCTTTTATCTCAACCATGGGGCCAATGGTAGCAGAAGGGTTGAGGTCAGGTGCATGCACTGCTGCCGGCTCGTCTCCGTGTTTTTCTTCCTTGGCTGGGTCTTTTTTGAGAAGAAAAAAGGCTGCAACCCCGAGGATGATGATGAGCAGCAGGGCGCCTCCAGCAATGATAATGAGCTTCTTCTTTTTGCCTCCCTGGTTACCTATGGCAACTGGTTCTGGTTTTTTGTCATCTTTCTCAGCCATGATAGGTGAATCCTTTTAGGTGAAGGAAAAAATAATTTAAGAATACGTGTCAATTAGCAAAATTTGCTGTGGTCAGTTGCGCGGATCAATTGTCTTGCAATGATCTCAGAAAATCTTTTCGGTGTTGTGTCGCTTCTGCAGGAAGATCTTTTGAATAATATTGATTTATTTAAGAAATACGAAAAATGGAAGAAATTTATCCGCATTTTAAGGCGATGTTCCTGAAAACTCAAGTATGCAATTTTTATTCCAGAATAGTGGTCGTGGAAAACAACCGGGATAAATTCAGAAGAGAGGGTGGTGGAAAACCACAGCAGGAGGGGAGAGTGTCCTGAGAACAGGAAAACGGTGGGCCGGGATTTAGAACCAGCCCACCGTTCTTCATAGTCAAGAGTTTGACAGATAATTAACGTTTGAGATTGATCAACTCTCCCAGCAGTTCATCGACGGTGGTGATAATCTTTGAATTGGCTTGGAATCCGCGCTGTATTGTGATCATATTGACAAACTCCTTACCCATATCGACGTTGGACTGCTCCAGGGAGTTGGTAAAGACTTTTCCTAGTTCAGGACCTGGCAGGCCGACGCGCGGGACTCCGGATTGATCTGAGGCCAGAAACAGGTTGCTGCCGACCAGGTTAAGGCCATTGGGATTGGTGAATTTGGCAAGGGTGATGTTGGCAATCTGGGTCTGTTCGCCGTTAGAATAGGAAGCAATGATGATGCCCTCGTTGTTAATGGTGACATTGGTAAGATTGCCCGAGGAATAACCATTCTGGTCTTGCGAGATAACCTTGGAAACATTGTTAAACTGGGTTGTGTCAAAGTTCACCGTGATTCCAGTAAGGGTAGAGCCATTATCCCAATCGAGATCAGCAGCAATGATGGCTCCGCTACCATTTCCGACTATGGTTGTATCAAGCAGGCCATCAGCCGTAAACTCTATTTGTCCTGCGGCCGCTGATCCTGCAGCATTTCCAAGGGCTACTCCAGCAGAATCTTCCGCGCTCCAGAACCAGTTCCAGGTGTTAGCAGCGACAGCATCTTTACGGAAATAGGTGGTGACAATATGTGGATTGCCTAGGGTGTCATAGGTCTGGGTAGAAGCAGCATAGTTATATGTCGTAGTATTTGCAGGATCAAAAGCGGTAGCTGCTGGAATGGCGATCGTACTGGCATCAAGGTTACTGTTCAAGGTCAGGGTGTCTGTAACCTTACCCGGAATTAGGCCAACACTTTCCACCACAATATCAGTTGGGTCACCGGCAACGAGTTCGTTTGTGGCAGGATCAAAGGATTTGCCCTGGACTCGTAATCCTTCGGGGTTGACCAGATAGCCGTCTTCATCAAAGCGAAAGGCACCGGCTCGGGAATAGAAGCTGGTATTATTACCGAGCTCCTTGAGCATGAAGAAGCCGTCTCCTTCAATGGCAAGGTCGGTATCAGTTTCGGTGGATTCAAAGGTGCCCTGGCTGAAGATGCTGTCAACCTTGGACATGCCGACACCACGGCCGACCTGGGATGCACCGCCGGAACCAAAGACGGTGCTGGAAAGCAGGTCGGAAAAGATGGTACGTGATCCTTTAAAACCGAGGGTATTGGTGTTGGCCAGATTGTTACCGATAACGCTCATGGCCTGTGAGTTGGTGTTCAGTCCGCTGACGCCGCTGTAGAGTGCGCTTGAGATTCCCATGGATGATGCCTCCTTGTATGTTCCGGTGATGAAACGGTAATGCCGGTGCAGGGTTTAAAGTGTTTTGATATAATTGGTGATAATATCCTGGGCCGTCTGCTCATCATCCTTGGAAGCAGTATTGTCAGCGGTTATAGCGGCCACTGTCCCTGTGGCCGTCTCCGTCGTAGTTGCTGGTTTGCTGGTGCTGGTGGAATTCATCAGTGCTGAAACCTGACTGTTCGCGGACTCTGTAACTCTGATCAGATTGTTAAAAAGAACCTCTCCGGCCTTGGTGGTCAGCATGCCATTGCTCAGGTCCACGCCGGTGACCTCGGAACTGATGAGGGGAGCGGCGGCAACGCTGCCCCCGGAAGTAGCGGCGGTGGCTGAGAGGACGATTTTGTAGGAGCCGTCAGCGACAGTCTCTCCGTCCATATCGGTTCCATCCCAGGTGATAAAATGATTGCCGGTCTTCAATTCAGTATCGGCAGCCTCCAGGGTTTTAACGGTCCTGCCGTCGGCATCCTGAATAGACAAAGTGACGCCTGAGGCAATACCGTCTAACTGGTAGCCGACCGCGACGGGGTCTCCTTCAAAGGTGAAGGAGCTTCCATTGTAGGAAACTTCTTTGCCGATAAGGCTCAGGGCGGACAGTTTTTCGGAATTTGCCTGGGCCGTGGTCAATCCTGCCATGCTCTCATTCAGATTGTATAACTGTTCAAGGGAGCTGAACTGGGCGAGTTGGGCAGTAAATTCAGTGGGGTCATCAGGGTTGAGTGGATCCTGATTCTGGAGTTGGGCCACCAGCAGGGTCAGGAAATCTTCTTTTCCCATAATGTCGGCGGTTTTAGTCGCCGAGGTTGAGGTACCGGTCTTGGCAGTGGTAGCGGTTGCGGCGGTGGTAAAGGTGTCAGTGGCAATAGTGGTCATGGCAGTATTGTTTATATGCTCAGGTTGATGCCTGAGTCCATGGATGGAGCGACTAAAAGCTCCTCGGCAGAATTCAGGGAAAGTTCAAACGATGACAGGCTGGAAACCGGTGTTGTTCGAGGCGTTGAGTCCTGGCTCGAAGAGAACTGTTGCTGGAAAAAATCATTGCTGCTGGAGTTTGATGATTCGAGGGTTACCTTAAAATCCTCAACGGTGAACCCCTGCTGTTCGAGGATTGTTCGTAACTTGGGCATATTTTTTTCTATGGTTTCCTGAATCTGCTGGTTGCCGGCGGCAATATGGGCTTTGATGGAGTCACCTTTAACCAGGATGTCAATCTTGAGAGCTCCCAGTTCGGCTGGATTAAGATTCAGGCTGATCTTGCTGGTTTGCAGGCGAGGATTGATGCTGAAACGTTCAACAAGATGATTGATAAGTTCTTCGGCCGGAACTTGTGCGCCAGGCGGTAAGCTTGTTGGTTGACTAACGGAGGTATGTCCCGGTGTAGTGACCGCTGTTTGTGTTCCCAGACCAGTGACAACAAATTGACTCGCTGGATCGCTGTTGCTGTGGGAAATGGGCAGGGGGATTGAGGATGTGTTTTGCTGGCTGGCGTTGTTATCCTGTTGTCCTGTCTCCTGCTGTTGTTTCCCGGAGCTGCGTTGATCTGATATGCCCTCGATTTTAGTGTCCAGCGAGCGTTCTCCCATATTGTCACGCAGGGATTTTCCTGCATCTGTTGTCAATTTTCCGTCAACATCCCCATCTGTCTTGGTTGCCGGCTGTTTTGATATGGCTGTAAGCTCTGCAGCGGATTGGAGATAGGGGGAGGTGAGGCCATTGAGTGAATCATTTGGTGCTGGTTGGGCAGTGGTTTGAACGGCAATGGTGTTCCGAGGATCCCCATTGAGGATGGATTCAATTTGCTGAGTCAAGAGTGAAGTATTCTTTGGACTATTTATACCGAGAGGCTCGGTTGGCGACACCTTTTCACCGGCTTCAAGAGCAGTTTTAACAGCAGTCTGCGTTGTTGTCATCGGGTCGTCTGTCGGCATTGTTGTCATCTGTTGAACGGCGTTTAGTTCAGGACTGGCAGAGATAACAGGTGTAGATGGTGTAACAGGTATGTCTGGTGTAGCCACTGTAACAGGGGGTAAGGAGTCAGCGATACTGGAAGATGATATAGAAGTTTCCTGCCCAGCTATTATTTGACTGACCTGGAGAGCCGGCATTTCCTGTAAGGATAGGGCCGTCAATTCAGCTGCCATGACTTCCTGTTGACTGGAAGTTGAGGCTGATATCTCTGGATCAACAGATTCCTGTGCATCCTGGGGGGCATTTTCGGTGGTTGCTGCGTCCAGAAAATCACTGAATGGCAAGGCCGTTTCACTTGCCGGTGATTTTTGGGCCGGCGATTTAGGGGGTGGAACGGGTGCAGGGGTGATAGCCGGAAGGGATGCTTCCATAATTTTTACTCCGTTGACAGGGTGGACAGGGTGGTGGTCAAGGACGATGCCTTCAGTTTGTCCAGTTGTTCCATGACCTTGGCTGCCGATTTTGTTTTCATACCGGCAATGATGTCTGCTGCCAGTTGTTGATCTTTCAGGACGCTCAAGGCAAGAGCTGCTTTATCCGGTTCCATCTTTGAGTATATCTTGCTCAACTCTTCAATTTTTTTAAGCTCAGCGGCGTCTTTCTGGGCGAGTAGTTCCTCGGTTTTTTGCTGCAGTTTTTTGAGATCTTGAATCTTTTTTTCCATTTGCTCAAACTTCTTATCGACTTCTTGTTCGAGGGTCTTTAGCTCCTTTTCCCTGTCTGCCAATACTTTTATTTTTTCATGTAAACCTGCCCGTTCCTGCTCAAGGGTGTCATAAAGTCGGCGCTCCTCCACGGAAGAGTATGCTTTTTCCTGAGGCGGAGTGGTTGGGGGAACTTCAGACTTTTCTGATCTTTTCGTTTCTTTTGGCTCTTCAGCAGCTAGCAAGGAGGCCGGAGTGAAGATGGTCGTCACAGACAAGAGGAGCAAGAAAAAGAAAGAGAGTTTTTGTTTCATGATGCTTCCACAAAGGTGAAGTTGATGAACGGGGGTAGGCATAATGCTCTGGGATATCAGTCGCATACAGTAAAACCAGCAAAAGTAAATCAGGACAACCAGCCTTAAAGAAAACAGCTCCGTGCAGATTCCTGGTAGGGCATATTTCGAGAGTTGGACGGGATGCAGGGAAATCTTCACAGGCCGTAGTGCAACTTCCCGGAAACTAAAAAGAGTATCAACGGTAGATAGCAACACAAAACGATGAGGAATGATCCCGTCCCTCATTTGCAGCAGTTCCGGCTATTCCCTGTTATGAAAGAGGACGGCAATTTCATCAAGGGTGGCGGTCTCTTTTTGGTGCAGATAGAGTTGCCAGGCTTCATTCTGTTTTGTCTGCAGAGTTTCCATTATTTTCCGGTCTTTACTGCGGGAGACCAGATGCTTCTGTGCCCGGCTCACTTCCTCTTTCTTGCCGCGCAGGATGGTCTGTAAGGTCAGACGCTGCTTTTCGAGCAGGAGGATCCGTTGTTCGAATTGAGCGTGCTTCATTACTTCAATCCCGTTGATTTGCTCGCGTGCCAGTGTCTCAATGAGATTGGTGAGGAATTCTTCATTGTCGTTGAGTTGCCGCTGTGCGTTTTGTTCTGCCTCCTGTGCCTGGACCAGGCGATGGATAGCCTGGTCTTCCAGGATTTTTCGATGCTTGAGGACCGTCAGGAGGGAAAATGGCTTCATGATAGGGTGCTGGAGTGCAAAAAAGGCTGTCTGCTAGCGGTGGAAGATGTGCTCATTTCTTGCCGAGGTCTTCGCCTCGGCGATCTCTTTTTAGTGGGGCATCATCTTTTCTGCCGCTGAGCAGTTCCCCAAGTTGTTCTATGGTTTGTTTCAGTGGGGTGCTTTCAGTCATGCCCTGCTTTAAAAAGTCGTTGATTGAATCTATTCTGGTGATGGCATAATCAATTTTAGGATTCGAGCCTTTGGCGTAGGCACCGATGTTAATCAGATCTTCTGCCTCCTTGTGCGTTGCAAGAATGGATCTGACCTGTCCTGCAAGTTCAAGATGGCGCGGGGAGACGATGTCACGCATGACCCGGCTGGTCGAGTTGAGAATGTCGATGGCCGGGAAATGGTTCTTGGCGGCAATGGCTCGGGAAAGGACAATATGACCATCAAGGATGGAGCGAACGGAATCCGCTACCGGTTCGGTCATATCATCACCATCGACCAGGACTGTGTAAAGTCCGGTGATGGATCCCTTGCCGCTGAAGCGGCCGGCCCGTTCCAGGAGTTTCGGTAGGGTGGCAAAGACCGAAGGGGTGTAGCCTTTGGTCGTAGGGGGTTCGCCCACGGCAAGACCAATCTCCCGCATGGCCATGGCAAATCGGGTGACGGAGTCCATCATTAGCAGGACATTTTTTCCCTGACCACAAAAGAATTCAGCGATGGCAGTGGCCACAAAGGCACCCCGCATTCGCAGTAAAGGGGATTGATCCGAGGTGACTACCACAATCACTGAGCGAGCCAGGCCATCCTTGCCAAGATCACGTTCGATAAATTCCCGCACTTCCCGTCCGCGTTCGCCAATCAATGCAATGACATTGATATCGGCTCTGGCATACCGGGCCATCATGCCCAGAAGCACACTTTTGCCTACGCCGGAGCCCGCCATAATCCCCATGCGCTGACCCATACCGCAGGTAGTCAGGCCGTTGATTGAGCGAATCCCCAGATCCAGGGATTCGGATATGTTTGCTCGCTGCATGGGCCCCGGCGGCAGGGCGTAGATGGCCTTTTCCTGAGTGAGCAAAGGGGCTGGGAGTCCGTCCAGGGGGTTTTCCATGGCGTCAATGACCCGCCCCAGAAGCGTGTCGCCAACCTGGATGGTGGCGCTGTCCTTGATGATCCTTATCTGGCTGCCAGGTCCCAGGCCACGCAGTTCACCCAGGGGCATGAGCAGGGCACGCGAATCCTTGAAGCCGACGATCTCCGCCATAATTGGCTCCTTGTTCCGGTCCAGCGGAGTCAGTTGACAGAGAGAGCCAATGGAAGAGGAAGGACAGGATCCCTCGACCACCAGCCCGACAATGCGGGTGACTTTTCCCCAGACCTTAATCGGGTTGAGATTGGCAATGGCGGTGGCTGCAGGGGAGAGGGAGGACATGGCTAAAGGATTTTCTGTAGAGGTTCTTCCACGACGGAGGCAGTCAAGGGGCCTGATTCCTGAGAAGATTCAAGGGTTTCTCTGATGACTTGCAACTGGCTGTCGACGGTCGCATCAACGGTGCAATGGGCTGATTCCAGGATGCAACCGCCGCGCTCTATGGACTTATCTGTCTTGAGAACGATATTGTCTAGTCCACTGATGTCGTCAATGAGTTCCTTTTTCTTGGCCTGGATAGCCTCAAGATCTTGCGGGTTGATCCTGATCTGGAATTCTTCAGACTTAACGGCAAGGCGAATGGCGTCCTCAATGGTAGCAAGAATTGTATTACTCTGTTCATCAATGGAATGGCGGATGATCTTTTCGGCAATGAGCATGACCAGCCTGTGCATCTCATCGAGATTGTTGCGCAGTATCGTTTCATGCAGGTTTGTTAATTGATTGCAGGCTGACTGCAGGGTAAGGGCAGCGTTGCCAAAATCTTTATCCGCCTGGCGCCTTCCTTCAATCACACCTTCGGAAAATGCCCGTTGTCGGAGCACATCCAGGTCAACGGCGGGGACTAATGGCTCTGGAGGAGGTGCTGCAGCAACGGCAACCTCTGCCTTGGAAGATTGACCAGGCAGGTCAGGATTTTGACTGGAGACAATATTTCCACCATGGGGGCCGTCAGCGACAAAGGATTGCCGAGGCGGTAGTCCTGATGTCTCCTGCCAGGAGGACACCGAGGAGGAGCCTTGGGAGGGGAGAAGTTGTTTTGCAACAAAGGAGTCACTATGTTTGTAAATTTTAGACAAGCTCATCGCCACTCCCTGATCCGAGAACTATTTTCCCTTCATCCTGAAGTTTCATGGCAATCTTGACGATGGTCTGCTGCATGGCCTCAACCTCGGAAAGTCTTACCGGTCCCATAGCATCGAGGTCGTCACGAATCATGTCACCGGCGCGGGATGACATATTGGCAAAGATCTTTTCTTTCATCTCATCGGAGGCTGATTTCAGGGCAAGGGTCAGGGAGTCGTTACTGACCTCACGGAGAATGAGCTGGAGTGAACGGCCATCGAGGGCCACCAGATTTTCAAAGGTGAACATGCGTTTACGAATTTCTTCGGCCATATCCGGGTCTGTCTGCTCGATGGATTCGAGGATTTCCGTATCCATACTGTTTTTCATGTGATCCAGGAGGTCGACAACTTTATCCAGCCCTCCTACCTGTTTCTGCTCTTTGCTGCCGACAAGGCCGATTTCTCGATGCAGGGCATCTTCAATGCGGGTGATAACCTCCGTGGAAACTTTCTCAATCTTGGCGATCCGGTAGATGACATCCGCACGAACTTCTTCGGGGAGATTGGCCAAAATCTCGCTTGCGTGTTCCACATGCTGGGTGGAGAGAATAAGGGCCATGGTCTGGGGATGCTCTTTCTCGAGCAGGCCTGCCACCATTTTTGGATGCATCATGGCGATGGTCTCCAGGGGACGTGACTCGGTTCCGGAGACAAATTGTTCCATAAGTTCAGCCGCACGTTCTTCCGATCCGGCAGAGGAAATGGCCTTTTTGGCGAATTCAGCGCCCTTGACAAACAGACCGGCCAGTTCCTTCTGGGTTTCGGCATAATTAGCAAAGACCTTGTCTTTAATATTTTCAGGGATGTGGTCAATGGTGGCCATGGTGCGTGTTACCTGGCGGATTTCATCGTCAGAGAGCTCCTGAAAAATCTTGGAAGTGGCCTCTTCGCCCAGACAGATGAGGAGGACTGCGGCCTTATTGATGCCGGTAAGAGTTTTAAAATTCATTCATTAACCTTCTTTATCCTTCCTGAATCCAGTTCTTTATAATATAGGCGGTCGGGACCTGATTCCTTGCAATGTCCTTGCGCATATGCAGGATCATTTCATCGGGAAGCACTTCAGGTTCAGCTTCCTCCATTGGCGGAGCGGCTTGCTCTCGTTCCATGTCGGCCACAGTTTTGTTGTGCTGGGTTACTTCTCCTTTTAATGTTTTGATAACCGGGCGGATCAGTAAGAAATAAATAAGCAGTACGCCAACACCAATCAAGCCGTATTTGATGAAGGGAAGATATTCATACAGCTTGTTGGCAGGAGTTCCTTCGGCTATGGCCACATCCTTTGGGGGCTCGGTAAAGGGCATAGAGACAATGTTGAGACTGTCGCCTCGTGTTTTCACCAGTCCTAAAGCGCTTGTGACCATATTCTCAAGGGATTTGAGCTCCTCTTCGGTCCGGGGCTGGGTGGTGGCAGGTTCCTTGTCTTTGCCGGGAATAATCTTGTCTGCCACCAGGACAGACACCGAGAGTTTGGTGATGCTGCCGACAGGGTTGATGGTTTTGCTGATGGTCTTGCTGATTTCGTAGTTCGTGGTACGGGAATTTTTACTGGAGGAGGGGCCGGTTTTTGCCTGCTCTGGCGCATTGCCCTGGAGATTGGATTGTACACCCGGGACACCGCCACTGCTTTGGCTGCTGCTCACTTCCTGCTGCTGTTGCTCGCTGCGGATTACCGGGTCGTCGGCGTCAAAAAGCTCCTGGGTTTTTTCCACCTTGGCGAAATCCAGAGTTGCTGAGACGCGGACCATGGATTTGTCCACACCCAGGGTCTTGTCGAGGAGATTCAGGGCTCGGGCCTCCATCCGTTGTTCCACTTCCTGCTGAAAGGCCAGCATGTCCAGGGAGAGGCTCTGGTCAGAGTCCTCTTTTTTAGTGCTGCTCAGTTCCTTGCCGGAGGCGTCGATGACCTTGACATTTTCAGGATTCATCCCGGTGACCGATCCTGCCACCAGATGCACGACCCCTTGAACCTGATCTTTATCAAGGGTTTGACCTGATTTCAGGGTAACAATGACGGAGGCTGTTGCCGGTTTCTGCTGGTTTTCAAAGAGGCGTTTTTCCGGTAGGGCCAGATGGACGCGAGTCGCTTCAACCGGCCCCAGGGAGCTGATGGTTCGAGCGAGTTCTCCCTGCAGAGCTCGGGTGTAATTCACCTTCTGGACAAAATCGGTAAGGGCGAAGCTCTGTTTGTCAAAAATCTCAAAGCCAACACCACCTCCGGATGGCAGGCCGCTTGCAGCAAGTTCGAGTCGGGTTTCGTAGAGCTTGTCCGCCGGAACCCAGATGTTCTTGCCGTCATTCTTCAGTTGATAGGGGATCTTCTGCCCTTTGAGCCAGTTGACTACTGAACCGGCATCGGTTTCGTTGAGATTGGCGTAGAGCAACTGCTGTGTTGCTGTTTGCGACTGGACGATGATGACCGCAAACAGGGCAATTGAAATAAGTGCAACCCCTGCAAGGGCTAATTGCCGTGAAAGTGGCCATTCAGCGATCAGCCTCAGAATGTTTTTGCGTTCAATGCCACCGCCTGCAGCCGTTTCTCTGGTGAGCGGAGATGTTGTTCTTTCGTCTGCCATGAAAAAATCCTTTTTTATGATGGCTGTTTGCCCGGAAGGCGCCTGTTCAGAGAACCAGCCGGAAAGAGAAGACCGGCAGTTTCTTTGAGATAGTTAAAGGGGTATAAGGAAAGTAAGCAGGGGTTAGACCTTGCTTATGGCTCCATTCTTGGTGTTTTTCAGCAGCCCCATCAATAAGCCAGAAAAGATTCGCTTGTTGTGGGCGTAAAGATCCGTGAATAAAGCAGGCACAAAAAAATGCCTGGTTTATAACGGTCTCTAGATCTGCATCCGCATTACTTCTTCATAGGCCTGAAGGGCCTTGTTTCGCATCTGAACCAGCATCTTCAAAGAAATATCAGCCTCTTCCACGGCAATCATAACTTCATGCAGACTCTCGGCCTTGCCGGTGTTCAGTTGTTGGATAGCCTGCTCTCCGGTATTCTGCATCTGGTTCACCTGCTGAATAGTGGATTTCATAATGTCTCCAAACCCACTTTTGGCAGAGGAAACAGGGCTGGTGTCTGCCGGGCGCAGGGACATTGATGCCCCTACACCGCTCATCTCTATACTCATTTTCTGTTACCTCCCTATCTCAAGTGCTTTCAAGGCCATTCGTTTAGCCGATTTGATCACCGTGGTATTGGCCTCATAGGCCCTGGTTGCCGATGTCATGTCCACCATCTCTTTTAACACATTGACATTGGGCATGGCAACATAGCCATCCTCACCCGCATCGGGATGGGATGGGTTGTAAATCCGGAGCGGTTCATCCTGATCTTCGAGAATCTCTGAGACCTCAACTCCCTGGATGGTGTTTTTGAGTTTTCCATCAAGCTGCTCTTTAAAGGATAGAGGCTGGCTTTGGAAATGAACGGATTTCTTCTTGTAGGGGCCACCCTCAGGAGTTGAGGTTGTTTCCACATTGGCCAGATTAGAGCTGATTGTGTCGAGACGAATTCTCTGTGCCTTCAGGGCGGATGCGCTGACGTCGAATGTGTTGAAAATATCCATGAGTAAATCTCCTCGGAGAGTTAATTAAGAAAAGTTATTGGCCGCCTTGAACGACGTAGCTTAACAGCGATAACTTCTTCTTCAATAATTGGGCCGCAGTTTCATACATGAGCTCATTTTCAGAGAGGGCGAGCATCTCCTCATCAACGCTGACTCCGTTTTGATCCCCAATGCCTGTCGTATCGGCATTTGTTGTCAGGGTACCGGTGACGTTTTGCAGGTCGGCGGTACCAATGGGGAAATGGCCGGGATGGGTTGCAGTGGTTTTGCCTTTTCCCTGTACTGCTTGCTCCAGTTCCTTCTCAAACTCAAAGCGGGACGGGGCAAAACCGGGGGTGTCGGCGTTGGCGATGTTTGATGCGATAACCCGTTGATTGGCTGAACGCAGGTCCAGCGTTTTTTTAAGAAGGTGAATGTTTGCGTCAAAAAGAGAGAGTTTTTCCATGGAAAGTACCCTTTGTCTGAGTTCAATCAGGAAGAAGCGGGAGCTCCTGTCCTGATTATTTGTTGAGCGCGGTGAGCTCCAGTTCCTTTTTGGCCAGTTTCTGCCATAAAGGGTTTTTTCCTGTTTCGACAATCTGTTTGAAAAGTTTTAGAGCCTGTTCCTTTTGTCCCTTTTGTCGGGCAATCTCTGCCAGTCTGAACATCGACTGATCCTGAAATAATTTGGCCTGCTGTAAGGGAAGAAAGAGTTTTTCCGCTTTATCAAGATCATTTAATTGATAATGGCATTCGGCAAGCATAAAAAGAGGGTCCTGCTCTTGCGTTGCCTCAGAGATTTTCAGTTCTTCGAGAATTGTCCTGGCCTTTGCGTACTCATTGAGATGAAATAAAAGAGAGGCTTCGAGGAGCTTGAATTTAGGGTCTTTGAAATTCTTTCCTGAAACGAGAGCTAAGGCCTCTTTATATTTATTGTGGGTCGATAGATTTTGTAATCGATAATAAAGGATACTGTCTCTGTCCTGCCCTTTGGGGAAATGGGAGGAATACTGGTCTGCGTACACTTCCACCAGATCAGAGTCCCCCTGTTCGTAAGCAATCTTGATCAGAGGGAGGTAGTAGGGGTTCTCGTCTTCCTGGGCGTGAACCTCCATGAGGTAGCGGTACATTTTTGAGGCCTCATTGAATAAACTGAGTTGACGATAGGCCTCGGCCATCTCGGCGAGCAGACTTGTGTCGATCAAGTTGTTCACAAACAGAAATTTATTTTGTTTGGCCAGTATCAGGGTCTCAATATACTTCCCATTCTTGTTATGTTCTTTGAGAAGGCTTGGCAGGACGTCAATAAGCAATGCCAGTCCGGTATTATGCAGAGAGCCGCTCTTGAAATCCTTGAGAAAGGCCATGAGATGTTCAACACATTCAGCTTTCTGGTCAAGTAAATGGTAGGTAAGCGCCTCTTTGAAGGCTGCTTCTTCTCGAATTGAGCGGGATTCAGCGGTTTCTGCGATGGCGTGATAGTAGGTGAGGGCCTGTTTCTCCCAGTTTTTGAGGGTGAGTATTTTGATGTCAATTTGTTTCAGGGCAGCCCTGGCGCCGGCATCGGTATTGGGGTAGGTCATTTCAATCTGGGCAAAACGGTTGAGCAGGTTAGCCTCGGGAGTGAGATGAAGTTGCGCCATGACCTTTCGAAAGCTGATCATGTCAAGATGTTGCCGGACATTGATTGAGTCGTCTTTGGCCAGACGATCATAGCACTCTGCCGCCTGTTTAAATTCTTTTTGGTGATACAGGGCGCTGCAGTAGCCATTAAGCGAGCTGCTGTTTCCTGAGAGTATTCCAGCTTTGTCGAGGGGCTGATACAGGGCGAGAGCCTTGCTGAAATCCTTGCTCGCAAGCCAGTAATCCCCCTGGCGCATGGCTTTGAGCTTGTCGATTCCGGCAGGATAGGAGACGTCATTGCGTTGCAGCAAGGGCAGCATCTGGTCAAGTTGTTTTGTCGCCAGGGCGGTTTCGATGCGGCTCAGAATCAACCAGGGAAAGGCTGGGCTGTTTTTGTCCAGGGTTGGTTCAAAGTTTTTCAGCTCGATATCAGCAAGCCAGGGGTCTGCGTATTCGGCCTGCAGGTGCAGGAGAAGATACCGTGCCAGAATGCCGACAGGTTCTTTCGGAAATTGGGTAGATAAAAGAAAAAATTGTTTATATGCCTCATTATAGTTGCCTGCACGCAGGAGGATCTCGCCGTAGGTGAGGCTCAGCTTTTTCCTGATGTCCAGGTCTTGCTCCGCATTTATCTGTTCAATAATTACAGGGATCAGGTTGTTCCAGAGGGAGCGTCTGCCATCCTCTCTGATTGCAGGGGAGAGGATCTCGATATTTTTTTCTGCTTCCGGAGGAAGTAGAGTGATTGCTGGAAAGGGAACCAGAGAAAACTGCACTGCTGGGTCAATCTCGATTTCAGCCTCATATTCTTTGATAAATTTTTTCCAGTTTCCAGCGTATGGTGATGCATTTACTGGATTTGATAGATCTTTTTTTGTTTTTTGCTGAACAGTCTTCTCCTGTTTTTTTCCTGCAAGATCTGGTGTTGCAAAGCTGTCCCCAAGCAGGACGTCGAGGACCAATGTGTTCACCTTTTGACCTGGGGTAACTTTGACTTTCTGAGGTGGATATCGGAAAAAAAGAGAGATCGTCGTAGTGTCTGTCTTGGTTAGTGACAATATTTTGACTATCTTGTCGTCGGTTTCAGGGGTGGAAAGGTCAGGGGCTGCCAGTGTGTTTTTCAGTATCAGATCGACTCGTTTGTCATTGTTATTAATGGAATATTCGGGGATGGAAGTAAAAGAACAGATGAGCTGGGCACTGTTGTTGCCGTAGCTCTTGCTGATATGCTGAAGACTCGGCTGAGGCGAGGCCTGTCCGGCAGTGGCGGTAAGGATAATTATGAGAAGAAAGAATATTTTTTTCATGATGAGAAATGAGGGAAAAGTTCAGGCCCTCTTGCTAAAAACCCGATAATAGATGATCGCTATCGTTCTGTTCATTTGGAGGTCCAGACTATTTTCTGCTGCATATGGTTTTTTTAAATAGGGATTAAATCTTACTGATGCAATTTCTGTTCCGTTAGGGAAGGTTGTTTGTTTCTTTGATTAAGGATCGGGCAAAGTGGCTTGGGGGAAGAGACTTTTAAAGAATATTTTATGATTAGCATTGACGAAGGAGTTAATTATTGGCAAAAATAAAAAGGGTTTTAATAATGAATAAGAAGGTGCCAGTGAGTTCAGGTGAACGAGACTGTGGTTAGGATATGCAGTGCTGGAGTGGTGAGCTTTTATAGTATGTTAAAGCTGGCCTTCCCGCGACAGTCGTGCTCGTCAGCAGCACATGGAATTATTTTTTGGAGGATATAATGGGTAATAATGTTTTGTTGGTGGATGATTCAAGTACGATGCGAAAAATTGTCGGCAGGTCACTGCGTCAGGCAGGAATCGAATTTGATAACATCTTCGAGGCGGCCGATGGACTGCAGGCTCTTGAGGTACTGGAGAAAGAGTCGGTGGATATCGTGCTCAGCGATATTAATATGCCGAACATGGATGGCATCTCTTTTCTCAGAGAAAAGGCTAATCGCCCCAACATAAAAGGTATCCCGGTGTTTATGATTTCGACGGAGACCGGGGATGATATTATTGGTGAGGCCAAGTCTCTGGGGGCTGTGGGGGCAATTAAAAAGCCCTTCACTGCAGACATGGTGAATGAAGTGCTTGGCCCTTTCTTAAAATAATCCAGGATGGCAGCCGCGTGCGATTGCGTTGGTTAAAACAATAATTAGTATTCTTAAGGTGTTCAGCATGGCATATTCTGAACTGCTGACGACTTTCGGATAAAAAAAGGTGCTTTATGGATATCTCTGAAAAAATTATTGAGTCAACCATGGAAATTTTCTCAACCATGGTGATGATGGAAGTTTCTGTTGCCGGACCTCCATTACAAGAAAGTGGAACCCTGCATGATACGATTACGGGCATGATCGGTCTTGCGGGAACTCATAAAGGAGTTCTCGCAATTCATATACCAAATGCTGTTGCCATGGCTATTACCAGCAGTTTTCTGGGGATGGACGTAGATGCAATTAACGACGATGTTCGTGATGCCGTCGGTGAACTAGCCAATATGCTTGGTGGCAATGTTAAAACGATTCTGTCCCAGAACGGCAGAGACATTGAGCTTTCTCTGCCGTCTACTATTGCCGGTCATGAGTATGGGTTTCAGGCTGCAACCGATGTTGATATGACTATCCTGCCTTTCAAAACCGAGAACGGTGAGTTTTTAATTGAGTTACAGCTTGAAAAATAATACTTTTTCTTAAAATCAAGGTTAGATATTTAATACGCAAGGATAGATAGCAAAATGGATATAGGGCAAGATATCGTAAGTGCTGCCACGGAT
Source organism: Desulfobulbaceae bacterium (assembly GCA_019163335.1). Lineage (GTDB taxonomy): Bacteria > Desulfobacterota > Desulfobulbia > Desulfobulbales > Desulfocapsaceae > UBA2270. Next base: position 27,870 of record JAFLKM010000041.1, on the reverse strand, counting down.
GTTTTTTCCACCATGCTGATGATTGATCTTGTGGTCGGAGAACCGCTGGAGGGAGCAGGGGCTGAGATCACATCCAATATTACCTCGATGCTTGGTCTCGGCGGCGATATTCGGGGAATGCTCGCTGTGCATTGCCCGGCGGCAGTGGCCATGGCCATTACCAGTGGTTTTCTTGGCATGGATGTTGATACATTGAATGAAGATGTGAAGGATGCCATTGGTGAAATTGCCAATATGATTGCTGGCAATCTGAAGATTTCTTTTGCCGGGTATGGAGTGAAGGTTGAGCTTGCTATTCCCACATCAGTCGTGGGCGAATCGTATCGAGTTGGCGGGATGCTGGCGGCAAGAAGGGTTGCGGTTCCCTTTGGTATGGAGAGCGGCCAGTTTCTTGTGGAACTCAAGTATATAGTGAATGGCTGAAATCGCACGATGTCCCCGTCCCTGTTACTCAAGTACGTTTGTGTTGCCAGATAACTCTTTGGGATCCTACTGGTTTCTTTTTCACCGGGCTGGCAATTTCGGGTATGTTGCGCAGTTGTTGTAAATAATAATTTTTTTTGGTCGATACGAGAGGTGAAGCAGCGTATTGGCAGCCATCTTTTGTCCTTTCTTCTTTATTGAGTCCCGGCATGGTATGAAAAAAGCGCAACAACGAATTGATAAGATTCTTGAATCTGTGCGAACGAGGATTCAGGATGAGGTCAGTGGCCTTATTGGCGCGACGTTCATTCTTTCAGATTTTCAGCGGCAGTTTATCTCCAAAGAAGATGCCTTTGACCAACTGTCGGGAAAACAGGTTGCGGCCAAGCTCGATATCACTGGCGACATTCAGGGACAGGGCTGCCTTCTGCTTGAAGTAAAAGATGCCATTCGTCTTGGCGGCACCTTGATCATGCTGCCGGAGGCTTCCCTTGACGAGGTGGTCAGTTCCGGCAAATATGATGAAGATACAGAGGATTCTTATGGTGAAATCGCCAATATTATAGCCGGTTCCTATACCAAGGTGTTCGAGGAGATGTACCCTGACAGCTGTCGTTTTGTCAGAAAGACTCAGGAAGTCATTATTCCTGTGAAGGTGACTATTGATTCTGACGAACCAGTGCCAGATCAGCTGTATTATCAAGTTTTATCAGTGATGACCCTCAATGACCGGCAGATGGGAAATCTTGTTATGCTTCTGCCGGCAGCAACCTTTGGCCTTGAATCTGATGAACCTGCAGTTGAGGCTGCCCCTGTGGTTGCACCGCCAAAACCGGTGAGTACTGTTTCTGCCAAAAGAGTTGAGACTAAAGAGGAGGACTTAAAGCCGCCAAGTACCATCACTGCCAAGAGGGAGGAGGGCGGGAGAGTAGAATCTGCTGCTGTCCCGGAACCACAGGTCAAGCAAGCATCTGTTCCTGACTTTGATACGAAGAAGCACAATAAACGTGTGGATGCCCTGCTGGAGTCCTGTCGTCTGAAAATGGGAGAAGAAATGGGCGCCCTGCTGGGTGTGGAAGTCGCTCTCACTGATATGGAATGTCGCCTTGTAACAAAAGAAGATTACTTTATGGAAGAGGCTGCTGGAAAGCAGGTCCTTGCCTATATGGATGTGGTGGGTGAACTTGATGGCAAGAGTTATCTTTTTGTCGGCTTAAAAGATGCCATTTATATTGGTGGCACCCTGATTATGCTGCCACCTGCAGAGCTTGAGAAAGTCGTCTTAGACGAAGAGTTTGGTGAAGATACTGAAGATGCCTTTGGTGAAATAGCCAATATTATGTCCGGGGTTTACAGCACACTTTTTGAAGAGCAATATATCCAAAAAATTCGTTTTGTGAAGACTGGCATTGAAAAGATCTTACCGTTGAAAGTAGATATTGACTCTGATGAGCCTTGCCCCAATCAGTTGTATTATTTGAGCAGCAGCTCGCTGACTATCGGCGGGAAGGCCATGGGGAAGGTGCAAACCCTTTTTCCAGCAGCCTTGTTACAGCTTGAAGGGCTGTTGCAACAGGAGGAGCAGGCGCCTGTCCAGCAAGAGTCGGTGAAAAAAGCTGCGCCTTCTGTGGCTCAGCTTGACAGTTCTGCTTCGCAGTCCATTGATATACTGGTGGTGAGTGATGATGCCATGGAGACTGTGAAGATTGTCGAATTTCTTCAACATCGTCATCTCAACGTGAAGGTTCTGTCTTATAAGGAAAATGTGGTTGATTACCTTCCCGGTGAGGTAAAGGCTGTCTTTCTTGTAATGAGTGATGTGAATGAAAAAGCCTTTGCAGTGGCAATCAAGATAAGCTCCGCTTGTTCCTTGCCGCTCATTGCTGCCGGTCCGGGATGGACTCGTAGCAAGGTGATAACCGCTGTGAAATATGGTATCAAAGATATCCTCCTGACGCCCGCCACCAGTGATGATATCGCTGACAAGATTGAAGCTGTTCCCATCAGGCTTGCTGCATAGTCCCTCTCTTTTCTCATCCCTCTGCTTCTTTCTTTTTGGTTTTCCTTTTATTCCCTCTTGAATCCAGGCCTCGGAGTTTTAGGGACTTTGTGAAGGTCTTCCAGTGATTTCTTCCCCTTTATCAATGTACACTTCTCCTTGTTGCCTGCTCGACAGTCGTTCATCTGTTTTCGACATCCTTCAGAGGTTTCCTTGAATCCGGCACTGCAGTATGTTTTGTTGCTTTTAAGAAAAAATCAGGAGACTCCTCTTTTTCTTTGATGGAAGCTCATGGCAATTTTTTATAGAGAGTTGACCATTTTCCATGGTCCTCGTTCCGATGGGCGCCATAGTTGATTGACAAAGAAGGTTTATGGCGGATGGTTGAGTTTTGTTATGACGGAAAGGGAGTTTTAATCGTATAAACATTGGTCGATTTTTTATTTTTTCTTGCTCTGTTTTGTCTCGAAGATTTAAGGAGTTGTTGCGTTTGTATTTGCTTCTTGCACAACAGGTTGTAGATTCTCCTTGAGTAATGTTCCAAGGGTGGTGTATAAGACTTTGCGTTCAGCTGTTTTGATAACCCTTATTTTGCATGGTTCTTCGTCCTCAGGGAGGCTCCCTTGGGATAAAGTGGATTGCAGTAACCGATGAAAAAAGAGAAGAGGCTTGCCATGACCCATGACCATACCCAGGAGGAATTGACCGCCACTGCCGAGACTGTTCTTGCTCGACGTTATTATCTGAAAGATGACAATGGCAAGCCGCGAGAAACATGGGAAACCCTTTGTCGTCGAGTGGCGGATGCAGTAGCATTTGGGGATGGGAAAGGTACCCATGGAGACGAACTGCGGGAGGAGTTTTTTCGGATGGTTTATCATCTTGATTTTCTCCCGAATTCGCCGTGTCTGATGAATGCAGGAACGGATCTCGGTCAGTTGTCCGCCTGTTTTGTCCTACCGATACCTGACTCCATGGATGGCATTTTCACCGCAATTCGCAATGGGGCGCTGGTTCACAAGACAGGAGGGGGAACGGGGTATTCATTTTCCCGTTTGCGGTCCAAGAATGCGGCTGTTCGATCAACTCAAGGAGTTGCCTCCGGGCCGCTTTCCTTTGCCGCTGTCTTTGATGCTGCCACTGAAACCATTAAACAGGGTGGCAAACGGCGGGGTGCCAATATGGGGGTGCTGCGTATTGATCACCCTGACATCATGGAGTTTATCAGCGCGAAAGAAGATCAGGAAAAATTTAATAATTTTAACTTCAGCGTTGCCATCACCGATGCTTTTATGGTCGCAGTGGAACAGGGGGATGAGTTCAATCTGATTGAACCTGCCACTGGTGTTGTTGTGGCCAGTCTTGATGCGCGCAGTGTCTATGAAAAAATCGTTGACTTGGCCTGGCATAACGGAGAACCTGGGGTATTGTTTATTGATGCCGCCAATCGTGCCAATATGACCCCGCAATTAGGGGATTTTGAGGCCACCAACCCGTGCGGAGAGCAATGGCTGCTTCCCTATGAGAGTTGCAACCTGGGATCAATCAATCTGGCTAATTTTGTTATCGGGAAAAACGGGAGTGGTGAGGTTGATTATGCCCGACTCAAAGAGGTGACCAGGACGGCAACGACATTTCTTGATAATGTGATTGACTGCAATCGCTTTCCCATCCCTGAGATTGAAGAGATGACCTTGAAGACCCGTAAAATCGGTCTGGGGATCATGGGGTTGCATGACCTGCTCATTCAGTTGGCTATTCCTTATGGCAGTGAAGAAGGCCGGGCTCTGGCGGCCCAGGTGATGCAGTTTATCCGGGACGCGGCAGAAGAGTGTTCCATGCAGCTCGCCAAAGAAAAAGGGGCCTTTCCCGCCTACGATCCCGCACTTAATCACTATGGTGCCCGTCGGAATGCAGCCTTGACCTCCATTCAGCCGACAGGCACAGTCTCCATGATTGCTGACTGTGCCTCGGGCTGTGAACCGTATTTCTCCATCGTCATGGTCAAACATGTCATGGATGGTGACAGGTTGATTATGGTCAACAAGTATTTCGAAAAGATTGCCAGACGTGAAGGCTTTTACTCGGAAGAGTTGATGGGCAAGGTGGCTGATACCGGCACAGTGATCGGGCACGAAGAAATTCCAAGGCAGTGGCAGGAAATTTTTCGTACAGCGCAGGACATCAAGCCAGAGGATCATATTCGTATGCAGGGGATTCTGCAGCTGAGCGGGGTGGATTCTTCCATCTCTAAAACCATCAACATGCCCAACAGTGCCACCCGTGAAGAGGTAAAATTGTCCTATATCCTTGGCTATCAGTTGGGATGCAAGGGGTTGACGGTATATCGTGACGGCTCCCGTGATTCACAAGTTCTCAATACCATGGAGACGTCAGCCGCCGACCAGACGGCATTGGTCTCAACCGAGGGTATGGTCAAAAAGAATCTCCCTGATACCTTGAATGCCAAACGTTATCGTCTGAAAGATCAGGATCAGAAATCCGTTTATATTATCGTCTGTTTCGATGAGAATGAGAAACCCATGGAGGTTTTTGCCAAGTTTCCCTTTGATAACCGGGTGGACCTCAAGGACAAGTCTACCATGTGGACAACGACGTGCCGCCTGGTCTCCCTTGCCCTGCGTTTTAATATCCCAGCCAGTGAGATCATCAAACAGCTTGACCGCTCAAGCGGCCATATGTTAGATCTTCCGGCACAGTTAAGCAAGTTGTTCAAATCATTCATGGCCGGCACTCAACATGGTTTTGCCAGCGCTTGTCCGGAGTGCTCCGGGCAGTTGATTTTTGAAGAAGGGTGTGAGACTTGTCATCAGTGCGGATACAGTAAATGTTCATAAGAATTGATTAAAGTTAAAAGATAGAAGGAGCGGCCATGGGAAGAATAGGGCGAAATGAACAATGTCTATGCGGCAGCGGAAAGAAATTTAAACATTGCTGTCTATTAAAACAGCAGGCAGGGCATGTTCTTCGAAGTCAGGAACAGGCGTTCAAGGTTTCCTTGATCCATGAGATTGAGTTGATACAACAGGCAGCGAAAGACGGTTTGCAGAAGATTAAGGAGCTTGGTGTCTTTATTCTTTTTTCAACTGTTGCCGGCGATGCCTGGCTTCTTGAGATTACCGATTCCGACGGTGTGCAATTGGCCAGGGCCGGAGTGGCCCTTGAAGTTCCCATCGATCAGAGTCCTGAGACCATTGAGATTAATTGGACGCATATCTTTGCCGTTCGTAATCGTGAGTTCGAGATTACGGCTTATCTGGATCGTTCGGTTCAGGTATTGGCGGAGTATCCTACGCAAGAGATTAATGCTGCTATAAAGCGGATTAAAAAGAAATTCTCTCCGGAACAGTTGAGTCAGATTCACGTACGCGCGGAAACAAAGCAGGACGTGACACTGTCTTCCACTTGATAAAACAGGATGTATCTCTGCCTGCGGATGATCCCCATGCTTCTAGTCATGGGGGTCATCTTTTTTTTCTCCCACCAGCCTGGCGACACCCTGCACCTGCCATCGATTCCCGGTATCGACAAGATTGCCCATATGATGACCTATGGCCTGCTGGCCTTGACGGGTTTGTTGTTTTTTGGATCGGCAAACCCGGCAGGTTTACTGAATGTAGCCCTGAAGACAGTTCTTTTCTGTCTTTTGTATGGAATGAGTGATGAGTTCCATCAGTCGTTTATTCCTGGTCGGTCGGTCAGTGTCTTTGACCTGCTGGCAGATCTGGCCGGGGCGCTGATTATGTGTACAATCTGGTTGCGCAGCAGGGAGTTTCGCGTTATTCTAAATGAAAAGTACCTGATCCTTGCTAAAAGATTGAATGGATTATAAGGTATTGAGGATTTATGGGTGGCTGGTTACATATTTCAGCAGGAGGATTCATTATGATTAATCAGTTGACAGGCATGGTGCCACTTACTGGGCCAGAACGGATGCAGCGTTCGCAGGCAGGCGGAGAGGCTGCGAATTCTGAGAAGAATTTATTGAGTGGTCAGCAAGATGGTGTGGATACTACATCGCTATCTCCAGCGGCTATGGCAATGGTAAGAAATGTACCGCCAACAGGAGCGAGCGCTGAACAACAAGAATCTGGCCCTGATAAGAGTGAAGGTAAGGTGGAAAAGAGCTTGGAGAAACGAATAGATATTCGAGTGTAGTAAGATCAATACATTCTGCTGTTAGATAAAAAAAAGGGAGTCATTCTGAAGAGTGACTCCCTTTTTTTTATTGTTCATAATGGCCTATCTGTTGTCTCGAAGATAACGGGCCATATCTTTGGCAAAATAAGTGAGAATAATATCTGCTCCGGCCCGTTTAATCGAAAGGAGTGTCTCGGCCATAACCTTGTCCCCGTCAATCCACCCTTTTTCAGCGGCGGCCTTGATCATCGCATATTCTCCACTCACCTGGTAGGCAGCTATGGGAAGGTCGAACTCATCTTTAAGCCTGGCGATGATATCAAGGTAAGCAATGGCTGGCTTGACCATGAGAATGTCCGCCCCTTCCTCGACATCCAGAGTAGCTTCGCGCAGGGCCTCGCGACTGTTGGCCGGATCCATCTGATAACTGCGGCGGTCACCGAATTGGGGAGCACAGTCAGCCGCCTCCCGGAATGGGCCATAAAAGGCAGAGGCATATTTGACCGCATAGGACATGATGGGGATCATTTCAAAATTATTTTCATCAAGGGCAGCGCGAATTTCTGCCACCCTTCCGTCCATCATATCGGATGGCGCTACCATGTCGGCTCCCGCCTGCGCATGAGAAAGGGCTGTCTTGGCCAGGATCTCAAGGGTAGTGTCATTATCCACTTCGTTGCCGAGCAGGCAGCCGCAATGACCATGGTCAGTGTATTCACAAAGGCAGACATCGGTTGTCACCATGATCTCCGGTGCCTTGCTCTTCAGTTCTTTAATGGCTCGCTGAATAACGCCATCCTTGGCATGGGCACCGGAGCCTACGGCATCTTTTTTCTCCGGCAGGCCAAAGAGAATAACATTCTGAACTCCGAGTTTCAGGCATTCCTCGGCTTCTTTCTTGAGTTGATCCACAGACAGTCGAAAGACCCCGGGCATGGAAGAGATCTCCTCCCGTTTGTTTTTCCCCGGCATGATAAAGAGAGGATAGATGAGTTGTCCGGCCGAGAGTTGAGTTTCGCGGATAAGGGCTCGGAAAGTCTCATTTTTCCGCATCCGACGTGGGCGATATTCAGGAAAAACCATGATATGAACTCCTTGGAGAAGAGGTTTCGTAAGAGTGAAAGGTGTATGCCAAGCGTGGTACAGGGTGGTATGGTTGATGGTTAAAGGTACAAAATAGAGAGAGCCCTGGCCTGAACCAATGTTGACTTCTGTTCATCAGCTTTTATGTCGATGAACCTATGCTTCATTGATCAGATACAAACTTTTAAGTTTTTTATGGAGATGACTCCGCTCCAGGCCGATCTGTTCAGCTGTTTGGGAGATATTTCCATCATTTTCAAGGAGCTTTAGCTGGAGATAATGACGTTCAAAGCTCTTTTTCGCCTCTCTGAAGTCAGCCGCCAGATAGGGAAGCAGGCCACTTTGATCGTGGTCAGATTCCCTGCTTTTTCCGGGAATTGTGCCGGGACTTAAGAATGTATGGACTTCTGTTTCGGTGATAACCGAGTCGGGGCACATGATGATTAGCCGTTCAATAAAATTCCTCAGCTCTCTGACGTTTCCCGGCCAGGAATGGGTCATCAGAGCCTGGTAGGCCCCTTCTGAAAATACTTTAGGTTTCATCCCCTTGGCAGCCAGGCCTTTGACAAGGTCCTGAACCAGTAAGGGGATGTCTTCGAGTCGGTCACATAACAGGGGAACCTGAATGGGAACCACGTTGAGACGCCAGTACAGGTCGGCCCGAAAGTTACCTTTTTCGATTTCCTCTTCAAGATTTTTGTTGGTGGCGGCCAGTACCCTAACATTGACGATGATGGTCTTGTTGCCGCCTACCCGCTCAAATTTCTGTTCCTGCAGGATACGCAGGATCTTAGCCTGGGTCTTGAGGCTCATGTCACCGATCTCGTCAAGAAAGAGAATTCCACCATCTGCCTGATCGAATTTCCCCCTTTTGCTCGTATGGGCACCGGTGAAAGAGCCTTTTTCGTGGCCAAAGAGCTCCGATTCAATGAGTTCTTCCGGGATTGCCGCGCAGTTGACCTCAACCATTGGTTGGTTGCATGATTGAGATAGCTGGTGAATGGATTGAGCCACAATCTCTTTGCCAGTCCCATGGGCACCGCGGATTAGAACCCAGGCATCTGCAGGCGCGACCATTTCAATCTGGGCTCGAAGGGCTTTGATTACAGGGGAATTGCCGGTGAGGGCGACCGGGCCTTTGTTGTTTTCCCTGAGCAGCCGGTTTTCCTGTTCAAGTTGAGCGTAGCGCAGGCCATTATTGATGGCCAGAATAATCTTGTCGTAGGAAAGTGGTTTTTCAATAAAGTCATAGGCCCCTTTGCGGGTTGCCTGGACAGCGGTTTCAATGGTGCCGTGCCCGGAAATCATGATTACCGGCACGGAAAAACGCTCTTTGATTACCTCCAGGGCAGCCATCCCATCCATACTTTTTCCCATCCAGATGTCCAAGAGGACAAGATCCACCTGCTCTTCTTCCAGCAGCTCAATGCCGGCCTCTGCCGATGAGGCACAGAGGGGGGCAAAGCCTTCATCCTGAAGGATGCCGGAGAGCGACTCCTGGATACTGACTTCATCGTCTATGATAAGAATTCGTTTGGCCATCTTTTATCTGAGGATGTTTTCTGAAAATATAAAAATTGAGATAATAAATAAACTGGTTCAAAGCCCTTAGCTTGTTACTTGTTGAAACAGGGGGAGTTCAATAATAAAGATTGAGCCATGGGGAGTGTTGTTCAGAACCCGGATGTAGCCGTTGTGGTCAGCGACAATGGTGGAAATGATGGCAAGTCCCAGGCCTGTTCCAGTTTTCTTGGTGGAGAAATAGGGCTCGAAGAGCTTTGGCTTGTCCTCCTCAGGGATGCCCGGGCCATTATCAGCGATCTTGATAAAGACGCTTTCCTTTTCATCGTTCAAGGAAAGAGAGATGTCTATTGAGGGGCTTATTGTACTGTCATCGGCTAAAACTGCAACAGCATTGTCCAGAAGGTTAATCAGGCATCGCTTGATCTGCTCTTCATCAAAACTGAATATGGGAATAGGTTCCGTCTCCTGACAGGTGAAATGGATTTCTTTGTGGGCCTCCTGGTAGAGAAAGAGAACTTCCTTGGTGATCTTGCCAAGATTGGCAGCCGCCTGCTGGATCTTAGGCATTCTGGCAAATTGAGAAAATTCACTGACTAACCGTTTCAACTCATCCACCTGCTTGATTATGGTGTGGGTGCATTGATCAAAGACACTGTTTTCTTCATTCAGGATTTCAGGATAGCGTCTGCGCAGACGCTGAGCGGAGAGTTGGATGGGAGTGAGGGGGTTTTTGATCTCATGGGCGATGCGTCTGGCAACCTCCCGCCAGGCGGCCATGCGCTGCATCTTTTCAAGTTTTGTCAGGTTGTCAAAGACCAGGACAAAACCCAAAGAGTTTCCGTTTTCATCCTCCAATCGAGTAAAATTGACCAGTAATGAGAATTTCTCCTTAAGGATGCTGAGCTTCAGGTGCTGTTCAATGGACGTTCTCCCGGTAATACTCAACTCGTTGATAAAGCCGGTGATGATATCGGCGTGTCCTTTAAACAGAACTTCCTGATAGGAATGATTGAGAAAGAGATCTTTTTCAATGTGCAGAAGTTTTTCGGCAAAACGGTTAATGGTGGTAATCCGGCCGGAATTATCCAGTGAAATGACGCCGGCGGCAACATTCTGGAGGATAATTTCAGTGTAACGCCGGCGTTGCTCTGACTCTTGAGAACTTCTTCGCAGTGCTTCATGGACGTCTTCAAGTCTGGTATTGCTTAAATTCAGGTTGGTGGTCATGGTGTTGAAAGATTCCACCAGCAACCCCATTTCGTCGTCGGCTTTTTTCTCAAGAACAAAGCCTAGATCGCCTTCGGCAACCCTCTTAGTGGCGATGGCCAGTTTGTTGATGGGGTCGGTGATTCCTTTGGCTATATAGAAACCGAACCAGACAGCAGCAAAAACAATAAGCAGGGTGACAAGCAAGAGTACCGCCAGGAGCCAGAATTTAAATGGTTTTTTTAAATGCTTGAGTTGCCGATAATCCTCGATTCCCTTGGTTATAAGGGTCATGCGATTTTTTTGTTCATCTTTGATAAATCTGGTGGTAATCAAAATCGTTTGCCCGAGTGAGGGTTGAGGCATGGGGATCAGGGCAATGCAGCGAATAAGATCACCTTGCGGAGACTCCTGGATAAGAATAATTTTTTCTTTTTTCTCCCGTACCTCATGGAGCGTGCTGATTGGAATTACCGGGAGTGTTATCTCTGTGAGACGGCCCTGAAGGGAAGCCGCGACTTCGATGTTCTGCTCATTGGTAATGAGACCCAAAAGATCCGGCCCATTAACGAAATGGGAGGCAAGAATGTCTTCCAGTATTTTCTGAAGAGTAATGGGGTCGTCAGTGGACAGCCTCTTCTTGGAAAGGAGTTCTTCAACCATTTGGCTTTCTGCTTTAACCTGATTTTTTTGTTCTTGACGTACTGATTTGGCTAACTCCAAAGATTCCTGCAGGGAACGTTCAATATTGGTGTTAAACCAGTAGTCCATGCTGGTGGAGATAAATTGCAAAGCTACAAAAAAAAGCAGAACAGCAGGAATGAGAGAAAGGCAGATAAACGAAGTCACCAGTTTTGTTTTCAGTTTGAAGCCTAAAAATTTCTGGCGGCTTTCAAAGAGAAGCTCAGCAAGGTTTCGCAAAACGAGAAAGAATAGGAGCAGTACCAGCAACACATTGAGATTGATAATGCCAAAGAGGAGAAGGTTGCTGTTGATGGGCAGGGTGACATCATTGTTGAGCAGGTTTTTTTCAAGCCAGGCAAAGAGGGGGAGAAGGCCTAAGCAGATGAGAATAACCAGGCGGATAATTTTTTTTTTCTGCAGACGCTGAGCCGCATTCAGTGGTGGCTTTTCCCAGACAGATTCAGGCCGCAGGTTGTTTTGTTCTGATTTGTTCATGGCCGCTGGGGGAGAAAGCTAATAAGTAAATTCAACGGTATGCCAGTCAGTCTCAACATTCCACCAAGAGGTGAAAGGGACAATATGATGAAGTTTCATGGGGAGGATGTTTTCATACAGCATTGCTTTCAGTCGAAGTTGATAGGAATTTTCGGGAATGAGTTGGGTTAGATCAACAACTAATAGTCCATTGATTTCATTCATAGCCTTGACGGCCTCGCTGAGTTCTGGGAAGAACTCCGATTTCTGTTTTCTCTCACTTGTTTCGATCCGGTAATTTTCCTGCAGAGTATCATAGGTCAGGATATGATGAAACTGCATGGAGGCAAGGAGCAGATCTGGCCAGTTTTTCTCGACTTTATTGAGCTCGACCCAAAAGGTGAAATGAATGGGAATGCCATTGTGCAGTCCTTCCAGCATTTCGTCGTTGATGCCATTGTTGACAAGGCCAAAAAGAAGCAGATGGGTTTTTGAAGTGGTAATGATAAGATCGGAGAAATAGGCGTCTCGACCTTCTTGGCCGGCCCGGACAGGACTAGCATGAAGTAAAATAATCAGGAGCAGAGGGAACACATAAAAGAGGAGCTTTCGTCGCATAAAATGGTCTAAAAAGAATAATATACTGAAATGATGGGAGATAACAACAGGGAGTTATGATTTTTATGGATAAATCTTACTTGATATTGTCATATATGTCACGATGAGTTCTTTCGATGCCCTACCTGTTGTAGAATTCTATTCTCTGCTCGGGGAAATGTAAATTGTCTTGGGCCATGATCGATGGAAGTAATTTTCTTGACAGAAAAGAAGCAGATGGTTATTTGTGTATATGTTTGTTAGCATGATTGTGGTTAGAGGATTTCGTGCTGAGATTTTTAGCAAAATTGTTCATTGTTAACGGGATAGGTTCGAAAAAGCAAAGAGTTGATCGAGAGGGGGGCTTTAGGGGGAGTGAGTAGTTGATCGTCAGCAGAATGGAATTTTATTACCACAAATTATTTTGGAGTATCGTAAGAAATTTAGAATTTAAGATAATCTCAACATTTCCGGCTGTGCCGGTTACTTAAGGAGAAGTGAAAAATGCGTATAGCAATTCCAACAGACAATCCAGGTGGGATGCAGGCCCTTCGTTCAGGTCATTTTGGCCATTGCGATATTTTTACTATTATCGAGCTGGATGATAATAAGCAAATTAAGACCATTGAGCTTGTTCCCACCCCTGAACATGTGTCAGGAGGATGTATGGTTCCTGTAAATGTTCTTCATGATGCCAAGGTCCAAGCTATTGTTGTCGGTGGCATGGGCGCACGTCCATTGCAGGGATTTAATCAGGTCGGCATTGATGTTTATTGGGCTGATCGTAATACAATTACAGATGTAGCAACGGTTGTTGAACATTTTCTGGCTGGCAACCTGCCCGTGATGCGTGCTGATCAGGTTTGCGGTGGGGATGGGCATGACCATCATTAATTGATTCTTTTTAATAAATTGATTTGTGATTGTTTCTATAGTATTAAAAAATAAGTGGTGGCAGCAGGTGTGGAAATTCGACCATACCTGCTGCCATATTTATTTCTTTTTCCCTTTTTTTAAAATTTCTTTTACTTGCGAAAAACAATATGTCTCCACGTCCTAAAAAAATACGCCAATGTCAGGGGAATTTCTGTGGCCGCGCCTTTAAGCCAACCGGTACTCCCTTTAGTAAGCTTGACCGGATTGAGTTGTTTCGTGATGAACTGGAGGCACTCAGGCTTTGCGATCGTGACGGATTAACCCAGGAAGAGGCAGGAAAATTTATGGGGGTGTCGCGAGGAACTATTCAACGGATTGTTGCCACTGCCAGAAAAAAATTGGCAACAGCCTTATCTGAAGGCAAGGCAATTGTTTTCGTTGATGACGAGGAGCCGGAGTTGCAGACTGACCTTCCGCAGGAATCGGAAGAGATATAACTGATACGGAAAGTGTGGGTATCACGATATCAGTTTAGTAGGTAAGAGGTAAGACGAACTGCTTTGATTTCAGTTGTGGTGGGCTGGTCGCCGCCGAAAAGCCGGCGGCATAAGGATCTGTAAACATAACAGCCATAACAGCATTGGCTGTTATGTAACATCTCCTAAACATTCTCTCGAGTTTTATGGAACTCAATGGCTGGCCATTTTTCCATAAAAAAGTTCAACATCCAATTATTCTGAGCCAGATAGGTCAGAAATCCTTCCGCGTCCCGGGCCAGTGTCGCCTGATTCTTTTTCTCAAATTCCGCCATTTTCTTTGGATCTTCACAGCTCACCCAGCGGGCGGCCTGGAAATTCACCGGCTCATAGACGGCATCGACGCCATATTCATTTTTTAGCCGGGCCATGGTGACCTCAAACTGGAGTACGCCCACTGCTCCCATAATATAGTCAGCTCCAATGAGCGGTCGAAAGACCTGAACTGCGCCCTCTTCTGCCAGTTGGATCAAGCCCTTTTGCAACTGTTTCATCTTCAGGGGATTCTTCAGCAAAACGCGGCGAAAGTGTTCCGGGGCAAAGTTGGGGATGCCGGTAAACTTGAGTGCTTCCTTGGGCGTAAAGGTGTCGCCGATTTTGATGGTTCCATGGTTGTGCAGGCCGATGATATCACCGGGCCAGGCCTCTTCCACATTGGCACGGTCCTGGGCCATGAAGATGGTAGCATTGGCAAGAGTGATGTCTTTATCCAAACGATGATGGCGGACTTTCATGCCGCGGGTAAATTTTCCCGAGCAGATTCGAAAGAAAGCGATGCGGTCGCGGTGTGCCGGATTCATGTTGGCCTGGATCTTAAAGACAAAACCGGAAAAATCCTCCTCCGTGGGGTCCACATCACGGGTAATCGCCGCCCGTGGACCGGGCGGCGGGGCCATTTCGACAAAGGCGTCGAGGAGTTCCTGGACCCCGAAGTTGTTGACCGCGCTGCCGAAAAATACCGGGGTTTGATTGGCCTTTATAAAGTGATCGTAGTCAAAGGGGTTGGCTGCCCCGGCCAGTAACTCGATATCAGTACGCAGTTCGTCGGCTTGATGAGCGCCAACCAGTTGGTCAAGGCGCGGATCATCCAATGATTCGATGGTGATTCCCGGTTGGTCTCTAGTCTCCTGGCCGGGGGTGAACAGGTGGAGTTGTTTTCGGTAAAGGTTGTAAACCCCTTTGAAGGTCTTGCCCATGCCAATGGGCCAGGAGAGAGGGGCACACTCAATCTGCAGTTTTTCTTCAATCTCCGCCAGGATGTCAAGCGGCGCCATTCCCTCCCGATCCAGTTTGTTAATAAAGGTGATCAGCGGCGTATTACGCATGCGGCACACCTCCATCAATTTCTCAGTCTGAGCCTCAACCCCTTTGGCGTTATCGATAACCATGATTGCTGAATCCACGGCAGTGAGGACTCGGTAGGTATCTTCCGAGAAATCCTGATGGCCTGGAGTGTCCAGCAGATTGACCTCGTAATCGCGGTAGGTAAACTTCATCACTGAGGTGGTAACCGAGATGCCGCGTTCCTGCTCGATGGCCATCCAGTCGCTGGTGGCGTGGCGAGCAACCTTACGCGATTTGACCGCTCCGGCTAGATTAATGGCGCCGCCATAAAGAAGGAGCTTTTCGGTGAGGGTAGTTTTTCCGGCGTCGGGATGGCTGATTATGCCGAAGGTTCGACGTTTGGCAATTTCCTGTTCAAGCTGTTTGCTCATGATAGTTCAAGGGGTTACGGGTATTCATTGTCCTGAAACTGGGATGTAACAGAAATCAGGATAGTGGAATAAATGAAAAAGGATAGGATTTTGTTCAGGGGTGCTGAGGCACAGCCTGGTTTCTCGGTACGGATGGATGCTCAACAAAGCAAACTAAAATAGGTCTTTTCCGGAGGAATGCAATGGGAAAAGTCCGCTAATTTTGCTTTTTACATCAAGCGTCAGAAAAACTTTGATGCCAAGCAGGAAGGATTCTTGTTATTTTGCAGGAGATGTGAGGTCATCAGATTCTTGAGTGCGGCCGATGGTTTGTTCAATGGTGGTCTGGGCCATACGGTAGTCATAAAGAGACTGATTGTGATCGGCTTTAGCCTGAACCAGGAGAGTGTCCGCATCAGTGACTTCCACTGGGCTTCCTACTCCTGCCCTGTACCGGCCTGAAGCAATACGGGAATTTTCTTCAGCCTGCTGGATGGCGAGCCTGGTAACGGAGATCCGTTCTTCTGCCTCGTACAGGTTAAGATAGCTTTGCTGGACTTCCTTGTGGATTGTCTGTTGCAAGGCGATCACATTGGCTGCCAGAATGTCAGCGTTGGCCTGGGCCTCGCCGATCTGGTGTCGGGTCAGATGGCCGTTGAAGATGGGGACCGTGAGGGAAACACCGGCATTCCAGCCTTCATCCATAGTGTCCACGTCACCAGAGTAGGCGATACCGGCTCCGCCTGAAAGAGACGGCGCATCTCCTTTGCGGGCCAAATCCACAGATTGCAGGGCGGACTGTTTCTTCAGGACCAAGGCTTTGAGGTCAGGGCGATGATCCAGGGCCATGGGGAGGGCCTGCTCAAAGGGAAGGGTAAACTTGGCTGAATTCAGGGTGTCTTCAAGCTGATAGTCGGGGGCGTCAGGAAGGCCCATGGCGTTATTGAGGGTCACTCTTGCCAGGCGCAGGTTGTTTCCTACCTGGATCTGCAGGAGTTTTGCACGACTGAGATCAACTTCAGCCTTAGTGACATCATATTTGGGCTTGACACCGGCGGCAAAAAATCCTTTGGCTTGTTCCAGATGTTGCTCGAACTGTTTGACGGTTTCAGCAGCGGCCTCTTTATTACGAGCAATCTTCAGGATGTCATAATATGCCAGTTTGGCTTTGTAGACCGCCCAATCATCTGCGAAGTTGAGATCTGCCCGGGCTGAATCGAGATTGGTTTTCTGGATCTCAACCTTGGTGTTGGTTCTACCAAAATCATAGAGCAATTGGCTCGCATTGACTCCGGTTGCTACCCGGTCGTAGGCGCTGTCGTCGGAAACCCCATAGATATTTCCTTCCGGCGACATCCGATCGTAGCCGCCACTCCCGTTGACTTGTGGGAAATATGCTGACTTAGCCTGACCGATTCTACTTTCGCCGGCTTTGACATTCCCTTGCGCGGCAGTGATGGCCGGTTGATTCTGACGGGTTATGGCAACGACTTTTGCGAGGGTAAGGGTTTCACCAGGAGCGATAGTGGGAACAAGAGTTGGTTTTTCAGCTTCAATCACCATTGGAACATTGGATTCAGCGTGCAAATCAGGCTGACTGAATGACAGGCTGGCAAGGATTGTGGCCAGCAATAAGACTGTTATGGATATTTTCTTTTGCATTATTTTTCCTTTAACCCAGATGAACGGGGATTAGTGCCTTACATATTATTATCTTGCAAAAAAAATAAGAAAATAATCTGTAAGGCACTAATAAGCTGCAACGATGGGGTGACTATACCCTATTTGTTAAAAATTTCACTTTTCGCTGGGTAATTTTCGATTATGTGCAACCAGCATATAGATTGACGGCACCACAAAGAGGGTGAAAAGGGTACCGATGGTAATGCCGCCAACCAGCACCAGGCCGATGGAGTTCCTCGCTGCTGCACCGGCTCCGGTGACAAGAGTCAGCGGGAAATGTCCGGCAGCAGTGGCACAGCTGGTCATCAGGATGGGACGCAGACGGGTCATGGAAGCCTCATGAATGGCCTCTAATTTGGTGAGGCCCTGATCCTGGAGCTTGTTGGCAAACTCCACAATGAGAATCCCGTTTTTAGCAACCAGGCCCACAAGGGTGATGAGACCGACCTGTGAGTAGATGTTCAATGTGGTGGTCCAGCCATTGGTCCAGAAAGGGATATTGGGATTGGGAATCTTCAGGAAGGTGAAGATGAGCGCCCCGAAAAGGGCCAGAGGGACGGAACCGGCGAGAATGACGAAGGGATCGCGGAAGCTGTTAAACTGAGCAGCCAGGGCCAGAAAAATCAGGACCACGGCAAGGCCGAAGGCCGGCAGAAAACGGTTGCCCTCAGATCGTAACTGCCGAGACTCGCCGGTGTAGTCGATGTTATATCCTTGCGGCAGAATTTGCGCTGCCTCATCTTCAAGAAAACGCAGGGCCTCGTCAAGGGGAATCATCGCAACACCGCTGATGGTAACCGCATTTAATTGCTGAAAGCGGTTCATCGAGCGGGGAACTGTGGAGTTTTGGATGGTGGCGACACTGGACAATGGCACCATCTGGCCGTTTGGCCCGGTGATATAAATGTTGCGAAGTTGATCGGGATTGAGGCGGTCGCTGCGTTGTATCTGGGGAATAACTTTATAGCTGCGACCGGCGATGTCAAAGCGGTTGACGAAATTACCGCCAAGCATGGAGCTAATATCTGCGCCTACCTGCTGGAGATTCAAGCCGAGATCGGCCACCCGGTCGCGGTTGATGACAAGTTCGGCCTGGGGTTGGTCAATCTTGGTGTCAATGAGTGGCGGGAAAGCAAATTTGCCACTGGCCATGGCCTTCATCTGCAAGGCTCGGGCGAATTCTAGAATCTGCTCCGGCTCGGCGGTGGAGGCCAGGACGAACTCCACCGGGAACTGCCCGCCACCCGGAAGGGATGGCTGGATGACCGGGAAAACGCTAATGCCGGGAATAGCTCCCAGCTTTTTTTGGATTCCAGGCAGAATCTCAAAGACGGTTCGTTCTCGCTCTGACCATGGCTTGGTCACCAGTCCACTGAATCCGGAAGAAGGCAGGGTGACCTGGAAGGTGAACTGGGTCTCTGGTTCGCCAAGAAACACTTCATTGGCCAATGCTGCATAATAACTTGTTTGTTCAAGGGTGGAGTTTGCAGCAGCATCAATGATGCCGAAGATAACCCCTTGATCTTCAGCAGGAGCCAGTTCCGTTGCTGACATTCTGAACATGGGAATGGCCAGGAGGCTGATGACAATCCAAACGAGGTACACTGCCGGTCGGGCCGCAAGGGTCTGATCAAGAAGACGACCATAGAATGCCTTCAGGCGATCAAAGTCACGGCTGATGCGGCCAGCCAGGCCATGCTCATTCAGGCCTGGTTTCAGCAGTTTGGCTGACATCATGGGAGACAGGGTCAGGGCCACGATGCCTGAGATGGTCACTGCCCCGGCCAAGGTGAAGGCGAATTCGCGAAAAAGGGCACCGGTCAGGCCGCCCTGCAGGCCAATGGGGGCATAGACGGCGGCCAGGGTAACGGTCATGGCAATGATCGGCCCCACAAGTTCACGGGCCCCGACAATGGCAGCGTCATAGGGGGTAAGGCCTTTGCGGATATGTCGCTCAATATTCTCAACCACGATAATGGCATCATCAACCACTAAGCCCACGGAGAGGACAATGGCCAGCAGGGTCAGCAGATTGATGGTGAAGCCGAAGATCTGCATGAGAAAGACGGCACCGATAAGGGAAAGGGGAATGGTTATCACCGGGATAAAAACCGACCGGAAGGAACCAAGGAAAAGGAAGATGATCACCACCACGATGAGCATGGTATCACCCAGAGTCTTGAGAACTTCGTGAATGGCATTGTTGATATAGTCGGTGCTGTCATAGGCAATGCGGGCCTGCATACCGCTGGGCAGGTCTCCCTGGATGGCAGCCATCTCCTTTTTTACCAGTTCAATGACATCAAGGGAGTTGGCGTTGGGGAGGGGCCAGATGCCCATGAACACGGCAGTTTTTCCGGAAAAGCGTACTTCTGCGTCATAGTCTTCGGCACCGAGGACCACCTCACCGATATCTTCGATGCGGATGTTGGCACCATTTTCGCTGCGGACAATGAGCTGCTTAAAATCCTGGATGGTGCGCAGGTTGGTGTCAGCTGTGAGGTTTACCTGAATCAGTGATCCTTTGGTGTGGCCGAGGGCGGCCAGATAGTTGTTAGCGGCCAGGGCCTGACGAACCTGCACCGGTGTAATATTGTAGGCCGCCAGACGATCTGGTTTCAGCCAGATACGCATGGCAAAGGTGCGGCCGCCGAGGATGTCGGCCCGTTGGACTCCGGCCAGGGCGGAAAGGCGCGGCTGGACGATGCGGGTCAGATAGTCGGTGATCTCATTCTGGGCAAGGTCATCAGAGGTGAAACTGAGGTAGGCGGCAGCAAACTCGCTGTCTGCTGACTCAATATTAATGATCGGCACCTCGGCTTCCGGCGGCAGGTCGGCCCGGACCTGATCGACCTTGGAGCTGATCTCGGCCAGGGCTTTGGTGGCATCATAGTTTAGCTTGAGCCGTGCGCTGATGGTGGAGACTCCTTGGGCACTCTGCGACTGGAGGTAATCAATGCCGTCCGCTGCTGCAATGGCCCTCTCCAGAGGGGTGGTGATGAATCCCCGCACCAGTTCGGCGCTGGCCCCGATGTACACGGTGGTGATCGTCACCGTTGAATTCTCGCTACGCGGGTACTGGCGTACATTGACAGACTTGATGGCCTGGAGCCCGGCAATAATTATGATCAGGCTGACCACCATGGCAAGGACAGGACGACGGATGAAGATATCAGTGAAATTCATGGTAGGTTATTGAAGATAACGACTGGATTCAGATGAATGAAGGAGTTGCTCCGCATTTTTTGTATTTATTGATATCGAAGTGTGAAAGCGGCATTAGGTACCGTAAAAGGGATCGAGCACAAAAAGCCTTGTGTATGTCGCTGTTCTTTTGTTGTTTGGTTCAGGCCACTTGATAAAACAGCCGGAAGAGCATGGCTGTTTTATTGAAGCGGCATAAGGTACCGTAAAAGGGATCGAGCACAAAAAGCCTTGCTCGATCCCTTAACGGTACCTAATTATTCTCCGGTGTAGGTTGCATTTTAAATTCTGGGACATGGCTGTTGTCGGTTACCACTGCTTGACCGTTACGCAGTTTGAATACGCCGGTGGTGACCACGGTCTCCCCTTCATGCAGACCGGAGAGAACCGCTGCAAAGTCGCCTCTTTTCTCACCCAAACGGATAAACTGCTGGCGCAGTGTCTTGCTATCTGTTCCATTTTTTTCATCTTTCGTATCTTCCACGACAAAGACTGAATCACTGTAAGGAGCATAGAGGACGGCAGTTCCGGGAATGGTGATGACTTTTTCCTGTTCCGGGAGAATGACGGAAGCGTTGACAAACATTCCCGGTCGAAGGGTCTCTTTGGTGTTAGCCACCGTGGCCTGAATATGAATGTTCCGAGTGATTTCGTCCACTTTGGGGTCAATGGCTGTTATCGTGCCTGAAAGATCTTTTTCGCTGCTTCCGTCGACTGTTATGCGTACCGGCATCCCGGTGTTAATCTGGCTGAGCTGCTGCTGCGGAAGCATGAAGTTGACAAAAACCGGATCAAGGGTCTGAAGGGTAACGATTTCCTGGCCCTCTTTCAAAATCTGGCCCTCATTGATCTGCCGGATGCCTAAGCGGCCTGAAAAGGGGGCACGGATGATCTTTTTGTTAATGATGGCCTGGATGTTTTCGGTCTGGGCTGTTGTCTGTTTGGAGTCGGCCTCTGCGGTGTCCAGTTCGGATCGTGAGATAAGGCCCTGATCGGCCAGTTGAGCGAGACGGCGCAGATTGGTGTGAGCCAGGTTTCTGGAACTTTCAATGGCACGCAACTGGGCCTCTTCGGCACTGGTGTCAAGGTGAGCCAGAAGCGCACCCTTCTGCACTATATCTCCGGAGGTAAAGCTGATTTTTATCACCTTTCCAGGCTGTTCAGCGGCAAGAGTCACCCCCTGGACGGCCTCAATGGAGCCGGTAGCGGAGAGAAATGATTCCCAGGATTGAGACTGAGACTGGATGGTGGAGACTGTGTCCGGTGGGGGAACCATTTTTTTGCCGACATCTATCATATGGCGGATCTGCAAAACCTTGATGCCGGCTATTATTCCGGCGATGATGATCAGGCCAAGGATGGTGAGGAGAATACGTTTTGTCATGATGGTTTTTTGTCTGCAAAGAAGAAAAAGATAATAAGGGGGGGTGTCATTGAATGTCTGATTCTTGTCTTTTGACACTGATCGCATCCCAGCAGGCCTTCAGTGAACTGTCAATGGTTGAGTTATCCAGCTGAATCAAACCGGCGATACTATCCTTGACAAGAAAGACGATGGGGCCGATGGAATGGGCAATGAGAGCGTTAAGGGGGAGATCTTTAATGAGATGTTGTGCTTGCCCCGTGGAAAATACCTTGTCCAGCGGGAGTTCCTGGCTGGAATCGCCGCAATTACAGAATAATTTTTCCCGACGAAGGGTCGTGCCATAGGGTGAATTATAAAATTGTTCCATGAACTTAAATTCATGGGGGTTTTGGATGCCAAACCGGAAAATCCCCCAGCATAAATGGATGAAACGATCTTGTATGGGTTGGTCCGCATCGTACTCATGGAGCATGGTTGTAGTGAAATCTTTATTTACCTGTTCGAAAATCTCCAGCACCAGTGCATCTTTGTCTTTGAAATAGCGGTAAATGGTGCCTGCGCCAACTTCTGCCTCCTGTGCGATCATGGAGATAGGCGTTCCATGGAAGCCATATTCAGAGATGAGTCTGATGGTGGCGTGAATGATCTGTCCCCGCTTGTTTCCTGTACCTCCCTGGGTTGAGAGGGGTTTTTGTTTGGAATGAATATTCATTCCAGGTTTTTATTCTGTTTTGTGGGACGAGTCAATGGAGAAATGAGTCTGATTCTGCTTGAAAAGAGTCGGCCCGAGCACAAAAAGTGATAGTTTTAACGAGTGGAAAGGGAAGGAGCTTCCATTGATTATTTAATCTTACAGTTGCGCTATGCAGGTACAGGTTATGAAAAAAGCAATTGCGAAAATATAGATCAATGAGTAACTATTTTTATACATTAATAACGTAGCCTTTGATGAGTGTCTTTACAAGATTATCCTAGATTCCGGAGCAACGCATGAAAAAAAACACACCTTTCTTATACAGCGCCAATGAGCTTTTTGACTGGTTGAGCGGCCGCCCTGATTTTGTCCTTCTTGATGTCCGCAAT
The DNA here is from genome assembly GCA_019163335.1 of Desulfobulbaceae bacterium. Taxonomy (GTDB): domain Bacteria; phylum Desulfobacterota; class Desulfobulbia; order Desulfobulbales; family Desulfocapsaceae; genus UBA2270. The sequence continues at coordinate 5,277 of JAFLKM010000041.1, read as the reverse complement.
GTGAAGGATTTTGTTAATTTCAGCGTTGAAGCTCCGGTCTTTTTTCCATACATCAATATTCCCTACTTTAACTTCATAGAAGATGCCAAGGGAAGTCTTGAGCTGGTGCCGGCCGGGCAGAAGATTCGCATAGTTTGCGCCAAGGAGGGATCGGCAAAATATGTGGCTGATCTCCTCTGTGATCATGGGTTTACTGATGTCGGGTATCTGAGTCAGGGCATTGTCAGCTGGGGGAACGTCCTTGCGCCCAAAAAAGTTTCCAGTGATGATGAAAAATATATCCTGTATCAGTTTGTCCGCCCTGGGAAGGCTTCCTGTAGTTATATGCTGATCTATAAGGATGAAGCCATGGTCTTTGATCCTTCCCGCAACGTTTCTGCCTATAAGGCTCTGGCCAAAAAACATGGCAGCAGAATCATCTGTTCTGTCGAGACACACCGGCAGGCCGATTATATCTCCGGCAGCCCGCAAATGGCTAAAGAAAAGGGTTGCAAGGTGTGGGCGAACAAACATGACTTTACCGGCGCTACCTTTCCTTATGAGCCGGTTACAGATAAAGGGAATATTCCATTTTCCAGGAAAGGACCGGCAGTGCAAGTCCTGCACACGCCAGGACACACCATGGGCAGTACTTCCTACCTCATTGATAATAAATATCTGCTTAGCGGTGACACTATTTTTATCAGTACTGCGGGCCGCCCTGATCTTGGCGGACGCTGGGCGGAATGGGCCAGAGAGTTGTATTTGACCCTGATGCTCCGTCTTCGTGATCTGCCGGATCATATCCAGGTGTTGCCCGGGCATTATACCTCATGGGAAGAATGCAATGAATCATACCTTTTTATGGAAAATCTGGGCGTCTTGCGTAAGCATGTGGTGGCCTTTCGTCTGGCTAATGAGATGAAGTTTGCTCACTTTATTGAGGAGAACATGCGACCGCAACCTCCTGTTTACGGGGAAATTCGAAAGGTCAACATTGGCTTTCTCGAAGTCACCGAGGAGGAAGCCGATGTCATGGATCTTGGAAAGAATGAGTGTGGAGCCAGTAATTATGGCAAGGTGGGAGTCAGTGCCGAACGTGAACGAACAGCGGCTTGATTTTTTTGTTTGTCATGATTGGTGTGGGCCTTTTTGCCAGGAGTCATGATGCCCCTTTTTTCTGTTATCGCCGTTACCGGGATTGACACCGATATCGGCAAGACGGTGGCCACCGGGCTTCTGGGTCGGTACCTTCTGGGATTGGGAAAGCAGGTCATCACCCAGAAGCTGGTTCAGACTGGTTGTGTCGGCATTTCTGAGGACATCCGTGTCCATCGGCGTCTCATGGGACAGGATCTGCGGCCTGAGGATCATCAAGGCCTGACCTGTTCCTATGTCTTTCCCAAACCTTGTTCGCCCCATCTTGCCGCATCATTGGCTGGACTTAGGATTGATCCGACTGTTATTCGTCAGGCCACCTGTGCCCTTGCGGCCCGCTATGAGCTGGTGCTGCTGGAAGGGGCTGGTGGTCTGCTTGTTCCTCTCACTGAGGATTTCACTTTCCTTGATTATCTTGAGCAGGAGTCTCTTCCTCTGGTCGTTGTCAGCTCTCCCCGACTGGGATCGATCAATCATACCCTTTCAGCACTGGAGCTTGCACGCAGCAGGGGCTTGAATGTCCTGGGAATCCTCTATAATCGTTATCATGAGAGTGACAGAGAGATTGCCGTAGATTCCGCCCGCATTTTTTCGCAAGCCCTGCAGCGGTATGGGTATCAAGATTGTGTCATAGATTTTTTTGCGGTGGATGAGTACAGTAGGGAGAAAAGAAATCTGGATTTCAGCTCGTTATTTTCGGGCATACTATAATCAGGGGAACTATGAAGCATTTGCCAAAAAAAATCTGTCTCAGTTGTCGAAATTTCAGTCTGCAGGAAATTGATTCAGGAAGCTGTAAAGTGGTTAAAGGGCTTGCCAGTTATCCGGTTAAGTCGGTGGATGACACTTGTGCTCAGTGGCTGGACTGCGGTCAGCAATATTTTATCCGAACCGGCTGGATCAAGGGACGGATGGCCAAAGAGAACGGAGAAAAGGTGAATACCGAGACCGGGATTATCTGGAAAGCTGGACAATAGTAAGCCGCCATGGGGATCGAGATAGAACGAAAGTTCCGGGTAACAGGCAATGCCTGGCGAGATCTTGCCGTGGGCACAGAGTATCATCAAGGCTATCTGTGTGCGAGCGGTGACCGAACAGTACGAGTACGCATCGCCGGCGACAAGGCTTTTCTGACGATCAAGGGGAAGAGTAGTGGGGTCAGCCGAATGGAGTTTGAATATGCGATTCCGCTGGAAGATGCCAGGGTGTTACTTGCGGAACTCTGTGAACAGCCGATCATTGAGAAAAAAAGGTACAAAATCAATTACCAGGGATTTGTCTGGGAGGTTGATGAATTCTTTGGTGCCAATGCCGGCTTGCTGGTGGCAGAGATAGAGCTTGCAGAAGAGGAACAGGTTTTTGAAAAACCGCCCTGGGTGGGGGCGGAAGTCAGTAACGATCGTCGCTATTCCAACGCAGGGTTGGTGAAGCATCCTTTTTCCTGCTGGGAGAAGGAGTCAGGTTTTGGTGAAGAGTGAACAAGTATGAGACTTTGCATTTTCTGGTTGACGCCACTCAATGATCAGCCGGAAGGGATTGGCTGCTCCTTGAGACGGCATAAGAGTCCGTAAAAGACTTGCGCAAAAAAGAACTTGCTCAAGTCTTAACAAGTATGAGCGGTTGAATTTTCTGGTTGACGCCACCCAAGGATCAGCCGGAAGGGATTGGCTGCTCCTTGAGACGGCATAAGAGTCCGTAAAAGACTTGCGCAAAAAAGAACTTGCTCAAGTCTTAACAAGTATGAGCGGTTGAATTTTCTGGTTGACGCCACCCAAGGATCAGCCGGAAGGGATTGGCTGCTCCTTGAGGCGGTATAAGAGTCCGTAGAAGACTTGCGCAAAAAAGGACTTGCTCAAGTCTTAACGGAC
>JAFLKM010000041.1:0-2172 GCA_019163335.1 Desulfobulbaceae bacterium | reverse complement strand
ATAAGAGTCCGTAGAAGACTTGCGCAAAAAAGGACTTGCTCAAGTCTTAACGGACTCTAAATAATCTTCTCCAGTTCTTTTATTTTTTCGTAATCTCCCAGAACAATCAGGGTGTCGCCTTTGAGGATCATGCTGGTGGGATTGGGGTTGAAGAGCATTTCGCCCTGACCCCGTTTGATGGCAACAACGATCAGATTGAAGTCACGACGGATATTGGAATCCATTAGGCTGTAGTTGACCATCGCGCCTTGGTCGGAGACGGCCAGTTCTTCCATGCGCAGGCCAAGTTCGCCTCCGTGCACGGTCAGGTCAATGAAATCGGTGACAGTTGGCCTCAGAATGTGCTGGGCCATTCGACAAGCTCCGATATAGTAGGGTGAAATAACCCTGTTGGCCCCGGCTCGCATCAGTTTAGTTTCTCCGCCCTCAACGCCGCTGGAACGGGCCATGATGAAGAGCTCGTTGTTTAAACCGCGAGCCGACAGGGTGATAAAGACATTGTCAGCGTCTGATGAGACCACTGTGATCAGTCCTTTCGCCTTTTGCACTCCGGCCTTGAGCAGCATGTCGTCACTGGAGGCCTCGCCGTCAAGGTAAAGGTAGCCTAGATCTGTCAACTCCTGTGTCACCTTGGGGTTGTTTTCAACCACGACAAAGGGCTTTTTGGCTTCATGAAGCAAATTGCAGATGACCCTGCCAATGCGCCCAAATCCGCAGATGATGTAGTGCCCAGACAGGACTGTGACCTTTTTCTTCATATTTAATCTCCCGTAAATAGCACGTAACTCACCTTCCACCACTGCCTCGGTAATCTTGCTGAATGTCAGCATGACCAACCCTACCCCAACCAGGATCAGGGCCATGTTGAAGATCCTTCCAATTGTACTCAAGGGGAAAATCTCACCATATCCGATGGTGGTGATGGTAATCATGGTCATGTAAAGGCTGTCCATGAAACTGCTGTGTTCAATGAACATAAAACCAAATGTTCCGAATGAAAGAACAAACAACAGCATGAGTAGGATGGTGAGGGTTTTAGGCATATCTTCGTGGTTGTTCTTTTTTGAAAAACGGAATTCTTTTTAGCGAGCTACTATACACTTTTTTCCATTAAAGGGTATGTTGAATAATCAATTTTTACGTTTCATTCTATAAGCACTCTTGCAAAGGGAGACGCCATGAACACTTACAGGATTCATCCCATCGTGATGGGGACAAAAATATTTGATAAAGGAATGATGACCTACCAGCTTGATTACGGCACACCCTACACCATTCCCATATACTGCTGGTATCTTGAAGGAAACGGGCAGAAGATTCTGGTGGACACCGGTGAGATGCGCCCCATCCAGTCAGCAGAGCGGGAAAAGAATATCGGTGGGCGCATCTATACCTTTGAGGAAGGACTGTCCAAATGGGGGGTGAAACCCGAAGATATCGATGTCGTTATTCACACCCATCTGCATGCCGATCACTGTGAAAATGATTATAAGTGTAAGAATGCTGTTTTCCATATCCACGAAAAGGAGCTTGAAACCGTTCATAACTGTCATCCCCTGGATTATCGTTATGTGGAAGATTATATTTATGAAATTGAGGAGAATGGACAGGTCAGGCCCATCACCACTGATTGCGAGGTTGTTGCCGGGATTTCAGTGGTTCATACTCCGGCTCATAGTCCGGGTGGACTGACTGTACTCATCGATACAAAACTGGGTAAGGTCGCGATTACCGGTTTCTGTGTCATACGCGAGAATTTTGAACCGCCGCCTGCTGTCCGGGCCATGGAGATGGAGGTGATTCCGCCGGGAACCAGCATTAACACCTATGAGGCCTATGATATTCTAATGCGGGTCAAGGGAATGGCTGATATCATTCTCCCTTTACACGAACCGGAATTTGCTGCGGTCGATACCATTGGCTGAACTGCCCGATAGGACAATGAAAATAGGTGCTGCTTGATGGATATTCTGACATATGCTCCCATTATTCTTCTGGTGGTCATGCTTGTTCTTTTGGCTTTGATTCTGAAAAAACTGGCAGGGCAGAAGATTGACCCCGCTGCGATTTCAGCTCGTTTTGATGACTTGCTAAAGGGGCAGGAACGTACGGAACTGAAGACTCACGAAGAGATGGCAAGGAGTCGTGAGGAATTGGGGAGGATGTCGCGTG
>JAFLKM010000049.1 GCA_019163335.1 Desulfobulbaceae bacterium | reverse complement strand
GTTGGAGAATAAAGAAAGAATGGCCAAAATCAACTAACCCCGATAAACGGGATAAGTGACTTTCGCAGATTATTTTCTTTCAAAAAACAAGAAAATAATCTGTAAGGCACTAAAACCTTCTGATAAGGTTATACGTCGAAATGGATCTGCATTCAACCGGCAATTATTCATCTGTCGTTGGGATAGAGATGCTCTGGAAATCTCTTCAAGATGTCTCCATCCGGCCCGGTTTTTGATCTGTCGGAATGTATGCCCTCATTACATTCATAAAAAAAAAGAGGCTGCCCAGGATGGGGCAGCCTCTTTTGTAAGGGACTGGAATGGATTTATTTTTTTAGGACATTCTACTCTTTAATCACACAATTTTTCCCTTCGCATTCAACTTCAGCTAACAGGAAGGAGGCATTGTAGCCTCGCTTGCTCAATTCCTTGTAAGCCATTCCAGCACGGGCACCGGTGGTGCAATGGATGTAGATCTTCTTTTTCTTGTCCAGATCTTTGATTTTGCAAATAAAATTATCCATCTCTTTGCACAGCTCATCCAGAGGAACATGCTGGGATTTTGGATACCCTCCGGTGGCCCTTTCGTCACGAGTCCTGACATCGAGAATAATGGCCTTTTTAGGATCTTTTAAAGCGGCTTCAAAATCTGCCATGGAAACCTCACCTTCTTCAAGACTGCGTGTCCAGAGAGGTTTGGTCTCGACTGGTCCATTGATCAACGAACCGCCAACTCGCTTCCAGCCGAGAAAATTGCCTTCGACCAGAGCAACTTTTTTGTAGCCATCTTCGCGGAGTATCTTGAGGGCGGCCAGGGTTTCCGTATCATCGTCACTGTACAGGACGACCGGGGCTTTGGCCGGAATCTGGCTGTACGTTTCGCTGAATTTGGCGAAAGGCATGCTGATTGAGCGAGGAAGGCGAGCCTCTTTAGCTTTTTCGGCGCTTCGCAAATCGACAATGACATTATTGCCACGGCAGACCCAACCGTAGTTAGCATAGGTCGGATAACCGGCTTTCATCCATGCGACATCGCCAGCCATAAAAATTTTAACATTTTTGTACCCTGCTTTTACAGCCTGACCGGCTGATTTTGGGCTCATGCCTCACGTGGGGCCTCCGCAATAAAAAATAAGAAGCTTGTTCTTGTCGGTGGGCAGGTTCTGCAAAAGCTCCTGCATCTCACAGACAGGAATGGAGATGGCGCCGGGCAAATGCGATTCGGAGTAGCGGGCACCTGGTCGTGAATCAACAAGCAGGAAATTCTCGCCTTTGTCGATAAGTCCCTTTAACTCCTCAACTTCAATGATTGAGGTACCTTCGGGAATCTTGGCAAGTTTTTGCTTAATATCAAGGGCAAAGGGCTTGCCGTCACGCATTTCATAGCTGACAATGGAGGCATGTCCTTCGACTGCATGTTCCAGGCCGGTGGTATTGTCACCAAAAGAGAGCATAACGGTGGTGCCGTTGTCCTGTTCGATGGAAATTTGTTTGGCTTTATTGGACTTGCCGACAACTTTTCCCATATAGACGTTTTTGTTGGCTTCTGGTTTTGCTTCTGCTTTGACCTGAGCTGCGGGAGCAGCCGTCTCCTTTGCAGGGGCAGTCATTTCTTTGTTTGCTGCGGCTTCCGGATTAGCTCCAGTGGTGGTGCAACCACTTAAGAGCAAGCTTGCGAGAAGCAGCGCGGGAAGATACTTCCGTAAAATCTCTTTTTTCATGTAAACCTCCTTAAAATGATTTGACGTTATGTCACTTGCCAATACCGACGATATCTTTATTATCTTTTCTTATTAAAAAATTTTATGATTAGTATCAAAAATAATCGAAATAGTAAATGAAAATTGAATCATTATCAGTTGGGGAAGTATTTTTAAAATCAATAAATTTTCAGCATTTTGCGATCTCTTTCCAGGGCTCACGTGGAGGTCAGGCTCCTGGCGGGAATCATCCCATTAATCACAGCAGAAGTCCGGATCAGTCTTGAGATGTGTGAGATATCCTTTGTGCCGGGGGGGGATAAACTGGTTCGGCCCGAAGCAGGAAGTTTTCCTGCCAAAGGCACGAGACTTATTCGACCGCAGGTGATCAGGGAATGAAAATGGATTTGTCCGGACAGACACGGAGAAATGCCCTTGATTGTTTGTATTTCGAGTATCTGGAAGATCTGGTATGTTTTGGCAATACGGTGATTCTTGCGGGGAACGTCTGCCGGATAGTTTTTCCTGTGATTGAAAAGGGAAAGTGAAATCTAATTCTCCATCGTATTCAAGCCGTTATTCCATTTCTAAATCAAGCGTTCACTTCGTCGAATGCGCTACGCCGCTCCTCACCTTACTCGCTGTACTGCTTCGTCGCGGCTCGCTTTTCCCCTCGTGTACATCTTGATTTAGAAATGGAATTACTTTTATTGCCTGTCCGTTTAATTTCTCGGCTATACATTGAATGCAACGTAAAATATCATGGGAACAAATGAGGGAAAGGGATGAAATCGTATCGTAAGGAGTTGTGGTTCAATGTGCCGACCCGCCGGGCGTTTATTAATATCACCCCGCAAGTTCGGGAGTGTCTGCAGGAGAGCGAAATCTCCGAAGGCCTGGTCCTTGTGAACGCCATGCATATCACTGCCTCGGTTTTTATCAATGACGATGAATCCGGGCTGCATCATGATTATGAGGTCTGGCTGGAAAAGCTGGCCCCCCATGAACCCGTCAGTTACTATCGTCACAATATCGGTGAGGACAACGCGGATGCTCATCTGAAGCGCCAGGTGATGGGAAGGGAGGTCGTGGTGGCCGTCACCAATGGTCAGCTTGATTTTGGAACCTGGGAGCAGATATTCTATGGGGAATTTGACGGCGGCCGCAAGAAGAGGGTGCTGGTGAAAATCATTGGTGAATGAGGATGTTAACGGAATGGCGGCTCGTCAGTGCCTTACAGATTATCCTGTTCATCGGGGGTAGATAATAAGGATTGCCACCTTTTAACATTTTTCGAACTTCTTCATCTTTTCGCTGATCATGCTGGATTTGTCGCAGTGGGCGCCTTCACGGGGATTGCAGTCGAGAAGGATGCCCATAACCCTGTCGGCGGCCCTGTCGCAGTCGGCATCTTCCAACCTTCCCAGAATGTTGGCCATTAACGTGTTGAATTCGATACATTTCTGATAATCGGCAGAGGCGCGCTGGTGCAGGGTGCAGGCCTTTTTCAGGTCATCACTGATATCTTCGGGAATAGTTTCAGCCATGGGAGGAACTCCTCTTCTTCAAGGGGATAGAATAGGGGGAATGCAACGGAGAATGATACCATTGTCTGGTTGCAAAAGAATATATAGTATAACCAGGCTATCAGCGATGGAAAAGTAATTCCACCTCTAAATCAAGCGTTCACTTCGTCGAATGCGCTGCGTCGCTCCTCACCGTACTTATGGTACTGCCTCGTCGCGACTCGCTTTTCTCCTCGTGTACATCTTGATTTAGAAATGGAATAAACAGGATAGAATGAAATGAAGATACGAAAGCTCAACCCGGAAAATCAGGCAAAGGTCACCGCATTGTTGCAGCAGGTCTTTCCTGACAGCAGGTACGAGGGACAACTCGTTGATAATTTGCACAAACAAAACAAGGTGGTACACGAGTGGGTATGTCTGCACGTCAACTCGGTCATTGCCTATGTCGCGTTTACCAATGCCTATGATGGCACCGCAGTTTGCGGTTTACATCTGGCGCCGCTTGCAGTAAAGCCGGAATTTCAACGGCAGGGGGTTGGTTCCGAGCTGCTGCGATTTGCCCTGCGGCAGGAGGTCATTTCGAGCAGTACCGTCTTTGTCCTGGGGAACCCAAAATTCTATCGAAGATTTGGCTTTGTGTCTTGTACTGCGCCCATCTGTCCCTTTGATAAAAAAAACACCCGTTTTCTGGGGCTGCGCAATGTCATTTCGCAACCTTTCGTTGTGGGCTATGAACCGGAATTTTCCCTCGGGAAGCGCTGAGTTTCATGCCGGTCCAGGCGGTTATCCCCTCTTTCTATCGTGGCGGTTGAGTCCTAGCGGAAATTCATGCCGTTATTCATGTCGATGATTTCACCGTTGATGTATGCCGGCGCATCGGTGGCAAGCCAGCAGATTGTATCAGCAACCTCACGGGCTGTACAGAATCGTTGATTGATCGTGGTGGCTTTCAGGCGGCTCTTCCGTTCTTCGGGAATACTCTTCATCATATCTGTTTCCACGGGGCCAGGGGCGACGGTGTTGGCGACCACGCCCCTTGGTCCGTAGGTTCTTGCCAGAGATCGCATGGCGTTCACCAGTCCCGCCTTTGAAATGCCGTACCAGATATCAGGATGCCCGATAGTCCCGGCGATGGAGCCCATACTGACGATCCGACCTCCGCCGTTGTCGGCCATCTGTTCTGCCAGGTGTACACTCAGTCGCACCGCAGAGATCAGGTTGATGTTGAGTATGTGAAGAATTTCCTCCTCGGACTGATAGTCTCTCGCGGTCTTGGTGTTCATGATACCGGCATTATTGATCAGTACGCCGGCAGCTCCAATATTATCAACAATCTTTATCGTTTTCGCAAAGTCTGCAATGTCTGTTGTCCATGAGATGAGGCCTTCCGGCGGTGAATCTATGCCGGTTCGTGACAGGACATGGACTTCAAATCCCCGGTTGAGAAGATTTTTCGCGATTTCGAGACCGATTCCTTTGTTGCCGCCTGTGATGATTGCTTTCATATCTGTTCTCCTGAGGTTAAAAAAGCCGGCATGACGCCGAGTGGGTACGTTGGCAGCTTATGCGTTTGGAGACTTGCCGTCAATGTTGTTTTCTTCTCCCTCCCAGCCGCCTCCCAGGGACTTGAACAGGGCGACCAGATTGGTGCAGAGGGTTTTACTGCTCTGGGCCAGGGCCTCTTCGGTGATGTAGAGGGTGCGCTGGGCATCGAGCACGGAGAGGAAATCGTTTTCGCCTGCGACATAAAGGGTTGTCGCAAGCTTCAAGGCAGTGCGATTGGCCGTAACCGCAATGGCCAGGGCCTTGTGATGTTCGTCCTCTTTGCTTGCCGCAACCAGGGCGTTTTCAACCTCGTTTAGGGCTGTGAGAACGGTCTGCTCATAGGCGAGCAGCTCCTCTTCCTGGATGGCCTTTTTCAGTTCGATATTGGCACGGATGCGGCCCATGTCAAAGAGCGCCCAGTTGACGGAGGGGCCAAGAGACCAGGCACGGCTGCTCTGATTAAAGGTCGAGTTGAAGGTGTTGTTCTGCAGGCCGAGGCTGCCGGTGATGGTGAAGCTTGGAAAAAGATCGGCGGTGGCGACCCCGATTCGGGCGGTGGCGGCATGGATGTTTGCCTCGGCCCTGCGGATGTCTGGACGACGGCGGAGCAGCTCCGACGGCAGGCCCGGCGGCACATTGGCCATTGCAACCGGCAGGGCGGCATCCGGCGATAGTTCAGCCAGAAGTGTTGCAGGCTCACCAGCCAGCAGCAGGCTGAGGCCATAGATGGTCTGCCGGATTGCAGCTTCCAGCAGGGGGATTTGTCCGGAGGTGGTGGCTGCCTGCGCTTCTGCCCGCACCATATCGAGCTTGTTGTTAAATCCGGCATCCCAGCGTTGACGGGTGAGCTCTGCGGTGTGTTCCTGGGCCAGCAGATTGGCGCGTGCGATGACGAGACGCTGCTGCAGAGAGCGCAGGTTTAAATAACTACTTGCCACCTCGGCACTGAGGCTTACCAGCAGATCCCGACGATTTTCTGTTGCTGCATCCATCTCTGCCCCGGTGGCCTCAACTTCACGCCGGATACCGCCAAAGAGATCAAGCTCCCAGGCGGCATCGAATCCGGTCCGGTAGAGATTGGTGGTGACGCCTGGGCTGTCGCTCCCGGACATGGGTGTTTGACTGCGGCGGTAGGAGGCGGAGGCATCCACCGTTGGGCCTAAGTTTGCCCCGGCAATGGTCATGGCGGCACGGGCCTGACGGATTCGGCTTTCGGCAATGCGCAGATCAAGATTGGTGTCGATGGCGCGTTCGATGAGCGAAGTGAGTTGGGGATCATGAAAGATCTTCCACCATTGCGCCAGGTCGTGCGCGGCAGGGCTTGATGTCTCGGATGCCGTCGATATCTGTTCCGACCACTGGTTGGAAAGCTTGGCTTCCGGCGGCTTGAAGTCAGGCCCCAGGGTGCAGCTGGTGAGAATGGGCAGGCAGCAAAAGAACATCAGGCTGATGCGGCCTGATGTTCGGCAGAGGAGCGGGAACATGGGATTTCTCCTTGCAGGGATGAGCCGGAAGGATGGCTCGCCGGTATTGTGGTTTTTATTATTCATAGCGCAGGGCATCAATGGGGTCGAGGCGTGAGGCCTTCCAGGCCGGATAAAAGCCGAAGATGATTCCCACCCCGGCAGAGACGAAAACGGCCAGGGTGATGGCGGAAGGTGAGGTTTCCACCGGCCATTTGAGCAGGAATTGGACCAGCAGGGAGCCGCCATGACCAAGGATAATGCCCATGGCGCCACCGGCAAGGCAGAGCACGATGGCCTCCACCAGGAACTGACGGAGTATATCCCGGCCCCGTGCCCCTACCGCCATGCGCAGACCGATCTCGCGAGTCCGTTCGGTCACCGAAACCAGCATGATGTTCATGATTCCCACCCCGCCCACAACGAGTGAGATCATTGCCACGGCCAGCAGGAGATTGGTCATCAGCAGGGTGGTGGTGGAGAGGGTGCGGGTCAGCTCGGCCATGTCGCGAATATTGAAGTCATCCGGTTCACCGGCCTGAAGGCGGTGTCGCTCACGGAGGACTTCGGTTATCTGGTCAATGGCCGTGGAGATCTCTGCCGCGCTGGTGGCTGCGGCCATGATATGATCAATATTGGCAAAGCGGACCGGCATGGGATGATTGGCCTGTTGAACGCTGGATTTTTCGGGATAGAGGCTGGTCTGGTCGGCCGGATAGAGGTTACTCAGGGTGTTCACGGAATCGCTGGTGGAGGCGGTGCTTTGATTGCTGTTGGCAAGAGTTGTGCCGCTAACCCTGTATTTAATCGTGGTCCAGGGTGCGAGGATAACGTCATCCTGATCAAAACCCATCATGTTCGAGCCTTTGGTACTGAGCACTCCGGTGACTCGAAAGGCAATGTTCTTGATGCGGATTTCCTTGCCGATGGGCGATTCGCCATCGAAAAGTTCGCGTGCAAGGGTCTGGCCGAGGATACAGACCCGGTTGGCGTTGAGCACGTCCCGTTCGGTGAAGGGTTCGCCCAGGGCCAGGTTGCTCCAGTCCTGGACATCGAGATAGGCGGTGGTCGTACCGTAGATGGTATTGGGGACCCAGTTGCGGTTGCCATACACCACCTGGGCACGGGTGCGAACCATGGGCGCGGCATTGCGGATGGATGGGCATTCGCGGAGAATGGCCTGACAATCCAGCGGAGTGAGCGAGGTGGTGGTGCCGGCGCCAAAAGAAACGCCGCCGCTTGAGGCGCTGCCTGGCCGGATCACAAGAACATTGGCCCCCATGCTGGCGATGGATTTGTTGAGGGCGGCTTTGGAGCCGGCACCGATCTCCATCATGGCAATCACCGCGCCAACGCCGATGACTATGCCGAGGGTGGTGAGCATGGCCCGCAGGGGGTTGCGACGCAGGGCGGTGAAGGCGGTTCGGGCGGTGGTGAGAACCCTCATGATATCTCTGCCGGAGTTTTTTGTTCAGGGGAGACGACCGGGTCATTGTTTTGAATCAGACCGTCATTCATGCAGATGACCTGTCTGGCGTGTGCCGCCACCTTGGGGTCATGGGTCACCATGATGATGGTGATGCCGTCCTCGTGGTTGAGGCGCTCAAACATCTGCAGCACCTCTTCGCTGGTGCGGGAATCGAGGTTACCGGTGGGCTCATCGGCAAAGAGTACCGGCGGGCGGTTGATCAGGGCCCTGGCGATGGCCACACGCTGCTGCTGGCCGCCGGAAAGCTGGGAGGGATAATGACTCAGCCGGTCGGCCAGTCCCACCCGACCAAGCATCTCCGCAGCCCGTTTTTTGATCTCGCTGTCACTTAAGGGTTCGGCGGTGTAGGAGAGGGGCATGGCCACGTTTTCAAGGGCGCTGGTTCGCGCCAGCAGGTTGAAGCTCTGGAAGACGAAGCCAAGTTTTCGGTTGCGGAGCAGGGCCCGCTCGTCGGTGGAGAGTTTCGAGGTCTCTACCCCTTCCAGCCAGTATTCTCCGGCGGATGGGCGATCCAGGCAGCCGAGGATGTTCATCAGGGTGCTCTTGCCTGAGCCGGAAGATCCGGTGAGCGCCACCAGTTCACCCTGTTTGATCGTCAGGCTGATGCCCTTGAGGACAGGCACGGAGATGTCGCCCATCTGGTAGGTCTTCTCAATGCCGTGCAGTTTGATGAGTTCCATGGCGCTGTTTTCTTAAGTACCCGGTTATGGCGGCTTTTTAGTGGCCGCCGCTTTTGCTGCCGCTCTTGCTGCCTTTGCTGCCGGAAAATTTAGGGGTAAACGGAGTGCCGGTGCTTGCATTGCCCTTGCCGGCGTCAGGCGACTCGATTCCGGTGATAACCTGCAAGCCTTCGTGCAGAGCCTCATTGTTCTCGATAAGGGTGTTGACGCCATCGCCTGCCCCGGTTTGAACTGCGATCGAGCTGGGCTTTCCATTTTCGTCAAGAACCCAGAGCATCCCCGGTGACGACTCATTGGCAGTTTTCTGGCCGGAGCTTCCCATCTTTCCCGCTTTCATCCCTTTTTTATCCGGGCCTTGCGTGGTGGTGCTGTCCTTTGCGGTGGGTGGGTTCCAGCGCAGGGCAGCGTTCGGTGCCTGTAGAACATTCTCAAACTGCTGAAGATGGAACAGAACATTGGCAGTCAGATAAGGAAGAAGGCGGCCGTCGCTGTTGTCGGTTGCGATCTCTACCGTGTAGGTAACGACATTCTGGGTCATGGAGGCATTGAGACGGATTTTGCTCACCTCGCCCTTGAAGGTCCGACCGGGAAAGGCATCAACGGTGAAGGTTACCGGCTGTCCGGGTTGGATTGTGCCGATGTCGGCTTCATTGACTGCCACCCAGACCTGGATGCGAGTGAGATCCTTGGCCAGCAGGAAGAGGCTGGGGGCGTTCAGGCTGGCGACCACGGTCTGTCCGGTGTTGACCCGGCGGTCGATTATGATGCCCTTGACTGGGGAGATGATGGTGCAGTAGTCTAAGTTGCGCCGGGCTCGCTTGAGTGCCGCTTCGGCCTGACGAATGACTGCCTGATTCACCGCAACCTGGGCTTTTGCGATTTTCCAGGCCGATTCGTAGCTATCGTAGCTTGATTGGGACAGGGCCTCAGAGGGGCCGAGCTTTTTTGCCCGCTTCCACTCCTGATCGGTTCTGAACAAGTCTGCTTCAGCGCGCTGCAGGTTGGCTTTGCCGGACTGAAGGGTGGCCTCGGCCTGGGCCACGTCGCTTGCGTAGAGCGAGTCGTCGATGCGGGCGAGGATCGTGCCGGCTTCGACTTCGGAGCCATAGTCTACGGTCTTGCCTTTGACGTCTTTGCCGAAAAAGAGGATCTGCCCGGCCACCTGGGCGCCGACATCGATGACCTCTTCCGGCTGAACGGTGCCGGTGGCGCTGATGGAAACCAGCAGGTCACCGCGTGTGATTCCAACAGTCCGGTAGACGGTATTCTGTTTCTGGCCGCGGGCCAGCTGCCAGATTATCACGGCGCCGACTAGAAACGCGATGACGATGAAAATGAAAGTTTTTTTGCTGAGGACGTTCATGATCCAGCCTCATTTTCTAACTGATGCATATCTTGCCGATTATAGTTTTGGTTAGGATGAAATATAGGAGTTCTGGTTTTTGTGATCAGGATTGACGGGGAGGCTCTTTGGGGAAACTTTATGCAAGGATGGGGACAGGCTGACGGTTCTGGTCGATGGCAACCAGGGTGACGACGGCTTCCGTGACCTTCTTCTCACTGCCGCTCCAGCGCGGGTTGGCCAGCACCTCCACATGGATGCAGATGGAGGTGCTGCCGATCTTGACGGTTTGACACCAGAGGCTGACAATGTCTCCCACTTGAACCGGGTGGTGAAACTGGATGGAGTCCATGGCAACAGTGACATAGCGATGGCGGGCCTGACGCTGGGCCTCGACGGCTGCGGCCTCGTCAATCATGGAGAGGATGACCCCACCGAAGATGTCGCCATCGGGATTGGTGTATTTGGGCAGCATGACCAGGCGGATGGAAGGTTCTTTGGATGGCGCTTTCATGAGTTCTGGCATGGGATATCTAAAAAAAATCAGTTATTTATATGGGGATTAAATGATCAAATGAATGCTGACAGTGACTAGTTGCAAGGACGGTCAACATAAGTTGAATAAATGTATCGCCCATATTCATCATAATGATTGTAAGTGTCCCGACAAATTCTCCGGGGTGGCAGGGGTGGGGGGGGCGGGTCATAGGCATATGGTCGGGAAAGGGCCGCAAGTCCCAGTACGGTTCCGAAGATTGCCACAGGCACAATCCAGTCATCGTTATGGTGATGGTAAGAACCTTGACGTGGATAACCCCCTGAATAGTGTGGAGCTGGACGATAGTACCCCTGCGTCCTGGGGCCATAGGGTGAAGGGTGCCCGTAGCGCTGAGCCAGAACAATGGTGGGACAGAGCAGGAGAATGAGGGCAATGGCAATCTTTTTCTTCATGAGAGTACTCCCTGGATTTTTATCCAAAACGCTGGTCTTGCTTCTTCTGATCATATCCGTGCAACCAATCTTGCAGGATGGCTGAATTTTCACCATCAGTAGAATTTGTCTCTATTTTAATACTTTTTTACGACAATGCCACAATCAAGCTTTTTTATCTGTAAAACTGCAAGCCCAGGTTCTGCTATTATTTTTTTTAAAATTAAATTCAAAAAAAATAAAAAAGATTGAGTGGCTTTCCTTGACAGTGAATGGTTGAAGCGATAAGATTTTTCTATAAGGCAGCGTGCCTATATAGTATTTCTCTATGAGTTTTCTTCTATTCTTTTTTACAGGAGGGTGAAATGGCAAATGTGGATCTTAAAAAAATACTGGCCGGTCTTGGTGTTGCCGGCTTGATTACTGCCGGTGGCATCACCTTGCCGAGTGCGCATGCTGCAGGGAGTGGCTGAGGCGGAACCAAAGACAACGCAGGTAGCGTTGAGAAAGTGGTGAAACCAGCAGGAAGCGGTTGAGGCGGTAGTAAGGACAGCGCCGTGAGTGCTGCAAAAGAAGGGACTACCGAAAAAGCAAAAGAAGCAGTGAAAGAAGAGACAGGAAAGGCGGCCGATAAGGCGGTTGACGAGCCAGTAAAGAAAAAAGCCAAAAAAGCTATAGAAGGGTGTTGATCTCTAAGGTGGAGAAGCTTCTTCGCTGAAATTAAATCAATGCTGGAAAGTCTTCATTAGTATTGATCAGAAAGAATTATGCGGGTGCAATACCCGGAAAACAGGTGTTAAATAGGCCGGTGTTCACATGGGACACCGGCCTTATTTATTTGCTCTGAACTGCACCTACGTTCATCCCTCCGATTTTTACAACTTCTCAAGCTATGCATAAAATCTATCCCGTCAGCAGTCGTATTCTTCCCCATGATCTTGCCCTTGACTCGATTCATGATTCCATGGATGATCTTCCGGATTTACTCCGGCAAAGTCCCGAGCTCTGTCCTGATCACCCCTTCCTCGCAGATCTCGCGGCCATTGAACGAGCGCGCCATCGTGTCGATGCACAAGCGGTGCCGGATAGCGATTCGGTGCGGGCGCGGCAGGTAAATCCGACCCTTGAACTTATACCTGTTCAATGGAAGAAGCTGCCCTTATTTCTTGATGATCTAACAACTGTCCCAGAGAGGGGCGAAGACTGGGTGCTGGTGTACAAACGGCCAGGGAGTGAAGTGGTGCAGACCCATTCGGCTTCCGGCCATGAGCTTCTGGCCCTGAAGATCGTTGCCGAGGGGATCAGCTCTTGTGAGGCAGCCAGTGCCGGGGGCGTTTCCGTGGGTGTCATTGATGAGATCCTGGCCGGAGCCATTCAGCACGGTCTCCTGTTGGCCCCGGCTTCTCTGCTGGTTCGTCCTGAACTTTTTCCCCAGGGACAGATCGTTGATCCCGATTTTTTTTCAACCCCCACCTTTACCCTGCAATGGCATATAACCCAGACCTGCGATCTGCACTGTCGGCACTGTTATGATCGCAGTGATCGACAGGAAATGGAATTGTCTCAGGGGATCAAGGTGCTCGATGAACTGTATGATTTCAGTCAGGCCCATCATGTCTTCACCCAGGTGACCTTTACCGGGGGTAACCCCTTGCTCTATCCTCATTTCGACGCCTTGTACAAGGAGGCGACAGATCGGGGTTTCATGACCGCCATTCTTGGCAATCCCATGCCGCGTAGTCGGATAGAAAAGATACTGGCCGTGCGTCAGCCTGAATTTTATCAGGTGAGTCTGGAGGGGTTGCAGACACAGAATGATTATATCCGGGGGGCTGGTCATTTTGAACGGACGCTTGAATTTCTTGACCTTTTGCGCGAACTTGGCGTATATTCCATGGTGATGTTGACCCTGACCAGGAGCAACATGGAGGATGTTCTGCCTCTCGCTGAACTGCTGCGGGGGCGTGTGGATCTGTTCACCTTTAATCGTCTGGCCATGGTGGGCGAGGGCGCGGCCCTGGCCTCGGTTGCCCCTGAGGAATTTCCAGATTTTTTGCGGCAGTATCTGCAGGCGGCGGAGAAGAATCCCTGCATGGGCGCAAAGGATAATCTTTTCAATCTGGTCCGTTATGAACAGGGGAGGGGCTATGGTGGCGGTTGTGCCGGATATGGCTGCGGTGCCGGGTTTAATTTTGTCTCCCTTTTACCCGATGGTGAGATGCATGCCTGCCGTAAGCTACCCTCGCTGATTGGTAATTTGTACGAGCAGTCATTTAGTGATATTTATCACGGTTCCCTGGCCACGCAGTATCGTCGGGGGTCCGAGGCCTGTCAGAATTGCGAAATCAGGCCTGTCTGCGGCGGCTGCCTGGCCGTGGCCTATGGCTATGGCCTTGACATCTTTCGGGATATCGACCCTTATTGCTGGAAGATGCCCAGGGGTAAGGAGGCAGGCGGCAGTCGTTTGCGTTAAAAATAAATTAAGGAAGAGGAAAAATGCGCCAGAGAGATCCTGATCTCAATTATTGCCCCGTGTGCGATGAAGAATATCGCTCCAATATTAAGAGATGTGCAGATTGTGCGGTGGAGCTGGTTCCGGGCAGTGTCAAGATTGCCGCCGAACAAGGCCTCAAGGCAAAGAAGACGGCCAGGTCCATGGAGTTGTCCGAGGAGGATGACCTGGTGAATATCCGCAAAGGCACCTTGCTGGAAATGAAGAAATTGCAGCAGCTTCTGGCGAAAGAATACATCCCTTCTTTGGTTGTTGGTGAAAAAACAGGGAATTGCGGAAAGGGATGCTGCGGTACAGAGTTGTTCCTGCAGATCAAAAGAGCGGATGGGGAAGAGGCCAGCGCGATATTGGTCAGGGATTTTAATCGCACCACCGGCCTGGATCACCATGATCTGAGCCATGCCGGCTCCGTGTATAATCCTGACGCAGGGCAGACGGTGTGCCCGGCTTGTGGCTTTCGTTTTTCTCCCACCACAAACACCTGTCCTGATTGTGGTCTCTGTTTTGGATGAAGAGGGGGGCTTTCAAAGGAACTCTTTTTAAGGTGCTCTTGATGCATGGTTAACGGCAGGATGCAGGGTGTTTAAACGATTATTTTTTTTCACCAATTGCAAGGTTTTTTTTAAGGGCGTAGGGGAGAATCGGGCATGCGTTTGATTGCTTTTATCACCTGTTTTTTTATCTTCATTTGTCAAGGATGCACCCGCATTCCGCAGCCAGCCACCTATGATTTCAGTGAGCAGCAGAAGATGCAGGCTTCCCATCACTGGGATGTGCTGGCCAGTGACGTGGCCAGTCAGATCCATCAAACCTTGCTCAATCAGGATTCTCTCTATAAACCGGTTTTTGTCCGTGCTACCTGCGGTTCCGAAAACACCCCCTGTGGCCCTGGTGAAACCACCCAATTCAATGAAGGTTTCCGCGATCTCTTGATTACCCGACTGGTCAACGCCAAGGTGCCGACCTGTGCCCATGAGGATCTTGATGCGATTGTCGTCAACTACAAGGTTCAGGTTGTTTATCATCGTGATAATCGGCGGGCATCCCGGCCGCCAGGAATTTTAACTGCCCTCACCGCAGCGGTTACGGTGCTGCGCGATGCCCCTTGGGAGTTACAGGCCATTGCCGCAGCCGGATTTCTTGATATTGTCAGCTCCGCCACCGATGATGCTGAACATTACGAAATCATTATTACCACCTCCATGATATCCGCTAACAAATATCTGTTCAGAACCTCGGATATCTATTACATTAACGACCTCGACTTCTGGCATTATCAGCAGAGTGCCGGGTTGAAAGCCATTCAAGTCACTGACCATTGACCACTCTCTCCTGATCGCAACTTCAGATGCCATCCGCCATGATGAATCATCCTCGCACTATTTTTCGTCGATTGTTCTTGAGTCTGTTCCTGCTTTTTGGGTTGGCGGGTTGTTCCACATTTAACTGCACGCCCCTTGAGAAACATCTGGGAGGGGAGAAAAATCTGATCACACTGGCGGCCAAAATTGCCGAGGACTTAACCCAGCAGGCTATGCCGCCGCTTATGCCCAGGCAGATGGAATTGCCGATTCTGACCACCACCTTTGTCAATAATGATAATCTGAAGGAAACGTCCCGGTTTGGGAGAATTCTTCAGGAGCATATCACCTCACGCCTGGTACAGCTGAATTACAGTGTTCAGGAGATCAAGCTTCGAGAGACCCTTCTCATGCGGGAACAGTCCGGCGAGATCATGCTTTCCCGCAGTTTACAGGATATTACTC
Source organism: Desulfobulbaceae bacterium (assembly GCA_019163335.1). Classification (GTDB taxonomy): domain Bacteria; phylum Desulfobacterota; class Desulfobulbia; order Desulfobulbales; family Desulfocapsaceae; genus UBA2270. The sequence goes on along the minus strand of JAFLKM010000049.1, from coordinate 62,544 downwards.
AGCAAAAAACGCTGACGCCCCAAGCCATTCTGGTGGGCACCTATTCCTACACCGAACGCGTCATGTATATCTCGGCCCGGTTGATCAACCCAAAAGATCGGAATATCATCTCTTCCGCTGATTACCGTCTGTGCATGGATGACAATGTGCTTGCCATGTTCGGTCTTAAGCGACAAGCGGTTGGTGGTGGCGATGAAATCCCTCCACCCCGTGAATCCTTGCTTGATTCACTTTTTTATTGAATCCTGCAGCACGAACTGTGTGGGCTGTATTGGTCATGAACGCCTGAACTTTCTGCTTATAACTACTCTTTTTTCTGGACTTTCTTTGTGTTTCCTGATTTATTCTTTGTATAATTTGTGATTATAGCAGGTACCATGTGATGTGGTTGCTTCTTCACCACTCCACATTCAGATTCAATCCAAATAGCCCTATTCTTATTATCATGCCACCTGTCATCTCTCCGGTCATGCGTCCTGGTAAGCTTGTTTTGCCTCTCTTTGTCGGCTGTATTTTTTCTCTTTGGCTTGCTGTGTCTGGTTATGCAGAGGCCAATGTCCCCAGAAGCGAGATATCCAAAGCTGCCTTTCAGCGCCTCGCACCGGAGTTGAAGAATGAAATGCAGAAGAAAAATCTGGTGATGGGGCAGCCGGTTTTTTTGCGGATCTTCAAGGAAGAAAGTCAGCTTGAGGTCTGGGTGAAGAGAGACGTAACCTATGAGCTCTTTAAAACCTATGACATTTGTAAGTTTTCGGGTGAACTTGGTCCCAAATTAAAAGAGGGAGACAAGCAGAGCCCGGAAGGGTTCTACACCGTCAGTGCTTCTGCCCTTAATCCATGGAGCGATTATCACCTTTCCTTTAATCTGGGATATCCCAACGAGTATGACAGGCTCCATAATCATACGGGAGGGGCCCTGATGGTTCATGGCAAGTGTGAGTCTGTGGGCTGTTTTGCCATGGAGGATTTTCCCATTGAAGAGATTTACACCATAGTTGACGCCGCCATGAGTAATGGACAGGATCAATTATCCGTCCATATTTTCCCCTTTCGGATGACCTGGGCCAACTTGGCTAAAAACGCCGATTCTCCCTGGATTCCATTCTGGGAAAATTTGAAACAGGGATATGATTTTTTCCAGGGTCACCATAATCCGCCTATGGTGACGGTAGCCGAGAAGCAGTATGTCTTTCAGGATTTTCGCCCCTTTATCTTTGGCGGAGATTTAATCCCGTCACAAGTTCAGGAGGAGAAGAGACTTGTTGTTGCTGACGTAAAACCATCCAAGGGAAAGGAGGCTGCTCCCAGCGAAATGAAAACAACCAAAGAGAAAGAACCGGTTGTCGTTGAGATCAAGCCATCTAATGAAAAGAAATATATAACTGCCGGCGTGAAAAAGTCAGGTGCCGACAGGAAATATGCTGCCATTGGAAAGAAACCATCAAGAAACGGAAGCGCCCTTTAGTGACTTACAGATTATTTTCTTGTTTTTTTTACAAGAAAATAATCTGCGAAAGGCACTTATCCCGTTCATCGGGGTTAGAGATCCTTTTACAAAAGCCTCTTTCCACTGTTGCATAGCATTGCACCGGCCAGGATTGGCCTCTTCTTCTCCTTCCTCTATGAGCGAGGAGTGACTTCAATCTTTTTTCCTTCATGACGTCTTTCATTTCAATACAATGACACTGTTGAGTGCCAACCGCTCTTATCGGTGGCTCTTCCTCTGGAAGCGACTACTAAAGTGAGAGTAGGTGGTGCTTGAATATTTTTTAACAAAGGAGACAAAATGCAAGCAGTTATTACCTCGTTGTCCGCTCTGGAAATCCTTGATTCACGCGGGAATCCCACCGTTCGCGTCCTCTGTACCCTGGATAATGGAATACAGGTTTCTGCCTCTGTTCCATCCGGGGCCTCCACCGGTGAACATGAAGCGGTTGAGCTTCGTGACGGAGACGCCAAGCGCTACAACGGTAAAGGCGTTCTTCAGGCTGTGGCTAATGTTAACGCCCTGATTGCACCGGCCCTTATCGGGATGAACCCTGTTCATCAGGCTGCGATTGATCAGCTCCTTATTGACCTTGATGGGACGGCCAATAAGGGAAAACTGGGCGCTAACGCCACCCTTGGTGTGTCCATGGCTGTAGCCAAGGCGGCGGCAGAGGTCTCCGGACTTCCTTTGTACGCCTATCTGGGCGGGCCTGGTGCGGTTCATCTGCCCGTTCCGATGATGAACATTATCAATGGTGGTATGCATGCCGATAACAGTGTTGATTTTCAGGAATTCATGGTCATGCCCATTGGTGCCCCGAGTTTTGCCGAGGCCTTGCGCTATGGTGCTGAAACCTTTCACGCCCTGAAAAAAATTCTTAAACAAAAGGGCTATTCCACCAGTGTTGGTGATGAGGGGGGATTTGCTCCAAATCTGAAAAGCAATGACGAGGCCTGCGAATTGATTATTGCTGCCATTGAAAATGCCGGTTACCGACCGGGTGTCGACATAGGCATCGCCCTTGACCCTGCATCGAGCTCTTTTTTTGCAAATGGTGCCTACCATTTGAAAAAATCCGGTCAGGGAACCAAAACCAGCGCCGAGATGACCGAGTTCTACCGGAAGTGGGTTGCCGCCTATCCCATCATCTCCATCGAAGACGGCCTGGCGGAAAATGACTGGACAGGGTTCAAGGAGCACGCGGCCATTCTGGGTGGAAATACCCAGATTGTGGGCGATGATCTCTTCGTCACCAATACCCGTTTTATTGCCCGGGGCATTGAGGAGAAATCCGCCAATGCCGTACTCATCAAGCTTAATCAGATCGGTACCGTCAGCGAGACCATGGAGGCCATTCATCTTTGCCGTCAGGCGGGTTGGGGCTTTGTTATTTCGCACCGCAGCGGAGAGACCGAGGATACCTTCATGGCTGACTTTGCGGTGGCCATGGGTGGTGGGCAGATTAAAACCGGTTCAGCCTGCCGCAGCGAACGGATCGCCAAGTATAACCGGTTGCTGGAGATTGAAAAGGAGTTGGGAGGGGCGGCGGTATTCAAAAATCCGCTTGTTCAGAGGTAAGTTGAAGATATTCCAGCTATAAATAAACTATTGATCTTGCCCAACGCCGCTGAAACTCAGATGGAGCTAAAAGCTTCTCTTCTGTTTCAGCGGCGCTGTTTTTTGAGGGGCAAGCCGGTTCAGAATTATAGGATAAACCGGCTCAGGTCCTGATCCTCGACAATGGCATCAAGCTGCTGACGGACATACGTTGAGCTGACCACAAATTGTTCTTTCTCCACCTTGCCTCGTTCCGAGGCATCAAAGGAGAGCTCATCCAAGACCCGTTCCATGACTGTATGCAGTCGTCTTGCGCCAATCTCTTCGGTGTTCTGGTTCACGTCCACCGCAATCTTTGCCATTTCCTCAATGGCGTCTGCCTCAAAGATCAGTTCCACTCCTTCCGTTGCCATCAGAGCCGTATATTGTTTGATCAAAGCATTTTCCGGTTCGGTGAGGATGCGGACAAACTCAGCCTGACCAAGGGAATGCAGCTCCACCCGGATGGGGAAACGTCCCTGCAGCTCGGGGATCAAATCGGAAGGTTTGCTTGTATGAAAGGCACCGCTGGCAATAAAGAGAATATGGTCGGTCTTGACCATGCCATGTTTGGTGGTCACGGTGGAACCTTCGACGATGGGCAACAGATCCCGCTGGACGCCTTCCCGAGAGACCTCAGGGCCATGGCCACCTGAACTTCGAGAGACAATCTTGTCTATCTCGTCGAGAAAGATAATCCCCGATTCTTCGGTGCGACGCAGGGCCTCTTTCATTACCTTGTCCATGTCCACCAGACGTTCCGTTTCTTCTTTGATCAAGGCCTTGAGGGCCTCTGGGACTTTCAATTTTCGTTTCTTTTTCTTTTTGGAGAAGATCTTGCTGAAGGCATCCTGGAGATTAGACTGCATATCCTCCATCCCGGAGGTTGTCATGATCTCCACCATGGGTGCACTGTGAAAGTCGGTGAGATCAAGCTCAAGATCACGTTCATCAAGCCGTCCGTCCCGCAGCATCTCCCTGAATTTTTCGCGGGTGGAATCACCCTCCCTCTGCCCGGCAGGGATGGTCTGCAGCTGTGTTACGTCATCCTGAAGGAGGAAAGAGCGACTGTCTGAGGAACCCGTGTGCTTCGATGCTGATGGGGATACAGGCAACAGGATGTCGAGGATGCGCTCTTCGGCATTGGCCTCGGCCAGACCGCTTGTTCGTGTTTTTTCCTCATCCTTGACCATGCTGATGGCAATTTCGACGAGATCGCGAATCATGGACTCCACGTCACGGCCGACATAGCCGACCTCGGTGAACTTGGAGGCTTCCACCTTAAAAAACGGGGATTGGGCAAGGGTGGCAAGGCGTCTTGCGATTTCAGTCTTGCCGACTCCTGTCGGTCCGATCATGATGATATTCTTGGGGGCGATCTCTTCACGTAAAGGTGACGGCACCTGCCGCCGCCGCCAGCGATTGCGCAGGGCAATGGCCACGGAACGTTTGGCGTCGGCCTGGCCGACTATATATTTATCAAGCTCGGTGACGATTTCTCTGGGGGTGAACGACTGGATGGAATTAATGGAGTTCATGAAGGATGATTTTGGTAAAAATTATGAAAGAGTGACCAGGCCATTAAATCTTTTCAATTAGAATGGAATGATTGGTGAAAACACAGATTGAGGCCGCAATTTCCATGGAGGCGCGGCAGATGGCCTCGGCATCAAGTTCACTGTGCCGGATCAGGGCGAGGGCGGCGGACTGGGCGTAAGGGCCGCCTGATCCGATGGCCAGGACTCCATCATCTGCCTCAATGACATCACCGGTGCCGGTGAGCAGCAGGGAATGGTCGGCATCGACGGCTACCAGCATGGCCTCTAATTTTCGCAGCATCTTGTCAGTGCGCCATTCTTTGGCAAGTTCCACCGCTGAGCGCATCAGGTTGCCGTTATACTGCTCGAGCTTCTGTTCCAGCTTGTCAAAAAGGGTGAAGGCGTCGGCAGTGGCTCCGGCAAAACCGGTAATCACCTGGTCATGGTAGAGGCGCCGCACCTTGCGGGCCTTGTGCTTCATGATGGTATTTCCCAGTGAGACCTGACCGTCACCGGCCAGAGCCACTTGGCCCTTGTGGCGAACGGCGAGAATGGTTGTTGAACGAATTTTCATGTTTTTTGCTATGTCCTGAAAAGTTAAGTGAAATCTAGGCTAATGAAGTGTCCTTATCGTTTTTTAGAAAACGGGTGTGCCTTGTCATAAACCTCGGCCAGGTGGTCAAGGGTCAGATGGGTATAGCGTTGAGTCGTTGACAGACTGGCATGGCCAAGGAGTTCCTGAACCGAACGCAGATCCGCACCCATCTCCAGTAGATGGGTGGCGAAAGAGTGGCGAAGGGCGTGTGGTGTCACCGTCTGCGGGATCCCCACTCGTTCGCTGTATCTCTGAACCAGGCGTTCAACGCTTCTTGTGGTCAGCCGGCTGCCTTGGCCATTGAGAAAGAGGGCTTTTTGATCCAATTCCCGACCGCGAGCCGCACGGTTCTGGAGTAATTGCTGACGGCTGGGCAGCCAGGCCTGGACGGATTCCCGAGCTGGACGACCCACCGGCACCAGGCGCTCCTTGTTTCCTTTGCCCCGAACCTTAAGCATCTCAGCTTCGAAATCAAGGTCTTCCAGGTTGCGGGAAACAAGCTCGGCCACCCGTATGCCGGTGGAATAGAGGAGCTCCAGGATGGCCCGATCCCGGGCCTTGAAACTATCCTGTTCATCGGGGGCTTCTAGGAGCATGAATACTTCATCGATGGTGAGAAAGACCGGAATTAACTGAGCAATTTTGGGGCCTGAGATCCCGGCAAGGGGATCGGTCGATACTATTTTTTGACGCTTGAGAAAATGGAAAAAACTGCGCAGGGCTGAAAGTTTTCTCGCTACTGTTGCGGCATTATTTTTTCCATGCAAACCAACGACAAACTTGCGCACAGCTGAGGCATCAACGGTGTGGATGGATTGATTCTCATCAAGGTTTGCAGAAAATTCGAGCAGATCATGCCCGTACCCGCTGACTGTATGGAGAGAGTAGCCCTTCTCATGAGTCAGCCAGCGCAAAAAATCCGGGATCAATGTGTTCATGCCATAATTATGGTTCAAGTTTTAGGTGTTAAGTGGTAAGTTATGAAGAGTTTATTCTTGTTTTAATCACTCTTCAATGCATATTGAAGCGCTGCCCTGCATGGTGTGACACAATATATTATGGCTAAACCAACCTTTGAAAACGCCCTGGCACGTCTAGAACAGCTTACCGGAGAACTTGAAAGCGGTGATCTGAGCCTCGATGCCAGTTTGAAAAAATTTGACGAAGGGATTAAGCTTGTGGCCTTCTGTAATAAGAACCTGACCGACGTCCGAGCTAAAGTCGAAATCCTTCTCAGCAAAGATGGCCAGCTTGATTCTGTTCCTTTTAACGAGATAGATCATGGAGATCAAGACATATCTGAATGAGCAGAAGCTGGCGGTAGATGGCGCTCTCAAGAAGTACATGCTGGAGGCTGAGGAGGAAAATGGCCTCTTTTCTGCCCATATTGAGGCCATGCGTTACAGTCTGTTTGCAGGCGGCAAGAGAATTCGGCCTATACTTTGTCTGGCGGCAGGGGCTGCTGTCGGCCAACGTCCGTCCCCGGATGCGGACTTGCTGTCCATTGCCTGCGCCCTGGAGTGTATCCATACCTATTCCCTTATCCATGATGATCTGCCCTCCATGGATAATGATGACCTTCGTCGGGGCAAGCCGACAAACCATAAGCTGTATGGCGAGGCGGGTGCCATTCTCGCCGGAGATGGTCTGTTGACCTGGGCCTTTGACCTGCTCAGCAACAGCGAGGTGAGTGGTTTGCAGCCGGAAACAAGGCTTGTCATCATTAATCTCATAGCCCGGGCCGCAGGTTCGCTGGGCATGGTTGGTGGTCAACTCTTGGATATTAGCAATGAAAACAAAGAGTTTCCCTTTGAGACCTTGTGCGCGATTCATCGCAGTAAGACCGGTGCTCTGATTACGGCTGCGATCTTGGCCGGGGGCATTGCGGCCGGGGCGGATCAGGCGCAACAGGATGCTTTGCGCCGCTACGGTGAACAGGTCGGCCTGGCCTTTCAGATTGTCGATGATCTGCTTAATGCCACCAGCACCACGGCGCAACTTGGTAAAGCCGCCGGGTCCGACGCCAGTCGAGGCAAGGCCACCTATCCGGCTTTTTTCGGCATTGAGGCCACTCGCCAAAAGGCTGCTACGGCAGTGGAGGAGGCTGAATGCGCCTTGAACATCTTTGATGCTAAAGCTGACCCTCTGCGGGCCATAGCCCGATATGTCCTTACCCGGTCCCATTGAAGAAGAGTCAAGATAATTAAAGAACCCCCTGAGCATAATACCTGAATAGATCAGGCCAGCTTCTTAAAATTTACCACGATCATTGCATAATGTTGACAAGCTCCTCCCTTGACCAGAAATTTGTTGCCCTGAAAGACATCCGTTCCCCAAAAGACCTGCGATCCCTTTCTGTTCCACAGCTTGAAGGCATTGCCAGAGAGATTCGTGAGACCATTATCACGACCGTCTCAGAAACCGGTGGGCATCTTGCGCCAAGCCTGGGCGTGGTGGAGCTGACCCTGGCTCTGCATCATGTTTTCAATACCCCTGAGGACAAGTTGATCTGGGATGTCGGGCACCAATGCTATGCCCATAAACTTGTCACCGGTAGACAAGAACAGTTTCATACCCTGCGTCAGTACAAGGGCTTGAGCGGCTTTCCCAAGTTTGGAGAAAGTGAGTATGACGCCCTGGAGACAGGGCATGCCGGCACTTCCATCTCGGCTGCCTTGGGAATGTCGCTGGCCAAGGATCTAAAAAAGGATGGCAGTCGAGTCCTGGCTGTGATCGGGGATGGATCGATGACTACGGGCATGGCCTTTGAGGCCTTGAATCAGGCTGGCCATCTGGACAAAAATCTCATTGTCATTCTCAATGACAATGAGATGTCCATATCGCCCAATGTCGGGGCCCTTTCCAGTTTTTTGAATCGCCGGATGACCGGAAAGACCATTATCCAGCTTCGAAATCATATCGCTGCAAGGTTGCGAGAAATGCCTGGGATTGGGGATAATATCTTAAGTTTCCTCAAAAAAAGTGAAGAGAACTTCAAATGTTTTTTTACTCCCGGCATGCTCTTTGAGGCCTTAAAGTTCTACTATGTGGGCCCCATTCGCGGTCATGAACTTGACGAACTGATTCCCACCCTCGAAAATGTTCGGGATAACCTTGATGGGCCGGTACTGGTGCATGTCCTGACCACTAAAGGGAAGGGCTATCGGCCTGCCGAAGAAAATTCCGGCAACTTTCACGGGGTGGGACCATTTGATGTGAAGACCGGCATCCCAAAGTCGACAGGTGAGTCTATCAGTTATACAAAGGTCTTTGGCGATACCATGATTAAATTGGCCAAGGGGGATCAGCGGATAACCGCTATTTCTGCGGCCATGCCAGCCGGTACAGGGTTAAGCAATTTTTCCCGGGAGTTTCCTGACCGTTTTTTTGATGTGGGTATTGCCGAGCAGCATGCCGTTACCTTTGCCGCCGGTCTTGCCCTAGAAGGAATGCTGCCTGTTGTGGCAATCTATTCTTCGTTTTTTCAGCGCTCCCTCGATCAGATCATTCATGATGTCTGCCTGCCCAATCTGCCGGTTACCCTGGCCATAGACCGGAGCGGTGTTGTTGGCGATGACGGGCCCACCCATCACGGAGTCTTTGACATCTCTTTTCTTCGCTTTATTCCAAATCTTAGCTGCATGGCGCCAAAGGATGAGGACGAGTTGCAGCATATGCTCTATACTGCTATCTTTCATCATTCCCCATGCGCAGTTCGCTATCCGCGCGGGGCAGGTGAAGGGGTAAAGTTAACCGGCAATTTGAAAAAACTTGAATTCGGCCGGGGAGAACTGCTGCGCGAGGGACAGGATATTCTCCTCCTGCCTGTGGGTAATCGCGTATATCCAGCGTTACGGGCAGCTGAAGGATTGGAAAAGCTCGGCATTGATGCGGCGGTTATCAACCCCAGATTCATCAAGCCGATGGATGGCGATTTGATCACTTACTGGGCGCAGCAGACCGGAAGAATTCTCACCATTGAGGACAATGTCGGGCAGGGCGGATGGGGCAGTGCTGTCCTTGAACTCTTGTCAATGCGGCATCTCTTTCACATTAAAACCATGATTCTTGCCCATCCCGATCATTTCATTGAGCATGGTCCCCAGAAAACTCTGTGGAAGAACAGTAGACTTGACTCGCCTTCCATTATTAACGCCGCCATGGAACTGATGAAGCGGTAAGCAGAGGGGCTGCGTCACAACCCGGAACAATTTTCCGTGGACAAGAGTTCAGCGCAAAGGCGGTGGGCCGCTTCTACTTGGGCTGCGGTCATTTCAGCTGTTAACTGAAGCATGGATTCCCGGGCGGCAGGATATCCCTGTTCGTTGGCCAGTTCATACCAGGCAAGTGCTTTTATCTTGTTGTTTTCCACTCCACGGCCTTTTGAATAAAGGCCGGCCAAAAGAAATTGCGCCATGCCCCAGTTTTTTGTTGCGGCGCAACAGTACCAGTGTGCCGCCTCCGCTAGATTCCTTGTTACTCCGCTGCCGTTTTCATATTTGATGCCAAGGTAGAGGCAGGCAGCTGGAATGCCTGCCTTGCCAGCCTGCAAAAACAGGGCGAAAGCCTTTTCCCGGTCACGGGCAAGCCCTTCTTCACCCTGTTCAAAGAGCAGGGCAAGGGCAAATTGCGACTCACCATTCCCTTGTTCGGCTAGTTCCTGGAGCTGTTGAACATAGCCGGATTCATCTGCAGCACAAACATGGGCAAAGGAGAGCAGGAGGAGTATCAGCAGCAGTTTAGTCATCGGTTTCTCTCACGTTATTTCGTTGCGGGGGAATCAAGTACCGACTCATCAGGGTGAGAGAAGGTTCGTTATGGCTTTGCTGAGGGCAGGATAGACGAATTGATATCCGGCCTGGCTGATTTTTTCCGGTACGACCCGTTGCGAGGCAAGTAGAACTGTGGCGAACTCGCCGACAGCCAGTCTGAGGACACATCCAGGGACAGGAAAGAGGGCCGGGCGATGCAAAGTGCCGGCCAGGACTCTGGTGAATTCACTATTTGTTACTGCTTCCGGGGCAGTGCCATTGACCGGACCCGTGACGGAATCGTGCGTTGCCGCATACAGCATGATTCCGACAAGATCGTCGATATGAATCCAGGACATATATTGCCGGCCATTGCCCAGTCTGCCTCCTAATCCCATTTTAAAGGGAGGAAGCATCTGAGGAAATGCCCCGCCATCCTTCCCTAGTACCACTCCGGTGCGTACACATACGACCCGAATACCAAACTCCTGTGCCCGCAAAGCTTCATGCTCCCAAGCTTCACAGACTTCTGCCAGGAAATCATGGCCTGGGGCTGCCGATTCATTCAATTCTTCCGCCCCTCGATCACCATAAAAGCCAATTGCTGAGGAACAGATCAATGTTTTTGGCGGGGTAGAGCAAGCGGCCATGCCCTCAACCAGACGTCTGGTGGTTTCCACACGGCTTTTTCGAATTGCTTCTTTACGAGCCGGATTCCAGCGTCCCTGGAAGACCGATTCGCCTGCAAGATGAAAGACCGTATCTGCTCCAGTAAACAATGCTGGTTCGACTTTCTGACCAGGGTTCCAGGTCCGGGCTTCGATCTCTCCAAGTCGCTGTCGGATCTTTTCCTGATTGCGGCCCACGGCGATGGGTTGCTCCAGGCTGCGTATCAGATGGGTTCCTACAAATCCTGTACTACCGGTAACCAGGGCCTTCATGTCAGCCTCCACCAAAGAGTTAAGGGTTGCTTTAAAATGATTCTTTCCCGATTGAATGGTCAATAATGATACAGCATGTCTTGAGTACGAGGGGAAGTATCAAACCTTTCTCACAAAAATATTCTACTGCCTGTCGTCACCATTGAGTGTTGTCTCCGGCATCACAGATTGTTCCAGGAGGTTCTGAAGAAAGAGATCGACCTTAAACTTTCTCCGGCAACCATTCTGATTCATATAGCGAATTTTACCAAAAATGGGGCGGTCAAACCAGGGGCGATCATGGACACCGCCGATGCTCCAGGCGATGCCTGCGTACCCATTGGGATCCCGACCATCCAGAGAATATCGATCATTCAGGTAAATGGCATTACTCAGGGCCTCTTCCGGTGATTGGCTCCATTCCAGAATTTTTTTGGCCCAGTACATCCGTAAGTAGCCATGCATTTTGCCATGTTCTCGTAGTTGATGCTGACAGCCATTCCAGAGAAGGTCAGGGGTTGTAGCCTTTTCCAGTTCTGCCAGATCTGCAAGATAAAGACGCTTGTCCTGACGATGGGCGTCATGCGATTTGAAAGCCCAGTCAGGAAAGGCTGAAACCTTGTCGTAGTCAGGAGTATAATAACAGAAATTGTCCGACAGTTCTCGTCGAACGATTAATTCTTCGAGGAAGGACTCCGTGGTCTCAGGGGTGAATGGACCTTGTGACACCTCCCAGGCAACCCGTTGCGGGGAAAGCTGGCCAAAATGAAAATATGGTGAAAGATCAGACTGGCCATTGATGCAGGGATTGTTGCGGTTGATGGAATAGTGCTCCAGCTTGTTTTGGAGAAATATGGCCAGCATCGACTTGGCCGCCTTTTCTCCCGGGATGATCCATTTGACCTCGCCAACTGATGTCTCTTGAATCTGCTCTAGCAAAGCTTCCGGGTTTATGGGCGTATCCGTAATTCCAGACATGGAGTAGGGATGAACAGCGAGCGGAGGGACATCGGTTAAAAATCGTGGCAGCAGTTTTTTCAGTTTGGGGCGAAGGGTATAGGCGCCGTATTCCCGTTTGGGAGAGGCCTGCCAGCAGGGAACAATATTATGACCATCAACTTCAATCCAAGGTATTCGGGAGTGCTGCAGAATTGAATTTCTCCATCGGAGCTTGATTCGCAGCGGATCAAAATCACTGATCAGTAAGGCAGGAGAGATGCTTTCAAGGAAGACGGGCAAAGTTTTTTCTGGATTTCCATGCAAGAGATGGAGGATCATATTGTAATCGCAAAGTACTTTTTGGAGTTGGGCCAGTCCCCGTAATAAAAAACCGTAATGGCGACGGGTTGCGCCGGGATATTCGGTCGTGAGACAAAAAATGACCATCACGGGTCGTTTCAATTCCAGCCCTTTTTGTTGAGCCAGAAGCAGGCCCCAGTTATCATGGGCCCGCTGTTCACGACTCATCCAATAGATGACCGGCCCCGGACCTTCTTTCGCATCCCAGAGCAGTCGATAGCGGGCCGGATCTATATCCTGAGGTGTCGAAAAGGTCATGCTGGCACGCTTTTCCCCGTTAAATAATAAAAAAACCTGCCAATCTTTGAACAGACAGGTGAGAGTCTGTCTGTTCAAAGATTGGCAGTGTCGAATAGGATGGACTCTAAGAAAGGACTTTCTTCCGTATTCACAGAAAGAAAGGGATTTACGGCTTGGAGAATTTCTGCCATGTGTTTCAGGTAAATTCTTCTTATTGTGCTCTATGATCCAAACTGTCGTTTTGTCCCGTTTGTTGAGCCTTTAATAGCTCAAGGCAATCAGCACGAACATTTTCCAGGGCCTCGATGGTGGCTGTAATGATCGTGTCGCCGACGATACCTCTTCCTGTCCAGTTGTTTCCATATCGGAAGTAGTGACAATCAAGGTCATCTTCTACTTGTTGCAATGTTAAAGCGGGATCGGTCAAGGCCATTCCATGAAAATAATCTCGAATATTTTCATGGACAGTACGATATTTTTCTTCTATCCAGGTCATAAAATCCTCCATCTTGATCAGATATTGTCTTGGTCTCTTCCACACCCATTTCTGCTTCTTGTTTACGGATAAACAATTCGCTCAAATATTAAACTTCTGGGGATGGCTTTACAAGAAGGGGATTGAGGTAGGTTAATGGTAGCTAAAACTACCAAAAGAGTAGGATGTTTTAAGAAATTAAAATAAAATGCTGCCAAACCGAAAATGGTAAGGCAGCATTTAAGAAGAGGACTAAAGCTCTTGTGGAAGTTACGGAACCAGTATTACAAAAAACTGGAATTCTAAAGATGGGGATCAGTATCCGGTTGAGCCCTTTGTAACATCTTCTGCTACATAAATAGCCGCATAGGTGTAACCAAACGTCCCGCCAAACCCTTCTTCCAGAGATATCGTACAGGTTTTGTTAGGTTTAGTGAAGGCCATAAGAACATTTTCGTAAGAAACTTCACCTGCGAGTTTCCATTTATTTTTCTGCATGGCGGAAAGTATAAAACTTTTTAAGGAGTCACGACTTACCTTGCCATTGTAATAAAGGACACCGCCGGTAAAAGAATCTGTTCGGACGAGCATGCTTTTTTTGGTATCATATTTCATCTCAATGGGAAGCTCAATATCGCGATATTCTCCTGCAAAACTTGATAAAGTCGGAAGATTATCCATGGGCGGTTGAGATTCGTTACTGTCAAAAAGAGAGGTGCATCCATTTAAGAAAAGCATGGAGGACAACAACAGAAAACATGAAGCTGTAATGTGAATTTTCGAGTATCGCATAATTTTAACTCCCTTCTCCAATGATGAAATCATTATTTAATTACCTGAATCCTGCAATTGAGCGGTAAAAATTCTCAAAGCAGTAAAATCTGTCTGAATGTTCTTCTCCTATGTCATACTCATGAAGCATTATTTTATGACAAGACTAGTGCTGAAATTACTTGCTGTCGGGCATGGATTATTTTTTTCCACTTTAATCATAGAACCATTTATATCAAATAAATAGTAGGTGTAAAGAGGTTAACCAATATGACTCTTTGAGAAGGTTATTGTTGTTCTTATGCGAGAAGTTAATGTGTCGCACTGTATCTATTTGTTATTTTTATCAATTCCGCCAATGCACATGTATTTCATCTCCAGATATTCCTCAATGCCGTACCGCGATCCTTCCCGTCCAATACCTGATTCTTTCATTCCGCCAAACGGTGCGGCTTCAGATGAGAGAATGCCGGTGTTGACTCCCACCATTCCATATTCGAGAGCTTCCGTCACTCGCCAGGCCCGGGCGATGTCACGGCTGTAGAAATAAGAGGCCAGGCCATACTCAGAATCGTTGGCCATTTTGATGGCATCTGCTTCATCCTTAAAGATAAAGAGCGGGGCGACAGGACCGAAGGTCTCTTCCCTTGCTATTTTCATCTCATTGGTGACGTCCAGCAGGACCGTTGGTTCAAAGAAAAAACCTTTCGCGCCAATGCGTTTGCCGCCAATTGCCAGCCTCGCCCCTTTGTCGAGGGCGTCCTGCACTTGACTTTCTACTTTCATTATTGCGTTCAAATCAATGAGTGGACCCTGGTTGTTCTCTCTCTCCATTCCAGGGCCCACATGAAATTCGGAGCGAACCGCAGCAGTCAGACGGGAGGCAAAATCCTCATAAATTTTTTCATGCACGATAAAACGATTCGCACAGACACAGGTCTGTCCTGAATTTCGGTACTTGGATGCCAGGGCTCCGGCCACAGCCTGGTCGAGATCGGCATCATCAAAGACGATAAAAGGAGCGTGCCCGCCAAGCTCGAGGGAGATTTTCTTTACCGTTGCGGCACAGGCAGCCATGAGCATTTTTCCGACGGGCGTTGATCCGGTAAAACTCAGTTTGCGTACCAGAGGATTACGAGTAAGCTCGGCACCAATCTCAGCGGCAGGACCAGTGATAACGTTAAAGACACCAGGGGGGAAACCGGCCCGGTCAGCAAGCTCCGCCAAAGCGAGGGCGGAGAATGGGGTCTGGGCGGCCGGCTTAACGATGACAGGACAACCAGCTGCCAGCGCTGGGGCCGCTTTTCGACAGATCATGGATGAGGGGAAATTCCAGGGAGTAATTGCGGCACAGACGCCCACCGGTTCTTTCAGGACGAGCATCCGTTTTCCCTGGCTGTTTGTGGGAATAGTGTCGCCATACACACGTTTAGCCTCTTCGGCAAACCATTCGACATAGGACGCGCCATACAGAATCTCGCCTGCAGCCTCAACAAGCGGCTTCCCCTGTTCCCTTGTCATGATTATGGCCAGATCATTCTGATGTTCAAGTATCAAGGCATACCAGCGTTTGAGAACCAACGATCTCTCTTTGGCGGTCAGGGCCTTCCAAGCGGGCCAGGAGGCGCTGGCTGCAGAAATGGTATTGCGGGTTCCCAGCTCACCCAAGGAGGGGACACTGCCAATAAGCCGGCCGTCAGCAGGATCGATCACTTCAAAAGATTTTTCGGCTGAGACCCAGTTCCCATTTATGTAGCATTCCTGCCGGAACAGGGCAGGATCATTTAATTCCATTATTCTCACCTAAAGCTGACAACACAAAAGTAAACTCAACAACATTTTGTTGAGTTTTTTTCTTCACATTGGAAGATACTAAAAAAAAATCTAAGAATCTATACAGCATAGTTGAGGGGCTGTTCCTTTCTCTAAATCCTTTTCTTGACTAATTGCCAAAGTCAATCCGGGACTTGGGGAAAGGTAAATAGAAACTTAATAATTTGGCACATTGTCCTGGCTGCCATTATCGACAGAACTCACTGTGTAACGATCTGAATAGACTTTAAGGTTCTGGATTATGCAGATAGAGAGACAGACGTTAAGGCACAGAGGATAGCATGGCGTAAGGAACAGGTAAGTTTTTTTTTAAGCGGAACTTGTCTGAAATCCAAATATTATTTAATTATAGTAATACATATTTTCCCTCAGTTAAACTTCTTTTAACGTCTCCCCCATCTTCTTAAAATTAAAAAGAACATACTGCTGATAACGGCATATTATCTTCTTAAAATTAGTTGGGATATTTGTCAGGAATTCTGAACTGGTCGTTTTTTCTTTGTCTTCCAGGAAATAAAAAACGCGAAACCCGTCATGTCAGATGACATATCATCTTTTATAATCTTTTCAAGAGTGTTGCATTGTCGTTTTGTATTGTTGGATTATTGGTGGATTAGGTCGTATTTCGTTGCATAAGGCCTTTTTCTTATTTCGTGACAAACTGCAACAAAAAAACAGCAGCGCATGGTTTTTATTGCATGCCTAAGAGTTGCGGTGGCCAATCTTTATTTTTACGCAAAGCTGAATTTTTTGTTAAAATATCGAAAAAACAGAAAGATAAAAAAATATCTTTTGTCTCGAAAAGTTGGCGTTATTATTGCTTAAGTAGAAAACGCCATGTCTAGTGCCAACGCTATTGTCATTCAATCACTGGCAGTTGTTAAAAATAAAACTCAGTTAAATTCCACAAAGGAGATCAACTTGACAAATAATATGGCGGAGCACTAACCCCGATGAACGGAATAAAGTGCCTTACAGATTATTTTCTTGTAAAAAAAAATAATCTGTAAGGCACTTATTTATGAAATGTATTTAGCATCACAAGAAATGCCCAATTCACTATTGATTTTATTCTTCTTCGTTTGTTTGTTGTGCAATGCCTTTGAAAAAGACATTTTGAAAGGTCGGAATAATTAAAAGAATAACTGGAGGTAGATTCCATGAAAAAAACTGTGTACTCGGTCTGCGGCATGTGTTCCGTTCGTTGTCCGGTAAGAGTTGAGGTAGAAAATGGGAAGGTCGTATGGATTGAAGGGAATAGCCATGATGCCGGCATGGGGAAAGCACTTTGTGCCAAAGGCGGTTCTGCTATTTCTTTTCTTTATGATAATGAACGGCCTCAATCACCAATGATTCGGGTTGGAGAGCGTGGAAGCGGTCAATGGAAAAATGTCTCCTGGGATGAAGCCTACGGATACATCACCGATAAGCTGAAAAATATTATTGAGAAACATGGTGCCAAAAGCATCATGCTTACTGACCGAGGGGGGCCCTTTGCTGATTTACGTAAGGCCTTCGTAAAGGCCATTGGTTCCCCCAACTATATTAATCATGACTGCACTTGCGGGCGTAATTCACAGCATGCAGCAAAATCAGTTGATGGTCTGGGGCGCAAGGGATTCAACTATGATATGAAGAATGCTCGTCATATCGTTCTCTTTGGCCGGAATTTGACAGAGTCGCTCCGAGTAAAAGAAGTCCGAAGCTTTATGGCGGCCGTTAAAAATGGCGCGCATGTCACCTATATCGACCCCAAGATGACCAATACCGCAGCCAAGGCTACACGATATTGGCGCAATAAGCCTGGAACTGACTATGCCCTTTTGCTTGGTATCACCAATTATATCGTCAACAATTCACTTTATGATCAAGATTTCGTTGCCAAGTGGGTAACCGGGATGCAGGAGATGCAGACCTTCCTGGCGCCCTATACCCCTGAATGGGCTGAAGGTGAAACCTCCATCCCCGCCGATGAGATTAAGGCATTCTGTCATGAACTCAACAACGATCGACCCAAGGTGATTTTTCATATTGGCTGGCTCTACACGCGTTATCGCGATTCATTTTATGCCAGTCGGATGATGAACATTCTCAATGCGCTGATGGGGAATATGGAACAGACTGGTGGTCTTATTCTTCCCCGATCACCGAAAGAGGCGGGTGCGAAGGGATTAAAGAGTCTTGCGGCAGACATCCCTGCCGTCACTGATCCAAGATGTGACGGTTGCGGCACTGTTTACAAACATCTTGATGCAGGCGCCGGCATGCTGCATCTGGCATATCAGGCCATAGACAGTGGTAATCCATATCCCATGAAGGCCTACATTGCTCACCGCCATAATCCCTTGGTGGCCCTTCCTGATCCCGAAGAACAGAAGCGAATCTTCAACAAGCTTGACCTTCTGGTGGCAGTTGATGTGAATTACAGTGATACCGCCTGGTTTGCCGATGTTATTCTGCCTGAATCAACATTCCTTGAACGAGACAGTATCCTGCGAACTGATAAAGGCCCTAAACCTGGATTCAGCATGCGGAGAAAAGCCGTTGAACCAATCAATAATTCTAAACCAGGTTGGCAGATTTATACAGAATTGGCAGCTTTGCTTGGGAAAGGGGAATACTTTCCCTATAAATCCATTGAGGATATCTGGAATTATCAACTTCAGGACAGCACTGTAAAAATAGAAGATTTTGACAGCAAAGGATTCGTCAAACTCTGTGACAAGCCCATTGGCTGTGACCCTGACACCCTTAAGTTTGGAACTGAATCCGGCAAGATTGAATTTGTCAGCCCTAAATGGGAAAGAATGGGGATTCCTTCATTTAAGCCCTATGAAGCTCCCGTTGCACAACCAGAAGGCAGTTTCAGACTGCTTTATGGCCGCAAGGGATATCAGACCCATGGCCAATCGAATAACAATCCCATTCTCTCACAACTCCTTGGCTCCAATAAACTATGGATCAACACCGCAGAGGCCAAAAAATTAGGGATTACTGATGGTGCAATGGTGACTGTTTCGAACGGAGATGTGACTGGAAACATTGAGGCTTATGTGACGGACTTTATCCGTCCCGAAGCTGTTTTCATGCTTCATGGTTTCGGCAAGAATATTCCTGTCTTGACCAGGTCTTATGGCAAAGGGCTTGCTGATCAAATATTTATGAAGGGTAAACTTACCGATTGGGATCAGGCAGGGGGCGGGGTAAACCTGTGTGAGAGTTTTGTCACCGTCAAACCTGCTGTCTAGGAGGATAGAGAAATGAGCAAATATTATGTAACTCAGGATGTCGAACAATGCATAGGCTGCAAGGCTTGTGAAGTTCATTGCAAAGCCAAGAATAATACAGGAATAGGTGCATTTTACTGCAAAATGATTGAGGTCGGTCCAAAAATGAAAAACAACCTGCCGACCCTTGATTTTGTGTACATGGCCTGTTTCCACTGTGAAAAACCCTGGTGTGTGGATGTCTGCCCCACAGGTGCCATGCAGCGAAGGGCCAAGGACGGCATTGTTTTTGTTGATGAATCCCTTTGTGTCGGTTGTAAGGCCTGCATGACCGTCTGCCCTTGGGGCGTTCCGCAGTGGGATTCCAATACGGGAAAAGTCGGAAAATGTGATTTGTGTATGGACAGGATTGATCAGGGACTGGAGCCTGCCTGTGTCACAAAATGCACCACCGGCTGCCTTAGTTTTGTCAGCCCTGCAGAGGCATCGGATAAAAAACGGCAGGATTTTGCCGAACGTATTTTGACTCAGAAAGGATAAGGAGAACAAGATGTCTGGTTCTTACCTCCCGGGAGAATATCTGGCGATCCTGATATTTATTGTGCTGGGAATCGCTTTTGGAGTAGTGACCCTCTGGGTTGGCCAATTTTTCAGGATGAAACGACCCTATTTAGAAAAACTGGTCGCCTATGAATCGGGGAATTTGCCAACCGAAGAGCCGAGAATGCGTTTCTCCGTCAAGTTTTATCTGGTTGCCATCCTCTTTATTGTTTTTGATGTGGAGGCGATCTATCTCTACTCCTGGGCGCTGGTCTATGATCAGCTGGGAATGTTTGCCCTGATTGAAATGTTCATTTTTATAGTGTTTCTCCTTGTTGGGTATCTTTACGGTTGGAAAAAGGGGGCTTTGCAATGGGAAAAATGAACAACAATCTCGTTCAGATTGCGGATGGAATCAAATTTATTCCCGGCGCCAGTGCCATAGTCGCCCCGCTCAATAAACTGATCAACTGGGGCCGGGCCGGGTCGATCTGGCCGGCTACTTTTGGGTTGGCCTGTTGTGCCATCGAGATGATGGTCGCAGGCTCATCAACCAATGATCTTGACCGGTTCGGGATTATTTTCAGAGCAAGCCCCCGTCAGGCTGATTGTTTGATTCTGGCTGGTACCATCACCAAAAAGATGGCACCGGTTGTCAGAAGGGTTTTTGATCAGATGCCGGAACCCCGGTATGTGTTGGCCATGGGTTCGTGTGCCTGTACCGGTGGAGTCTTTGACACCTACGCTGTAGTTCAGGGAGCCGATGAGTTTCTCCCGGTTGATGTCTATATTCCAGGATGTCCGCCAAGGCCTGAGGCCTTATTGGAAGGGCTGATCAAATTGCAGGAAAAAATTATGCAGGAGCAGGGGCGATGGAGCAACTTGGTATAGCTGAACAGCTACGTGAAAAATTTACCGGTTCAATCCTTGGGATCATCACTCATAGGGGCCAGGTGACAATACTCGTTGATCGGAAAGACCTTTTTCGCATCTGCCAGGTATTAAAAACAGATCACAAGATGACCCATCTGAACTGTCTCTGCGGAGTTGACAATCTCAAAAGAAAGGGCGCTCATTTGGAGCGTTTTGAAGTTGTTTACCAATTCTATTCCATCGATAACCGAACCTCGCTCAGGGTAAAAGCCCAGATTCCTGAATCGGATCCGGTCGTTGATTCCATCACCTCACTCTGGACCGGCGCAAACTGGTTAGAGCGCGAGACCTACGATCTGCTTGGCATAGTTTTTAACAATCATCCCAAGCTTGAAAGGATCTTAACCGCTGAAGATTGGGAAGGATACCCTTTACGGAAAGAGTATGCCTTGCGTGGTGACAAGGAATGGAAGGGATTGGAAGAATTGAGGGAAAAGGCTGTACGGCTCAGAAAATATGATTTTTATGGCGCTCAAATTGAACAGGAGTAGCGTGTGATTACTTTAACGGATACACAAACGATTGATATCCCGGTTCAAAGTGGTGATGAAGATAGATATCATCTGAAATTGGGACCTCAGCATCCAGCCACCCATGGCGTTTTGCGTGTAGATCTTGATCTTGATGGTGAGACCATTCTTACCTGTGATCCCAAGGTCGGGTATCTGCACCGGGGTTTTGAGAAGCTGGCGGAACATCGGACTTACGCGCAGAATATTGTCTTGACTGACCGGTTGGATTATATCGCCGCCATGTCCAATAACGTCGGCTACTGTGAGGCGGTGGAAAGACTGCTGGCCATTGAGGTGCCGGAAAGGGCAAAGATGCTGAGGGTCATGGTTTGCGAGATGTCTCGAATCAGTTCGCATCTTTTATGGCTTGCCACCCATGCCTTGGATATCGGCGCAATGACTGTGTTTTTATACTGCTTCCGTGAGCGTGAAGTGCTGCTTGAGCTTTTTGCCGAGTTGTGCGGGGCGAGGTTGACCACGACCTATACCCGTCTGGGAGGGGTCAGGCAGGATGTGACCCGTTCAATTATGAAAAAGCTGGATAAGTTTGTTGAGGATTTTCCGGCCTGCATCGAAGAGTATGAGACCTTAATCGATACAAACCGTATCTGGTTGAAGCGAACCATTGGGGTTGGTCAGGTTTCTGCAGAAAAGGCACTGGATCTCTGCCTGACTGGTGCCTCCCTGAGAGGTTCAGGGGTGGATTACGATATTCGTAAACACATGCCCTATTCAGGCTATGAGAAGTTTGAATTCGATGTTCCTACTGGTGAAACTGGCGACACCTATGCCAGGTATCGTTGCCGTATGGAAGAACTCAGGCAGTCAAACTTTATCCTCAGACAATGTATCGAGATGATGCCGCCTGGCCCTATCCTGGGAAAAGATGCCCCTGATCTTATCATGCCGATAAAACCGGCAAACAAATTAGAAGTAGATGTTCCTGCCAAGAATGCGCTGATCACCCTTATTGAGGATCGCGATGTTTTCATGGAAGGGGACATCTATGTCGCAACCGAAGTCCCTAAAGGTGAGCTTGGCTTTTATTTTATCAGTGACGGGATGGGCAGACCTTATCGCATGCATATCCGGTCTCCATCTTTTATTCACATTGGTGCCCTGAGTACCATGGGGCAAGGAGTCATGATCGCTGATCTGATCGCTATTATCGGAACACTGGATGTGGTTTTGGGAGAATGTGACAGGTAGTTTTTTTGAAGCGTAACATTTTTTAATCATTGATGATTTATTGGTAACTGAGATTATGCAGATTTTAACTATTATCCTTCAAATCGCAATTCTTTTGGTCATTGTTCTGCTGCATGTAGCCTATGCGACCTATTTTGAGAGAAAAATTATAGGTCACATGCAGGTTCGCATGGGGCCGATGCTTGTAGGCTATCATGGGCTACTGCAGCCAATAGCAGATGGGATCAAAAGTTTTTTCAAGGAAGATGTTATCCCTGCCCAGGCCGACAAACCACTCTTTCTTTTTGCCCCTGTGATCTGTCTGGTGACGATGCTCACTTCCCTGGCTGTCATCCCCTTCGCTAAAGGCTGGGTACTGGCAGATATCAATATCGGTCTTCTCTTCATCTTTGCCATGAGTTCACTGGCCAGTTACGGGGTTATCCTGGCTGGCTGGGCCTCGAATTCTAAATACACCTTCTTGGGCGGATTACGTTCCATGGCCCAGGTTATCAGCTATGAAATTCCTTTGGGATTGAGTCTTGTGGGCGTTATGATGCTGTCCGGGTCACTGAACCTGACGACCATTGTCACCTCTCAGGGAAACTCATTTTCCTCCATGTATCTTTTCCCCCAGATTATCGGTTTTTTTGTCTTCTTTATTGCCATGCTGGCGGAGACCAACCGGGTTCCTTTTGACTTGCCTGAAGCGGAGACAGAGTTGGTTTCAGGGTATATAACCGAGTACTCCGGAATGCGCTACGCCCTGTTCTTTATGGCGGAATACATCGGCATGATGGTCATGGCCTCCATCGGCACCATCTGTTTTCTGGGAGGCTGGAACGGTCCCTTCGAGATTCCATTTTTTCCTCCATTCTGGTTCATTCTGAAGGTGTATGGTTTTATCTTTTTCTTTATCTGGATTCGTGCCACCCTGCCAAGATATCGTTATGACCAGTTAATGGAATTGGGATGGAAGCTCCTGATTCCTCTCGCATTACTGAATATTCTTTTGACCGGCTTGTTCAAGATTCTTGTCCATTGATTGATTGGAACTCAACGTTATGAAAGTACAATACAAACCAAAACGAAATCTGCTTGAAACCATTTTTCAGGTGGAAATTCTGCAGGGAATGGCCTTGACCTTGCGCAAGCTCTTCTCTCCTGCCATCACCCGCCAGTATCCTCAGGAAAAACCACCCATGTATCCTGGTTTTCGTGGGCAGCATGCGCTTGTACGGGACTCTGTGAGCAAAGAATCTAAATGTGTTGCCTGTATGCGTTGTGCTACGGTCTGTCCCTCTCGTTGTATCCAGATCGGCTACGATGAAGATGAAACGCACAAAAGAGTTGTTAACAGATACACGATAGAAGTCCTTCGTTGTGTCTTTTGCGGATATTGTGTTGAGGTCTGTCCTGTCGGGGCCATCACTATGACTGAACTTTTTGAATACGCAACCTATGATCGCCAAACCGTCTTTTTTGACAAAGAGGCTCTCCTTGATAATTGGGACTCATTTATCTTGAAGACCGGCAAGGATGCGACATACGTGAATCCGCTCATGCGCCCGAGAGGGGTGCTGGAATCGTCACTTCCCTCGGCTAAGCGATTAACAGTTCCCGATGACTGGACCATTGAAGGTCAATATGTCGGTACCAAAGTAAAGCCTTCCACAATGAACCTTCCTTCCACTACACATGCGGAGGCAGAGAATGGTTAATCAACTTTTATTTCTTTATTGTGCCGTGGTTATCATTGGCACCGGTCTCGTGGCCGTTCGCGCTAAAAACCCTGTTTACAGTGTCCTTTCGGTAATGGTCTTGTTTTTTCATATGGCCGGACTCTATCTGTTGTTGAACGCAGAATTTCTTGCCGCCATACAGATTATTGTGTATGCCGGCGCCATCCTTGTTCTGTATCTTTTTGTCCTGTTTCTGGTCAGTTTGCGACAGGAAGTGAAAATTGAACGATTTATTGCCAGTCATGGGGTTTCCACAGTGGTGAGCGTCTGCCTGGGAGCTTGTCTGCTTGCGATTATCCCTTCATTCAAGCTTGGTGCAAAAGGACAATACCCTGTGGAAAGGATTGAGCAGCTTACCCATACCAAGGCCATGGGCTTGGAGTTGTATTCAAATTTTATCCTTCCATTTGAGATAGCAGGTTTGATTTTGCTCATAGCGGTGATCGGCGGCCTTGTCCTTGCCCGAAACGAGAAAGAGGTGAATGAATGATTCCGTTGTCCTGGTATATGGCCCTTGCCGCCGTCCTGTTTTCCATTGGAACGTATGGTTTTCTGGTCAGGCGAAATATTATCGTCATGTTTTTGTCCATGGAGTTGATGCTCAACGCAGTCAATCTGAACCTGGTTGCCATGAGTCACTACCTTGATAGCCTTGTTGGCCACAACTTCGTGTTTTTTATCATTACCGTTGCTGCGGCAGAGGCCGCCATTGGTCTGGGCTTGGTGATCGTGCTCTTTCGCAACAAAAAAACAATTTATGTTGATCATATCAACGAGCTGAAGGGATAGTTATGCCAACTTACTTACTTCTCATTCCTTTTTTGCCGCTTTTCTCGTTTGTTTTTACCTTTCTCTTGGGCAAACGTATGGGAGTTCACAGCCATTGGGTTCCCATAGCCACAGTGTTAGCCTCATTTGTGAGCGCCATTTATGCCTTCTTTCAGGTCAAGAATGGGCATGGGGTCAATGCTGATCTATACACCTGGATAACATCCGGAGAGATGAAATTTACAGTCGGGTTTCTTCTCGATGAATTAACCTCGGTCATGCTGATTGTTGTCACCTCCATCAGCTCATTGGTTCATGTGTATTCAGTTGGCTATATGAAGGGCGAGGATGGGTATTATCGGTTTTTTTCCTTTCTGAGTCTGTTTACCTTCTCCATGTTGATGCTGGTACTGGGAAATAACTTTCTCCAGCTCTTCTTTGGTTGGGAGGCGGTGGGCCTTTCTTCGTACCTGCTGATTGGCTTTTACTACGAAAAGGTATCGGCGGCTGATGCCGGAAAGAAGGCCTTTATCGTTAATCGTTTTGGTGATTTCGGGTTTATCCTGGGACTTTTTCTCATTTACGCGACCTTCGGGACTCTGCACTATGAGCCTATCTTTGCTCAGGTAAGTCAGATCGCCAACCAGACTTTTACCATTCTTGGCATGACCTTTAACCTGCCGACCGCCATAGCTCTGCTGCTTTTCTGCGGAGCAATAGGAAAATCAGCGCAGCTTCCTCTGCATGTCTGGCTGCCCGATGCCATGGAGGGACCAACACCCGTCAGTGCCCTGATCCACGCGGCAACCATGGTTACCGCCGGTGTCTTTCTGGTGGCCAGATGTAACCCCATCTTTGAGCTATCGATGACGGCTCTCAATGTGGTGACCATTATCGGCAGCATTACCTGCCTTTTCTCTGCCACCATTGCCCTGACGCAGACGGATATCAAACGGGTTGTGGCCTATTCCACTGTCTCCCAGCTTGCGTATATGTTTATTGCCTGCGGTGTAGGTGCCTACAGTGCCGGTGTCTTTCATCTTTTCACCCATGCGTATTTCAAGGCCCTGCTTTTCCTTGGCTGTGGTTCCATTATCCTTGGTATGCACCATGAACAGGATGTTAAATATATGGGCGGATTAAAAAAATATATGCCCATTACCTATTGGACATTCCTCCTTGCCTCACTCTCGATTTCAGGAGTGCCGGGTTTAGCCGGCTTCTTTTCTAAGGATGAGATCCTGGCCATGGCGTATGTGTCCCCTGTTGGCGCGGGTAAATTCGCCTGGTTCATCGGAACCCTGGTTGCCGGTATTACGGCTTTTTACTCTTTCCGTCTTTTCTTTCTTATTTTTCATGGAGAGTTCAGAGGGACACAGCACCAAAAAGAGCATCTCCATGAGTCGCCCAAGGTCGTGACCATTCCTTTAATATGCCTTGCCATTGGGGCAGTCGCGGCCGGATGGTTTGGTATCCCGGCTGTTCTTGGAGGAGGTGCCCACTGGGGCCATTTTCTGGAGCCGGTTGTCGGCCATCCCCATGTGCATCCCTCCCATGCCACAGAGTATATATTGATGGCCATTTCGGTGGGAGCTGGTGCCTTCGGAATTTTTCTGGCTTGGCTTTTCTATCTGAAATTTCCTACGATTCCACAAACTATTCGAGAATCTTTCCCAAAACTCTATACCCTTTCTCTAAATAAGTATTTTGTCGACGAGATCTATGGCGCCACTATTATTAAACCTTTCCTCAGCATGAGTAACAACATCATCCTGAAGTTCTTTGATCTTGGAATCATTGAGAATATTGTAAATGGGATCCCTAAATTTATCGGCTATGTAAGTGGAAGCATACGGAAAGTTCAGGACGGACTGGTATCGCATTACCTGGCCTATATGGGCAGTGGTGTTGTTGTTATTATAATCTGGATGTACGTGAGGGCCTAACATGACATTTCCTATTCTCAGTTTGTTGATTTTTTTCCCTGTTCTCGGCGGAATACTTCTGCTTGGAATTGGTAAGGAAAACGTGAAAGGGGTCAAGATTATGGCACTTGTCATCAGTCTTCTTGAGTTTGTCATTTCCCTGCCACTCTGGTTTTTCTTCGATAAGACAACCCATCATATGCAATTTGTCGAACGGCATAGCTGGATAAAGCTTTTCAATATTGAATACTATCTTGGCATTGATGGTATTTCAGTACTCTTTGTTTTGCTTTCCGCACTGGTGACCATTCTTTGTGTGCTGGTTTCCTGGAACTCCATAGAAATCAAGGTTAAGGAGTTTTTTGTTTCTCTGTTACTCCTTGAAGGAGCGATGATCGGTGTTTTTTGTGCCCTTGATTTTTTCCTGTTCTACATTTTCTGGGAGGCAATGCTCATTCCCATGTTTCTTCTCATTGGTGTCTGGGGAGGTCCGAACCGTATTTATGCCACCACCAAATTCTTCCTCTACACCCTGGTCGGGAGTCTTTTGATGCTGGTCGGCATTATTACTCTCTATATGCAGGGCGGGAACACCTTTGATATCCTGGCTTTGGCCGAGCAAAATTATCCAGTTAAGCTGCAGCTGATTCTTTTTTGGGCTTTCTTTGCAGCCTTTGCTGTCAAAGTACCCATGTGGCCGGTTCATACCTGGCTGCCCGATGCGCATACCGAAGCACCGGCTGCAGGTTCCGTTGTCCTTGCTGCCATATTGATCAAGATGGGTGCCTATGGCTTTTTGAGATTTTCGATGCCCATTCTGCCCGAAGCCACTTCTGCAATGATGATTCCCATGCTTGTCCTTTCCCTCATTGGAATTGTTTATGGGGGGCTCATTTGTCTGGCTCAGAGTGATCTCAAGCGCCTGATTGCCTATAGCTCCGTCAGTCATATGGGGTTTGTCACCTTGGGGATTTTTGCCCTGAACACCCAGTCCGTAGAAGGTGGCATTCTTCAGATGATCAATCATGGTGTAGTCACCGGGGCTCTCTTCCTTGGAATCGGGATGGTCTATGAACGCACCCATACCCGGAAAATCAGTGATTACGGTGGGCTTGCCACTAATATGCCGATCTTTGCCTCTTTTTTTCTGCTTTTCACCCTGGCTTCTGTGGGGCTTCCCGGCACCAATGGTTTTATTGGAGAGTTGCTGATACTGTTAGGCAGTTTCTTAACCAGACCCTGGGTGGCGCTCATTGCCGCAAGTGGTTTAATCATCGGTGCCTGGTATATGCTGTGGCTTTACCAACGGATCTTTTTCAACCCTGTTAATGCCAGATGGAATGGAATCAGAGAGCTTGGACTGCGAGAGATTATAACCTTTCTCCCGATGGTTATTCTGATCTTCTGGATTGGACTGTATCCAAATTCAATGCTGGACTATATGCATGTTTCTGTTGCCCATCTTCTTGATCAGGTAACCGGTAACCCTGCAGGTGTAACGAGTGGTGTTCAGTTAGGGGTGGATGCTGCGGCCAATGTTGTTCCCCATTTACCACAGGTCAGTCATTAAGGAATTCAGACGGCAGGTTAGTCTTTCCAGACTGGCTGCATCAGGCTCAGAGCCTTCTGGAGTGGCTGAAATTTTATAACTATTTACCGGCACCTTATTTACGTTCAATTTGATTAAAATTCACGGATGCCCTCCTTTCTGTGGAGAAAAACGATTTTAAACGAGGATAAGGTTCTGGTGTTTTTTACTTTATTCAATGTGTTTTGATAAGTAATAGAAGGATTTAGCATGAATATGCCATTTACGCTGTCTACGCTTGTTCCCGTTCTGCCAGAGATATTCCTGGCCTGTATGGCAACTATTCTCATCGTTGTCGACTTTCTCTGTCCACGAAATAGAGAAATGCTGGCTCAGTTGGCGCTGTTTTCAGCCTTCGGGGTTATTTTCTTTCTATTTTACCAGGAGCCGGGGCTTGCTTTTGGCACCATGTTCATAGCAGATTCCTATAGCGTCTTTTTCAAGGTGATCTGTCTCTTTGGCATGCTCATGACAACCCTCTTGTCCGGACAATATCTGAAGGTAGAACAAATCCGACAGGGTGAATATTACAGCTTGATGACTTTTTCGGTGGTCGGCATGATGTTCATGGTCTCAGCGGCTGATCTGATTGTTGTGTATTTGGGTCTGGAGCTGATGGCCCTTTCTATCTATTGCCTGGTTGGTCTGTTGAAATCGGATGCCCGTGCTAATGAGGCCTCGATTAAGTATTTTCTGATGGGTAGTTTTTCTTCTGCCATACTCCTGTATGGTATTACCTTGCTCTACGGCTTAACCGGCACCACTGATTTTGCTGGAATTGCCAAGTACTGTTCAGAAACTGATATATTGAAAAACCCGGCCTTGTTGACGGGTTTCGTTCTTATCCTCTGTGGTTTCTTTTTTAAGGTTGGCGCTGCTCCCTTTCACTTCTGGTCACCGGATATCTATCAGGGCTCACCAACTTCCATTACCGCCTTTATGTCTGTTGCTCCGAAGGCTGCCGGTTTTGCGGTGATTGGCCGCTTTCTTTTAATGGCTTTCCCTGAATCTCATGAGCAATGGGGCTCTCTGCTGGTTATCATTTCTCTGTTGTCCATGGCTGTAGGCAATATCATTGCCATTTCCCAGCAAAATGTTAAGAGAATGCTCGCCTATTCTTCTATCGCCCATGCCGGGTACGCCCTTCTTGGAATATTGGCCGGAACCAGTGAAGGATACTCCGCAACCATGAGTTATCTACTTATCTACGGATTTATGAATATGGGAGCCTTTGGCGTTGTTATTCTCATGTGTTCCAAGGGGAACCGGCGAGAGTCCCTTGAGGATTATAAGGGCCTTGCAAAGTCTAATCCGATGGCAGCACTGTTGATGCTTATCTTCATGTTTTCTCTAACCGGAATCCCGCCGACAGCTGGATTTGTAGGTAAGTTTTATCTCCTGAAGGCAGCCCTTGCGGCCGGCTACACATGGACAGTCATTATTGCCGTTATTTTCAGCGCCATATCCGCCTATTTTTACTTACGAGTGATTCGTTATATGTATATGGATGAGCCTCAGGACGAATTTATTACCCAATATTCTCCAGGCTTGACAGCAGCATTGGTTATTTCAGCAGTCGGCGTTTTGGGAATTGGCATCCTCCCGGGTTCTATTTTTGATTGGGCCGCGAGATCACTTGTTTGTTTTTAAGTCAAAGAGGCTTAAAGAGAACAGCAGCTCTTTTTCCTTTGTTTTTTGAGTACTGAAAAGTGACAAAGAAAAAGTAATGGCCTATAAATCATGACTGTTGGCTTTGTCGTGGTATTAAGTCGATGAAATCCATCTCTTGATGAGTTGGTATCAAGTTTCCAGTCAAATCTGTTTATTATGCGTATGTCCCTGACACCCAAAGTTGTCTGCATTCACCAAGAACCCATCCGTCTGGGACAGTTCCTTAAACATGCCAATCTGGTGCAGGACGGACTGGATGCCAAGAGAGTGATTCAGCAGGGGGATGTACAGGTAAATGGAGTTTTGGAGACTAGACGGGGAAGAAAGCTGGGCCATGAAGATCAGGTAGAACTAAAAGGCACGAAGTATTTGATCC
This sequence comes from Desulfobulbaceae bacterium, assembly GCA_019163335.1. Taxonomy (GTDB): domain Bacteria; phylum Desulfobacterota; class Desulfobulbia; order Desulfobulbales; family Desulfocapsaceae; genus UBA2270. Next base: position 32,567 of record JAFLKM010000049.1, on the reverse strand, counting down.
AGCTTGTTTTGAATGGAGAAGTTGGAAAAGGTTAGGAAGGGCAGGGGGAGCTGATGTTACCTCTTGAAGATGTTGCTTTAGGGAATAATGGAATAGATCTGGACGGTTCTTTCCAGACCTCGCAGTAATCTGGTTTTTTCTTCCTGAATGGTACACTTGCCTGCCACATCACTATAGACTGAGTCGGTAATGAGAATCTGGCCGGCTGTGGTTTCCGAGGCCAGTCTTTGGGCTATATTTACATCAGCCCCTATCACAGTATAATCAAGTCGACGACGTGAACCGACGTCACCCAGATACATTGGGCCACGACTGATTCCTATCCCAAGACCAATCTGCATAAAAAATTCTGATTTCAACGCCCATTGATTCTGGAGTACCTCAAATCCTTTCTGAATTTCCAGGGCCGCAGATACTGCGGACAGGTTGGGAGAATTATGAGGTTTTGGTGCGCCGAAAAGTGCCATGGCAGCATCCCCGATAAATTTATCAAGGGTGCCGTTCCAGGATGCTATAATATCAGCGACCATATCAAAAAAATCTGTGAGAAAGGCTTGTGCTTCTGTAAGTGGTAAATGTTGAACCAGGAGGGTGAAATTTCTTATATCGGCAAAAAGTACAGTCACTTCCTGCACTCCGTCGGTGGTTTGAGAAGGCGTTTTCTGCCGGTTCATTAGGATTGAAGTGACTTCCGGAGACAGGTATTGCTCCATGAGCGATCGCATCTGCAGGGTCTGTTTTCGTAGATCATTATTTTCCTCCCGCAGTTCCGTCTCAGTCAGCGTGGCCTGCACCATTTGACTCAATATCGAAATCTGTAAGGGTTTGGCCAGGACTTTACTGAAGCCCTTTTCCATGGCCATCATGATCATGTTTACGTTCAGCGCCCCGCTTAACAGAATTCCTTGGGTGTGAGGACATATCTGTTTAATGATTTCAAAGGTTTCAATACCGTTCATGCCGGGCAGCATGGCATCAACAATGGCCAGATCATAGCACGATTCCATGGCAAGATCCACGGCCTGCTCACCACTGTAGGCGCAGCAGACCTGATGGCCGATATGAGTAAGAATGCTTTTACTCACATCGGCCACCATGACCTCATCGTCAATGACTAAAATTTTTCGACACTGCATCTGACTTTTCTTTACCATCTTGTTTTCATTCAGAAAAACAAGACTCAAAATTTAAGGGAGTTAATATTATTGATAGAAATACAATAAGATACTACCATTCACAACTCTCTGTTTCAAGGGATAGTAAGAGTAAATCACCAAAAGTATGAAAAATGTTTCTTAACATTTTTTGATCAGCGATACAAAGAGTCACGGCTGTGAGGTGATGGCATCTGGTTTCAGAATTAGATTTGGCTTGCTCAACTCAATAAAAATTAAAGGAAGAGTTCCTTGTATTTTATTTGGTGTTTGAAACAAAATTGAAAATAACCTCATGGCAAAGGCAGAACAAGGGAACGGGGCTGGAAGCGGTAGATTTATGAGGATTGCAATGTGGTGTTTTGATCACCACAGATCATACGCCATTCGTGTTGCCACCGTAAACAATATAAGAGCAAAGACAAGTTTCAGTCGATCCACCGGCAGACTGTGTGCCAGCCGTACTCCCAGGGGGGCGGTCATGACACTGGCGCAAACCAGGCCAAGCAGAGCTGGAAGATAGATGAATCCCAGTGAATATTCCGGCAGACCGCCAGCATGTAAACCGTTAAAAATATAGCCGATGGTACCGGCGATGGCGATGGGGAAACCAATGGCGGCAGAGGTTCCGATTGCCAGATGAACAGAAAGATTACACCAGATCATGAATGGCACAGACAGCGTTCCGCCGCCAATCCCAACCAGGCTTGAAAAAGCCCCGATCACACTGCCAACCCCAAACATACCATACACCCCCGGGATCTGACGGCTAGGTTTGGGCTTCCGGTTGAGCAGCATCTGTGCGCCGACATAGTATAAAAAAATGACGAATAAGCCTTTCAGAAAACCCGTGGACATTTTAGCTGCCAGGCAGGATCCAAGAAAGGTGCCAATCAGAATCCCCGGGACAATCCGTCTCACCAGCATCCAGTGGACGGCTCCCCGTTTGTGATGGGCCCAGAAGCTGGATACCGAGGTGAAAAGAATACTGGCCATGGATGTTCCAAGGGCCATGTGCATGATGACTGGATCAGGTAAATGCTGCCAGCTAAAGGCAAACACCAGCATGGGGACAATAACCAGCCCACCGCCAATTCCGAGCAGTCCAGCCAGGATTCCAGCCAGCGCACCCAGCGCGGCGTATATCAGAAAAAAAGAAGACATTTACGTCCTATCAAAGAAATATGAGTTTTTAGATGTCTGTACTGTTCCTTAAGTGTGACCTAGAATACCATGAATAACTCTACCGTCAAGTTACAGCCTTGTCTGAAGGGATAATCTATTTATTTCGACTTTACTCCCTGAGTGGGGTATGCCATAATTTCTAAGCAGTTAGGGACATTCCCATTGACAACTAATCTGGAACAGGAGAGATATCATGCCGACAAGTGTTACTGTTTTTGCTCCGTACCCTTTTGTCATAGGTGAAAAGATTCATATTTCCCAAGGGCCACGTCATGGCGACTGGATGGTGGTTGGGTTGGATGAGAGGAAGATTACTTTGCGCTGTCCGCTCAGCGGGAAGGAGTACTCCTGGGACAGATTTTGTTACATGGTGGAAAAAAATGAGCAGGCATGGCCGGTAGCCTAGAAGAAGAGGCCAACCAGGAGCAATCAGCCAAACTTCGATAAACGGGACAAGCGCCTTTCAACGCTTATTTCCTTGTAAGCTATCATGGCTGGCCCAAATCAGCCGGCCACAACAAACTATGAAAATCATCCAAACTGAGGGGACTGAATTTATTCTGTCCCTGGTTTTGAGAAGACGATTTTCGGATAAAATACAAGAAGATAAGCGGTAAGACACTAAAGTTCTGCGCTGCTGCTTCGGCGTTTTCAGGTATGCCTGAATAATCGAACGGAAATTCGGGCGCCAAAAAAATGGTGAAGGGCATTTCTCTGGTCACGCTGTTAAGAATGGATGATTTAGTCAAGAGTATTGGTGGAAGACAACGACATGGAGCCAAACATTATTCCGGGGCAAATATGTAGTCTTGATAACATTTGCGCATGTACAACCGTAGGCGCTCTTGATCCTTGCGCCATCGTCATTTTTGGGGCATCCGGTGACCTGAGTACGAGGAAGTTGATTCCTGCCCTGTTCCAGATGTTCTTGAGCGCCACACTGCCCCCTTCGGTATCCATTATCGGGTGCAGCCGCACTGCCTATACCCACGACACCTTTCGCGCCTTTTTGCTGAATGCCTGTGTCGTCAATGCGGGCAATTCAGCTCTGGATATGGCCCGTTGGCAGGAGTTTGCGGCCGGGATTTTCTATTTCCCGCTTCAGTACGATTCTTTCTATGACTTTCAGCAGTTAGCTGGTTTTCTTGCATCTCCTGATCAGCAGCGAATCACTAAGGGAAACTATCTTTTTGATCTGGCCTTGCCGCCTTCACTCTACACTCCTGTCGCCACCATGATTGGTCAGGCGGGACTGGCTCGTCAGTTTGAACAGGGGAGGGGCTGGAGCAGGATCGTGATCGAGAAACCCTTTGGACGTGACCTCCAGTCCGCCCTTGCTCTGGATCAGGCCCTGCATCAATATTTTGAAGAAAAACAGATCTTCCGCATCGATCATTATCTGGCCAAGGAGACCGTGCAAAACATCCTGACCTTTCGATTTGCCAATACCATCTTCGAGCCCATCTGGAATCGTGGATATGTGCAATCCGTGGGGATCATGGCGGCCGAAAAGCTCGGGGTTGAGCACCGGGCCGGATATTATGAGCAGGCCGGAGTTATTCGCGATATGTTTCAGAATCACATGCTCCAGTTGTTGTCTCTCATCGCCATGGAATCGCCCTCTCATTTTGAGGCGGAACGGGTGCGAGACGAAAAGATCAAACTGTTTCGATCAATAGCTCCGCTGCATGACAACGAAGAAATAATCCTGGGACAATACGGGCAGGGGAGTATGGATGGCCAAGCGGTAGCAGGCTATCGGCAGGAACCTGGTGTTGCCTCCAGTTCATTGATCCCGACCTTTGCCATGCTGCCCATCCGGGTGGAAAACTGGCGCTGGCAGGGCGTGCCCTTTTACCTTGTCTCCGGGAAACGGATGGCCCGTAAGGAAACGCGCATCGTGATCCAGTTTAAGGATGTGCCCCACTCCCTGTTTCGCGACATCCTCGGAACGAGGGTTGTGGCCAATCGCCTGGTACTGGGTATTTATCCCAAGGAATCGATTAGTCTGAGTTTTCAGACGAAACATCCAGGTGCCAAAATGTGTATGCAGACCATGACCATGAATTTTAACTACGATGATGTCTATGTCCAATCCACGCCTGATGCCTATGAAAAGGTCCTGCTCGACTGTATTCAGGGAGAGCACATGCTCTTCTGGCGGCAGGACGGGATTGAGCAGTCCTGGCGCCTTCTCACTCCACTGCTTGATGAATGCGAAAGCTGTCAGGGCCGGGCTCAGCGTCTGCATGGGTATGCGGCCGGAAGCTGGGGGCCTGAAGAGGCCAGAGCCATCGTTGAAGGCATCATCGCATGAAACAGAACGACACAAATAGCAGCGAACGTCTTCTCCGCCTTGCCACCTATGCCTCCGTTGGTACCGCAGTGTTGCTGGTTGCGGTGAAGTTTGCCGCCTGGCTGGTCACCGGCTCTCTGAGTATCCTTGCCTCGCTGATTGATTCTCTTATGGACGTCATGGCCTCGTTCATCAATCTGATGGCAATCCGCTATTCCCTGAGTCCGGCCGATACTGAGCACAGCTTTGGTCATGGCAAGGCCGAGGCCTTGGCAGGTTTAGGTCAGGCCAGCTTTATCTCCGGTTCGGCCCTGATTCTGTTCATTCACGGCATAGAACGACTGAAGAGCCCTGTTCCGGTTCAGGCCGTGGGGGTGGGTGTTGGCATCATGGTCTTTTCCATCCTTGCCACCTTGGTGCTGGTTGCTTTCCAGAGGGTTGTCATAAAAAAGACCAACTCCACAGCGATCCGCGCCGATTCGCTGCATTATATCACCGATATTCTCACGAATGTCTTTACCATTGCCGCCCTTTTGCTGACCCGATGCAGTTGGGGGCAGATCATGGATCCTCTCTTCTCCATGATTATCGCCCTGATTTTAGGCCACAGTGCCTGGACGATAGCCCAAGAGGCAGTGGCGTTGTTGATGGATAAACAGTTGCCAAAGGAACAACGGCAGAGGATACGACAGATAATCTGCGGCCATCCTCAAATCCTCGGCCTGCACGATCTGCGCACCCGCCAGTCCGGACAGATTGCCATTGTCCAGTTTCACCTCGATATGAATGCTGATCTCACACTTGCGCAGGCCCATACCATTGGTAAAGAGGTTGAAAAAATGATCGTTGAACAGTTTCCCCATGCTGATGTGACCATCCATCAGGATCCGGTGCTGTTAAGAGTAAATGGCACGGAAGCTGAACAGGAAAACCCATCATTGTAGCTGGTCATGGGGGCTTTGAATGTGCCATTCCTGAAACTTGCTCTATGAAGCGTGGAAATGTCGAGATTTCGGCGGTTATGGAATGAGGAATGGGATTTCTACGGAAGGGGCAACAGCCCAGATCTAGGTTTTAGAAGCGTGAGCTGTAAATGTTCCTTGGGGAGCTGAATTCTGTTTCACTCTGTCGTCAACCTAGGAAAATTATAACAGGATAATAATGGAAATCAGTGAGAACTTGTTGGAGATACGGGAGCACAAATTGTCCGGCTATAAGCCGCTTGTTGACTATGCCAACTGGCGGGTGGCTATTCTTAATTATAGTGATGACCTGCGACCGGAAAATATCAGTACCGTGCAGCGGCATAACGAAACTGATGAGGTCTTCGTCTTGTTGCGTGGTCGCTGTATTCTTTTTTTAGGGGAAGGGGATCAGACGGTTACTGCCATTCATGGGCAGGAGATGATGCCACATACCCTTTATAATGTCAAAAAAAAGGTCTGGCATTCCCATACCTTAAGTGAGGATGCGATGGTCTTGGTCGTTGAGAACCGTGACACCACCTATGATAACTCTCCATTCTGCCCGCTCACTCAGGATCAGCAGAAGTTCATCGTGGCATTGACAACTAAAATATGGCTGGCTTAGATTTCAACGTGTCTTCTTAAGTTGTTCTGGTGGAAAGCGGTAGCAGGATGCCGTTACGGCGTTGAGCGAAAGAACAGCATTGTTCAACGCCATAATGGCACCTGTTATTCTACAGGTCTGCCTTGCAGTACATGCATTTATGGGCCTGTGCCTTAATAATTTCAGCACAGTGGGGGCACTCTTTTTTGAAGTGGGCCTTGAGGATTTCGCTGATGATAAGGTTGCACGCCTGGCCAAGAGAGGTGTCGTTGAAGGTGTGATTTCGGATGGGATCAATGCAGGCAATATCATTGATTTCCTGCAGGCAGCCAACGGCCAGCTGCCTGTTGGCAAGACTTGCCGCTTCATCAAGGATCAAGGTGAGAACCGGGCCAAGATCACGGGTTTTCTTGCAGGTGTCAAGGGCTGCCAATGCTTCTTGCTCCTTGACATAGCGGACGTTCTGCAGTTTCGCGGCTTCAACATCAATGGTACTGCCGGTAAAGGCGTATTCACTGGCAACCATCATGACGTTTTTTTCATGGCTGCCGGGCAGTTCCATGCAGCGATACGATCCTTTGTGGCCATACTTGAGCTCGATATGCTGCCAGCCATTTTTGAAGGTGGGACATTCATTATTCAAGCAGATAAAGAGCACCTCCGATCCCCAGCCAAGGCCGTCACCAACGTGGACAGGAGGCGCTTCGCAGCAGGACATCGGAGTTTGACAGCTTGGGCAGATATGGACTTCGTCAAGATAGCTGCAATTACAGGTAAACATATGGTTTCCTCCTCACTGGGAAAAAAGATTGATGAAAAAAGATAAAAATAATTATTTGTCGTTTGTATTCTTTTGTTGAAAAGATGTGGGAAGGTCGCATTGATTTCCTTCAGACCGAAGGAGGGACGGACCTCAGCCTGGGCCCTTTCCTCCGAAAAAGTAAAGAAAAAGGAGCCAGCAGGCAAGGATCAAAATAAGAATCATCCAGCTTGGACGTTGTCTGTCTTCGTTTAGCTTTCTGTCATCTGTCATCTGTCATCTGTCATGTCGTCTTTGGTCGATTTGGTCAGAATTTCATCGACAGCCCTTGCCTGCTTCATCCTGGCGCCAAGAAAGGCCGGGGTCAAATATTTGCGGTTCTGATCCATCAGTTCGCAGAGTTCCGTGATTTGACCTTTTTCGGCCAGATCAATGACCTGGTCAAGATTCTTTGCAAAACTGCGGACAATCTTTTTCCCGTCTCCGGTGGTTGCCATGATCTCAGCATAGGTACGGGGATTCTGATTGTGGACGCGGGCCATGGCCAGGATTCCATAGAGTGAAGTGAGGGTGGAATGGCTGCCGATATCCTTGCAGTCGATTCCATGTTCCCTCAGGGCGGCAGCCATGGCCACAGAGATGATGGTCGGCAGTTTTTGACCGACTCCCATGAGCAGGTCGTGTTTGTCAGGAGTATCCTGAAAGATGTCGGCGCCATGCTTATAGAGAAAGGCCTCAAATTCCGCGCAAAAACTGCCGCTCCGAGGAGTACGCACCACCGAGGCATTTTTGTCTTTCATCGTGACCGCCTGGGGGCCCCAGAGATTATGAACCAGCATGATCTCAACGCCTTGGCGGGTCGTCTCCATGGCCGCCTGCAGGGTCTGCTCAGATTCCCCGGCCAGGAGAATAAGGGCCTGTCCGTCGCGGAGCAGCGCTCCATATTGGCGGATGGTGTCCGCAGTGACCGAGATCGGGACACAGATCACCACCACATCCACTTGGGGAATCATCTCTTCAGGGCGCAGGGTGGTGGAGCGTCCGGTGATCAGGGTGCGGTAGCCTTCATTTTCAAGGCGATCGGCAAACCAGGTACTCATGTCACCACTGCCGATAAAGCCAAAGGTCTTGATTTTCTTAACCCGCATGTCAACACGGGGGAAGGAGCCGAGAAGCTTGAGCGCGCCTTCCTCCTGGATGATATTTCTTTCAATGCTTTCCAGGGCGCGTCTGAGCAGCTCGTCATTTATATGCCCTTCCACTTCGATGTAAATCTGAAGTTTCTGGGTTTTGATGTCATTTTCTGAACGCAGGTCGAGGATATTGATCCCACGGCGAGTAAATTCCCCCAGGATGTCAACAAGCATTCCCACCCGGTCTTTCAGGGGCCGGGTGATAAGGGCGGTGGCATCATAGCCTGTCTGTCTGGCCAGATGGGAACCAAGAATGGCAAAACGGGTACGGTTATGGGGGACAACCTCCCGGGCGAGGAGTTCCAAGCCATATTGGTGCAGTAGTTCTTCCGACTCGATGACGGCATGATCGGTAAGGTGATGTTCACGGATATCGGTAAGGGCCTGATCAATATCCTGAACGGTCATCAGGGTGGCTGAGGGGTAGTTCTCGGCGATATAATCTTCGCACTGGCGAAAGACCGAGCCCCGGCTGACAATGATCTTTATTGCTCTCTTCCCTTGTACCTGCTCATTCTCCAGGCTGTTGTCCGCAGGAAGGACTCCAATGGAGAGGTGGATGGGCAGGACAATGTTATCAATCCAATAGCCTTCTTCCAGTTGCTCCATGAGGCGGAAGTACTCTTTATTCTCGCCCTCCCTGGTATTATAGATGGGGAGCAGGGCCAGGTCGGTCTCTTTGCGGATGAAGGCGTTAACAATATCCGGGATTCGGTTATACAGGTGAAGGGTGGCATCAGGCGCGAATTTTTTGGCGGCCTGACAGCCGTCCGAACCATCGGGCCCGAGGGCAGCGATACTGATCATGGCAGATTCTACCGGGTAGAGATGGGAAGGCGTTGGTGAAAAAAATATCCTTGTAACATTTCGTGAAGAACATCCCGCAAGTAGTTTCCGCAGCGGCGATGACCCTCGCGAGGCACTGTGCAGTTCTTGGCTCGTGGAAGGAATGCCTCTGCAAAATAAGTTATTCAGGAACGGCTTTTGAAAATAAATATGGTCGAAAAATCGATGTCTTGCCTGTGAAAAGAATGGCAGGACGGACTGCATCCACAAGTTACTTTTGGGAAAGTAAACATTGTCAGCGGTGAAGGCAAGTTTTTACCTGATGAGAAGGGCGTGCGGGGAGCTTGGCGAGCTGCAAAAAAAAGTACGGCGGAGGGGGAGCATCAGGCTCGACTCCGCCGGATTTAGAGGGGGTGGCTTTTTAGAAAATCAAGGCCAGAGGAGGGTCTTGTTGATCCATCCTTCCGTTCCTTTGGCATGTTTGACTTTAACCCAGTCGCCTTTGGTGGATATCTTGGTCAACACCACGCCGCGTTCGATGTTGGCGACGATGGCAGCACTTGTGGAGGGTTCGGATCGCATATTGATGGTCTTTTGGGCATTGACGATAACCGTATTTCCGGCTCCGACCATGGTCTTATTGATCCAGCCGGTGTCATTTTCAAAATCAGAAACCTTGATCCAGTCCCCTTTCTTTTCAACAACCATCAGCGGGTAACCCTGAAAGAGCTCCATGGTTATTTGATCATTTGTTGATGGGCCCGTACGAACATTGGCACCATCCTTCAGGACGCTGACGGTCTCTGCGTTGACGGCGGAGGCGGTCAAGAGGACTATCGCGCCACAGGTGAGGATGCTTCGGGAAAAAAATTGTGAGAGACGGATTTGAATGTTCATGATGTGTATGTTCCCTGATTAAAGCTGATTTTTAAAGAATTTTACAGAAAGGTAATGTTCTTATTCGTTTGAAAGCTGTCAATTTTTTGCTGGCCTTAACGTTGATTTCTGCTGCGTCATCCTTGGAGCTCCTGACACTGAACTTCATCCGTTTGTGTTTCAAGAAATGGTCAGGAGGATAATCGACATGTTGCAGTGTCTCCATATTTAGCGAATTAATTTATATAGCATTATCTTCTTTTGAAGTCAAACCGCAAACTCCATTTTTTTAAAGAAATTCTTGGTATCATATTGTTATTATTATTTTTTTAGAAATTTAAGTTGTAGGGCCACATTGAGGAATCATCGATTTTTTTGATTATGGTTGATTTCTCAGAGCTTACCGTCTTAAATGGCGCTTGGAGCTTCAGGCATGACTCTGCTGCAAGCACTTAATGGGATATGAACCATAATTATGTCAGCTAAGAACTTTGTTTCTTTAGAGATAGTAATCTCCTGACTTTCAGAAAGTTATTATGGATAACAAAAATTGCTGCAGTATTTCTGGTTTTGTTGTCAACCACACCTGGGTAATTTTCCCTCTCGCTGAAATTCTGGTGAATAGTTGCGGGACCTGGCAAAGGGTTGGCCGATGATATCACGGTTGATTCTTCTTCGTCATGGCCGCACAGGGATGTCTGGCCGCTATGTCGGTTCAACTGACGTGCCTCTTTCCGAGGAGGGCCGTGGCCAGATGGCGACCTTGCGGCCAATGCTTGCGGCAATGGGGATTGATTCATTGATGGCAAGCCCTTTGCTCCGCTGCACAGAGTCCCTTGAACTGCTGGAGTTGGGACTTCCGGTGTGCCTTGAGCCTGATTTGCGGGAGATTGATTTTGGTCGCTGGGAAGGCAAGACTTTTGCCGAGATTGAGGCCCAGGACCCTGCTCTGGTTCAGGGCTGGGCTCAGGGGGGCAGGGACTTTTGCTTTCCTGAAGGTGAGAGTGTCGCTGAATTTACCGCCCGAATTGATGCCCTCAAGACTCGACTTATGGCCATAGAAGATCAGACGGTGCTGCTGGTCACCCATGGCGGGGTGATCCGCTCCTTGATCTGCTCTTTGCTCGGCCTGTCATATGATAACTACCTCATCTTTCAGGTGGCGAAGGGACGATACAGCACGATGGATATCCATAGTGGTGGCGGGGTGCTGACTGGCTTGAATCTGGGGGCTGCAATCTAAGATCCTGTGGTTCTTAGATTGCAGGGTGAATGGGGGCCGGATCGATTCGACTTCGCTCGCTTCCTGGAAGGATTAAGAATGTCCGATTCTTTCTGCTGATGTTGTTATCAAAGATGATTAGTTTATTTTTTCCGGATGGTTCAGGGGGATGTGAGGTATGGGCAGACTGATCCTGGTGACAGGGGGGGCGAGAAGCGGCAAGAGTGATTTTGCCCTGCACATCGCGGAGGAACTGCCTGGCCCACGTTGTTTTATTGCCACTTGTCCCCTGGTCGATTCCGAGATGGAAGAGCGTATTGCCCGCCATCGTTTGGAGCGGGCGGCGGGTGAGTGGATAACCGTTGAGGAGCAGGTGAATATTGCCGTTGTCCTTCAAGAGCACTGCACTGATCCTGTTTGTCTGGTCGATTGTCTCACTCTCTGGGTGAATAATCTTCTGTATCACGCCGAAAAAGCAAAAAAAATATTCTCAGACACTGAGCTGCGGCAGCAGTGTGACGGCTTGCTGCAAGCGCTGGCCCTGCATCAGGGGACGGTCATCTGTGTGACCAATGAGGTTGGTATGGGGATAGTCCCGGACAACCCCTCGGCCAGGCTGTACCGGGATCTGGTTGGTCGCTGCAACCGGATGCTGGCTGCCGCAGCAAATGAGGTTTACCTCATTAGCTGCGGCATTCCCCTGCGTGTGAAATAATCACTGGTATTTTCTACTTTTACCTTCAATCTTTAACATCCAACCCATAAAAATCATGAGCCTTTTAGAGAAAACCCTGCAAAAAATTTATCCCCAGGACAGCATTTTCCGTGATCGTGCCAAAGAACGCCTTGACCAGTTGGCCCTGCCCCATTGGGCTCTTGGGGATCTCATGGATCTGGCCGTGGATCTGGCCGGGATGACCCGTTCCATGCAACCGGCAGTCAAACGTAAGGCGGTGGTGGTGATGGCCGGGGATCATGGGGTAGCGGCCGAGGGCGTAAGCAAGTTTCCTTCTGAGGTGACGCGGCAGATGGTCTATAATTTTGTCCATGGAGGAGCCGGGATCAATGCCCTGGCCCGGCAGGCAGGGGCCGAGGTTATTGTGGTGGACATGGGGGTGGCGGCTGATCTGCGGGAGTTGGTCGAGTCCGGCAAGATTATTAATAAAAAGATTGGCCTGGGTACCGATAATATCGCCGTCGGTCCGGCCATGAGCCGCACCATGGCCCAGATGGCGGTGGAGGCGGGAATTGATGTCGCCAATGATTTGGCCGGCCGTGTTGATGTCTTCGGCACCGGTGACATGGGGATCGGCAACACCACGCCGTCCACAGCCATTGCTGCGATGCTCACCGGCAAAACGGTGGTCGAGCTTACCGGGCGGGGTACAGGTCTTGACGATGCGCAACTGAGCCATAAGGCCGAGGTGATTATCAAGGCCCTGGCGGTCAACATGCCCAATGCCAAGAATGGTCTTGATGTGCTGGCCAAGGTCGGTGGTTTTGAGATCGGCGGAATCGCGGGTTTGATCCTGGGCGCCGCTGCCAATCAAAAGCCGGTTATTATCGACGGTTTTATCTCCACGGCCGGAGCCCTGATCGCCTATGCCATCGAGCCCTTTGTCCGCGATTATATCATCTGTGCCCATCGGTCCATGGAACCGGGGCACGCCTTCATGCATGAAAAGTTGAAGTTAAAACCACTGCTTGACCTGAACATGCGGTTGGGCGAAGGCACCGGCGCGGCCTTGGCCATGAATCTGGTGGAGGCGGCAGTGGCCGTGCTCACTGAGGTTTCGACCTTTGAAGAAGCCGCGATAGCCGGGGCTGACAAATAAATCGTGCCCGAGCAGGAAGAGGATAGACGGTTCCGGCTGCCGGAGGCCTTTCGGTATCCGCTGGCCGGATTCCTGGCGGCCCTGCGTTTTCTGACCATTGTCCCGCTGACCTGGCGTTGTGAGCAGGATGGCCGATTTTTTAGTGCAGCCCTCGCCTGGTTCCCGGTGATCGGATTATTAATCGGTCTTGCCGCAGCCGTTCTTGTCTCCTGTCTGATTCCTTTCTTCCCACCCTCAGTGTCGGCTATCGCCGTGATCATTTTGCTGGCCGGGGCCTCCGGCTGTCTGCATTTGGACGGCCTGGCCGACAGCAGCGACGGACTGCTCAGCGCCCGCACTCGTGACCGCATCCTCGAGATCATGCGCGACAGCCACACCGGGGCCATGGGTGTGATTGCCATTGTTGTGGTGCTTCTTGGCAAATACGCGGCCCTTTCTTCCCTGGAAGGATCGATGCTGATCTTTACAGTCATCGCCATGCCCCTCGCCGGTCGCTGCGCCATTGTCCTGACCATGGCCTGTCTGCCGTATGCCCGCGAAGGGGAAGGCTTGGGGCGGCTTTTTTATGCCCCGTCCACCCGACTGACATCTCTGTGGGCATTGTTCTTTCTGGCAGCCGTGCTCATTTTTGGCGAGTGGCGTATGGTGTTCGCTGTGTTTGTCGCCGTCATTGTCACCGTCTTGTTCTTTTCCCTCTGGTGCCGGAGTAAAATCGGCGGAGCCACTGGCGACACCCTGGGCGCGGTCTGTGAACTCACCGAGATGATGGTCGCTTTGGCCATGACCTATGGCACTGCATAAATGAGTTTGCCATGAAGAACACCATGCCGCTTCCATCACCGCCTTCCCAATCATCCATCACCGGCCATGGCGGCAATGTTCACACCCTGGCGCGGGAAATGGGCCTCAATATTGCCGATCTGCTCGATTTCAGTGCCAATATCAACCCGTTGGGGCCGCCGGAATGGCTGCGGCCTGTGATCAGCCGCGAGGTGGAAAATCTCGTGCATTACCCGGACCCCTATGCCTCCGCGTTAGTCAGCGTCATCGCCGACCGCTATCAGGTACCCGAGGAGTCGGTGGTGGTGGCCAATGGCACCACCGAGCTGCTCTACCAACTGCCGAAACTCCTTGGCTGTGACCGTGCCCTTATTCCCTGCCCCTCTTACATCGATTACGCCAAGGTGATGGAATTGGCCGGGATGACCGTCCAGCCCTTTCTGCTTACTGCTGAAAGCGGATTTGTGCTCGATCCGCAGAAACTTTCCCCTTTTCTTTCAGGTGGAGAACTGGTGGTGATCGGGACTCCCAATAATCCCACCGGGGCGCTAGTGGATCCGGAGCTGATCATTGCCCTCGCTAAATCCCATCCCACCACCTTGTTTCTGGTGGACGAGGCCTTTCTTGATTTTGTCGAGGATGGAAAAAGCGTGGCCGCAACCGCTGACAATATCCTGACCCTCCATTCCCTGACCAAGTTTTACGCCATTCCCGGTCTGCGTCTGGGTTTCGGGATCTTTCCGCTGCCCCTTGCCCGTCTGTTGCGGGAGCATCTGCCGCCCTGGACGGTGAACAGCATGGCCCAGGCCGTGGGGGTTCGGGCCCTGGCCGATCAGGAATATGGGGACCAGAGCCGGGCCCTTTGCCGCGAGCTGCGGACGGCATTTATCCACGAGTTACGAGGGATTCCAGCCTTGCAGGTCTTTGACTCCGCCGCCAATTATCTGCTGCTGCGGCTGGTGGATGGCAGTGATGCCGGAATCCTTGCCCGGCAACTGCTGGAGCGTCGGATCATGATCCGACCCTGCGGCAATTACACCGGACTGGATACCAGTTATTTCAGGCTGGCGGTCCGGACCGAGCCGGAAAAAAGGCTGCTGCTGGTCGCCTTGCGGGAGGTACTGCATTCTGGTTGTATGAAAAGGGTAAAGCCAGCTTTGAAAATTGCGCGTCCCTTGATGTTTCAGGGCACCTCTTCCAATGCCGGGAAATCGGTTTTGACTGCCGCCCTGTGCCGGATTCTGCTCCAGGACGGGATACGAGTGGCCCCGTTCAAGGCCCAGAACATGTCGCTCAACTCCTTTGTCACCCGTGACGGGCTGGAGATGGGGCGAGCCCAGGTGGTGCAGGCCCAGGCTGCTCGTCTTGATCCGGATGTACGCATGAATCCGGTACTCCTTAAACCCAACTCCGATACCGGCAGTCAGGTGATTATTTGCGGTCGGTCGGTGGGCAATATGGATGTCCTCACGTATCTCCGTTACAAGGAAAAAGCAAGAGAGGCGGCCCGTGCCTCCTATGACAGCCTGGCCGCCGACTATGATGTGATCCTGCTGGAAGGGGCGGGCTCGCCGGGTGAGGTCAATCTCAAACGCCACGATATCGTCAACATGGGTATGGCCCAATACGCGAAGGCCCCGGTGCTGCTGGTGGGCGACATCGACCGGGGCGGCGTCTACGCCTCCTTTGTCGGCACCATGGAGGTGTTGAATGAGTGGGAGAGGGCGCTGGTGGCAGGGTTTGTGGTGAACCGTTTCCGGGGACAGGCCTCGCTGCTGCAATCGGCCCATGACTATGTCGTTGCCCATACCGGCCGCGAGGTGCTGGGAGTAGTTCCCTATCTGAAGAATCTGGGGCTGCCCGAGGAGGATTCGGTTTCTTTCAAGGAAGGGTTGTTTACCGCTGACCGGCCCACGGGTGAACATGTGGAAATCGCTGTTATCAGCCTGCCCCATATCTCCAATTTTACCGATATCGAACCCCTGGTTGCCGAGCCCGATGTTTATCTCAGGGTGGTTGAGCGGGCGGAGGATCTGGGTAATCCGCAGGCCATTATTCTGCCCGGCTCCAAGAACGTGATCCACGATCTGGCTGCGCTTAGATCCTGCGGTCTGGCCGATGCCATTCAGAGACTTGCCGATGAGGGCTGTGAGATCGTCGGGGTCTGCGGCGGCTATCAGATGCTCGGGACAGGCATCGAAGATCCGCTGGCCATCGAGTCGAATCAGGGCACGATTGCAGGGCTTGGGTTGCTCTCCATGACTACGGTGCTGGCCGCTGATAAAAAACTGGTACGGCAGCGGGGGATTCATACGGAGTCCGGCCAGCCGGTTCATGGGTACGAGATCCATCATGGCCGTTCCCAGACCGATCTGCCGCCAACCCTTGCCTTTACCGACGGCTCCAGCTGCGGTGCCGGAAACGCCAACGGTCGGATTTGGGGCAGCTACCTGCACGGGATCTTCGATTCCGACCCCTTCCGCCGCTGGTTTATCAACCGCCTGCGCCAGCGTCAGGGACTGATGCCGCTGTCCGGCATCCCCGCGCCCTACGATCTGGAACCCGCCTTCGATCGACTGGCCGGCACCGTTCGCGAAAGCCTGGATATGAGCCGGATCTATCAGCTTCTGAGGCTGTGATCATGGCTGCTTCTTTTTATTTTGGAAGCTGCTTGTTCAAGACCTGGTTTCTTTTGAAATCTTGGAACTGGCAAGGGGTTCGTTTACTGCTGCTAATCTTTAAGGCTAAATAGCTGTAACTCAGGCAGGATATATTTTAATTAGATTCCGGCACCTGATATTTCCGGGATTGCCGGCGTAAGTAACCAGGTGGGCGGGAAATAATAATAATCAGGTCTTGATCAATGGAGGGAATTTTGACGCCATCAGCTACTATCTCTGCTGTCGCTCACGTTATTCAGTTGGCAGTCGCCCCGGTATTTCTGCTTACTGGTATTGCCGCCATTTTAGGCGTCCTGACAAATCGTTTGGGGCGTGTCGTTGATCGATTCCGTGAACTGGAGGGCCTTCATTGTGAAAATTCAGCAAACAGGAAAAACGTACATTTCACGGAAATGAAGATTCTGTCACGGAGAGCCAAGTGGATTCATTGGGCAATCAGCCTGTGCACGATCGCAGCTTTACTTGTGTGTGTCGTGATTGCTGCATTATTTATTGGCTCCAGCCTTGACGTAGGGCTACCGGGCACGATTACATCGTTGTTTATCCTGGCAATGATCACATTAATTACCGGTTTACTCTGCTTTTTACGTGAAATCTGGCTGGCGACATCTAATATACATATCGGTTCACGCAAGTTTTGAGAGAGAAGAAAAATCTCCCTGCCGTTCCCTTTTGGTTCCTCCCTCTCTGAAAATGAGGGTTGTCCATTATCTCTGGAATTTTTCCGAAATGAATTCTTTCTTATCCGGCGCCTATTCATGGCGCATCAACATTCAGCACCGTCTGGTCTTTCAGGTTCTCAAAGATCAGCCATCCCTTCCCATCTTTGCATGCTCATCCAAGATGCAACGTCCTGCTGGTTCTCTTCCCAACTACCTGGGTTTTCGAGGTCCTGGTGCAAAGTAACGCCCCTGCTTTGCATCCAATTCGTCGATCCATCCGGCTTTGGAATCCGGAAAGGCGTCCGCGTAGGGCACATAGGGCTTGATATCCAGAACAGGTGTGCCATCCAACAGGTCTACTCCTCGAAGGTGGAGTGTCCTGCCTTCAATCTTTACTAATGCTACAGCCGAGAGGCCAATGGAATTGGGACGATGAGGGGAGCGGGTGGCCAGAATTCCCCGCTTTGGTCCACCCCGAGGCGGCTTGACGCAGCTTTTCCAACCGTCACTCAGATGAAAGTCAAAGATGAGCCAAAGCCTGTCGAACCCGTTCAGATCTTGAATGACTTTCTCGTCCAGCCAATCCTGAAGTTCCAAAGTGGCTATTACGAAATCGCCGGTTTCCGTACCTTCCACCACCGTGCTTTGATGGGGTGCATCAATGCGCCGTGAATAGGGGGATCTCAGGATTCCAATGGGGCGATAGATGAAATTGGTGTCTTGGGTCATATTTAGTGAATTTTGCTCCGACAAGTATTGGGTTTGTACAACACGCCATCAAGCGCCGAACGTTTTGGGACAGCCCGGCGGAGGGAAACCCCATTTTTCAGGGCTTTCCCTCGGAGCACCTTGTCGAACAGCCCCTCCTTGGTCATGAGAAACCTGCCGGTGGCCTGTTTGATGACGCAGCCCCGATATCCGACCTTGCATTGCCCAGGGCGCATTGACGCAGGAACGGTTCCATGTTCTGACGATTGACGCTCATCAACAACTGCTCGGGGGTACGCAGGAATTCCTCGGCCCGCTTGCGGGGATCAAAGAATTCTTTGTTGAATGGTTCGATGAGATTGAGCTGTTCCCACCGCGTGAGATAATACTGGATAAGCATTGGTAGTTCCGTAAAAACAGTTGCCCTGGGATCGGGATCGGTGAAGCTCGAAGCCTGTAACGCTGCTGCTGACAGGGTCTGGGTCTCATAAAAATTCTGCAGGAAGAGTAATTCCCCAGGAATCCTGGCCTCCACGCCCAGATGGGCGATCTGGCGCACCAGAAAAGCCACGCAGCGCATGCCCAGGCGAGCCAGGTAATAAGGAACATAAGTCTCCCGCGGTGTCGAGAGTTCAAGATAGGATTTAATGGTGAGTATCAGCTGGCTGAGCGACACCGGATTGGGATCCACGAAATTAAAGGTCTGGCCGGAAAAATTCTTCAGGTGGTCCAGAACGTGGAAGATAAACGAAGGAAGCTTGCGGGCGTTGGAATAGGAATGCAGCACGTCCTGCCGGGTGAGCAGGAACGGCATGGACCCACTGACGATGGAGAAAAGCAGGCGTTGAAAGCCTTGAATCTTGTGATCGTGGGTACCGTAGACGACCCCCAAACGAATAACGGTGTAGTCCAGCCCCTTGGTCCGGCGCAGATGGTCCAGGCTCAGTTCCGCCATAAGTTTTGACTTGGGGTAATTGGCCAGATCCGCCCGGAGTGGAAGCCGATCTTCCTCCCGCAGGTCGCTGCCGCTGGGCATGACGGCGGCGGAACTCAGATGGATATAGGGGATATTCAGCTCGGCTGCGGCCCGCGCCAGGGCAAGCGCACCCAGATAGTTGACCTCGCTGACCATCTGCGGATCGCTGTCTATGGCGGAGATAGCGCTGTTGATAATAAAGTCGGGCCTGTTGCTTTCGAAATAGCGCCGAATATCTTCCGGCTCCCGCAGGCTCAGTTTCTTGCTGTTGGGGGCCAGCAGTGTGGTGGAGCCGTCTGCCTGGGTTTTGCAATGATACAGCAGACCGCCTCCGACAAGCCCCGAGCCTCCTATCAGAACCCCCATTCTCTTTATCATCCGTATCTTCTCCCGTATCCCAGATTTTTCGAGACGCAGGCAGCCTGTTGCCACCGTGCCGAGAACATATTTTAAAAAATCATATCACAGTGTGGATAGTATTGCCACGCACGAGTACACGAATAGTAAACACTCGGAACCATGCGAAGTGACGACGAAATAGCATATACAATATGCCTGCCCTCTCTCATTTGTCGATGTGCCGGTGCAGGCTTATGTGGATGGAATTCTGGGAGTGTACGAATTTAATCATGTGGACCTGCTGCGGGATGTGTTCACCTGGGCCTATGAACGTTCATGCCAGCGTTACCTGGCCATCACCCAAACCGTGGCCGACCCTGACCCCTTCCATATCCGCTATCGGGAGGCCTTGATTCAGGTGGTCCAGATGGTGGTTCGTGTCAGCAAGTATGAATTTTTAAAGGATGTCAGGCAGTTTACCGATCAAAATATCCCGGAAAATGACAGGGAAGTTTTTAATGAAATGGCCCTCAACGCTTTACACAACCTGCACGAAGGCAATGTGGCCAGGTATCACCTGAAGCTTTCCGAGTTTCAGTCTTGGAAGCTGGTTCAGGATCGGCATGATTGATGAAACAAGGAATAGAAACTGTTGCAAAAGTATAATGAGTGGTTCGACAGGCTCACCACGAACGGGACAGCAGGCTCACCACGAAAGGGATGACAGGCTCACCACGAACCTGAAAAGGCTGATAACTCCAATTAAGATACCGTTCACCCTGAGCTTGTCGAAGGGTCTTGTCAGAGTTTTGTGACAGGATCAAGAGAAAAGTTTTTGAAGAAAATAATTTATCAGCAAAATGACTCCTTGCAATCAATAAACCCGTGTTATAATATTGTTACAACAATAACGGAGGTGTAAAGATGAGGACAGTATTACGCAAGGTGGGGAATTCACGTGGGGTGTTGATCCCTGCCGCTTTTTTGGCTGAGTGTGGGGTCGGCGCTGAAATCGAGATGCGTCAGGAAGGGCGGGGTCTTGTTATTGAGCCGGTCAAGACCGTACGGCTCGGTTGGTTTGAAGGCTTTCAGGCTGAAAGTGAGATGGACGCGTGGGAAGAAGAGATGACGCTAACATCCGTTGAAAGTGAGGACTGGCAGTGGTAAGGCGGGGCGAGGTGTATTGGGTGAATCTTGACCCGACCGTGGGATCGGAGATAAAAAAAACACGACCAGCCCTGGTGGTTTCCCCCGATGACATGAACGCGGCGTTGCCCCGGGTGATTGTCGCCCCCATTACCAGTAAGGGCCAACCGTTAGGATGTCGACCAGAAGTCGTCTTTGATGGCAAGTCCGCCCGGATTTTACTGGATCAGGTGCGTTGTGTGGACAAGAAGCGCCTGGCCGGCAAGCTCGGAGAGATTGATATGGCCTTGTGGCACCCGGTTTTATTGGAAATGTTGGCGTAAGCAGTTGGGAGATATTTTGTTCAGTTAACTGGAGTTGGCTTGCCGACTTGTGTTGCTGAAAGCTGGGACTGAAGAAAGATCTTGATATCTTGGAAGCCTGAACCTGTGTGTTCGGCCCTTTTTTTAGCGTCGGCTAGATGTGTTTGATAATTGTTATGTTTTTTTTGAGAAGGAGTTTTTCATGGTTAATTATATTGTAAGTTTTATGTTGTTGATTTCTTTATCTTCATGTGGGTTTGCCTATAGAGACAAGAACCTAATGGCTCTTAGTAATAATTCAGTTGGGACTCCTAAAGAAATGATGATAAAGCAACTTGCTGAGCCACTAGATGGAGCCAGATGTGAAATTATAGCTACAATTGCTAATGATGATTATGGACCTTTAGAAGCATGTTCATATATCATAACAATCGATACAAATCCTCTTGATGATTATGTTTTTTTCTATAAAGATAAATATGTTGGATATGGGGATAAGAGATTTTTTGTTAATAACTTCGCTAAACAATTTGAAAAGAAAAAAACTGAACAGGTAGAACCTCCTAAAGCTCAGCCAATTCCAGAGCTTAATACATACACAGGAACTGGCTGGGTAACTGAAGGAGGGTACATCGTTACAAATCATCATGTGATTGAGGGTCAGAAAGTGGTTAAGGTACGATTCAATAGCCTCGGGACCGAAGAGTATCCAGCAACGGTTGCCCTTTCAGACCAGCACAACGACCTTGCTATCTTAAAGATTGAAAGCACATCAAAGAATAGGTCAAAGGGAATCCCTATAGCATCTAAACTTCCAAAGGCTGGAGCTGATGTTTTTACTATTGGTTATCCCAAAAGTGATATTATGGGAGTTACCCCAAAAGTTACAAATGGTATCATAAGTTCATTATCTGGAATACAAGATGATCCGCGCATCATTCAAACCACTGTCGCTATTCAAGGCGGCAACAGTGGCGGACCTCTTTTGACTATGAACGGAGAGGTGGTGGGGGTTACAACTTCTTCATTACGCACCAAGGTAAGTGAAAAGGGAATTGATGTTCCTCAGGGCGTTAATTATGCCGTAAAATCAGCTTATGTTCTAGCTTTGCTATCATCGTTGCCGCAAGAACCGTCCTATCCGATGACGATGCTTACAAGTAACAAATTGGAAGATATGTTACCAAAGTTACAGGATTCTATCGTCCAAATTATTGTAAAAAGCAACAAGTGATTTAGTCGGATAAAGTATGGTTAAAATATGATGACAATAGATAATGCCCGAAACCTAATGGCAATAATTGACAGAGATGTGAATGGTCTTCAATGTCAAGCTATTGAGAGAAACAGAGTCGCAGGAGCTCTTTATGATATTGCACATGACCATGGGAAAGCGATAGTCGTGTTGATAGAAACTAAAATTTATTCTTCTGCATTTGCCCTTGTACGCCCACTGTTTGAAAGTTATGTCCGTGCTGCTTGGATTCACTACTGCGCATCTAATGTTGAGATTCAAAGTTTCATCTCTAATGACAAAATTCCAGATTTTATTTCAAAAGAGATCCGAAAAAGGGGGTGCTCTCAGATGCTTTCTGAAGTTGAGCAGAAGAATGACTCTCCTGAAACATTATCAAAAATTTTAGACAACAACTTCAAAGCGATGTGTAGTTACACACATGGGGGTATCCTTCCAATTTTCCGACGGCTAACAGAAGATAGTATAGAGCCAGTCTTTGAAGATCAAGAAATAGATGAAGTGATTCGGTTTACATCATTTATATCTTTCTTATCATTTTGCGGTATCATAAATTTGACAAAGCCAGATGAGAAGACTGAAAAACTCCATGAATTGCGAAGGTGGGTTGAGACCTGGTGTTTTGACCTTGGCATATCGAAAAAGGATAAAGTAGAAAGAAGTTCCGTTACAGCATCTTGCTCGCCAGCTTAATGCCGCTGTCTTCCGGACTGTTTGTAACACTGAACACGAGGCGGCCAACCAGTTTGATTATCCTTGCATGTCGTCGAACGGGACCGGCCCAAGATCAACCCGAACATCCATTGACCGCCCCGGACTCCATTCGCCTTGCGCGTATTCCATGAAGATACTCAGTATACAACAGCATAATGGCCTGCCGGAGTTCGTGTCGTTCTTGAATGAGGTTTCAGATAAACTTGCATCTGCGATCTGCAAGAAATTTCAAGCGTATGCCGAGCTGAATGATGTGTACAGTTGCACCAGTTTGAAAATTTTGAACCCCAGGATATGGGGGTATAAGGGAACCATTTATAAGCTCCGCGTGGATTGCGGCAAAGAGTCAGCCCGAGTGCTGTTTGTCAAGACACTTGGTAATGATATCGTGCTGTTGCATGGGTTCATTAAGAAAACGCGGAAAACACCGAGTAAAGACGCTAAAATTGCCATTCAAAATCTTGAGCGGCTCAAAAACAACGTGGCGGTAACTGAATTGCCATTGGCCAGGACAGAGGGTTGAAGGGCAGGGCTTGAAAAATAACTATTCTTCCTTGCTGGAATTCACAAAGTAACCCTTGACCTAGAGTACGCTTTGTCGTACGCTAAAATTACAATTCAAGGAGGATATCATGCAAACACTCACTGCCAGCCAGGCGCGCTCGAACTTATACAACCTCATTGATGAAACGGCCATAAACCATGAGCCGGTAATCATCACCGGCAAACGCAATAATGCCGTTCTTGTCTCGGCTGAGGACTGGGCTGCTATTCAGGAAACCATGCACCTGCTGTCCGTTCCCGGTATGCGCGAGTCTATTGTGGAGGGGTTGCGGACTCCGGTCAGCAAATGCTCCAAGGATCTGCCCTGGTGACTTGGGAACTCATCTACACCAGACACGCCCAGCAGGATGCACAAAAACTCTCTTCGGCAGGACTGAAAGAAAAAACACAAGCGCTCCTGGCGGTTCTGCGCGACAATCCCTTCCAAAATCCACCACCCTATGAAAAATTGGTTGGTGATTTATCCGGCGCCTATTCACGGCGCATCAACATCCAGCACCGCCTGGTGTATCAGGTTCTTAAAGATCAGAACGTGGTTAAGGTGTTGAGAATGTGGTCATACT
The DNA here is from genome assembly GCA_019163335.1 of Desulfobulbaceae bacterium. GTDB lineage: Bacteria > Desulfobacterota > Desulfobulbia > Desulfobulbales > Desulfocapsaceae > UBA2270. The sequence continues at coordinate 9,001 of JAFLKM010000049.1, read as the reverse complement.
ACGAATAGCGTCCTGATAATGATACTGGATGATATCGGGGACGTACTCGACAATTTCAGTTTTCCAGAAAGAAAAACCAGAAGAGAAGTGTTCCGTTACAGCATCTTGCTGACCAGCTTAATGCCGCTGTCTTCCGGACTGTTTGTGACACTGAACCCGATGCGGCCGGCCAGCTTGAGCATCCTGTCGTTTCCGCTGAGAATTTCTCCCGTCATGACCTTCAGCCCCTTGGAGCGGGCGGCATCCATCAAGGCGGTCATCAATTTCTGACCAAGCCCCTTGCCGCTCATGTTGTCGGCGATCACCAATGCAAATTCACAACTTTCCCCATCCGGGTTGATCGCAAAGCGGGTCACCCCGATCTCCACCTCCGCTCCCTGTTCCGTTGTGACCGCTATCAGCGCAATCTCCCGACTGTAATCGATTTGAGTGAACCGGATCAGCATCTCGGTGGAGAGATCCTGGACGGAGTGCATGAAGCGGAAATAGCGGGATTCAGCAGAAAGATTATGGACGAAGGCCTGCTCGATGGCAGCGTCTTCCGGCCTGATCGGTCGGATGATGATAACCTTGCCGTCCGCAAGTTGATGGTGGCTGACCAGGTGGGACGGATAGGGATAGATTGCCATATGGGCGTAACGGTCGGTGCTGGGCGGCCGGTACTCAAGGACCACCCGTGCATCGGCGGCGAGAACGCCGTTTTCATCGACGATCAAGGGGTTGATGTCCATTTCCTTGAGCAGGGGGAGTTCGCAGACCATCTCGGAGACGCGAAGCAGGACGCTTTCCAGGGCCTCGATATTGACCGGCGGCATGTGGCGGAACTGGCCCAGGGTCTTGGCAATATGGGTTCGCTGAATCAGATCCCTGGCCAGAAACGTGTTGAGCGGCGGCAAGGCCACCGAGTGATCTCCCATGACCTCAACCATGGTTCCTCCGGCCCCAAAGGTGATCACCGGGCCAAAGACCTGGTCGTTGCTCACGCCCACCATCAATTCACGGCCATTGGGCTTGACGATCATCGGCTCAATGGCAATTCCGTCCAGGGCTGCGTTCGGCCGGTGGTGATGAACCTCGTCGAGAATTTCCTGATACGCCGCCCGCACCGCCTGGGCGTTGCCGAGATTGAGCCGCACACCACCAGTATCGGTTTTATGGGAAATGTCCGGGGAGTTGATCTTCATCGCCACCGGAAAACCTGACTGCTCGGCGAACAGCAAGGCCTCGTTGGGGCTGCGGGCGATTATGGTGCTCGCCACCGGGATATGGAAGGCCGACAGCAGGGCCTTGGATTCCATTTCGCTAAGCACCATGCGCCGTTCGAGCAGGGCGGCGTCGATGATCATGCGCGCCCCCTCCACATCGGGTTCCAGGTGATGGGAGAGGGGGCCGGGCACCTGTTGCAGGAGTTGTTGGTTCTGGGTGTAGGCGGAGAGATAGGAGAAAACCTCCACCGCCGGCTCCGGGGTGCGAAAGTGCGGTTTCCTGGCCCGGGCAAAGGCGGCGCGGGCTTCGGCAACCTGGCCTTCTCCCATCCAGCAGACGAGCAGGGGCTTACTGCTCTTGCCGCACAGTTCGATTACTGCCTGGGCCGATTCCAGCGGCTTGGTCATGGCCTGCGGCGTCAGGATGACCAGGACGCCATCGACACCTGCGTCATCAATACAGGCCTTCACCGCCAGATGATAGCGATCCGCCTGGGCATCGCCGATGATATCCACCGGATTTCCGTGTGACCAACTTGGCGGCAGCGACTGATTGAGCAGGTCGATGGTCGTTTCAGACAATGTGGCAATGACGACGCCCAGGTCAGATGCACGGTCTGTGGCCATGACGCCGGGGCCGCCGCCATTGGTGACGATGGCCAAGCGGTTGCCCACGGGACGGAAACCGGCGGACATGGCCTTGGCGGCGACAAACATCTGGGTGATGGTCCGCACCCGAACCACGCCGGCACGGCGAATGGCCGCATCAAAGACATCGTCTGCGCCCACAAGCGAGGCGGTATGGGTGCGCGCGGCCTTCGATCCCGCAGTGTGGCGGCCGACCTTGACCAGGATGACCGGCTTGATGCGGGCGGCGGCGCGGATGGCGCTCATAAAGCTGCGAGGTTTGCGAATGCCTTCAATATAGAGGAGGATGCTTTTGGTGGCGGTGTCGGTCAGCAGGTAGTCAAGGATTTCGCCAAAGTCCACATCGGCAGAGGAACCCAAAGAAACAAGGGTTGAGAATCCGACGTCGTTGCTCTGCGCCCAGTCGAGGATCGCGGTGCAGAGGGCACCCGATTGGGAGATAAAGGCCAGATTGCCGGCCTTGGCGCCGCCTTTGTTGAAGGTGGCGTTGAGGCCATGGGAAGGCCGCATCAGGCCGAGACAGTTGGGGCCGATCATTCGGATTCCGTGCTGCTGGGCTTTCTTGATGACTTCCTGCTCCAAAGCGAGCCCGGCGGCCCCTGACTCGCCAAAGCCGGCGGTGAGGATGACGGCCGCCTTGACCCCATGGCTGCCGCATTCAACGATGAGAGCAGGAACCGACTGGGGCGGGGTGGCGATAATTGCCAGATCGACAGGCTGGCCGACAGCGGTGATGGATGGATAGGCCTGTTGGCCTTGAACGGTCTGGTGGCTGGGGTTGATCGGATAGACTTTGCCCGAAAAGGCGCTGTGCAGCAGGTTGTCGAAAACGACCTGGCCGACTGAATCGATGCGGTCGCTGGCGCCGAAGACGGCTACGGACTGAGGCTCGAAAAGCGAGCTGAGATAATGTTTGCCCATGATATGCTCGCAGGATGAAATTGAATCGAAGTGCTCAACGTACCGCCTATCATTATTAATAGCAAAATTTCAGTGGATGTTGAAGGGACATCTTATTTTTTAACCAGCAATAGTTTATGGTCAAGGTTCAATTCGCGTTGCAGCTGTCGATCGAGATCAGTTGCTCCTTGAGCGCAGAACCTCACTGCGCAGAAAGTCGGCCTGGGACGTCATCGATTATCAGATGATTGCGGCGAATCTGGACTACGTGGTTATTGTTCAGTCTTGTCACTTCGACTTTAATCTGAGGCGTTTGGAGCGCTACCTTGTCATGGTGATGGATGGCGAGGCCGAGCCGTACATTCTGCTGACCAAGACTGACTTGGTTGAGCCAGCCGTATTGGCAACGCAGTTGGCGGAGATACAATGCCTGCCCGAGAAGAGAAAGAAGGATCGGGACTTTGGTCGACACATTAAGTCGGCAAAGAAGGACTTGAGGGAGTAAGTAGCGATGTTCATAAGAGAATTGCAAATGTGGAGATCATGATGGCTTGGATTTACTTAGTTCTTGCTGGGCTCTTTGAGATCGGTTGGCCGGTCGGATTAAAGATGGCTCAGTCACCAGAAACGCGATGGAGTGGTATCAGCCTTTCGGTCGTGTTTATGGGAGCAAGCGGCTTCCTGTTGTGGCTCGCTCAGCGACAAATACCGATCGGCACAGCCTACGCGGTTTGGACAGGCATAGGCGCAGCAGGAACCTTTCTTGTGGGCGTTCTCTATTACGGAGATCCAACGTCCATCATGAGATACGTCGGAGTGGCACTCATCGTTGCCGGTGTCGCCACCCTTAAGCTGGCTCACTGACGTGTCAGCGCTAACGAACAATGTTAGATTGTGAGAGCGAAGCGATCCACAATCTGAAACGGTGGTTGGACAAGGCCTGTGGATATATGGGAAAGAGCTGATATAAAAAAGCCGTGTAACTATTCAGTATGGAAAATGTTTTTCAATAAAAATTGATTAAAAACAGCTTGTTACGCGGTAGGTCGGGTTTCAACCCGACGCCGGACTCACAATCTGCCCCTGCTGTCGGGTTGAAACCCGACCTACCGAATTATGCTGAATAGTTACAAATATTTATGCAACTACACTTAGAAGCGATATCCCACCATCGCCCATAGGCGCGGATCGTGGTCCTCACTGTCGGACAGGGGCTCGCCGCCTCGGGTGCGCCAGGCCAGTGCGATATCGGTGGTGAAATTTTTGTAGTCGGCACGTACACCGATGCCGGTACCGTCAATTCGCCTATGGTTGTCGTTGCCATCAGAAAATCTATTGATGCGGACATGTCCGATATCATAAAACAAATAGGGCGATACCTGCTGAACCCGATAGCGCAGTTCCATCTGGCCGAGAACGCCCTGATCCCCATAGCCTTCGCCAACAGGATAGGCTCTTACCCCATAGATCCCGCCGAGACCAAAGTCTTCCGATGAATCAAGGTTGTCGTCACACATCTGGCCGCTGACACGGGCAAAGAGGGTGAACTTGTCGCTGATCTGTTGCAGTCGGGCAGCATCGAGGGTGATCTTATTGAAGTTTCCTTCAGGGCGATCCGTAACATTATTGTTGAACTCGACCCGTCCCGGAGTCCAGGCGAGGCTGCCGTAGGTGATGCCGGCACCCAGTAAGCCGTCACGGTGATCAAACAGCAGGCTGATGGGGGAGCTGTCACTGGTGCGGTGGGTGCTGCCGGACAGATCCTCATCGGTCAGGCGTTTGTGCTGATAGATGGCACTGGCGGTGAGGTTGGTGCGCTGGGAACGGATGAGCGGATAGCTGAGTCCGGCGCTGGTGATGTGGGCTTTACCAGTGCTGTCGGTGGAGGAATATTCTTTGCCAAGTTCATAGTCGGTGTAGGCATACCCAGCCTGGGCCCGCAGACCGGAAGCACCGATGGGAGCACTGTAGGTGGCGGAGCCTAACAGCTGGGTTTCGTTGGTGATCATCCCCTGCAGTTGCAGCTGATCACCCACAATACCCAAGGGATTGATGTTCAGCCCAAAACGGGTACGGTATTCGCCGGTATAGCGGTTGCCGTAATTATCCACGGCGATATCCCCGCTGTAGCGCTGGTCAGCTTCGACGTTGACCAGCAGATCACCGGTACCGCGCTCCTGTCCAGGGCGGATCAGAGGGGCGGTACGCAGGCCGGGCAGGTCATCGAGGAGCAGGGTGGTGCGTTCTAAGGGAGCGGAGACAATAACCTCTCCAGTTTGCAGTCCATCGAGATGGCGCTGGGCAGTAGCGGCAAGCTTCTCTTCTCCCTGGGCGACAATCTTGCCGTAGCGTCCTTCGACAATCTGGATCTGGACGGTACCGTCGCTTAAGGACTGGGCGGGTAGAAAGGCGCGGGCAAAAGGGTAGCCGCTCTGTTGATAGTAGTTGGTGATCTTCCAGGCGATCTCCCGCAAGCCGGCGAGATCGTAAGCATGATTGAGGGACTCGGCCACAACCAGCTGCAGTTGCTCATCACTTACGACACTGTGGCCGGAGAACTCTATCCGGCGAACATCTACCATGGGGCCACCGGGGGCGGTGGAGTCTTGGGGCTGGGGTTCGATGACCAGTCCGTCACTGGGGACCGGCAGTTGGGGTGGGGTTTGGAGCTGCTGCAGGGTTTGCCCGATGTCGGGAGGGGTCTGGGCGAAGGCCGGAACTGGAACAATAGACATCATCACACCCAGAAAAAACAGGGCTTGTATCCTTTGGTTTTGCTGTGTCATCACCGCCTCCTAATTAACGCCACGACGGCGGTTGTTATTATTCTCATCCTCAAAAACCCCGTCAGGATAATTGATACCACCTGATACAACAAAAACATTCATGAACCCGGACTCTTCCCGTCCAGGTGGTGGCCCGGAGGCGGCTCCATTGGTTGAATCGCTCTCACCGGTCGGCTCGCTGTCAACTTTGATGAAAGCCAGACTGGTACTGATGCTGTCTAAACTGTCTGTACTAAGGACAGGATTCTGTGCCGAGTCGATGGCTGCCTGCTGTTTTTCGGTTGGTTCGGGTGTCGGTTCAGTGGGAGGGACCGACGCTGCGTTAATGGTCAGCGTCCCGTCGGCATATGCCAGCGCGTATCCCAGTCCGTTGGTGTAACCACTGGGGGTTATGGTATACGTTCCCGCAGTTGTAGCCCCCTGACTGGTGCCGCCGTAGGTCAGCGCGCCGCCCAGCAGGGCACTGGTGTCGCCATTTGCAAAGCCTGCGTATGTCACACCGTTGCCACCATTGTAAGCCACTCCGCTGTAGGTTTTGCTGTCAGCATTTGCTGTTGTGGTCACCGTCGGTTGTTCACGGTAGATAGCGTTTGTAGCGGTACTCAGTGCGGTCGTGTAGTTAGCGGCAGCTTCATCGCTGTTGTAGCGAAAGTTGCCGCTGCCGGAACCGATCAGGGTGGTTAAACCGGTGCTGCCGGAAATGCTGCCGCTGTAAAGTTTGGCGGTTCCGCCTGCCCCTGTGCTGATGCTGCCGCCTGAGACGATGATGTCGCCGCCGGTGGCGGTGCCTGCTGCCGTATTCTTCCCGGCATTCAGTTGAACGGCATCAGCGGTGGTGTTGGTAGTGGCAATCGCACCGGTCAGGGTCAGGTCATCGGTAAGAGTGGCAATGTTAACCGTACCAGCGGCATTTACCGCGCCCAAGGTCATAGCATTGCTGTCGATGATTGAAATATTGTTGCCCGATGCCACCGAAACAGCACCGGTGAAGTTGTTTGCGGCGTTGTTCAGGGTGATGTTGTTGGCAGCTCCTGCTGTTAGCGAGGTGATGCCTCCAGTGGTAACTGTGCCGGTAGCGTTTATATTTCCTGTGGAGTTCATCACCAGGTTGCCGGTGCCGTTTGTGGTAATACTGCTGCCTGCCGTAGACAGATTTATTCCGTTAGTGCCGATATCTTTGGTGCCGGAAAGTGAAATTGTGCCGTTGACAGCCGTAACGGTGCCGACTGAAGAGCCAAAAAGGGCAGAGTCTCCCAATGCCAGGCCATTTGAGATTCCTTCAGCAATTCCGGCAATGGTGACGGTTCCGTTTCCACTTGTGCTGATTGCACCGCCAATACTTACTCCACGGGCAGTAATGAGATCGTTGCCTCGGCCAAGTATCGAGATATTTCCACCTCCAGCATTCAATGTACCGTTAATGGTTGCTCCGCGCCAACGAGCATTGTTTTCGGCAGAGAAAGCACCATCGTCACCCAGTGCATAGCCTGTTGTAGGATTTGAACCACCGCCTATAACCACATTACCGCCGCCGGTATTGACGGTTGAGCCAACCGGCATCCAGACGGAGCCGTCAACACCGTCATCAGCGATGTCGATGCCATTGGCACGTGTCCAAAGGGTGAGGGCGTTATTGTTGCCAGTAACTGCCGAAGTTGTACTGAAGAAGATGCTGTTGCCGGTTTTCAGGGTGAGCGGATCGTTGTAGGAAAGGGCTGAACCGCCTACAGATATCAGCCCAGAAGTGGCATCACCAACCGTGATGCCGGAGAAACCGTTAACAAATCCATGTCCCGCGGTGTTGAAATAAGTTGAGGCAAGCGAGAGGCCTCCCGATCCACCGGCGATGCCGATCGTCCGGCTAACCGTAGTCGGGGCAATCGTGAGTAATCCGCTACTCGCGACAGAACCAGTAGTGGTATTCATCCAGAAAGTATCGCCATTCAGGGAAATATTGCCACCGAAGGTGCTAGAGATCGATGCGTCTTCAAGAGCAATCGCTTCAGACGTAGCGCCTGTTGACGCATATCCGGTTAAGGAAATAGCCCCGGTTGTTGAGGTAATAGAACCAGAAACACGAATACCATCAGGGGTGTCACCGCCACCGGTCAGAGTGCCACCAGTGCCGATCAGGGTGATGCTGCCACTCGTTGACCGGATGGCTGTCTGGTTGTTGTAGTTAATATCGATACCGTCGCTGTGAACGCCAGCAGCGTCGGTACTCTGTCCTTTCACGTAGATATTGCCAACACCGCTTGATATCAATGATGACGTCAGCGTAATCCCGTTTCCTGCAGGATTAACGGCACTACCGTTGCCGACGGTCAAGCCGTTCCAGGTAGTCGAGCCGCTGCCACCACCCATCCAGAGATGGCCGCCATTAGTGGTGATGGTGGAAGAGGCCAGGCTGATGGCACCGCTACCAATTGCATCGCTATCGGCCCAGAGCACCGTGTTCAGTATGTTGCTGGGTGAAGAGATGCTGCTTCCAGCGCCAAGGCTAATATTTCCGGTTGTTTTGATTGTCAGGCTGGCGTCGTTGGCATAAGCATTGGTGATGCTATTTCCTGCCTGGATGGTGAAATCAGTATTTGCTGCGGTCTGCGTCAGCACAGTACTGGCTGCACCAAGGGTGACGTTGCCGGTGTAGGTCTGCGCTCCTGTGGTGGTTACCGCTCCGCCGTTGATGGCAATGCCACTGGCATTTGTGGATGTTACGTTCAGTGAAGCAAGCGCCTTGTTACTACCTACTGCACCGGAAAAAGTAACGGTTCCGGTGCCGGCATTGATGGTCAAAGGCGAAGTGGCGATATTGGTCTCTTGAACATAACCATGGACTCGGTACTGTTCATCTGACGCTACCTGATTAAAAGGCGTCGCCAAATTCAAATCATTCCATCCACCTGTAGTCCCATAAAATTGACCGACTCTTTCAGCGGGAGATACCGTCATGCTTCCGTTAGGCTCGCCAGAACCAAAATTAGAATAGTAGCCCGTTGAAGTCGTACCGCTACTCCCATTTGTTGTTTGCGTGAAAAATTGTTTGCCAGCTTCAGGGCCGTCAGCCCATGTCCACACGCCATTAGTCTCGTCTGGACGCCAGGCTCCTATCCAGGCGCCTGTGTAACCGGCAGTTTTTCCTGCTATGGCATTTTCCAAACGGGACGTAATCGTTACAAGGTAACTGTCGTCTACCGCTGAGCCGCCAGTGGTTACACCCTTGGCTTCTATCCTCGCCGCATCCCAGCTTCCGATTTCTCCGACACCGGACTTGTCGACAAAGGTGTACTGATTGCCAGAATTTAACAGCCCATGAAATTCGATATTTCCATCCGTTGAATTAATTGTCACACCCGCAATGTTGCCTATAATGGTTTCACCGTAAACATCAACATTTCCTACTCCGGTTCAGTAATGTCCGGTTAAGAAATTGCAGCCATGCAAGCCAAATATTTTAGAAAT
>JAFLKM010000034.1:67751-81263 GCA_019163335.1 Desulfobulbaceae bacterium | reverse complement strand
CGCTCTTCAATATGGCGGGAGGTGACAAACTTCCCTTCCTTACCGGCAAAGGGAGAGTCGTTGGGGATAAAATTCATCGAGATGGTGGGCGGATCAATGGCAATCAGGGGCAGGGGCATGGGATTATCGAGACTGGTGAAGGTCACCCCCACGGTCACATCATCCATGCCGGCCACGGCCACGATCTCGCCGACACCGGCGCTGTCGATGGGCACCTTGCCATCGGATTCAAAACGATAGATCTTGGAGATACGCACCGGCTTGATCGTGCCGTCGCGACGGGCCACGGCCAGGGGCTGATTGATGGCAATAGTGCCGTTGACGACCTTGCCGATCCCCAACCGTCCGAGGTAGGGCGAATAATCAATGGTGCTCACCTGGAGCTGCAGGGGGGCATCGGGGGAGCCGGTGGGAGCCGGGATATGCTCGGTGATCATCTTGGAGATGATCTGCATTCCCATGCCACTCTCTTTGGGATCATCATAATCGGCCAGGGCATAGCCCTCCTTGGCAGAGGCATAGACCACGGGAAAATCAAGGACGGCGTCCGGGGCATCGAGCTTGACGAAGAGGTCAAAGACCTGATCAAGAACCCAGGGACACCGGGCTGCAGGTTTATCAATCTTGTTGATCACCACGATTACCGGCAGATGATTCTGGAGGGCCTTTTTCAGAACGAAATAGGTCTGGGGCATGGGTCCTTCCTGAGCATCGACGAGGAGCAGGGCGCCATCGGCCATTTGCAGCACCCGCTCCACCTGGCCGCCGAAATCGGCATGGCCGGGGGTGTCGATGATATTGATGGAAAAATCCTCATACTGATAGGAGCCATTCTTGGCGGTGATGGTAATACCGCGCTCACGCTCCAGATCGCCGGAATCCATCAACCTTTCTGCCACATCCTGATTTTCCCGGAACATTCCGGAATATTTAAAAAGCTGATCAACCAGCGTAGTCTTGCCATGATCAACATGGGCGATAATAGCGACGTTACGAATTTTTTCCTGTTTCATTTTCCTTTCCTTGATCCTGCACAGGATCCTTGAGGATCAAAATAAAAAAAGCACCCGTAATCAGACGAGTGCTTATTGATAATCACGCAGTTATCCTTTTCATGACAACTCTGCATTACTCTCCAGACCGGTAAATTCAGATTTGATTCAGAAGCGATTAGCATTCCATGAATGCCTTCTTCATCCCAAGCGTTACCTGCCTAAACACACCAAAAAAACATCACTTTATACCAGAGAAAAATCACCCATGCAAGGAAATAGCTAAAAGAGCGATAAAAACCCCTACAGGGCGGCGAGCACCTTCTTTCGACCTTCCGCAGAACGCCGCAGCACCGCCACCTGTTCATCCACATAGTCATAGACCATGGGCTGCTTCCCGGCAGACGGCCGCATGATCCTTCCCAGCACCTGAAGCAGACGGCCTTCAAAGGTAATCGGGGTGGTCAGAAACAGGGTGCTCAGGTCGGAGCAGTCAAAGCCTTCTCCAATAAGCTGGAGGGTGGCCACCAGAATCCGCAGCTCGCCTGCCTGGACGTCGCGCACGATCTGGGCCCGTTTTTCCGGAGGAGTCTGACCGGTGAGCAGTGCCACCGCAAGCCCTCGGGCCGCAAGCTGGTCGGCAAAGATCTCGCAGTGACTGACCCGATCCGACACCACCAGCAGGACGCCTGATTGGGGGCGGCCTGCCGCCTGGACAACATCCTCGACAATCTGGAGATTACGCCCCTGATGGGAGACCAGGGCGGTGATGAGATCATGATAATCGCCGCTGTAGGGATGGGTAAATGTGGTTTTGCGCCGGATCAGCTCCGGCTTGACAATGGCGCCGGTTGCCTGCAACTGGGCCTGATTGACCTGATGCAGGCAATCTCCCATAAAGATGGAGATGAGCCGTGTTGTCCCCTCGTCGCTTCTGAAGGCCGTGGCGGAAAGCCCAAGCAGATACTGGCAGTCAAAGCGACTGACCACATCCGTAAACAGGGCTGCCGGCACCCGATGACACTCATCAACGATGAGATGGCCAAAGAGAGGGACAAGCTCGCTCACCTGCTTGCGGGCGCTGTTGACAATGGCCACGGTGATCGGTTGCACATCCAGGCGGCCGTCACCGACAAGGCCGGCGCTTACGCCCAGAAACTCGCCTATCCGCTGCTGCCACTGATACAACAACTCCTTGGTATGGACGATAATAAGGGTGGGCTGCCGGCGAGCGGCAATGATCGCCAGGGCCATCACCGTTTTGCCGCTGCCGGTCCCGGCCTCCAGCACTCCAAACGATCGCCCCGAGACCTCGGCCACAGCCCGCTCCTGGTAGGGCCGCAGGACGCCGCTGAAACGGTACTCCACTTCCGCCAGAAGCCGCCGCTGTTCAACAATCCTGGGTGTCTCCTGCATGTGTTCACGGCAGAGCAGAATCGCCTGATTGGCAAATCCGCGCGGAAAACGCAGCCCGGTGGGCACCGGCTCATAATACTTCAGGGTTGGCAGCAACTTCTTGCCCACCCAGCGCCCATAGCGTTTGGCCGAGATAAACTTGGGATTATCGATGGTCAGCCGTTCCTTGATGGCCTTCTCCAGAGGAAGGGAGAGACCGGTCAGCAGACAATCGGAGGAGACGGTCAGGATTAGCATGGGAAGATATTGGGAAGAGAGGAAAGAACCATGAACTTCTTGCAAAAGAACGGCCAGAGTTCACCCGCTGTCATTCCCGTACAGGTAAAAAGCCAACCCATACGGAATTCAGGGAGATGGCTTGCCGCCAAAAGCACTCGAGAATTGACGTCAGGAACAAAGAAGAGTAAAAAATACAAAGGAGGAGAGAAAGCCTGGCTCCAATCCTGAAATGCAATCACGACCACTCAACGTGGTCATCCCCGGCACACCCAAGCAAGGAGTTTCACCATGTTTCGCCCGACCACCTGGACCATCAGCATCCTTTTCCTGCTCAGCTTTCTGCTCCCCTGCCAACTTCTGGCGGCAGGTAAGATGATCACCCTCACGGTTCCAGACAGTGTCCTGAGCCAGGCCTTGGATAAATCCCTGCCCATTGCCATCGACACCAGTTCCAGCACCTTGAGCGGGGCAATCACGATTATCAGGATCAGCAATCTCCAGCTCCAGGACAAAGGAGTCTCCTGCCGGATTGCCCTCAAAGGCGACGATATGCAGCTCAGCACCGAGATCAGCGGCCACGCCCTCAAGCTCAAGGTCGGCACGGTGCAACTGGAGCTCCAGTGTAACGCCGCCCTGCGTTTTGACCCTGCCAAACAAATCCTCTACATCAAACCGGTGATCAGCGACTTGCAGGCATCATCCACGACTGCCCAGGGCGATATTAATGCCCTTCTCATGGCCTATCTCAACAATCGCGAATTTCCAGTCAAGATGCAGCAGATGGAACCCCTGATTGCTGAAACCAGCGGCAAGACCATCAGCATCAATATGAATATCGCAGGGATCAACACCCGTCAGGGTATCCTCCAGTTTGATATCCTTCCCCTCATCCAGAGCACAAACCACAGCCCCAAGAAAAAAACTTGAGAAGCAGAAGGGGTTACTCTAACCTCGATGAACAGGACAAGTGCTTTCTGCAGATTGTGTCCTTGTAAAACAACAAGAAAACAATCTGTACGACACTAAAGACTGCAAGCTGAAGAAAAGCAACTCACGGTTACAATCCACCAGCCCAACAGCCCTCCAGTCTTTCACCTTCAAACTGTCGACTTTTCCTTCTCGTAATACTCAACAATGGCGTTGACCATCTCGGGAATGGTAAATATCTCCGGCTGCACATCTACGCTGAGACCATTATCAGTCACGGTCTTGGCGGTGATGGGCCCGATGGCGGCAATTTTCACCCCACTCAGCAGACTCCGCAGCTCGTCCGGGCCGGTAGCATCAATCATGGTAAGGAAATGAGTGACGGTGGATGAACTGGTAAAGGTGAGCATATCGATTTTGCCCATCTCCAATGCAGACCGCACTTTGTCCTTACATCCCTGGGGAACAACATTCTGATACACAGGGACTACCGTCACCTGCGCGCCTGCCCCCCGCAGGGTCTCGGGCAGAAACTCACGGGCCTTTGTCGCCCGGGGAATCAGGATATTGCGTCCCTCCACGCCAAAATCAAGAAGACTCTGTGCCATCCCTTCCGCCGTAAAGGTCTTGGGAATCAGATCAGCCACAATGCCATAGTGGAGGAGAAAATCTGCGGTGGCCCTACCCACAGCCGCCACATGCGGCCCTTTCAATGTTCGCGCGTCCATCCCCTTGGCATAGAGCCGGTCAAAAAAGTATTGCACCGCGTTAATGGAAGAAAAGAGGATCCAATGATACTCATTAAGACGATCCAGCTCTTCGTCGAGAACAGCATAGGAGCTCAACGGCTCCACCTGGATGGTCGAATATTCGAGACATTCAGCCCCGTATCCTTCCAGGGAGGTAACCAGCCCCGAGGCCTGTTCCCGGGTCCTGGTCACCACGATCCGCTTGCCAAACAGCACTCTCTTCTCGAACCAGTCGAGGGTATCGCGCAGGCTCACCACTTCCCCGACAATAATCAAGGCCGGCGGTTTTATGTCCTCTTCTTCCACCCGCGCGGCTATCGTCTCCAGGGTGCCCACCACGGTTTGCTGTTCAGGCGTTGAGGCCCAGCGGACCACGGCCACCGGGGTTTTGGGATCCCGGCCATGCTGAATCAGATTACTGACAATAATGGGCAGATTCTTGATCCCCATATAAATGACCAGAGTCCCGGCACCTGTGGCCAGTTTGGACCAGTCAATATTGGAATTCTCTTTTCCCGGTTCTTCATGTCCGGTGATAAAGGAAACGGAAGCGGTGTATCCCCGATGGGTGATGGGAATCCCGGCATAGGTGGCAGCTGCTGAAGCCGAGGTAACCCCGGGCACAACCTCAAAAGAGACACCGGCCTTCACCAGCTCCTCCAACTCCTCCCCGCCTCGACCGAAGATGAAAGGGTCACCGCCCTTGAGCCGCACCACGGTCTTGCCGGCAAGGGCCCAGTCGACAAGCATCTGATTAATCTCTTCCTGGGTATGGGTGTGTTTACTGCCTCCCTTTTTACCGGCATAGATCAACGTGGCCTCTTTTGGGACATACTTCAGCAGCTTCGGACTTGCCAGGTAGTCATAGACAAGGACCTCGGCCCGCTCCAGAAGATATTTACCCCGCAGGGTAATAAGTCCGGGGTCACCGGGACCGGCCCCAACCAGATAGACCTTCCCTTGTTTTATTTTTTTGCTTTGCTGTTCCATATTCATTCTTGAAAAAATAGAGACAATAAACCTTCCTGTCTGTGAGAGATCTCTTTAATATCGTCTGTTTCCAGGCCGTCTAAACCCTGCCTGTCAAGAAACACGGGCTGCTCAAAGGGCTTGCGAAACAACCGTTTTCCGTTCCGCCATCCCCAATCATAACGGCCATTTTATAGCCCTATTTACCGAAAATGGCAAGACTTAAAGGAATCGAACGGCAGCAGGAAAGACCGACGAAACAGCCTCGAAATCGACAGCCATGAACGGCTCCAGACCCTTTGCCAACAGGACTATTCCGCTATTCTGGCAGCAAGAAACTCCACAAAGGAATCACTGTCATTCTGCACCCGGCAGACACGATAATCGATGAGGCCAAGGAGTTGGGCCAGCTCTTTATATTCAATGGCCAGCTCCAGGTCAGTCTCAGAATTGTCGATGGTAAAAGAAAGGGGATACACAATCACCTTTTCACCTGCAAGACCCTGCAGCACATCGTGCAGAGACGGCTCCAGCCAGCGCATTGGACCCACCCTGGACTGATAGGCCAGATGAACTCCTTTGAAATGCAACCCTGCCTCCGGGAGCAGCGACTGCAGCAATGCCACATGCTTTTCGATCTGCCCCGCATAGGGGTCACGGGCAGCAATCTTTTGCGGCAGACCGTGCGCTGAAAAGATTAAATGAAAGCCGCTATTCTCATACTGTTCACGAATCCGCTCGATAATGGAGGCATTAAACCGGGGGTCATCGTAATAAGGCCCGATCTCCTTGATCGCCGGCCTCATACCGGACTTTTTAAGCCCGCGATGCACATCTTCTACGCTCGACTGTGTGGTCGTCGAGGAATAATGGGGATAGAGGGGAACAAGGATCAATTCATCAAATTTCTGCTCCCTGAAAAGATCCGCCGCCATGGGTTGGGTATAGCGCATCACCGGGAAAACCGGCATCCCGGTTCTCTTACCCAGTTTTTCCACCAGCTTGTCCGTATGCTGATAAATCCTGCTGCCACCGATCAGTTCATACTTCTGCCAGACCTTTTTGTAGCGAAGGGTAGAAAGAAGCGGCGCAAGCAGATATCTTACAGGGGAGCCGATAATCCGCTGATCACTGAACATATTGAATAAAAAAGAACGGAGCTCCTGCGCCGAGCGTGCCCCTCCCATATTCAACAACAAAATCCCGTTCATCCTCTGCCCCCGATCACCGTTACCAGCTTAAACATTTCGTCTTCTGCCCTACAGCTCTTTTCTGTACCTGAACCCTCTAATCGCCTGTTATCCCAATGCCACATCCAGGATCATCATCACACTGAAACCTGCCATGGTGGACATCGTCACCAGATCAATATGGGCCTCATTCCGTTGGGAGGTGGGAATCAACTCTTCCACCACCACAAAGATCATGGCCCCGGCGGCGAAGCAGAGGGCATAGGGCAAAATGGTCTGCATCTGGAGCACGAAATACGCTCCCAGCACACCAGCCACAGGCTCAACCATTCCCGAGGCCTGCCCCAGGAGAAAGGCCTTTCCCCTTCCCATCCCCTCCCTGCGCAACGGCATGGATACTGCCGTTCCCTCCGGAAAATTCTGCAAGCCGATACCGATGGCCAGGGCAAAAGCCGACCCGATGGTGGCAGCAGGAAGTCCGGCCGCCACCGCCCCGAAGGCGACCCCGACCGCCAGCCCTTCCGGAATATTATGCAAGGTGATGGCAAGTACCAGCAAGGTGCTTCGCCGCCATGAAGTCTTGACGCCCTCTTTTTTGCTCAACGCCAGACCGGGATGAAGATGGGGCAGAAAGGCATCACACAGGCGCATGAAGATGCCGCCACCCATAAATCCAATGACTGCGGTCAGCCACGGAACCATTCCCATTTGCCCTGCCATCTCAATCCCCGGAGCCAACAGGGACCAGAAGCTTGCAGCAATCATAACTCCGGCGGCAAATCCCAGCATTCCATCCATAAAGCGCTGGTTGATGGAACCGGTAAAAAAAACCAGGGATGCCCCGGCCGCAGTCACTCCCCAGGTAAAAAGGGTGGCCAGTAAGGCCTGCATGACCGGATCAAATTGCTGGATATACGTCATCATCGAACACTCACCCCTCTTCTTCCAGCCGGAAACTTATTCCCCATCACACCTTCAGATTTCCACCGCATTATTCCATTTCTAAATCAAGCGTTCACTTCGTCGAATGCGCTGCGTCGCTCCTCACCGTACTTATTGTACTGCCTCATCGCGACTCGCTTTTCTCCTCGTGTACATCTTGATTTAGAAATGGAATTACACGTCCCAATCAGCCAGGAAAAATGAGAAAAACCCTGTTTTTTCTTTTATCCTTACCAGATACAGTCAAATAAAAAAAGGGGGGCCAAATGGCCCCCCTTTTTTATCAGAAAATGACGCTAACCCGCTGAACGGGATAAGTATCCTACAGCTTGAAAAGCATCTCGCTGTAGGTCGGTACCGGCCAAAGGTCTACGGGCAGGATGGCCTCCAGGGCATCGATATCGACACGGAGGCTGACTGCCGCAGGCATGACCTTATCGCGGAATGTCGCGGCCTGTTTCTCCACCTTGTCTATAGCCTGAGCTTTTTGGGCCTCTTCTTCAAGCTTAACCACCTTCTTCGCGGCAGCATCAAGATGCTTGGAAACCTGCTCCAGCAATTCTTTCTGAACTGTTCCCAGTTTGCCTGCAGCGGCCAGGGAGGCGCCAAGCTCAGTTATAAAACGGATGGCCGCCGGAACATATTGACGACGGGTCATCTGGATCGCGGTCATGGCTTCAATGTTAATATGCTTGGCGTATTGCTCGACATAAATGTCATAGCGAGAATGGAGCTCATCCTTGGAAAGCACATTGTACTTGCCAAAGAGCTTGATCGCCTTGGGACTTACAAAGGCCTTGAGGGCGTCGACGGTATTTCTGACATTGGGAAGACCACGTTTTTCTGCCTCTTTTACCCAGTCTTCCGAATAGTTATTACCATTAAACACAATCCGACCATGTGCCTTCATGACCTCGGTGAGAATGGCCAGGATCTCCTTGTTCACATCCTTGGCCTTTTCAAGACGAGTGGCGATTTCATCAAGGGCCTCGGCGGCGATGGTATTCAAAGCGACATTGGGGCCGGCAATGGACTGGGAAGAACCAACCATGCGGAACTCAAACTTGTTACCGGTGAAGGCAAAGGGTGAGGTCCGGTTCCGGTCCGTATTATCCTTGGGCAGTTCTGGCAGGGAATCAACCCCGATCTTCAAGGTCTGAGCATCTGTTTTGCTGATTTTTTCGCCCTTGGCCAGCTTCTCCAGGACATCAGAGAGTTCCTGCCCAAGAAAGACAGAAATAATCGCCGGTGGGGCCTCGTTGGCACCCAGGCGATGATCGTTGCCGGAACTGCCGCAGGTGGCGCGCATAATATCAGCATGGACATCTACGGCCTTGAGCAGAGCGGAGATAAAAATCAGGAACTGGGCGTTATCTTCGGGTGTCTGACCAGGCTCAAGCAGATTAATGCCGTCATCAGTGGACAGGGACCAGTTGTTATGCTTCCCGGAACCATTCACTCCGGCATAGGGTTTTTCGTGCAGGAGACAGACCATGTCATGGCGAAGAGCGACCTTCTGCATGGTCTCCATGACCAACTGATTGTGATCGGTGGCCATGTTGGTGGTGGTGAAAACCGGCGCCATCTCAAACTGGGCAGGAGCAACCTCGTTGTGTTTGGTCTTGGAGCTGATACCCATCTTCCACAGCTCGACATCGAGATCCTTCATATACGCTGAAACCCGGTCCTTGATTGCACCGAAATACTGGTCTTCCAGTTCCTGACCCTTGGGGGCGGGTGCACCGAAGAGAGTGCGGCCACAACTCATAAGATCAAGACGTTGCTGATAAAACTCCCTCTCCACCAAAAAATATTCCTGCTCAGCACCAACGGTGGAGAGAACAGTGGCGGATTTGGTATTGCCCATGGCACGAAGTACGCGCAGAGCATGCTTGGACACGGCATTCATCGATCTGAGAAGCGGGGTTTTCTTGTCAAGGGCTTCCCCATTGTAAGAACAGAAGGCAGTGGGAATACAAAGAGTCACATCCCCGGCACCATCCTCTTTCAAAAAGGCGGGTGAGGTGCAGTCCCAAGCAGTATATCCGCGAGCCTCAAAGGTCACGCGCAGGCCACCGCTGGGGAAAGAAGAGGCATCCGGCTCACCTTGAATCAGCTGTTTGCCGGAAAACTCCATGATCACGCCGCCGTCATCGGTGGGAGAGATAAAAGAATCATGCTTCTCTGCGGTGGCACCAGTCAAGGGTTGGAACCAGTGGGTGTAATGGCTGGCCCCGCGCTCGATGGCCCAGGTCATCATCGCATTGGCCACCACCGAAGCAACCTCGGGGGCCAGAGCAACACCGGTATTAATGGTCTTCCGCAAGGCCTTGTAGGTGTCCTTGGGCAGCCTCTCTCGCATCATCCGGTCATTAAAAACATTCGTTCCAAACAACTCGGGCACGGGGATAGCGTTATGGCCATAGTCACTTTCACAACAACAATCTGCAGAATCACACATTTTTTACTCCTCCTGATCTGTTTCAATCCTTATTTTTTGGGGAGCCGTTTCGAAACGATCCACACACCTGGAATCATCTCAGAGTGTTGTCGTCACATTGACGACATTTTCCATAACGGCTTATCTTTTAAAGGGTTCACACCCCGACATCACAGCATGCAAATAAGTTTAACTTCTTACCATTTTGACCACACAAAGTAATTAAAAAATATTTTCAAACATATTTGTAAAAAACCACGACCAGGGGCAGCATGCCGATGTATCCCCGGTCGACCCGGCTCCTCCTGCTCAGCTAAGCCACTGATTGAAAAATAGCATGCCCAGCTTATAGAGCTGAACGACATTAAGAGCCGTAACAAGATGGATAGAAATAACTACGTTACTATTTAGCTGCTCCTTGTATGATCGTCGGAAGATGTGATTTGCCGGACGCCACACCAGGAACCAGCGGTAAAGACTGCTGTTTCCTGGATGCGGCATAAGAATCCGTTATACAAAGAGCAAGAAAAGCTTTGCTCTTTGTATAACGGATTCTAAACAGCCCGCTCCATGGCATACAACAATCCATCCCTGATCTCCGCCACAAAAGCCTCATCGGTGATCTTCTGCTCTTCACTGTCAAGGACATAAAAATTATCAATCAACTGATGCACTTCGGTGGCAATAAAGGCACGATAAATATTAATGCCAAAATCAGCGAGGGTCTGGGTAATATGGTATAATTGACCGGCCCGATCCTCGGAATGCACTTCAATCACGGTGTACGTATCCGAAGTAGTATTATCAAAGACGACCTGAAATTTCGGCTGCCCGGGCAGCGCCGATCCCGTCAACTTGCGCCTCTCGTACAGTGAGGCCAACTTGCGATAGATCCTGTGTTCAAGCCCCAGACGGTGATTCAAGGCCTGATCCAGATCATCGTTGACTGCCTGCCAATCTTTTTCCTGAAAACTTAAGCCATCAAAAGAACGAACCTCCAGTACATCCACCGCTAACGCCATCCCTGGCTCTCGCGGATTTAGACCATCCCTGGTCGTCACCGCTGACGCCATCCCCAGCTCTCGTGGATTTAGACCGTCCTGGGACGTCACGGACTCCACACCTTCCCAAGTGAAAATCTGGGCGCTCAACACCGAAAAATTATGCAGTGCCAGCACACCACAGATCTTTGCCAACAGCCCGGAACGATCTCTGGCCATAACCAGCAGAGACCAGTGTTGACGCAACTCCCGTGGAAAAATCAAGGATTTCTGTCGCAAAGTCTGATAGTTCTGCCGATGAATCCGGATATGGGAGGCAACCACCTCGGGGGTAAAGCTGAGGAGATAATCAGCAGGAAGAAGATCAACATCGGCCCCGATTTCTCCTTCACTGCCGTTCTCCGCAAGCAGGGACACCACTTGTCCACGCAGCCAGTCCACACCTTGCTCAACCTGCCGCTGCATTGTATCAAGGGGAGCTACCGCAATCAGGCCATGCTCCAGATAGGGCGTAATCTTCAAAAACATCTCATGGAGCAGGGTGCTCTTCCACTCACTCCAGGCTGAAGGACCGGTCGCCTTTGAATCAGCGATGGAGAGGAGGTATAACATGGCCAACCGTTCACTGTTGCCGATAGTCTCGGCGCAACGCCTGATAAACGATTCGTCATTCAAATCTCGACGCAGCGCATTCTCCGGCATAAACAGATGATAGCGGATTAGAAAAGCCAGACACTCACACTCGGCCGGCTCAAGTCCCAAACGGATCCCCACCGCCCCCACCATTTCCGCCCCGATTTGAGAATGATCTCCCCCTGCCCCCTTTCCGATATCATGGAGCAAAGCCCCCAGAAAAAGGATCTGGGGTGAGGCCACCGACAAATAAACAAGGGAGTCCTGCTCCACCAAGAGACGCAACTCAGCCACGGTCTGCAGCAAATGTCGATCAACGGTGTAGATATGATACAAATCATGCTGGGCTAGAGTGCTGATCCCGGCAAACTCTGGGATATAGGCAGTGAGCAGGCCTGTCTCAAGCATCACCTCCAAGACCGGAAGCGAATCTCCAGGGTGCAGCAGCAATTCCAAAAAAGGTCTGGACATCCGGGGCGAACGGCGAAGCTTTTCATCCACCAGATCAAGGCTGGCACTGATCATTTTGCGGGTGCGGTGATGCACTGGAGTCCCGGTTTTAGCCGAGGCCAGGAAAAGACGCATCATCAGATACGGCCTGGCCGCAAGCTCCTTTGCAGAGGCCACCAGATGAATCCGGTTATGACGCAGCTCTATTCCCTTCTCAAGAACCCGGTCATGCTCGGACCTCTCACCCTTCAGCGCCAGGCCCAGCACTTCATCCACATGTTCAAAAAAAAGGTCGGTGATCACCGCCACGGTCTGAAGATACCCATGCACATCCCGCATGAATCCTTCAACCCCCAGTATCTCCGGCCCATCCTGATAGCCCAGAAGCTGGGACAACTTTTCCTGATGCTCAAAATAGAGCTGATCATTCTTCCGGCCACTGAGATAGTGCAATCGATTCCTGATCCTGACCAGTTCATTCCAGGAATTCACAAAGGCCGCCTTCTCCTCTTCAAGGAGAATTCCAGCCTCCACTATGCCATGCAAGCCATCGAGACTAAACACCACATTGGCCGTCCACAGCATGGCCTGGATGTCACGCATCCCGCCTTTCCCCTCTTTGATATGGGGTTCAAGGAGATAACTATGGCTGCCAAAACGCTTACGGCGGGCATCGCGAAAGGCTCGCATACTGCGGACAAATTCCTCACGCCCACCCTCAATGTACAACTCCCGATAGCGGGTAAGTAAATCATCAAACAACTCCGGCGAACCTGCGAGCAATCTTGCATCAAGCAGGGCAACACGGAAAAAGAAATCCTCGCCTGCATGGTCAAGGGCTTCTGCCACGGTACGCACCCCATGGCCTACCTCAAGCCCCGAATCCCAAAGCGGATAGAGAATGGCTTCAGCTAATTTCTTGATCTCTTCCTGCTGTCCCTGGTGCTCTTGTCGATAAAGAATCAACAGATCAATATCCGAATAGGGAAACAACTCTTGCCGGCCATAACCGCCCAAGGCAACCAGGGCCACGGTCCCGGCAAATCCGCTGACAGCTCCCAAGTAAAGCTGCCCGATAAAATCGTCGACAAGCTTACTCTGCTCAGCAAGCAGAGTCTGGCCATTCAGCCCCTGCTGCCGCAGTTTTTCCAAGGCCTCGCGTTGAACTCGCATGGGAGTTGATTGTACGGATGAGTTCTGAGCCATTATCAAGAACAGGGCAAGGCTATCGCTTGAAGAACCTCTGGATGATTGCTTGCTGCATACCACTCATGGACACAACCCTCCTTTTTGGGGCCGTGTCCATGAAAGAATCCTACGTTCTTCACATGTCCAGGAGACATGTGAAGAACGGGCACACATAGCCTCCGTAATGAAGAAAAAGGCAGCAAAGCGCTGCTTAGTTTATAATAAAAAGCGTGTTTACATTGCCATAGGCCACACCAGGAAACAGCCAATAAGGACTGGCTGTTTCCTGGATGCGGCATAAGGATCCGTAATGAAATAAGCAGAAAAGCGCTGCTTATTTTATAACGGTTCCTAAATAGCATTGCGGTCTTCTTCACCTGTTCGCACGCGTACAAT
>JAFLKM010000034.1:45838-67651 GCA_019163335.1 Desulfobulbaceae bacterium | reverse complement strand
ATAACGGTTCCTAAATAGCATTGCGGTCTTCTTCACCTGTTCGCACGCGTACAATCCGCTCAACCGGCATGACAAATATCTTACCATCGCCAATGGTCCCGCTGTTGGCGGCATTCCTGATGGTATCAACTACTTGACTCACCTGTTCGGCGCCGACAACCACCTCAATTTTGATCTTTGGAATGAAATCGACAACGTATTCAGCACCACGATAGATTTCCGTATGCCCCTTCTGTCGCCCATAGCCTTTCACTTCACTGATCGTCATTCCTTTGATGCCGATGCCATTCAGGGCATCTTTTACATCATCCAGTTTAAATGGTTTGATAATTGCTTCAATTTTTTTCATAACAACTCCTTTTCTATTCAGAAAATAGAAGGACAGAAGGTAATAAACTCATTTCTAATCTGCTTGAGACATTTCTATTCGTCGTTATCCTTCTGCCCATCTTTTAATTACAGGTTATAACCAACTTCACTGTGCTGGGTCAAATCCAGCCCCTGCGTCTCATCGTCCGAACTTACCCGAAGACCAATGGTCACGTCTATGATTTTCAGGAGAATAAAGGTCACGATCACCGAGTACACAATGGTTGCTCCTGCACCAGTAGCCTGAACCATCAGCTGATGTGGATTCCCGTCAAGAAGCCCACTCCCTGCTGGATTGACAGCAGATGATGCAAAAATACCAGTGGCAAGGGCACCCCAGATACCGCCGACTCCGTGGACACCGACAACATCCAGAGAATCATCATACCCCATCTTAGATTTGGCAATCACCGCAAGATAACAGATTACACCAGCCACAGCGCCCATGATCAGGGCCGAAACCGGAGTCACAAAGCCTGCCCCCGGAGTTATCGCGACCAGTCCGGCCAGTGCTCCGGAAGCTGCTCCCAAAGTCGTTGGTTTTCCCTGTACTTTCCATTCTGCAATAATCCAGGTAAGAGCACCCGCACCTGTTGCAATCTGGGTGGTCATAAGGGCAAGAACAGCTATGGGGCCGGCAGAAAGGGCGCTGCCAGCGTTAAATCCAAACCAGCCAAACCAGAGAAGGCCGGCACCGAGTACCGTCATAGGCAGATTATGCGGATGCATGGAATCCCGACCATACCCCTTACGTTTGCCTAAAACCAAGGCTGCCACAAGGGCTGCCGCACCGGAGTTAATGTGAATAACCGTACCACCGGCAAAATCAAGGGCACCCATCGCACCCAGCCATCCACCCTTGCCCCATACCCAATGGCAGACAGGCAGATAAACGAAGGTTGACCATAAAATGGTAAAGGCAAGAAAAGCAGGGAACTTCATCCTCTCAGCAAAGGCGCCGGTAATCAGGGCCGGGGTAATAATGGCAAACATGAGCTGAAAGGCGCAGAACAGTAAATCCGGAATCGTCTCAGAATAGGGACCGGGCTCAAGGCCGACATTCTTCAGCCAGGCATAATCCAGGTTCCCGATAACATGGCCGACATCGGGACCAAAGGCCAGCGAATAGCCATATGCCAGCCACATCACCGAGATAATCCCGAGCGTAATAAAACTCTGCATGGTCGTCGCCAGCACATTTTTCTTCCGGACCAGACCTCCATAAAACAGCGCCAGACCTGGCGTCATCAACATCACCATTGCCGTGGCAATGAGCACAAAAGCAGTATCTCCACTATTCATCATCGTCTCCTTTTAACACGTTTTTTTTAATGTACTTATTGGTTATACGCCGTTTCCGAATGCTCAACTGAATCAAGCCCGACAACCTCGGCCTCTTCCGTCAGCCTGAGCCCCATTACAGCATCAATGACCTTCAGAAGAATCCAGCTGACCACCAGAGTATAGCCTCCAACCACCACAATACCTATAGCCTGTTTCACAATCTGAGCTGCGTTTCCAGCCAACAGCCCATCAACTCCACCAGGATTCACCTGGGTGGAGGCAAAAATACCCAAACACAGTGTCCCCACCACTCCGCCAACCCCATGGATTCCCACCACGTCCAAGGAGTCGTCAAACCTGAACCGGGTCTTCAGGCGTACAGCCAGAAAACAGACAACCCCTGCCAGCAGCCCAATAACAATCGCCGCATTCGGTCCGACAAATCCAGCCGCCGGTGTGATAGTGGCAAGTCCGGCAATGGCCCCGGAGGCCGCACCCAGAGTCGTGGCATTGCCCATGACAAGTTTTTCCATGATGACCCACATTAACATCCCGGCCATACCGGCTAAATGTGTGGCCACAAAGGCGGTGGCTGCGACTTCATTGGCCGCCAGCGCCGACCCCCCGTTAAATCCAAACCAGCCGAACCAGAGGAGTCCGGTTCCCATCAGGGTCATCGGCAGATTATGGGGCATAAAACTGGTCCTCCCATATCCCCGCCTTGGCCCCACCACTAAAACCGCCGCCAAGGCTGCAGCCCCACAGGTGACATGCACCACCAGGCCACCGGCAAAATCGAGAACTCCCATCTGTCCCAGCCATCCTCCCTTGCCCCAGACCCAGTGACAGACCGGGTTGTAAACCAGCACTGTCCACATCAAAGCAAACACCAGAAAAGAAGGAAACCGTACCCGTTCAGCAAAAGCGCCAGTAATAAGCGCTGGAGTTATGATGGCAAACATGCACTGATAAATCATGAACACCGTGTGCGGAATCGTCGTTGCATAGTCAAGGCTTGGGGCATTCCCCACACCCTTGAGAGCAAACCACGACAGATCCCCTATAACCCCGCCGATATCAGGCCCAAAAGACATTGAATAGCCAAAGTAAACCCACTCAATGGAAACAAGGGCGATCATAAAAAAACTTTGCATGATCGTTCCCAACACATTCTTGCTCCGCACCATCCCGCCATAAAAAAGGGCCAGTCCTGGAGTCATCAGTAACACCAGCCCCGCCGCTGCCAGGACAAATGCCGTATCCGCCTTATTCACTCTTCCCCCTTAATGATTTCAATAACAAAAACAGGGTCTCCCGCCCCGCACCTTATCTTACCACGACCAGCTCCCTACGCCAAAGACGTCCTGAACAATATCCGGATACGATTCATGTCGTCTTTCCCTGTTAATACAAAAGACATGCCAGCCATATAGAAAAAATACTAACGCTACGGAATAATGACTTTTTATGTGAAATAATCGCAAGAGCATAAAGTGAGTTTAATTACATTTTCGTTATAAACAAATTAGCAAATATCAATTTTGTAAGCATAGTTTCATTTACAACAAGTGCAGGTTCACCTTTTCTCGATGAAATTATTTACATTTCAATACAGGGTGGGTATCCTGAATTAATAAAATTAGCGCCTTACAGTTTATTTTCTTGTTTTTTTTACAAGGAAATAATCTGCGAAAGGCACTAATCCCGTCATAGGAGTTAGTTAATTTTCCTTTTCAGCTTTTTTCCCCTCAATTGAACACCATCGTCCTGTTATGCGTATCAATGGAAAACATTTCAGAACCATTTGGGCTGACGCAAAGAATGAGGGCGTAATCTCTATTATTGATCAGCGACAGCTTCCCCATCAGTTCGTCGTCAAACATTTACATTGTCTGGACGATGCCGTATCGGCCATTAAAGATATGCACGTGCGAGGTGCCGGGCTGATCGGCGCCACAGCAGGGTTTGGGATGTATCTGGCGGCAATCAATGCCTGGGAGGATGCGGTCGATGAGGTCCTGGAAGAGGCTGCAAGCCAGCTGAATAAAAGTCGGCCCACCGCCAGAAACCTGGGATGGGCCGTCGAGCGGATCCTCACCGCCGTTAGAACCGTTCAGGGCGGAGCTGACAAAAAGAGAAAAGCCTATGAGATCGCTTGCGAGATTGCCGATGAAGACGCTTCCTTCTGCAAACAGATAGGCGAACACGGACTTGAGCTGATAAAGGCCATCAGCAGAAAAAAAAACGGCGAGCCGGTAAACATTCTCACCCACTGCAATGCGGGATGGCTGGCCTTCGTAGATTACGGCAGCGCCACCGCCCCCATCTACGCGGCACGAGATGCCGGCATTGCGGTTCATGTCTGGGTGGATGAGACCCGCCCCTGGAATCAAGGGGCAAAACTCACCGCCTGGGAGCTGCAGCAGGAAGGGATCGCCAACACCCTCATTACCGACAATACCGGTGGGCACCTGATGCAGAAGAAGATGGTTGATATGGTCATTGTCGGCAGTGATCGTACCACCCACACCGGGGATGTGGCCAATAAGATAGGGACCTATCTCAAGGCCCTGGCCGCCCATGACAACCATATTCCTTTTTATGTCGCCCTGCCCTCCTCCACCTTTGACTGGAAGCTGGCAGAGGGGGCTGAGATTCCCATTGAGCAACGCTCAGGGGATGAGATTCTCTGGATCAGCGGCTTGGATCAAACCGGAAATATCAAATCCGTACAACTGGCAGCACCCGGAACGCAAGCTGCCAATTTCAGTTTTGATATCACTCCGGCTCGACTTGTCACTGCACTTATCACCGAAAGAGGAATTGTGCAGGCCAACAGAGCAGCAATTCATGCCCTCTTTCCAGACAAAATACTTTCATCTTCACAAGAATAATTATGTCACAAACAAAACAACGACGCTTCATTCGGAAGAATGCCCTTCATCTCCTCGACTATCTCATCATCGACCAAAATGGTCTGCAAACCACATATTCCATGGGACGTACTCGTGATGTCAGCGAAAATGGCCTCAAACTGGAAACAGTCGAGAAGATCGCCAAGGGGGATACCCTGCTCATTACCGTTGGCCTGGAAAACGATCTCATTGATCTCCGTGGCGAGGTTGTCTACACGGAAGAAGAGGACAAATGCCATATTTCCGGCATTATATTTCAGGATATTTCTGAGGAGGGACGAAGGATTTTTAAAAAATATGCAGAAGCATTTCTCGCTCCAAGCCGATGATGCTCTCTTGCTGAACAGGCGCCTCACGCCTCCTCATAACGACAAAAACAGTCCGCAGACGGCTATGCCTCGCTACTCTGCCTGAGCATCTCGAACATAATCACCCCGGCAGCCACCGAGCTGTTCAACGAATCCAGTGTTCCCGCCATGGGAATGGAGATCAGCACGTCACAGTGCTGACGGACCAGCGGCCTGATGCCCTGCCCCTCGCTGCCGACAACCACACAGGCCGGAAGATTGAAATCTGTTTTATAAATGGATTGCGCGGCATCTTCCTTCACAGCCCCAAAGACCCAGGCGCCCACCTTCTTTAACTTTTCCAGAGCATTGGCCAGATTGACCACTTGGCAGATATCAATATGGGAGATGGCCCCGGCTGAAGCCTTGGCCGCTGTCCCGCCAAGGGGGGCGGAACGCTCTCTGGTTATCAGCACTCCGCTCATTCCGGAGGCGTGGGCTGAGCGGATGATCGCCCCAAGATTATGCGGATCCTGCATGGAATCAAGGACAATCAGCCGGGGCCGTTCTCCCCGCAGAACCCCTGCGGCAAAATTGGCAAGCAGAGTCTCAAAGGGGAGCAGCGCCGCCTGACTGGTCTTCGCCACTACCCCCTGATGACGAGCCTGGGCCGCATCAGGGCCGACCAGATGAATCGAGGTGACAAAGGAAAGTTTTATCCCCGCTCCTTTGGCCAAGGCGATAATTTCTTCCCTTTTTGCGCCTTTCCTGTCAGAGTGCAGAATAACCTCGCTGATCCTCTCCGGCTCCTGCTCCAAGGCCTCATAGACAGGATGTGTTCCCCAGAGCAGGCCATCTTCAATACTGATAGTCCGGCTCTGCCGCCCTTTTTCGTCTTTTCTTTCCTTCATGGCTCACTCACGATCTTGATGGCTTCCCCGGTGGGAAGACGATGTCCCCGACTACGCTCGGCAATAACGATGGCACGCACGGTATCAATGGCCTGCTCCAGAGTATCATTGACGACAAGATAGTCATAAGCCAGGGCCTCCTGCATCTCTCTTCCGGCATTCCGCAATCTGAGCAGAATCGTCTCTTCATTGTCAGTTCCCCGGCCGCGAAGACGTCGTTCCAGCTCCTGCAACGATGGTGGCGCAATAAAAATGGAAGCAGCTGAAATTGTTGCAGGAATCTTGGCCGAGGCACGAAGGATGGCTGCCCCCTGAACATCGATGTCAAGCACCACATCAATGCCACTCGACACTTGGGCAAATACTGCCGGCCCGCTGGTTCCATAGAAATTCCCATGGACCTCGGCCCATTCGAGGAAGGCGCCTTGCTCCCGCATCGTCTCAAACTGCCCTCGACTGACAAAATAATAATCGACCCCATCCACTTCCCCGGAACGCGGCGAGCGAGTGGTATGGGAGACCGAGAAAGCAAGGCCAGGCACATCCGCCATCACCTTCCGCAACAACGTTGTCTTCCCGGTCCCGGACGGGGCTGAAAGAATAAACAATTTCCCGGTAATCATGGCCCGTCCTGTTTTCCTGGCTTATGCGACTGTTGATATTCTTCAAGATGATAGTCCGACTCCAGCACTGCCAGGCGCTGGCCAATGGTATCGGGCTGCACCGAGGAAAGAATCAGGTGGCTGGAATCCATCACCAGCATGGAACGGGTTCTTCTTCCTTCGGTGGCATCGAGGAGTTTGCCCTCCTGCTTGGCCACCTCCTTCAATTTCCGCGAAGGCGAAGACCCCGCGTTCAACACGGCAACAATTCGCTCCACGACGACTGTATTACCAAACCCTACATTTAAAAGCTTCATTCAGCAACCCTTGTAAGCAGAGGAAAAAAATGCCTCAACATCTTCAATCTACTCAATATTCTGCACCTGTTCGCGCATCTTCTCCAGCTCGCTCTTCAACTCTACCGTAAGACTGGCGATGGGGGCATCGCTAATTTTAGAGGCAAGGGTATTGACTTCACGCAGAAATTCCTGCAGGAGAAAATCCAACTTTCTCCCCACCGCCTCTTTCTCGCCGAGAAAGGACTGCAATTGGCCCATGTGACTCTTCAGCCTGACAAGCTCCTCAGTCACATCGGTTTTATCAGCCAGGATTGCCACCTCCTGACTTAATCGCTGCTCATCAAGCTGCACATTCCCAAGCAATTTCTGGAGACGCTCTCCAAGAATCTGCTCCCGCTGCTTCAGAAGCTCCGGAATGGCTGATTCTATTGTCTCAAGATGACGAACAAACACCTGTAACCGGGCCAGGAGGTCACTGACCATGGCATCTCCTTCCAGGCTACGCATGGATTCGCAGGCAATGAGGGCCTGCTCCACTGCCTGCTCCAGAAAAGGCCAAGCCGCCTCAATATCCTCACCCTGCTGCTCCTGAATCAACACTTCAGGACGAGACGCCACAAATGCGGCATCAACTACGGCCGATCCACCCAATTCGCCGGCTATTTCCTCAATGGCGGATTTATAGGCCCTGACCAGCTCCATATTGACTCGCATCCGGACCGAATCAGAGCTGTTCCCATTCACGCTCAGCCCCAAATCAACCCGACCACGCTGATGATAGCCGCTCACCATCTTCCGCAGCCGCTCCTCAATCACCCCATATCCTTGGGGCAGCTTAATTTTCAAATCAAGATAACGATTATTGACACAACGCACTTCCGCGACCCACAAGCGCCCACCGGACGCGACCTCTCCCCGGCCAAAACCGGTCATGCTTTTACACGTCATTCTTTTCTATTTCCTTCTTTGCAGGATGTCTCAAGGGCCATCCCCTAAGAACTATTCTCTATAGTGCAACGAACCGTCCAGTCAGAAGAACAATTGATTGGAGCGATTATCTTTCGGCTTTGCTACGGGACAGTAGCACACCTTCAGTCTTTACCTTGGCCCGTCCAACTCGCCATGCAGCTCTGCCATGATCTCGGCACAATTGACCGTAGCTGTTCCAATCTTGCCCACCACGATGCCCGCGGCCACATTCGCAAGGGTGGCGGCCTCGACAAAAGAGGCCCCTGCTGCCAGACCAAGGGCCAGTGTGGCAATGACGGTATCTCCAGCGCCGGTGACATCAAAAACCTCCCGAGCCATCGTAGGGATCGTAATAAGTTCCTTGCCCCGTTCAAGTAGAGACATACCGGATTCACCGCGAGTGATCAGCACCGCCTCACAAGAAAATTTATGCTGCAGTATCTCCGCAGCCTCAATCAACTCACGTTCACTGTTGATCTGCATGCCGGACATCTTTTCGGCCTCAAGATGATTAGGAGTCAGAATGGTGGCCCCGATAAACCTGGACGGCTGATCAGGCTTGGGGTCAACAACCACTGGAATCCTGCGGCCTTTCTCCTGCTCCAGCAGCTTAACCCGGTGCAGCAGATGGTGCATCAGAGGTTGGGAGATCACCCCTTTATAATAATCAGAGATAATCACCACATCAAAATCAATCAGATGCTCATCAATAAAGGCAAGCATGGCAGAAATAGTCTGCTCAGCCGGGACCCCCGTCTGCTCACGATCAAAACGAACCACCTGCTGTCCCTGGGCTACGACTCGGGTTTTCACCGTGGTTGGCCTCTTCCCCTGGACAAGCCCGGAAATCGGGGCTCCCAGATCAATCATCAACTGTTGCAGTCGGCCGCCCATTTCATCATTGCCGATAACACCACACAAAACCGCCTTGCCGCCCAGGGAGTAGATATTGTGCAGGACATTGGCACCACCACCCAGCAGCATCTCCTCCCGGGTGACATTCACCACCGGTACCGGGGCCTCAGGGGAAATTCTGCTGACCGTCCCCCAGATAAAATGATCCACAATGATATCGCCAATCACCAGGATTCTGGTTTCAGCAAATCGCGGCACATATTGTATCAACTGACTGTTCATCTGCTTAACTCCATTAATCGCTCAGCCATTCGCTCGGAAGCAAAGACCAGAGATTCCAAATCTAAAACAGCAAGCACATTCCGATCAAAGAGCACCTTCACCCTGGGGGGAAACCCCTCGTCACGCTCTTCATCCCAAAAAAGCACCTTCATCGGCAGGCACGGCAACACTGCCACCTGAAAGGAAACGTTACAAGACTGTTCTGCAATATCTTCAAATACCCCGTCAATCCTGGCGGCGGATTCTCTGAGCAAGGCATTTTTCCCACAGAAATACGCTGCCACCCGCTCTTCACAATAGACCCGCAATGTTCGCACCTTGGAGATAGAATTGGGCAAAGATTCCATCCCTACCCACTCACCGGAACGAACTCCGCCGCCACCATAGTGGACATAATTATAAAGAAGAATCTGATCGCGCGGCTCCTCAACCTCTTTTCCGCCAAAAAAAACGCCTTCACGGGAGAGGGTTACTTCATATCCAAGATAACGGAAACGTAACTGGTCTGTTGCTGGACCTGACCAACCACACCCAAGTTTAGACGCAACAAGGGAGAAATCTATCTCTCGCACCTTGCTTTTTAAATGAGCCACAAGGGCTTTATCTTTTTCATCCAGCAGTCCGGCAACACCGGACACCCCTCCAGCGCCCATCTCAGAAGGGGCACCCCCCTCACCAAGACAACTCACATCCACATAAGGACACTTCCGAGGATTTTCACCGCCCTTGGTCACCGCTGCCGCAAATGCCAGGCAGGCAGCATATCCACACTCTCCACAATTCGTCCTTGGAGTTAATTTCAAAAATTCAAGTGGTTGCACTTGTAGCCAATTCTAAAAAAGTATGCAGGTTGCCCCTGACAAGACAGAGCTACGGTAACGAGATTTTCATGATGATGGGTTACAAAGCCGCAGAAGCCAGTCAAAGGAGATACCGACTTGTACGCAGAACAAGACACGATTTCCGCTAAATCTTGTTTAAGGTTAAATCTACACAATGTGTGTATACAGGAAAAAATAAAAAACGATGCGAAAGGTATTATCTTCCTTTGCATCGTTTTTTCGCACACATACAACTGTGCCAGGCTTACACCTATAGATGAAATTATTTCTTCATTGCCTGATCAAGCGCCTTGGTCAATTCCACGCTGACATCAACAGCGCTATTTGCATACAGTACACCAATCTTGGAATCAAGAATCACCGTGTAACCATTTTTCTTGCCGTAGTCCTCAACAATAGCCTGCAAAGTCTTTAAAATAGGCTCAAGTTCTTTATCCTGCAGTTGTTTGAGTTCAAAACGGGCATCCTCGGTCTTCACCTGAAATTCACGTCCTTTCTTCTGATACTCACGAACCTGGGACTCCTTTTTTTCAGCACTCCAGGCAGAGCTCTTCTTTTCAATTTCCTGCTGCATAGCCGTTAATGCGTTTTCTTCGTTCTGAAACTTGCCCTTCAGCTCTTTTGCCTTAGCCTCAAACATACTCTTGGCTGCTTTTCCGGAAACTGATTCAAGAAGCACCTTCTGGATATTCATTACCCCAATTTTAAGCTCTGCTGCACTGGCAACAGAGCAATTCAAACCACTAAAACCCAATACTGCGAAAAATAATCCAACAAAAACCATTGGCCTCAACATCATTGCATTCCTCTCTTCTATCACTTTATTATTTTAAGTACCTTAACAAGATGTCTTTCCTTGTTACCTTTTATAACCTTTCACCAAAAAACGCCTAACGTATTACTTTATTATAACAAAATCATCACGTCTGTTCTGGGCCCAGGACAACTCATCATGCCCTTGCAGTAAAAGCTGCTCAGCACCATAACTGATAGTCGTCATTCTTTCTTTGGAAATCCCCTTGCCTACCAGATATTTCTGGGCGCTGAGGGCGCGGCGTTCCCCAAGGGCCATATTGTATTCCTGAGTACCACGGGGATCACAGTTCCCCTCAATTCTGATATAAACAGACTTTGACTTGAGAAACGCGGCATTCCCATCCATGCGGGTAATTTGATCCTGACGAATGGCTGATGAATCAAAATCAAAATAAAGCGGCAACATGGGCCCTGAAGTCCGGCCTTCCATAATACCAATCGGTTCTGAATCCAATGATTCCTTGGCACCCAAGGCAGCACTGTCCTTTCCACCCTGCATGTCCTCATTTGTTTTTCCCTTATCAGCACACCCGACAAGGGTCAACATCATCAAGCCAAGCACAACTGACGATACATTCTGCATTCTGCTCATCACAGTTACCTTCAATCTGAAATTTTTTATATTATTACCCTTGAATAAAAGAGCTCATCTAACTATCTCGATAGGCGAATATACACCTCTGCAATAAAAAATGAAACAGCTCTTTTCCATGATTTTTTGGATAAAATGGTTTTTTCTTGAAAATTTTCGCCTTCCCATCTACATATAAACAATCTTTTTCCGTCACAAATCATCCCAATCTTTTAACAATAAAGATATCAACAACTTCATTCATTAATCAGCCATGCCCAACACAAAAAACACCATTACTGCGTCCAACATTCACTCCCTGATCGCCTCAAATCAATTCGGCACTTATTTCGGCATACGACAGAAGGTTCTTGATCAAGTCTGGGCTCAACTGACTCATCCACAAGGCAATTCCGTTGCCTACATCTCCATGGAAATAGGTGCCGACCCCGATGTTTACAATCCGGTCAAACAAAGACTGATCGACCTCGAGCACACCAGCTCCATGGATAACAGACTGAAAACGTTTATCAATAAACTTTTTCATGGCCCTGAAAAAATTCCCACTTATAGTGGTGGCCTTGGCGTACTGGCAGGAGACACCCTCAAAAGTTTCGCTGATTGCAAAATCCCGGTGGTAGCGGTCAGCCTCCTCTATCGACAGGGATATTTTTCTCAGATCGTAGACTCAAAGATTGGCCAGATCTCCCAGGCTGTTACTTGGCAGCCCGAGTCTACACATGGTCTCTATCAATTGCATGATACAGACAAACCCGGTCACCCCCTGCAGATCGAGGTCCCCTTTTACAACGGAAGCGATCAGCCGCTACTCATAAAAGCCAACGTCTGGATGAAAATGGAGATCAATCATACCCTTGACTTCTTCATTCCGGAAATTCTTCTTGATTTTTCTCTGCCGGAAACGCCAGAACCATTCAGGAATGCGGCCAAGCAACTCTACAATGCGGAATCCTCCATGGTAAAGGCCCTGCAGCGACGAATGCTCGGCTCAGGCATCATCCGGGCGCTTAGGAAACTGGGCTTTACCGCCAATACATACCACTTGAATGAACAGCATGGGGTAATTGCAATTCTTCAACTGATTGTCGAAGAACTGGAAAAACTCCTCGGTCATCCTGAGCTCTGTGAGGCCACAGATCAGGAGATCATGAAAGCGGCTGATATCGTTGCACACAAAACAATCTATACCATCCATACACCAGTAAAGGCCGGACACGATCGGTTTGATAAAGCCCTTTATGCTGGAATCAGCCATAAATCATGTCAGAGACTGCTGAATCTTCTAGCGCGCGATGAGGAAAGTCCACACACATACAACTTTACCACCCTTGCCATGACGGTAAACAAGGCCGCAAACAGTGTCAGCAGGTTGCATCGCGATGTAACCCACAAACAGTTCCCCCAGTTTGCTGACAAAATTTCAGCCATTACCAACGGGGTTCATCATCTTACATGGATCAGTAATGCTCGCGCGGAGGTCTTTAATAACTTTCCAGCACTGCAGAACTGGCAGCATGACCCAGGTGTTTTTGCCAAGCTGTCTTCCTTGGCAAAGGATTTAAAATTTCGCAATTATCTCAACCTCGCCTGGAAAAAAGATACAGATATCCTCTTTGATTTCATCAACTCCATGCTTTTGGAGCACCGCAACCAAAAATTTGAAACCTGGATTGATCCGCCCAATTTCTTTTCCTCTTTCATTGGCAGGAATAGCCGTTTAGACCCACAGGTCTTCACAATCGGATTTGCCAGAAGATTTTCCACATACAAGCGCGCGGATTTAATTTTTGACAACCTCGACACCCTCTGCAATATCGTGGTCTCAAACAACTGGCCCATCAATTTTATTTTTGCCGGCAAGGCTCATCCGGCGGATGAACCCGGTAAATCCGTTATCAAACTGATTCTGGACTATCAGGAAGAATTGCACCAAAAGAGTAATGGGCTGGCGAATTTAATTTTTGTCCCTAATTATGACATGAAAATCGCCAAGATGATGGTTTCAGGGGTTCATGCCTGGCTCAACAACCCTAAACGTCCCCTGGAGGCCTCAGGAACCAGCGGAATGAAAGCTGCCATGAACGGAGTTCCCAATATATCCATTATGGACGGTTGGTGGGTTGAGGGGTATCACAATGGATTGACGGGATGGAAATTTGGACAAGAAGGATCCATTGATGAGGCCAATCTCAGCGAAAATCCGGAGACACTGCTTTACAGCGAGGACTCGACCTCATTTTATCAACTCCTGCCAACTATTCTGAAAGAATTTTACCAATCCCCAAACAATTCTGCGTTTCTTGACAAGGCGGTTATGAACCTCCTCCTGAATATTCCTATTTTTAATACCCATCGCATGGCGGCTGAGTATCTGACGAAATATGAACTACACCTCCCTGAAGAGCAGGCACAGGAAATGCTCCGTTTCCGGAGTCTTTACAACAGCAACGCTTAAGAGCAAGGAGGAACACGTCTTCGTCAAGGACAAAAGAGAAAGAATGGCAGGGCACTGACAATCATGCTTGGTAATGGATAAAAATGATATCAGCATGTTTTGCACAATGTGCAATTAAACATCTCTAACAAACCCCGATGAACGGGACAAGTGCCTTACCGATTATTTTCTTGTTTTTTACAAGGAAATAATCGGTAAGGCACTCAGCAGCCTGCAGGACCAAACGAATTAGCAGAATAAACCCGTATATATTTATTTTACCTTAACAGGTTAGTTTTTTATTGGAAGAATACCTCGGATACAGTAGATTTCAATCCTTGACTCTTCTCATAAATTTACGAAGAATTTGATTCCTCTTCGCTCACAGAAAGACACTCCGGAGAATACATACATGGCAAAAGCCCATATCAGCGCCAATAACGCCACCGACAAAACCATACGCAGCATTGATCGCAAACGAGAGCAGGAAAGGCGTTTTATGCTTCAAAAGGCAAGGGAAAATGCCAATGAACTGGCGGCAAAGTTAGTGCAGCGTTTAATCGACAAAGGAATCATTGAAACAACGTCGGTACAAAATCTCCATGATACCTTTGAGGAACAATTAAAGAAACTGTCCAACCTTGAAGAATTCGACATCCAACTGAAGGTTGCGCCCTTGCGCACCCTGGTTCCGGATCCCAATATTATAAGTCTCTACCTCACCCAATTTATAATTGAAGATTTGATCAACCACTCGGCGATTCAAGATATTTACGGTGAAGATCTCGACATTTACCTGGCCACAGACTCCATCTTCAAGTCACTGCGTCCCCAGTGATCCACCCAGACGCCATTCCTTCCCTCGTTTTTGCTGATCTCAAGGGTAATATTACCGATTTTTCAAGCCTGAACATGGCCGGCATGAGTGGTGGTCAATTCTTTCAACCAACGCTTGAAGATCTGATTCCCCTTCCCGAGGGCAGTGAACTTTTTGTGCTTCCCGGTCGCCTCCCCATAGGATGTAACCGGGATACCGGTGAGCCCCTACTGCTGGAAGAAAGTCCTTTTCACCCGGGAGCTTCCGTCCAGGCGGTCGCAGCCTTCATGTCTCCGGCCCATACGGCCATCTTTAACAGTGCCTATCAGACCCATACTGACACCGCCCCGCGCCTGCCCCTTTTCGCTTATACAGCTGTGGGCTGGCACCAAGGTCGATTCTGGGTGTCAGCGTTTCGTAGTGACCCAGACAAACGTCAGGATGCCTGCCAATTTGACCAGGCCGTCATCATAAGAAAGACCAAAAAAAAACTGAAGGAATTCAGTGACAACAGACTGGTCCAACATCTGGGAAAATGCTGCCTGACGTACGGCTGTCCAGCAGCCAGGAATTATTTCCTCGACCGCTGGGAGGCCCCTCTTCCTACCTCCCCCGTTTGCAACGCACGCTGTGTCGGCTGCATCTCCCTCCAGCCTGCCGGTTCCTGCTCAGCAAGTCAGGACCGCATCCAATTTGTTCCCACGGCGCAAGAAATCGCCGCTGTAGCCGTACCTCATCTGCAAAAGGCAGAACACGCCATTGTCAGTTTCGGCCAGGGATGTGAAGGCGAACCCCTGTTGCAGGCCCATATCATCGAAGATGCTATTCGTCTTATCCGCAAAAAAACCTCCCGCGGCACGATCAACCTCAACTCCAACGCCAGCCTGCCTCAGGCCGTATCACGCTTAGCCGACGCGGGGCTGGACAGCCTCCGGGTCAGTCTCAACTCTGCCCAGGAGATCTACCACACCCGATACTATCGTCCCGTCGGATTCAATCTAGAGCACGTCAAAGAATCCATTCATACCATGAAGGATGCCAACCGTTTTGTCTCACTCAACTATTTCATTCAACCCGGAGTGACAGACTCTCCAGAAGAATTTTCGGCCCTCTCAGAACTGGTGGAAAGCTGTCGCCCTGACCTGATTCAATTACGAAACCTAAACATGGATCCTGAATGGTACCTGCAGACGCTCAACTTCCAACCATCACAAAAGCCCCTGGGCATGCGCACCTGGCTTCGCAGAGTGCACCAAAAATTCCCAGCTCTTCGTCTTGGTTACTTCAACCCTTTTCTCGAATAAAACTATTTAACCCCGAGGAAGAGGATAAGTGCCTTTCGCAGATTGTTTTATTGCCTAAAAAAACGAAAGAATCTGTAAAGCACTAAAATCATACCCAGTTGCATCGCCGATTGGCAGTAAAAAAGATCCGAAAAAGTTTCCCCAGATCAACCGACAAGCTGGCGGTCAGCTTCACCTCGCCTGGAAGTTGACAATCAATGAGTGAGACCCATGACGGCTCCGCTCTGCCAAGAAATTCTTCTTGTTTTTCCCCTCAAATTGAGATACTTTGCTATTTAGTAAATTTTACTATTTCTATCTTTTAATCAGTAACAGGACTTTTTATGCAAGAAGAATCTACCCCCATGCGCTTGACCACTCAACGTCAGGTTATCCTTGAAGAACTGATAAAGGTTACCTCACACCCAACTGCCAATGAAGTCTATGACATGGTACGCAAACGACTTCCCCGTATTGGCTTGGGAACTGTGTACAGAAACCTTGAGTTGATGTCCGAGTCCGGCTTAATCCTTAAACTGGAAGTGGGAGGCACCCAAAAACGTTTTGACGCCGTCGTTAAACCCCATTACCACGTTCGTTGTATACATTGCGGAAAAGTAAACGACGTTGATATGCCTGTACAACAAGGGATTAACGAATCAGCGGCTCAGTCGAGTCATTATAAGATTCTCAGTCATCACATTGAATTTACCGGACTCTGCTATCAATGCGCAAAAGTACAGTACCAACCGATCATGAACTGATGAATTTGCCTTAAACAATGGCATCGTTTGCTGAAATGCCTGGGACAAAAGATGCGCATTTGTCATCTTGAACTCTCATTCATAGAACAAACAAAGCCGGAACATCTAGACAGGCTTAACTGAACATTCAACGTAAAAGAGGGGTTTTTTGCAGTTTTTTAAGAACCGCGCAAACGCAAAAAGGATTGAAACCTGGCTCAGGTTTCAATCCTTTTTGCGTATCAGCCAATCAATAGAGACCAGTAAGCCATCAACCTTAAAGCGGTAGGAGTCTGAATCCTCACTTTGCCACGCTATATGCGTTTCTCACCTAAAACAGACTTTGCAATAACGGAGCTTACCTACTTTTACAAGCACTTCTCCCTGGGGCTTGACCATTGCATTGACATCTGTCACTTTTTCTCCATCCAGAGAGACAGCATTCTGCTTAATCATTCGCCGTCCATCAGAGGTAGATTTGACAAGTTCCATATCTACTAACATCTGAGGTAACCAGAGATCTTCAGAGGCTTCGATCTCCACTACCTGAATGTCATCAGGCAGCCCACCTTTCTGGAAGACCTGTTCAAAATTCTGCTCTGCCTGAATTGCAGCCTCCACTGAATGAAAGCGCGCCGTCAACTCACGAGCCAGTTGCTTCTTGATCTCTTTGGGATGCAGGCGTCCCTCTTCCATCTCCGTCTTCAAATGGGCAATCTGCTCGCCTCCGAGGTCACTGAGCAGTTCATAATAACGAAACATCAACTGATCGGAGATGGATAGAATCTTGCCATATATATCATTGGCCGATTCGGTTATTCCAATATAATTGCCCAGAGATTTACTCATTTTATTCACCCCGTCCAGCCCTTCAAGAAGGGGAAGGGTGAGTACCACCTGCGGCACCTGCTTACGGGAACGCTGAAGATCACGCCCCATAAGCAGATTGAAGAGTTGGTCTGTACCGCCGATTTCGACATCTGCTTCCAGTGCCACAGAATCATAGCCCTGGATCAAGGGATAGAGAAATTCATGAATGGAGATGGGGTTCCCCTCTCGAAAACGAACCTTGAAGTCTTCACGCTCAAGCATTCTGGCCACAGTCAGCTCAGAGGCAAGGCGGATCATGGCAAAAGAATCAAGCTCACCCAGCCACTGACTGTTGAACACCACCCTGGTTTTTTCAGGGTCTAGTATCTTAAAGACCTGCTCTTTATAACTTTCCGCGTTTCTCGCCACATCCTCGCGGGTCAGGGCCTTGCGAGTCTCAGATTTTCCGGTTGGATCGCCAATCATTCCGGTAAAATCACCAATCAGAAAATACACATCATGCCCGAGATCCTGAAAATGCTTCAATTTTTGCAGCAACACCGTATGGCCCAAATGCAGATCAGGTGCAGTCGGATCAAACCCAGCCTTTATCCGCAGAGGAATCCCTGTAGCCAAAGACTTCTCGAGCTTTTTTACAAGTTCTTCCCGGGAAATACAGTCAATTACCCCCCGCTCTATAAGTTTTATCTGCTCATCAATGGAAGACATAATTCCCGTTGCCCGCCTTTCTTTAACAATTAATCTTTCGAAATATTCGAATCAGCATTCTTCAAAAACCCGTCCTTAACAGGTAAAACTATCTGGCAAACTCAACCGCTCTGGTCTCACGGATCACGGTGACACGTATCTGGCCTGGATAGGTCAATTGGGCCTCTATGGCCTTGGCTATATCCTGACTCAGCAGAATGGCTTCGGCATCCTGAATCTTTTTGGAATCTACAATAATCCGCAGATCCCGGCCAGCCTGAATCGCATAAGATTTTTCAACCCCTTCAAAGGAACTGGCAATATTTTCAAGATCTTCCAAACGTTTGACATATGTCTGGAGCATCTCCTTCCTGGCTCCTGGCCGTGCACCGGATAAGGCATCTGCGGACTGCACCAAAATATCCAGAACACTCTGCGGCGGCAAGTCCTCATGATGCGCCCCTATGGCATAAACAACTTCCTCGCACTCACCATATTTCTTGGCCAGATCACGACCAATAATCGCATGCGAGCCCTCCACTTCATGGTCAACGGCCTTGCCGATATCATGAAGCAGCCCGGCCCTTTTCGCCATTTTTACATCAATACCCAATTCAGCTGCCATAATGCCGCACAAAAATGCAACCTCCAACGAGTGCTGAAGGACATTCTGTCCATAACTTGTTCTATACTTCAACCGGCCCAGCAGATTAATCAATTCAGCGTGCACCCCATGAGCACCCACATCAAAAGTGGCCTGCTCTCCAGCCTCGCGCATGGAAACTTCAAGCTCCTTAGTGATTTTGGCAACCACTTCTTCAATCCTGGCGGGATGGATACGCCCATCATTAATAAGCTGGAGCAAAGCAAGGCGGGCTACTTCACGGCGCACCGGATTAAATCCGGAAAGGATAACCGCTTCCGGTGTATCATCAATTATGATATCAATGCCGGTGGCCGCCTCAATGGCCCGGATATTTCTTCCCTCTCGGCCAATAATCCGGCCTTTCATCTCATCATTCGGCAGTGGAACCATGGATACCGTTTTATCGGCAACATAATCTCCAGCGTAGCGGGAAATAGCAAGGGCCAGGATATTCTTCCCTTTTTTATCCGCCTCCATCTTCATTTCCTGCTCAATGCGGGCAAGTTTTTTAGCGGCATGCATCCGGGCCTCGCTCTCCATTGAATCCATGAGCAGCTTCCTGGCCTCTTCCTGACTGATTCCTGCTATCTTTTCAAGCTCATACCGCTGCCGAGAAATCAACTGTTCGGCTTCACTCTTTTTTTCGTGTAACTCCAGTTCCTGCTCTTGCAGTCGGGTTTCACTCTTCTGGATATCTTCTTTCCGTTTATCCAGACTGGCAAAGTCACGCTTTAACTGCTCTTTTTTCTCATTAAGCAGTCGTCTCTCATCCTTTACATCAGCCTTATCAACCCGTATTTCCTCCTCTACGGCTTGTTTAAGCTGATACGCAACCTCTTTACTTTGAAGGACAGCATCTTTTTTGATGCGCTCAGCCTCGAGAATGGCATTTTCTATAAGCTGCCTGCCCTGACTTTCTATATTGAGGCGATGGCCCTCAACAAAACGTTTTCGTAAGAGAAAACCGGCTATTACACCAACCAACACCCCTAAAATCAACAGATAAATTGGCTCATTTAATATATTCATAGGACCCTGACCCCGATAGGCAATATCTGATTAAACAGGACAGGAAGACGTTGAAGGCGAACACAGAAAGACTGTGTTGCGGTAGAAATACAAAAAAACGAGGAAGGGGTAAAAATAGACGAGCAGCAACAATAAATCAGGGCCACAAAAATGATCCCCT
The DNA here is from genome assembly GCA_019163335.1 of Desulfobulbaceae bacterium. Lineage (GTDB taxonomy): Bacteria > Desulfobacterota > Desulfobulbia > Desulfobulbales > Desulfocapsaceae > UBA2270. The sequence goes on along the minus strand of JAFLKM010000034.1, from coordinate 47,998 downwards.
CAAAATTATTACTAAATTTAATATCCAGACATTTGCGTTGTCACCTGCATCATACAACGACAACCTGACTCATCCAGAATCAGGCACATTGGATACTAAATTAATATATATGAAATCAATCAACACCCTGCCGATACTTTGACAAAGAGTTCATCTCCCGAAGGCATCAACTGATAGTATAAACACAGCTTTTCTTCCCGAATTTCGTAATCTTGTTCAGCATCATTCCAACTGCAATCAATAATCTTGCGGATGAATTCCAGTCAACTCACCTCAACCTGACAGTCACCCTGAACAGTGACTCTCAAACCCTTATCCCGAGGTGCCCTGGATATAAAAAACAGAATAACATTCATTACTCTGAGAATAAACCGTTACAATCTAAACATTCTATTTCTGACTATTTCGTAACGGCGCGCAATAAAAATCCCCACCCTGCCGTGTCAACAGGATGATTAAACCTATAAAATAGGTGGGCATAACTCATAGTCTCCTCGGGAAAACAGCTAGGCAATTTTCCTTTAGAAAACAGTGGAGATACCCTTTTTGTGAGAGTTGGCTCAACACACGGTTGATCACCAACAGGGCAGGGAAACTGATCTAAAAAAGTTCTACTCAATCAATTTAGAAAAATCTGCAACTTAGAAACTGCAAACGACCTAACCCCGATGAAGGGGATAAGTGCCTTACAGATTATTTCCTTGCAAAGAATCAAGAAAAATAATCTGTAAGGCACTAAACTTCAGACCCAAATATAGCAGAATTTGAGACAAACAAAAGAAAATTATCAGCCTTCCACTCCTTTTTCCAAAGAAAGGCCTGAGGCAATCTGCTTCGTCAAACAAGCCATCCTCTCTTCTGAATCCGCTTTGTATCGATCAAACTGAGACCTTAACTCAAAATATCGAGAAGCTATATTCAGGCTCACCAAAACAGCCACCTTGCTCACCGGAATAGGCCCCGCAGTTCCAGAAATATTTTCCGCCACCAGCTCGCTTACAAGATCAAGAATATCAGCCACTTCACTCTCGGGAGCCCCGGTGTAAAAAGTGTATTCCTGACCCATAAGTTCAAACCGGACAAGCCTTTCCAAATCAATTCTCCACGACTTTCAGGGATTGAATAATGACTTTTCTCAAAAATCAGCTTTAAAAAAATCCCAAACAACCTTCACCCTAAAACAGACTTCCCTGAACAACCCCACCCTCAGAGCTGCCTCTCTCACTACCATCTGAATCCCCGCTTTCTTTAACACCAGCCTCCCACTCCTCAATCCGGCCAAGCAATCCAGAAACTCTGCTGCTAATTTCTCCTCTTTCATCCTTGAGAGAGGCTAACTCCTCCTGCAACGTAGCAATTGTTTCTTCTCGCTCCAGCAACAACTCATCAACTTTCCCTTTGTCTGCCTGCAAGGCATTAAACCGGTCCAACAACTTGGCAACAAAATTTTCCAGACGCCCCAATTCGCTATCCTGTTTCATAACACCAGCTCCTCTATTTTCTTGTATTTATTACAATAAATTTAAAATTTATTCCTAATTATTTTTTTTTGAATATACCTCTGCCTACTATTCTCTGCAAGCATTAAGCTCTTTTTCAAAAAAACTATCATGCAAAAACTCCAAGAGCCGTTTTTAAAATATATTATCCCGCAAAAGATCTTGCATCTTACCCTGGCTCATGTTGCCCTTTCTTTTTTTACCAACCTGCTCTCTTCCTTCAACTCCTCGAATAATTCCAGCTCACTGGACGGCCATCACGGTAAGGCATGCACCCATGAAAAATACGAGGGTCACCATCAAAGATCATATCCAGAAAATATTTATCCCCTTCCCACATCGGCAGCAAATGCAAGGCATCCAGACGACACCATTGCAAATCCCCCTCCTCACTTGCATCCCTCAACACCCCGCTAACCAGGTCTATCCGATAAATAAATCCAAACCAGTCTTCACCCGCAGAACCAAACCCTGGCCAACTCACGGTTCCGCGCAAGGTCGCCTCCTCACAGATCAGACCGGACTCCTCCTGTACCTCACGGCGGAGGCACGAAAAAATATCTTCCTGCCGTTCCATTTTACCGCCAAGACCATTATATTTCCCCAAATGAGCATCATCAGCCCGTTTATTTCTATGAATAAGCAATGTTTTCTGCCTATC
>JAFLKM010000034.1:40692-45738 GCA_019163335.1 Desulfobulbaceae bacterium | reverse complement strand
CTCTCTCTGCTGGGAACTGCCTTCAATGCGGGGGCAACAGTCACAGCTTCGAGCAGCAGCGAATTCCCTCGCTTTCCGGCCATACAAAGCAATGTTGCCTTTTGGGAAAAGATCTACACACACTATTCCACCAGTGAAGCCGTCATTCATGACCAGTATGACCTATCAAGGATTTATGCCGTCATTCCCATCATGGATTACCTGAAACCGGGAGCCGCGAAAGCGAACAAACCCCTGCTGGATGAGGCGCAAGAGAAATACAAGGCCATCCTGATTAGCCTTGCCAAAGGGACGCCACCGTTCACCCAGGAAGAACGCCGCATTGCCGCCACAATGAAAGGACTCAGGCAATCTCAGCTTGTCAAGGCCAGCGAATCAGTTCGCGTCCAGATTGGCCAGAAAGAGCGATTCAGAGAGGGGGTTTTACGTTCACGCACCCATCTTCCCGAGATAAAAAAAATTTTTCGTTCCTACAACCTGCCGGAAGAGCTTGCCTACCTGCCCCATGTTGAGTCCTCCTTTAATCCTGACGCCCGCAGCAAGGTCGGGGCATCCGGCCTCTGGCAATTCACCAAGTCAACCGGAAAGGAATATCTGCGCATCGATGGAACCATCGATGAACGGCATGACCCCATCCTTGCCAGTCATGCCGCTGCCAAATTCCTGAAAAGAAACCACTCCGTTCTCGGCGACTGGCCCCTTGCCCTGACCGCCTATAACTACGGAACAGCCGGAATGGCAAGAGCCAAAAGAGACAAAGGCTCCTACGAAAGAATTTTTCAAGAGTATGATGAAGGGTATTTTAAATTTGCCTCACGAAATTTCTATTCCGAATTCCTGGCAGCCCTGAACTCCGCAAAAAAACTTGAACAGCCCCTTCTCTCACGCCCCCAGACTCGCCCTTCTGTGAACACTGTCCGGCTGTCAAGTCAGGTCTCGATAGATTCCATCAAGCGCCATTTTAAAGTCGATGGAAAAACCATCAAGGCGCTTAATCCAACCATTGAGCAATCTTTCCTGGATGGAAAAAAACAACTCCCCAAAGGCTATCAGCTTAAACTTCCGGCTACCGGTCAGACCTCGCCTGAACAACTTGTCTCGGCAGAATTAAAAAAAAGGCCTTTATGAGACGAAGACTATCGGAAATATGAAAAAACCAATCTCCCCAAGGTACCAAAAACAGCCTCAGGAATCACCATAAACTCAAACTAAAATACTGGTCAGGGCACATGAGCCGCTGGCTATTTTTTCTTCCCAACTTCAGGAGTCGTCCATGGATATCTCACAAAGAATCGCAGAAATGAAAAAACAACCAGGCTTTCAGGACAATGTGGGGATGATCCTCATCCATAACGGCGTCGTCCGCAACTGGTCCCGCAAGGATAAAAGCAAGGTCACGGCCTTGGAGGTCACCCCTGATCTGGATAAAATCGAGGCCATTCGTCAAGAATTTCTCAAGCGCGATGGTATCTTCAATATTGCCATCGAGGCCCATAGCGGGAAGTTCCAGCCCGGCGACGATCTTCTCTTTCTCATTGTGGCCGGAGATCTTCGTGAAAACATCAAGCCCGTTCTCTCGGAACTTCTTGACCGGGTCAAGAGCGAGGCCATTACCAAACGCGAAATCGGCCTTTAAAACAACCATATAGAGCACACTGACTGAACAAGCCCACGAGAATCCAGAATGCTTACTGCCGAGCAATTTATCCAGAAATTTAAAGTTGTCAAAACACTCCCCTACGTTGTCACCGAGCTTTCGCGAATGATTGCCGACGACAATACCACCATGAAGGATTTTGAAAACGTGATCAAGATGGACCCCACCCTGGTGGCCCGTCTGCTCTGCTTGGTCAACAGCGCCTTCTACAGTCTGTCACAGCCAATCACCTCCATTGGCCGGGCCGTGGCCTTTCTCGGCATGCGCAATCTGCGCAGCATGGCCGTCACCGACGCCCTCCGGAACATTTTCAAGGAACGACATAATACCGGGATTTTCTCTCGGAAACGTCTCTGGCTGCACTGTGCCGTGGTTGGTATCTGCAGCAAACTCCTTGCCGAGAGAATCTTCGGGATTAACGGCGACGACGCGTATTTATGCGGCATTCTCCATGATTTTGGAAAAATCGTTGAAGAACAAATTGCGAAAGACGATTTCCTGGCTGCCTGTGAGGCCTGCGGACCCACCGATTCACTTATTGATCATGAGCGACATTTTCTGGGAACCGATCATTGTGAAATCGGCTTTCTCCTTTCTCGCGACTGGGGCATGCCAATTTCTATCCAGGATGCCATCCGTGACCATCACACCCTCACAGACGATGCCACCCCCGGCTCCTTGACCAGTATCCTCCAGATTGCCCAATATATCACCGGACAGATGGGATACAGTTCGCTGCCGAATGTCGCCTCTCCCCTTTCCTCGCCGCTGGCGCTGCACCTCCAGGAAAACATGGATGAATACAAGGTGCTGATTGATGATCTCCCCGAAGAAATCGCCAAGGCCCAGGATATTTACGAGAATTAGGTACCGGATTAAAGGCAAGGGCTGAAGCAGGAGTTACCAGTTGTCTCTGCCGCCCGTTGAAACTTCCTTGGAGCTATGTTGTATCATTACAATGGCCTAACAATCACAGGGCAGGAGCCTTACGATGAAAAACAGCTTTGCAATCTTCAACCAGCCCCTTACCTTCATTAGCGAAATCAAGGAATTTCTCGATCTGCTGGCTGATACAGCCGGAGAACATCTTTATCTCTGCATCGATGAAGAGGGGAACGAGTACAGTGCAGGAGCTTCGGCTCTTCGGCCCTCTCTGTCCGCCATGGAAGAGATCTCCAGCCAGATAAAAAATGGCTTGGAGGGACAATCGATCATCACCACCTGCGATGGCGCATTCCACCTTTTTCCTCTGCCGGAGATGAAGGCCATTCTTCTCTTCAGCGCCGATATCCCTCACAATGCCCCCGGGCAGACCACCTCTGACATCACCAGGATTGTCAAACTCTGTCATGCTCTCTTTCAAAGCCGCCAGGAACATCGAAAGACCCTGCAGCGTCTCGATATTCAAAAAAAACAGTTCGACCGTAAATTTTCCGTTCTGGAAAACAAATACCAGACCATCCTGGAGGAAAACGAAAAAAGTTATCAAACCATCCAGGAACAACAGGCCAGCTACTCGAAAACCCTCCAATCGGAGATCGAGATCCAGACCAGGCAGTTACGGGAGGCCACCGCTGCAGCCGAGGCCGCCAATATCGCAAAAAGTGAATTTCTCGCCTCCATGAGTCATGAGATCAGAACCCCGATGAACGGCATTATCGGCTTTACCGACATGCTGCTCATTTCCGATCTTGACAACGAACAAAAGGAAAGTGCCCTGACCATCAAGCGCAGCGGCGAGGCTCTGCTTGGTCTCATCAACGACATCCTCGATTTCTCCAAGGTCGAGGCCGGGCACATGGAGCTCGAAACCATCGATTTTGATCCCGAGATCACCGCCCATGATGTCTGCGACATGATCCGCCCCAAGATTGCCGACAAGCAGATCGAGATGCTCTGCCGCATTGACGAGAAACTCCCGGCCACTGTCATGGGCGATCCCGGTCGCTTCCGCCAGGTCCTGGTAAATCTCCTCGGCAATTCTGTCAAATTTACGAAAAGCGGAGAACTCGAACTCTCCATAGAGGTTGAGCAAGAGACAGAAGACACCCTGATCCTGCACAGTAAAATCCGGGATACCGGTATCGGCATCGATCCATCCAAGACCGAGACCATTTTTGAGGCCTTCAAACAGGCCGACGGCTCTACCACCAGAAAATACGGGGGTACCGGCCTGGGCCTGTCAATCTGTCGTAAAATCGCCCAGCTCATGGAGGGACAGGTCTGGGCCGAAAGTATCCCGGGGAAAGGCTCTATCTTTCATTTTACCGCCCTCATGCACAAGTCCACCCGCGTGCAACCCAAAATTGCCAACATCGAGACCCTTAAAAATACCCGCATCCTCCTCGTCGATGACAACAGCACCAACAATGATATCCTGTTTAAAATCCTTCATCCCTACGATATCAACCTTACCATTCTCACCGATGAAACCCTGGCCCTCACCACACTGATCGCTGCGGACGAAAAAAACACCCCCTTTGACGCCGCCATTCTTGACCTTCAGCTTCCGGTTATTTCCGGCTTCGATCTTGCCAGACAAATCCGCGCCTCAGCCACCGCAAGTCACTCGATCCCCCTTCTAGCCTACACTTCCAGTGCCGAAAAAATTGCCGGTCGCTGTCGAGAGGCCGGCTTTAACGCCTTTCTTACCAAGCCTACCCGGCGTGCCATGCTCCTCAAGACCCTGGCCAGAATCATCAACACCTCACAAGACAGCGACGCCCCCCCGGAGGATACAAAGCTTGTCACCCAGTATTCCATTCGTGAGGAGATCAAACACGCCAGCAGGATTCTGCTGGCGGAAGACAATCTGGTCAACCAGAAACTGGCCACCATGATGCTCAGCAAGGCGGGATATATCGTGCAGGTGGTGGGCAATGGCCTTTTGGCCGTTGAAACTTACAGCAAAAACCCAGGGCTCTATGATCTCATCCTGATGGACATCCAGATGCCCGAGATGGACGGTCTGGAGGCCACCCGCAAGATCCGTCAGCTTGGTTTTACCGACGTTCCCATTGTCGCCATGACCGCAAATGCCATGAAGGGTGATCGGGAGAAATGTCTGGAAGCCGGGATGAATGACTATATCAGCAAGCCCATCAAACGAGAAACGGTGTTCAGGATTCTTGAAGAAAAACTTCTCCGCAATACCTGATGGACTCACAAAAACACTCACCTCAAGGCATAATCCAACGCATATTGAACTGGGCGGATCAGGCTGACTCCACCCTGCCCGGATCAAAACAGCCACTCCGCATCCTTGTTCGCATCCTGCTGATCACGGTCAGGGGATGTCATCGCAATGAACTGGCGCTGCGCGCAGGCGCCCTCACCTATACCATCCTCCTCAGCCTGGTCCCTTTGCTGGCGATGAGCACCTCTCTGGT
>JAFLKM010000034.1:0-40592 GCA_019163335.1 Desulfobulbaceae bacterium | reverse complement strand
AATCCCTTACTGCTCCTTCGCCTCAAGCCCTACCTGCCGGGACTTGAGACCATCTTCCTGCCCGTTTTCCTGCTTTTACTGCCGGTCCTCTCCATCTCCCTGGCCCTGGCGGTCACGTATATGATCTTCCCCAACACCAGCGTCCGGCCAGGCCCCGCCTGTATCGGCGCCGTCTTTGCCGGCTCCCTCTGGTTTGCCGCCCAGAATGTCTACATCAGCCTGCAAATCGGGGTCTCGAACTACAATGCCATTTATGGCTCCTTTGCCACCCTGCCCTTATTCCTGCTCTGGCTCTACCTTGGCTGGATCTTTATTCTCACCGGTGCCCAGCTTGCCTTTGCCTGCCAGAGTCGTCACAACCATCAACTCCTGCCTCTGCCGCCCACACCTGCCGCGCAGCTGAGCGCCGCCTTTGACATCATCCATCAGATTTTTCTCTTTTTTTACCGCCAAAAACCACTGACGGGTGCGATGCTTCCTGAACTCTGCCCGGAACATTCCCCCGCCCTGCTCACAGCGGCAACGGAACAACTCCTTGCCGCCGGCATCATCCACAGCGACAACAAACAACAGCACCTGTTCCCTTCCATCCCCGCCGCAGACCTGCCCCAGGGAACCATTGTCAAGGCCATCCTTGGACTCAGCACACCTGCCACTGAAGGCGGTCGACAAAGCCGGCAGGCCTTGGAAGGCGCGATCCAGGCCCTGCCGGAGAACTTCAGCTTTCTGCAAGGGGGAAAAAGATAGTATCCATTCCGAAAGATATATTGTACCTTACTTTAAGCATAGGAGATCCACTCAATGGGGAGAAAGGGTCTCGCAGCTCCACTCTCAATATTTCACCACAGGAAACAGTAGATGAAAAAGATCCTTGCAGGCGTGATTGTCCCCCTGACATTAACCGGTTTACTTCTGGCCGGATGTCGTAGTGAAGAGCCCAAAAATACACCAGGAAAAGAGACCATCCAAACGGCTGCCGACAAGGCCCATGAGGTCATTGACAAGACTGCGGCCGCCTCCCAGACCTTAGCGGAGAAGGCGGAAGAGCTCAAAGCCACCGCCAGACAGGCCGCAACCGACATGAGCGCCACCATCCTCAAAGACAGTGAGCGTGACCCGGCAAAGACAGATGAGCCAAAACCCGCTGATACCCAAAAGTAACCGCCCAGGATTTCTCAGGAACACTCTATGATCAACAATGATATTCTTCGTAGTATCCGCTACGCCCTCGACCTGCACGACTCATCCATCGTCACCCTCTGCACCCTCGGCGGACACAAGCTCGAACCATCCTCAGTCTCTGCCTTGTTGAAAAAGGAAGAAGAGGACGGCTTTCTGGCTTGCAGTGATCTGATCATGGAGGCTTTTCTTGATGGCCTCATTCTCCAGAAAAGAGGAAAAAAGGAGAATGACACCGAACAGGTAGCAACGACATCACATCTCAGCAACAATGTCATCCTCAAAAAACTGCGCATTGCCTTGGAGTTGCAGGAAGACACCCTTCTTTCGATCCTCGAAAAAACCGACACCGGCATCACCAGGGCCAGGCTGAGCGCTCTGTTCAGGAAAGAAGGACATAAGAACTACAAGGAGTGCGGTGATCAGTTTCTCAGAAACTTCCTCAAAGGCCTTGCACTCCACCTAAGGGCCCAGCGAGGGAAGACCAAACCAGCGGGGCAGCAATCTCCATGAGAAAAATTCCGGCTCCCAAGCCTTTAGAACTCCTCCTCCTGCTGACGGACTCCGGCTACTCAAAAACCAAGGCCAAACAGTTGATTAAGCATGGCGCCGTTGCCATCGGCGAGAGGGTGGCGACACGTCCCGACCAGCTTTTAGTGGCAGGAGAGGTCGTGTGCATCCGAACAGAACAGGAGTTGCGGGAACAGGCCGGAACCTGCCCGGGACTGACGATCGTCTACGAAGACGAATCCATTATTGTCATTGACAAGCCGGCGGGATTGCTCACCATTGCAACCGCTAAGGAAAAAAGAAAGACCGCATTCTACCTGCTCAGCGACTACCTCAAGGAACGGGAGAATTCTTCCCAGGCACGCATCTTCATCGTCCATCGCCTGGATCAGGGGACATCCGGGCTCCTCGTCTTTGCCAAAAATGAGACGGTAAAAAAGACCCTGCAGGAGCAGTGGGAGCAGGCCGACAAACAATACGCCGCCATCGTTGAAGGGGTGCCCCACCAGAAAGAGGGGCAGATCATCAGCCGACTTGCCGAATCAAAGGCCCTGCGGGTCTATAGCGTCAAGGGCAGTGGGACGGAGGGAAAGGAGGCCATCACCAGGTACACGGTCAAAAAAGAAGGGGACGACTTCGCCCTCCTCGACATTACCCTGCTCACCGGCCGCAAGAATCAAATCCGAGTCCATATGGCCGACCTTGGCCACCCCATAGCCGGCGACAAAAAATACGGCGCCAAGACCAACCCTTTGAAGAGGATGGCCCTGCACGCCTATAAGTTGTCCTTTAATCACCCGACAAATCCGGACAAACGGATGGATTTCGAGATCAAGATCCCTGGAAAGTTTCACATGCTTTTTTCAGGCAAGCTCAAATAATCCGGCTACAAAACGGTAATATCATCCAGCAACAGATTTATTTCCCCTTTTATTCCCATATCCCGGCAAGCCGTTCCCCGCATTGTGGACAGCGGCCATGCACCAGCCTGTTTTCCTGAATCCTGAACCCGAAACGCTGCACAAGCAAGGCCTGACACGAGGGACAGGTGGTGTTCTCTCCCCCGGCACCCGGGATATTCCCTTCGTAGACACACCTGAGTCCCGCCGAGAGACCTATATTCCTTGCCTTTAGCAGGGTATGGGCCGGTGTGGCTGGTCTGTCGGTCAACTTATAGGTGGGATAAAAGGCGGTCACATGCCAGGGCATGGATGGGTCAATGGCAACGATGAAATCAGCAATCGCGCGTAATTCCGCATCGCTGTCATTGAGACCGGGAATAATCAGGGTGGTCACCTCCACCCATACTCCCAGCTCATGCATGAGCCGCACTGTATCGAGGACCGGCTGCAACCGTGCGCCGCAAATTGTGTGGTAAAAATCCTCGCTGAAGGCCTTGATATCAATATTGATGGCATCGAGGACCGACGCAAGCTTCCGGGTAGTCTTCTCTGACATGAACCCGTTCGAAACAAAGACATTTTTCAACCCCCTGCTACGGGCCAGCACACTACAGTCATAGGCAAACTCAAAAAAAATCGTGGGCTCCACATAGGTATAGCTGATCGATTGGCAGCCGCTGTCCTCAGCGCTTGCCACCACCTGTTCAGGGGTTCGCAAAATGCCGGGGGGAGCCTCGGCCGGAAAGGCATCCGCCTGGGAAATGGAAAAGTTCTGACAATGGCGACAGCGAAAATTGCAGCCCACAGTGGAGATGGAGTAGGACCGGCTGCCCGGGAGAAAATGAAACAGCGGCTTCTTCTCAATGGGATCCACATGCTCCGCCACCAGCCAGCCATAAACCAGGCTGTAAAGAATCCCGCATCTATTCTCGCGCACCCCGCAGATTCCCCGATGCCCATCCTTGATCCGGCAGTGATGGGCACAGAGTTCACAGATGACCTCACCTTCCTTGCCCTGACCGTACAATTGCGCCTCGTGCATGATCTGACCCTCCCGGTTATTTCTCCTTCGCCATCTGCTGCCACCTGCCGTCAAGATACAGATAGTACGGAGTAAATCGGCTTTTATAATTCATGGCCGCCACTGACTTTATATAATATCCAAGATAAAGATAGTTCATCCCTTGCATCTGACACATTTCAGCCAGGGTCAAGATGTTCAGGGTGCCCAGGCTCCGCCTGCCAAGATCCGGATCAAAATAAAAATAGACCGCGTTCATCCAATTTTCGCCCATATCCACAATGGCACAACCAACCAGCTTGCCTGCCAGCCGATAGCGGATTTCCATGCAGGAAACAATGGAGGTCAGGAAAAAACCGGAATAATAGCTTTCGGCCAGATTATTCTTGTGCGGATAGCGGACGGACAGGAACTTCTGACACAAAGCCAGATTTTCCGGACTCATGACCACCGGCCCCAGCTCAATCTCCAGATCCTGATTTTTTTGCCTCACCCGCCGCTGGTTCCGGTTCAATCGCAGCTCAGAGGGATGCAGACGGATAGGAATACAGGCAGAACACCCCTCGCAGCGCATGGCATAGAGACAATTCCCGTTACGGCGATAGCCGGAGGCAAGAAACAGCTCCATGATCCGCTCTGGAATCACCCCGAACAGTGCCTGATAAAAGGTCGCGGTATGGGGAAGATGATACGGACACTCCACGGCCATCTCGATGAAATAATCATCAAAGCGAGCCTGCAGTTCCGCAAACTCACGGGCACATTGTTGATCGTAGGAACTCATCGCCACAACAAAAACGCCTTATTCCCGCTCCACTTGTCGGGATACGGCCAGCTCCTCAGGGGTATTGATATTATGCCAGGATGGCCTGAGCGACAGCGGAATAAGGGGAGAGTCGATCTTGCCCTGCCGGGCAACCTGACCAATCCGCAGCGAACCGGAGACCAGAAGCCGTTCAAAAAGAAAGCCGCAGCGATAATCATAATGGGCCAGCAGCGGCTCCACATGCCCGTCTTCATGCAGACGGGGCACTGTGCCCCAACATCCGGGCCGACGCTGGGAAAGCAGCCAGCTGACAGCCTCGGTGCTGATATCAGGCATATCACAGGCAATAAGCAGCCAGGAAACGCGGGGCTGCCAGCGCATGGCAGCGATAATCCCGGTGAGCGGACCACGGGCCTCAGGAATATCCGGGAGACGCGGCAAATGATGCAGAGATGCAGGCACCAGCCCGCCACCAGAAAGGGCAATTTGATCGCCGATCAAGGGTTGGAGCAGGCCTACGGTATGCTCCAGCCAGGTACTGTTTTCTTTAGCATTCTCCGTTTCAATCAGATGCTTGGGCCGACCCATGCGCGAGCTGCGACCACCGATGAGAATACAGGCCCACACAGGGGTTTGCTGCCAGATTTCCTGCAGCCACTGCAAAAGAAAGTCAAAGACCTGGGGCGCCCGGCCCTCACCCCGGGCAAAGACGGCCAGCGCCGGGCCGGTTTCAGCAGGTGCCTCTGTCTCATTCTCAGCCAGGAGCCAGATCTTCGGAATCAGGGTTTGTTCATGCCCCTCCACCAGCACCAGATCATAGCGAGAGGCAAGCCCCTTGAGTTGAAATTCAAAGTCGGCCTCACCCTCCCCATGCAATCGTGCAAATTGCTCTCCACCCAGAAAAAAGACATCGGCCCCGGCCCGATACAGCCGGTCACTGTCCCTGCCGGGGATATCCACAACTGGATTGCGACAGTCATGCTTGACCACAGCCACCCGCAGGCCGCGTAAAATCAGCTCCGCCAGCATGGCCTCAATCAACGTGGTCTTGCCCGCTCCCGAATGACCGCAAATACCTATAATCGGCAATGTGGGGGCAAAGAGCGCAGGCTCCTGTCTGTCCTGGTATCGTATAGATTTCTGATTCATGGTCTCCATTGCAACCCCATTCATCGGGGGTTATATATCCGCTGCAGCTCATTACGCCGTCTTTCATCTCATGACGACAAGAGTGTTATATTCCTGGGGTTGACTCTTCCTCACAGCGTAAGCCCTGAGAGACAAAGGGCAAGATCCCGGCAACTCTGCCCCGTTCTAGAAAGGCCGTAATGGCCGCCGTCCCCTCTGGCCCAAGATCTCGGGAAAAATCATTGACATACAACCCGATATGGTCAAAAACAACCTGGGAATCAAGCTCCTGCGCATGTTGACGGATATAGGGAAGACACCCAGCCGGGTTGGCAAAGGCCCAGTCAACAGAGGACCGGATGGCCTGATCAATGGCCGCAATGCGCTCCCGACCCAAGGAGCGCCGGGCCGCGATACAGCCTAAAGGAATGGGATGGCCGGTGCTCTTTTCCCACCACTGTCCCAAATCCTGCAAACAGACCAGTCCCAACTGCTCATAGGTAAAGCGACTCTCGTGAATAATAACCCCGGCATCCACCTCTCCCAGCCTGATCGCCTCCATGATGGTGTCAAAACGCATCTCGATCAGCTCCGGTCCACCTGCCACCTGCGACACTTGGCCGTCCATGGCCTGCGGTCGCTCCTGCACCGTCCTTGGCGCCTGCGACACTTGGCCGTCCATGGCCTGCGAGTACGAGGAGAGATAGAGACGAAGAAGCAGAGCGGCGGTGGTCAGGCGCCCGGGGATTGCCACCCGCAAAGGTTTGGAGCCGGATATTTCCAATGGGCCGCGCGCCACCAGCAAGGGTCCGCATCCCCGGCCCAGGGCACTGCCCGCCGACAGCACACAATACTCATCCAGCACATGGCCGAGCGCATGGAATGAGAGTTTAGTCACATCCAGCCGGTGCTCCAGGGCCCAGATATTCAGGGTTTCCACATCTTCGAGCAGGGGAGCGGCCAGCTCCATTTCCGGGAGCTCAATAAGGCCATGGGTCAGCGCGTAAAAGATAAAGGTGTCATTGGGGCAGGGGGAATAGCCGATGGTCAGGGCTGGATTCCCTGCCGGCGCTGACGATGAGATCATGATGTTTTCTCCAGTTCTCCGATGATAAGTGCCGCAGCTGCGGCCGCACGACCACAGGCCGCAGCCATCTGCCAGCGACTGAGATCCCGGTCCTGCACCAGATTGGAGATGGCCCGCAGCTCAAGAACAGGCAGGGAAAACTCAGCACAGACCCTGGCCACTGCCGCCCCTTCCATGTTCTCGCACAGTCCGTTAAAACGGGCGGCAAGCATCATCCCCCGTTGCCGGGTGGCGCTGGCGGCAGCAACGGTGACAAAGTTACCGCACCGGTAGGCCTGACCATGTCGGGTCAGGGTCTTTTCGGCCCGAAGCAAAAGGCTATGATCCAAGGGAAAAACCACCGAACCGCCCAGCTGAACATCGAAGGCCTCAATGTGATCGGCAAAACAGATCCCAAAATCCCCAAAACTCTCCTGCTCGGCCAGACAGAGATCAAGCAGCCCGGCACTGCCGCCGGAATCAGACGGTCCCGGGACATAGGCACCGGCCACCCCAAAGTTCAAGACCCAATCAATCTGCACATCGCAGCTTTCCAGATAGCGAGTCAGACGCAAGGTCGTCTCCACCGGTCCGACTCCCGCAATCAAAGTGCGCCAGGCAGGCGCTGGTTCTGGAACAGTGCCCTTCTCCCCGCCCATGCTGAGCAGCTTCATCAGGGGGCTCATCTCAAATTCAGTTGCGGCAACGGCAAGGATCATGGTAGGTAATTCACGGCTTCCAGGAAAAACACATCGGCATCAAAATATACCCTTACAATTCCCCTCATCTTTAGTTTTTACCGCAAAACAGAACAACCATGCAACAGGATTTCACACTCAAGGCCTACGACTACCATCTGCCGACCAGAAATATCGCCCAGCACCCGGTCGACAAACGGGAAGAATCCCGGCTCTTTGTCCTCCATCAGACAACCGATGTCCGGGAGCACCGGCGCTTCACCGACATTGTCGATTTGCTCCACGCAGGCGACCTGCTGGTCGTCAATGACACCAGGGTCTTTCCGGCACGTCTGCTGGGACGCAAGGATACCGGCGGTAAGGCCGAGGTCTTTCTCCTCTCCTACCCGCAGGAATTGGAAGAGAACGGCAAGGCAACCGCCACCGCCCTGATCAAAAGCTCCAAACGCCCCCATCCCGGCTCATCGATCATCATCAATGACGAGCTTTTCTGTACCATCCTCGAAGATCTGGGCGAAGGCCGGGTGAGAATCGCTCTGCACTACGACCGGGCCAGGGGACTTGCGGAAATCCTCAGCGTCTGCGGCCAGATCCCGCTGCCTCCCTACATCGCAAGGGACACGGGCAGCACGGACGAGGACAGCCGGCGCTACCAGACCGTCTATGCCAACAGGCCGGGGGCCGTGGCCGCTCCCACTGCCGGCCTCCATTTCTCGGAAGACCTGCTCGCAAAAATCAAAAAAAAAGGAGTGACCATCGCCCGGATCACCCTGCACGTGGGCTACGGCACCTTTGCCCCGGTGCGCACCGAGGCCATCCGTGAGCACACTATCCATCAGGAGTATATCCACATCTCGGAAGAGAATGCCGTCACCATCAATCAGGTCCGGCAACAGGGCGGCAAGATCTGGGCGGTGGGCACCACCACCGTCCGTGCCCTGGAATTTGCCGCCCAAGAGACCGGCCGGGTAACCGCGACGGAAGGATGGTGCAACCTCTACATCGTCCCTGGCTACCGCTTCCAAGTCATCGATAACCTGATCACCAACTTCCACCTGCCCCAGTCCTCCCTGCTCTTCCTGGTCTCCGCCCTCTGCGGCCGGGAAAGACTACTCGACTGCTACCGCGAGGCCATCGCCCAAAACTACCGCTTTTACTCCTATGGCGATGCCATGGCTATCCTGAAATAAAAAAAGGCGGTTGCAGAAAAACCCTGCAACCGCCCAAAAAACGTTAGGAGCCGTTACGAAATAACACGGCCATATATCTCTATTTCGTTACGGATCCTTATGCCGCTCCAGGCTCTGAGATGGCCATGTTATTTTTTTACAGCGGCTTAACTATTATTTACAATAAAAAATCAGCTCGCCGTTGCCGGACACTTCGAACACCCACCAGCAGGACATGCTGCCGGGGCCGGGGGCGTACTGGCCGGCGCGGAAGTAGTAGTACTGGTGCCGGTATCCTTACGGGCACTGGCATAACCATCGGCGTACCACCCACCACCCTTGAGCTGAAAAGAGCTCATGGACATCACCTTCTTTACGTTCCCTGAACATTCCGGACAACTGGTCAATGGCGCGTCCGCCATACGCTGCTGCACCTCAAAAGTCTTTCCACAACTGTCACACTCATACTCATAGACTGGCATTTTTTCACTCCATTTCTGATCTGTTCTGATCTCTACTGTTTTATATGTATTCCCAGACACAATGGCCCGGTATGTATTTCTCTGTCTCTCTGCTTTAAAACAGAACCGATGAAAATGTAATGCGAGTGATCCAATCTGTCAACACTTTGAACTCATACACTTGAGCACTTACGTCCCTTTGCGCATTTTCATTTCTTGCATGCACACAGCTCCGGCCATTCCTGAGGTGGTCACTGGCGGACCCGTGACCTGAAAACCAGGGTTTCATGACCTGCTCTCAATCTCTGAAAAAAGAATGAAAAGATCAGGGAGGAGAGCAATAGTCAAAGCGTCTTGCTTTTTCCCTTTTGCCCATCAGGATAAATTTATAATCAATTGAGGATCATTGCAAATGAGGATTTATGTCCAACAACCGTCATCCCCGCGCCGGCTTGAATCCCCACTTCAGCATGGTGCTGCAGCAGACCCAATGGGCTCATCCGCTGTCTCTATACCTTTGTGTCCAGATTCCGCCATGTCGTTTTTGACATGATTGTGGGAAAAGCCCGAATCCTCCCCCATAAGAATAGTGGGTGCAATCTCGAGACTCTTGTCACCCTCAAAGGCCGCATTTCCGGGAAACCTGTCAGGAAAGATAGCCTGTGCTATCTCAACGATGTCCACAAGCAGGGTGGAATGACCATCGATGATCAAGGAACCGATAATGCCAGGTTGCTTCATCATCGTTCTATTAATCTCAGAATCAATCTCAACAACATCAATGGGGCCATTCGCCAAAAGACCAATTGCCTGCGAGGAAATTTGAAAAACTAACACCAGTAACTCGTCCTGGTCAGCCAGGGGATGTGCCTTAGAAACGTCATCGATCGTAACGAGGGCGAGTATCCCTCCACCGTACTGTAGAACCCGTTTCCCCCCCAGATTTTCAATTTTTAAGCGGCTGATCTTTTCAATGCGTTCAACCTGACCCAGATAAACGGCAAACCGCTCATGCTCCGAGCTGTGGAAGACAAGGAAGGTCTGAGTATTTTTTGGGGTCTGCAAGAGTTTTGCGGCAGCCAGGGCTTCCTCATTGGCAGCCGCGAAACCATCAATATCGGCAATACGGGCCATCTGTGCCAGATTATGGACATCCAGCATCAGGGCGATGCGGCCATCACCCATGATCGTGGCGCCAGCATAGCCTTTGCATTGCTGAAGATATCTGCTCAGAGGTTTGATAATGATCTCCTCTGAATCGAGAAAGCGGTCCACAATAAGGCCATATTTCATGGAGTTGGCAGAAACCACCACAATATTCAGGGCACGTGTAACGTTATCGCGGCGTTCCATGCAAATACGGTTGTCATTGCTGACATTATTTTCACTTCCCGGTTCCTCGCCACAGCTCAGAAGCGGAAACGATTGTTTGCCCCGCCTGTCGGCGATGTTGACTCTTCTTTCAACTTTTCGCTCCACCTCCTTCGAATCCCAGTAAGTACGTTCTACACCTATGACATCAGACAACCTGATCAAGGGCAAAATATTGCCACGCAGGGAAACTACTTCAACGTTACCAATTTTTTCCACCCGTTTTTTAATCTGATCCGAGGGGATACGCAGAAGCTCTTCCAGATTGACTTGAGGAATAGCATATCGTTGGCCACTGGTGGTGATGATCTGACAGGCAATAGCCGCGAGAGTCAGGGGAAACTTGATAGAGATAGCGGTTCCGCGTCCGATCTCAGAGAAAATTTCCACCTGCCCTCCAAGTTTATCAAAATTAGTTTTCACCACGTCCATGCCAACATCACGTCCAGAAACATCGGCGACCTTCTCGGCTAAAGAAAAACCTGGGAGAAAGATGAGTTTAAGCTTCTCTTCGTCAGACATAAGCTGGGCCTGTTCAACCGAAATAAGCCCCTTGTTGATGGCAGATGCTACCAGCGCCTCGCCGTCAATCCCTTTGCCGTCGTCGTCAATTTGAATAACAACCTGACCTGCCTCATGGTAGGCCTTGAGGATAATATTTCCTTTTTCAGATTTTCCTGCGCATTTCCTGTCGGCAGGCATTTCCACTCCATAATCCAGTAAGTTACAAACCAGGTGGGTCAAGGGTGCATTGATGGATTCAATAATGGTCGTATCCAATTCAACTTCACTCCCAATAATAGTCAACTCAATGGTCTTGTTGAGCTGACTGGCAAGATCCAGTACCACCCGATGAAACTTGGTGAAAACGTTGCTAAGGGGCTGCATCCGGGTCAATATGATGGTTTCCTGCAACTCAGAGGTGATCAGGTTAATCCGCTGCCCAACGGCCTTGGCGGCACACAGGTCCTTCAAGCCAATGGCCTGCAGAAGTTGATTTCTACTGAAAACAAGTTCGCAGGCCAAAGTCATGAGCGAATCAAGAAGGCTGACTTGAACCCTGAGGCTGGTATCCGCCGCGACAAGAGAAGTTTGAGGGTCCACCGAAGGTGTGGCTGTTAATATTTCTACAGCAAGAGGCTCGATTGGTTCTGGAATTGACGAGAAAGATGCAGATGCAAGCTGAGGTACTGGAAGATTAGGGAGCCCAGGCACCTGAGCTGGCCCTTTTTCAACGACAACTGCTTTTGGGGCCACGGGTTCCATTACCGAACTGGGTGTTGCAGCCTGGAGCCTGCTGCTTTCCACGATGGCACTCAAAGAGACGAGATGTTCGGTAATGTCCTCATCATTGCTGGTATGAACATTATTAAGCATTGCCTCCAGCTTATCCGTGGCCAGGATCAGGACGTTGACGATATCGGGATTTGGCACTATTTTTCTGCTGCGGATCAACCCCAGAATGTTTTCTGTGACATGCGATAACTTCCGGATCACCGCAAGCCCCATAAAACCGGCCGCAACCGTGATGGAGTGGGCGACTCCAAAAACCTTGTTTACTAAATCCACATCTATATTGTCCCCTATCTTTTCTATCGCCAGAAGATCAGTTTCAATATCAACAAGATGTTCAAGGGCATCTTCAATAAAAGCGTGCAGCATTTCATCGTCTTCAATTTTCATCCGCCTTGTCTCACCCCTTTCTCACGTAAAAATAGAGTTGTTCTTCTGGTCTGTTCGGTGAATATGATTGGTCTGCCCTTGAGAAAAACCATCGATTCCATCGGCGTCATAACTTCGCCGGCATTAATTTTTACTGAAAATCTAATGCCGGAGCCACCGACTTTCGATAAATCTCCGATTAGACCCTCTTTTGGGATAGCTCCTACTTCAAGCTCGTCAGCCTGGAGACACTTGGGGTGTCATTATATTGGTGGTGTATATCGACAAATGTGGACAAGCACCGTTCAAAAGCATCAAACACAACCGGATCAAAGCGAACACCATTTTCTTTGCGCATAATGGTCAAGGTGTCGTCATGCTTCATTATAGATTTATAACTACGCCTGCTTCTCAAGGCATCATACACATCACACACCGAAACGATTCTCGCAGCCAATGGTATTTCTTCACCCGTTATTCCGAAAGGGTAGCCATTCCCCTGCCACTGCTCATGATGGGATCCGGCAATTTCTGCCGCCATTTGCAGGAAAGGATTGTTCTCTTGATCCAGAATGTCCTGCACCAAGGTCCCGTTGGTGCTGTGAATGGGATCCCGCAAATGAGTATCCTGAAGAAGTAAGTCCTGCCCAATGCGACAATGGGTTTTCATAATGTCCCATTCAGCGGAAGTCAACGGACCTTTTTTCAATAAAATCTGGTCTGAAATGCCAATTTTACCCAGATCATGCAAAGGGCTGGTGAGAAAAACCATCTTGCTGAAAGCCTTAGGGACTCCAAGCTCTTCTGTCAGAATTTTTGAATAATAGCCAACCCTGATAACATGATTACCAGTTTCCTCACTTCTGGACTCCGCTGCCCTGGCCAGACGCCAGATCATATCCAGCCTGGTTGCTTCCAGCGCTTCAGTTCGTTGGCAGACTAATTGTTCAAGGTATAAATTCTGAGACTTGATCGTATCAAGACACTTTTTGAGATGAAGTACCGAGCGGATACGGGCCATCAATTCTTCAGGATTGATCGGTTTATTGAGCAGATCTGTCGCCCCCAAATCAAGTGCCTTATTTTTAAGTCCAGGATGATCCAGTCCGGTAAGCATCACAACCGGAAGATCATTCCATCTAGCACTACTGCGCAGATAGGCCAGCAAATCAAAGCCATCGCGGCCCGGCATCTTGATGTCGGAGATCACTCCGTCCATGTCTGTCTCGTCCATGATGGCCAAGGCCTCGTCAACCCCTGAAGCAAAGGTGTATCCCCACGGAACCTGATGTTGCTGAAACAATCGGGAAATCCCTTTATGTATTTTTGGGTCATCTTCCACGAAAAGGATATGCTGCTTCAAATCAACGGTATTGAGGTGCTCCATTTTATGACTCCGGCCTAATAGATGTTATTCTGATTCAACCATCCACTCTACGATAAGTAATTGAATTCGCATGACACATCACGCTATCAACTCCGTTGATTTTGGCATTCATTTAGCCGCTGGCGATGACGAAAAAGACTTTCTTGCGAATTTTCACGAGACCATCAAACTTCATAGTCAACCAGAGGAATAAGCACGTAAAAAGGTTCCTTAACTCCGATACTTCGAGAATAATTCAGCAGGCCCATCATCAAGGCGAGCGTTACCCACTGCCCATTGGGGGCCAACAACACCCCGCCTTTGCTGTAAACATCCTCATCCAGGATCATCTTGGTGTTCAAATCTTTGCAAGCAACTCTCATGCGCACCATGTTCAGTAATTCAAAGTCATAACTGTCCATGGCAGCAACCAGAGCCGGGTTAAATTCTTTTATATCATCCCTCATATGAGTGAGAACCTTGGCAGGAGTAACTCCCGACATGAGTTGACAATCCAGTCCAATTGCCACATGGAGCATCTGGGCGCCAAGATGGAGTTTTGAATATTCCTCAGGATTGGAATATTCTGGAAACTGCGAATAGGAAGTATTCTGCCGGGAGATGATTTCTATAACATCCTCCAGACGAGGAATATGCATTAATAGTTTTACAGTGACAGTGGGAAGCTGCTTGATCATTGCCATTTCCTCATCTGACATTGTCGCGCCGGAAATAAATCTGTTCAAAATTTCCGAAGGAATAGTCAGGGACCCCAGTTGGGAGAGCATGATCGCCATATCAAACAGCCATCGTTCTTTCAGTCCCAGCACATTGATCATATGGCGGCAATATTTTTTCAACCGATTGGTAACGCCCTGAGCTGAGGGATTGACCAATGCAAGAATCTCCCCCAGCACTTTGACCGTGCCAAGAAGGGTCTGTTCCAGCAGTTCCTTTTCCGACATGATGAGCTGGTACTGCCTCAGTCCGTCTTGAAGCGCTGTGCTCAAGGTATCAATATCGCAGGGCTTGGTTAAAAACCGAAAAAGCCCGCCCTTATTGACACCATCCATGGCGGTTTGAAGATCAGCAAACCCGGTAAGGAGAATGTGGATAGAATCCGGGCTGATTTTTCTGGCATGGCTGAACATCTCAATTCCATTCATACCGGGCATCTTCATATCGGAAACTACCACCGGGAACGGACCCTTTTCCTCAATAATGCGTAGTGCTTCTTCCGGACCCACTGCCGTCATAACCTTGAATTGTGAAGACAGGGTTCTTTGAAAACTTTTCAGAATTTTTTCGTCATCATCAATAAACAGAATCTGGTAACTCATACTTTCCTCCTTGAAGGGTATCTTTTTCTATGGTGTTGCCCAAGGCTATGAACACTGAGCTTTTTATTTCAATTTATATTCAAGCCGACACCTTCATCGGCGACACAGGCGGTTCCGAAAAGCTAACCCAGATAAATGTGATTAGTGCCTTACTCTTTTGGTAAGGAAGAGGGTGATTCAATACCGGAGACAAATTGCTTTCCCAATGAATAAATTGCATTGTTGCTTTCTGAAAGTGAAAAATCTCCATGGCAGATCCGGGTGGCATGCCAGACCGCTTCAGTAATAGACGATGGGCCAGACAGGTTCACCGGTAATTCTTTATGATGAAGAGCGATGGACTCAAATATTTCCCTGGGCAGTCCCCAGAGAGAGGCCAGGTAAGCACCGATGGCCGCATGATCGGTACCCAGGTATTCTCTCTCAGTCTCAACCTGAGCCCTGTCTTCCTGCGCAACCTTTACAAGAATTTCTCGATAGGTGTCAGGAAGATGTCGTATCAAAACCAGCTTCCCGATATCAAGAAGCAGACCGGCTAGATAGGAATGGTGCTTATGGTCCTGGCCTATCTTACATTGAGAAGTAACAATTTGTTCTGACAGGTTCGCTACACAAAAGCTGTGCTGCCATGACTGGTTCAACTGAAACTCCTGGTATTCTTCCGGGGTAAACTGTGAAAAGAGATGCTGCACCAGCACAAGATTGCGAATCATGTCCAATCCGAGGTACGCGACCGCATCCGACAAGGTGTCAACCCGCTTTAACAAATTGAAAAAAGCGGAATTCACCAGTTTGAGGATCTGGGCGGTCATAGCCAGATCATCACCTATCACGGTGGCAATCTGGGCACTATTTGCTTCCGGTTTATCAAGAAGTTCGGTAAGCCGGGTAAAAAGTTCGGGCAGCGACGGCAGAGAGGAAATCCCGCCGATAAGCCGGACCAGGTGTTCATCTTTCAGGATGGAATCCAGCTCTTTTATTCTCCCAAACAGGGCTTCAAAATTTTCAAAGCTGGTCGGCTTCCATAAAAAATAATGGGAGATGGCCATCACGTCACAATACATATCTTTGCCCGGTTGACCCGTGAGCATCACCCTGACGATTTCCGGATAACGATTCTGCACAATTTTGAGTAATTCAAGGCCAGTCATGGATGGCATACGCATATCGGAAACCAGCACAGCTGTCGGGGTTTGGGCCAGAATCTCCAGGGCATGGGCACCGCTCTCGACATAAATCATGTTCCAGTCAGTGGACAAAGGATAGAGCATGCGACGCAAACTTTTTAAGATTTTTGGTTCATCATCAACAAAGAGAATGGTCTTTTTGTTCATAGTATCACCTCATTATTTACGGGATTGAGCGGTAATCGGATGACAAACGTCGTGCCCTTGCCCGGATCGCTAATAAAATCAAGGGTGCCACCATGTTTAACAACGACCACGTCTTGAGAAATGGCCAATCCCTGGCCGGTTCCCTTGCCCACCTCTTTTGTGGTAAAGAAAGGCTCGAAGATCTTATTACGCAGCTCTTCAGGGATACCGCCACCGGTGTCACTCACCCGGATCTCTACCCAGTCGTTATCTTGACGGGTACTGATGCTAATGCGGCCAGGATTATCAGGGTAGGATGCCCCCGTCTCTTCAATGGCATTGGCGCCATTGACTATCAGGTTGAGCATCACCTGATTCAGTTGATCAGACAGACAGGGAACCATGGGGAGATTCGGATCAAGGTCGGTGACCATCTCGGCCACATACTTCCACTCATTCGTTGTTACCACGATCGTGCTTTCCAGAGCACGATTGAGATCGATTGCTATTTTCTCACCGCTGCCGGGGTGACTGAATTCTTTCATGGCCGAAATGATTTTTACCACCCGGGCGATCCCGTCCTGGATCTCTTCAATACTATCTGGAATTTCGGCCATAAGAAATTCCAGATTTATACTTTTCAAGTGGCTCCGCGCCTCTTCAGTCAGGAGATCACCCTGCGCATCTTGTAATTGCAGGTAGTCGGTTAACAACAGAGAGAAATCAGCAAAGGCACGTTCAAAAAAAGAGACGTTATTCCGCACATACTGCATTGGCGTGTTTATCTCATGGGCAATGCCCGCTGCCAGTTGACCAATGGCTTCCAACTTCTGCGCCTGCAGCAATTGTCGTTGCAAGAGAACCATGGCAGTAATATCCCGTCGAATGGCAACAAAATGAGTTAGGTCACCATCTTCATTACGTACCGGTGAGATCGTCATATTTTCTTCGATGATACTACCATCTTTTTTGCGATTTGATATATGGCCAGACCAAACCCTACCGTCTAGAATGGTCTGCCAAAGGTCGTTGTAGACAGCAACAGGTGTCAGGCCGCTTTGGAAAATTCTCGGATTTTTACCAATCAATTCACCTTCACTGTAGCCGGTATGAGATATTGTCGCGGGATTGACATAACGAATTGTGCCATCGATATCGGTGAGCACAACCGTGTCGGGGGTCTGTTCAATAACCGTGGCAAGGAGTTTTCTTGCGGCCGCATCCTTCCGTTCATTGGTAATATCGCTGATCGCAACAACATATTTGATGCCTGCACGCGCTGAAACAGATGTCGCATGGTATTTAAAGGAAGCGCTGATATTGTTGTGCGATAACGTAAAAACGGCTTTTGACGTATCCGTCAGCAATTCCTGGAGTTTTCCCAGTAGTTCTGTGCTGAAGTCCTGCTCCGGCAGACTAAAAAGTGTTGACCAGGTTTGGATTATTTCGTTGAAAGCCTTGTTGCTCTCCACGATCTCCATGGATTGGGTAAGAGTTAAAAGCCCCTGTGGAACAATATCAAAGATGTGTTCAATATACTCCTTCTGGCTGGCAACGGTATCCATGGCTATTTTGAGGTTTGATATATCCTTAGCCCCGGCAATAACCCCCACTATCAGGCCTGCTTCATCCTTCAACAGACTGATATTCACGGACATGGGCAACAGCGAGCCGTCTTTGGTCTGGTACGACAACTCAATATTGCGCAGTTCAGTTCTACCATTAAAGACATCCTTTTGTGATTCTTCATAAAAAGAAAAAACACTTTTCACCAGATCGTAAGGATCATGAAAGAGCATGGTGATAGGCTTGCCAATCAATTCGCTTTCTTCATACCCGAGCAATTGACAGGTGGCCGGATTAACCCTGGCAATAAGCAGATTTCTCTGAACAACGATCAGGGTATCCAGAAATTTACGAATAATGGTATCCGCTTCTTCTTTGGCCTTGGCAAGTTCCTGTTGTGCTTCCTTCCGTTCGGTAATATCAAGGTGAATCCCTATTGCCAGGAGAGGCTTTCCTTCCGGATCACGTTTGAGCACCTTACCTGTATCATAGACCCATACCCATTTCCCTGACTTATGTCGCAGCCTGTGCTCAGTCACATAGAGAGAGGTTTCTCCCTGGATATGTGACTGGACTTTATGGATGACCATGTCCAGGTCTTCGGGATGGATCAGAGCTTTCCAAGTATCAACGGTGCCATCAAGTTCCTTCAGGTCATAGCCAAGCATTTGCGCCCAACGCTGATTAAAAGAAACCTTACCGCTTGGGATGTTCCAGCTCCAGGTACCAAGCCGGGTACCTTCGATGACAAGTTCAAGTTCTTCTTTTTTCTCGGCAACCTCTTGTTCTCTTTCCTGAGCTGCTGCGAATGCTTCCGTAAGCTGCGCTGTCTGCTCGTTGACTTTTTGTTGAATAACAGATGTTCGTCCTGTCATCGCCAGCAACAGGATCTGTAGCAATGTCGCAACAAGCAAGCCCGCAATACCGACAACCCATCCGAAACTCGATTGTTGTTGTTGCAGATAGGCCTCAGTCGGGAAGACCTCTAGGGTCCACTGCCGATCCACCATGGATAGTTGCTTTCGCCATACATACGGCTCTGTTGGTCTCTGCTGCCCTCCATCCGATTGAAAAAGAACAACCGGAACACCGTCTGGCGATTGATCTGTAAGACGAAAGACAATACCTGCCGGAACCTTGTCTTGAATAGCGATCTGCACCATTTCATCGATCTTGAATACCCCTACGGCAAACCCAATCAGATTTTCCATGCCATCGTTGGCTGGTGACTCCCCCCTCCGATAGGCGGGAGTCAAAATTAGCACTCCTAAGCGCTTTTTCGCCTCTTGCACCAGTTGGATTGGAGCTGTTACCGTTGAACATTTTGAGAGGAACGCCTTTTCGATTGCATCTCGCCGGGTGGGTTCCGAGTGAATGTTGAAACCTATAGCTGGTCGATTGCCTTCAAGGGGCGCGATCAGCCCAACAGGGATATAAAACGGTTTTTCTGGAGCCGGCGCGAGCTGGTTCTGACTGTTTCGTTCTCGAATTCTGAAAGAATCCATCGCGCTCTTAGCCATGGTTTGCTCAAACGCACTCCGTGACGAATCGAGGACGTAAGGATTGAAACTCAGCGCAAAAATATCTTTATTGTCCTGCAGGGTAATCCCCGTAAAGTATTCAAACTGAAGGAATGTCATATCCGGCATTACTTCAATCAATCGTTTCAATGCGGAAAGTGCCTCCTGATGTGCAACGAAACGGTGCTCAAGCAATTGAGCTATATTCCTGCCGCATTCTTCAACTTGACCTATTTGCTGCGTTTTCTGCCGATGTGACGTACCGAGAAAGGCCACGATAACCAGACAAAGTGTTAGCATCATAGGAAGAGTGATGGTTAGCCTTCGTTCTTTCCATGGCGATTTTTTTCTAAACAGAAAAAGCAGGATCAGTGGGGTAAAAATCAAAACACCGAGGACGTCGCCAGTCCACCAGTTACACCACGAATGAAAAAACTCTTCCTTCGTCGGGATGACCCCTGCAACATACAGGGTACAGTTACCAATCGTGGCGGAGATGAAACAGCTCAAAGGACCACCTGCGACAAGAAACAGCATAATGTCCTTCTCTGTTTCAAGGCTACGCCATTTGTCGCCTAACAAACGCAGTATCATCCAATGGGCTGCAAAGGCTTGAAGAACCGCCCCGCCGGCCACTACCCCTGCTATGACAATGTTTATCGCACCCAAACCACCGGTTTGCCAGGCAATAACAATGTTTATTGTTAGCGAACCGAGCCATATACCGGGGAGAATGCGGTTACCAAAATATAACACAAGGGCAACGGCCAACCCTGCTGCCGGGAAGACGGGACTTGCATAGCCCGGGGGAATAGCCAAGGCTATTCCTAATAAGCCCAAGGCTGTGTACGCCAGAAAAGTAGTGAGGAGTGGACCGAAGGTGCGTTTCATAATGTCCTTTCGCGGGATGGCTTCACTGATAATAAAAATACTGCCGACTTCTACTCTATAAGCAAATGGAGAATAAAAATGTTCCCTCCAATAATCCGGCTTGTATCGTCGGCTTCCGGCATGGCGCGTTCACACAAACAACACCACCGTTTTTTCAGAATGTCTTTCCTTTGCACAACCTGTAAAAAAAAGAGAAAGTCAGTGCACAAAGGGTAGAGCATACGCCACAGACTTCTCAATTTATTTGGTTCATCATCGACAAAGAGAATGGTCTTTTTATAGAACCTCCGAGAGACTCTATAGTATCACCTCGTTGTTTACGGGATTGAGCGGCAACCGGATAATAAAAGTCGTGCCCTTGCCCGGGTCGCTTATAAAATCAATGGTGCCGCCATGTTTAATAACGACGACGTCATGAGAAATGGCCAATCCCTGGCCCGTTCCCTTGCCCACCTCTTTTGTGGTAAAGAAAGGCTCGAAGACCTTATTGCGAAGAGCTTCAGGGATCCCGCCGCCGGTGTCACTCACCCGGATCTCCACCCAGTCGTTATCTTGACGGGTACTGATGCTTATGCGGCCCGGATTATCAGGGCAGGATGCCCCGGTCGCTTCGATGGCATTGGCGCTATTGACAATCAGGTTAAGCATCACCTGGTTCAGCTGATCAGACAGACAGGGAACCATGGGGAGGTCCGGATCAAGGTCAGTGACCATCTCGGCCACATACTTCCATTCATTCGTTGTTACCACGATCGTGCTTTCCAGAGCGCGATTGAGGTCGATTGCTATTTTCTCACCGCTGCCGGGATGACTGAAAACTTTCATGGCTGAGATGATTTTTACCACCCGGGCGATCCCCTCCTGGATCTCTGCAATACTATCTGGAATTTCGGCCATAAGAAATTCCACATCAATATCTTTCAAGTGGCTCCGCGCCTCTTCCGTGAGCAGTGCACCCTGCGCATCTTGTAATTGCAGGTAGTCAGTTAACAACAGAGAGAAATCACCGAAGGCTCGTTCAAAAAAAGAGACGTTGTTCTGCACATACTGCATTGGCGTGTTTATCTCATGGGCAATGCCCGCGGCCAGTTGACCAATGGCTTCCAACTTTTGCGCCTGCAGCAATTGTCGTTGCAAGAGAACCGTGGCAGTAATATCCCGTCGAATGGCAACAAAATGAGTTAGATCACCGTCTTCATTGCGCACCGGTGAAATCGTCATATTTTCTTCAATGAGAGAACCATTTTTTTTGCGATTGGAAATCTGGCCAGACCAAATTCTACCGCTTAAAATGGTCCGCCAAAGATTTTTATAGACAGCAACAGGTGTCAGACCGCTTTGGAAAATTCTCGGATTTGTACCAATCAGTTCATCTTCGCTGTAGCCGGTATGCGATATTGTCGCGGGATTGACATAACGAATTGTGCCATCGATATCGGTGAGCACAACCGCGTCGGCTGTCTGTTCAATAACCGTGGCCAGGAGTTTTCTTGCGGCCGCATCCTTTCGTTCATTGGTGATGTCGCTGATCGCGACAACATATTCAATACCTGCGAGCGTTGACACAGATGTCGCATGGTATTTGAAGGATGCGCTGATATTGTTATGCGACAACGTAAATACGTACTGTGGCTTATCTTTCAGCGATGTCTGGAGTTTCCCCAGTAACTCTGATCTGAATCCCTGTTCCGTCAGATTAAAGAGTGCCGACCAGGTTCGGATTGTTTCGTTGAAAGCCCTGTTGCTCCCTATGATCTCCATGGATTGGGTAAGCGTTATCAGCCCCTGCGGAACGACATCAAAGAGATGTTCAATATATTCCTTCTGGCTGGCAACGGTGTCCATGGCCTTCTTGAGGTGCGATATATCCTTAGCCCCGGCAATAACCCCCACTATCAGGCCTGCTTCATCCTTCAACAGACTGATATTCACGGACATGGGCAACAGCGAGCCGTCTTTGGTCTGGTACGACAACTCAATATTGCGCAGTTCAGTTCTACCATTAAAGACATCCTTTTGTGATTCTTCATAAAAAGAAAAAACACTTTTCACCAGATCGTAAGGATCATGAAAGAGCATGGTGATAGGCTTGCCAATCAATTCGCTTTCTTCATACCCGAGCAATTGACAGGTGGCCGGATTAACCCTGGCAATAAGCAGATTTCTCTGAACAACGATCAGGGTATCCAGAAAATTACGAATAATGGTATCCGCTTCATCTTTGGCCTTGGCAAGCTCTTGTTGTGCCTCCTTCCGTGCCGTAACATCAAGGTGAATCCCGATTGCCAGGAGAGGTTTCCCGGCCGAATCACGCTTGAGAACTTTTCCTGTGGCATAGATCCAGATCCATTTTCCTGACTTATGTCGGAGTCTATGCTCAGCAATATAGATAGAAGTTTCTCCCTGGAGAAGATGTGCCTGGACTTTCTCCATGACCATCTCCAGGTCATCGGGATGCATCAGAGCCTTCCAGGTATCAACGGTGCCATCAATCTCTTCCAGTTCATAACCAAGCATTTGCGTCCAACGTTCATTAAAGGACACCTTGCCGCTTGGAATATTCCAGCTCCAGGTACCAAGCCGGGTACCTTCAATAATAAGTTCAAGTTCTTCTTTTTTTTCGGCAACCTCTTTTTCTCTTTTGTGTGCCTCGACAAGGGATGTTTCAAGGACAAGATTTTTTGAGTTGGCACGCAGCATAGCGACAACAACCAGAAATCCTCCCATTGACAGGATAGCAAGGATGACCATGAAAAGATAAAAGCTATGCGATTTAGTAATGACACTGCTTTGTTCTGCCAAAAATAAATCAATCTCATAACCGGGAACATTCGTGAAAAAGAGAAGATAGGGGGTATCGTCCTTTTGGCCTGGTTCAACCACAGGTTCAAAGATTGCTTTTGAACTCAATTCAAGGGGCCATTTAGCATCTGTCCGAAGAAGCTCACTGAGGATATTAGACTTTAGCAACAAATGGTCTTGCTGCGATTGAAACACCAGACGTTTGTGGTCGGTAATAAAGAGCCCTCCGTGCGGCTGACCCAACAAGGAATCAACCAGATCCCTATAATTTACCCACACCCGGATATATCCCTCCAACTTATCATTGATAAGAACAGGATAGGTAAAAAACACACTGCCGCCGGCATCGCTATCAACGATAACCTCAGCACCTTTCAAATCGATTTCTTCTGGAATGGATTGATATTCAGGCAAATCAAGAGCCGGCCATCCTGAAAGTGCCTGACCATTACTATCCAGTAAAATCAGACGAGAGTAGAGCGCCTTCGTTCCTAAGCGAGAGATATCCACCCTCCGTTCAAACAATCTGGCAATATTGTTCAGACTTGCCTGCAGGCCATAAGTCATGGACATCCCCAAAGCCCGGTTAGCAAAAAAACCGGTTACCACTTTAGAGCTTGCCAGCTCACGAACATCTTTTTGCCGTTCGCTAAAAAAATAGCTGATCGTCAGGGCACGTTCTTTAAGATTCTGCTGAACACGCTGAATATTTGCCCGCTGCAGTGAACGTTGAGAGATATAGTTCACGGTCAACAAGCCACAAATAAGCGCGGCAAAACACACTAAGGCAGCCACATAGGGAATGTTGCCAAAGATCTTGCGATTATGCTGCTGAGGTTGATTCATTATCACCGATTCTTTTTTGTGGGCAGCTCCAGACCAACACCTGTCAGCGTGGAGCCGTTTCTTCTTATTTGAGAGTGAAAAAATCAGGATAGTAGCCAAAAACATCCGGATAATATTTCGTTACCATGGCGGTATAGGTCCCATCCTGCCATATCTTTTTCAAAAAAACAGCAAAAGCCTGGCGTAATTCCGGCATATCCTTGGAAAAGGCGACGGCCATCTCCTGCTGCCTTGAAATCGGTCCCAATATTTTTATCTGATCAGGCCACTTATCAAGGGCCACCAGGGCATCGGGAACATCTAGCAGGGTTGCATCCGCCACTCCACTGATAACAGCAGGAGCCAGTTCGTTCAAATCACCTTCAAATAGACTGGTAACAGCGTTTGCATCCTCAAGAAAGTAGAGTTTAGGATCCAGGCAGGTTTTGTTTTTGCCAAGTATTTTCTTTCCCGCCAAAGACCTCTTCATTGCCGCAATGTCCCCATCAATTGAGCCGCTGGGTACGATGGGCTTTATAGACGACTGGGGTCCGGCGACCAACCAAACCTGAGTCGGGAAAGTCGGGGCGGAAAAATCAAGTACCTTCTGCCGCCAGGGAAGGATGGTCAAGCCGTTGGCAATAACATCACCTCGAATCGGGGCCTCGCCTGTAATTTTGACATTGTCTCCATCAGATTCTACCTGTTTGCCGGTCAGATCTGGAATGACATCTTTCCAGCTGGTCTTGACATACAGATACTTTACTCCAATTTCTTTGGCAAAAAGCTGCATAACCTCCACATCCAGGCCCTGACCGTCACCGGTAACAAAATTGGCGTAAGGGACGCCAAGATGCCGCAACACCCCGGCCTTCTTGATATCTGCAAGATCACGTGCGGCCGCATGCCCTATCATGCAGGCACTGGCAAAAACAAAGAAAAGCAGCGCAGCAAATTTACTCTTCATAATCGATTCTCCTTTCTGTTCATTGAATTTTGTTGTGTGTTTATTGTCATTATTTCAGGTTCAAAGTCCGTCTGGACGAAACAAGAAACCAGAATACCGGTATCCACACCCCAACTGTATGGCCCTATGGTTCTGGCCTGGTACTCAGTAACATTAAGCAATGCCCGTGCCTGAACATAGTTTAACAAATAAAAAGCTGAATATCTTGAGACGTTTTCTTTAACAACTTGAAACAATAAAGAATAATTACGGGTGAAATAAACACAGATTATCAGAATCGACAAAAAGAAAGGGGGAGTATGACAAACCATCCCGTGATGTCTCTCATATTGAGAGACACGGGACAGACAACCGTCTCTCAATATGAGAGATTAAACTGTTTCAGTTTACGATAGAGAGTGGCTTCGCTGATACCAAGAAGAGCGGCAGCCTGTCTTTTATTGTTGCCTGTCTTTTTCAAGGCCTTTTCAAAGGCCACCCGTTCATAAGCATTGAGTGAATCCTTGTCCGTCTTGAAATCGTCAACAGCGGCACGGTTCATGACGATGGTAGCGGGCAGATCAGCAACACCAATAATCTCCTGTTCCGTCAGGGCAACTGCTCTGCGTATAACATTCTCCAGTTCTCGAACATTACCAGGCCAACTGTAATGATGCAGCAGTTCCAAGGCCTCCTGGCTGATGCCAAGCGATCTGCCTTCGCTAAAACGGGCAATAAAATACCTGGCCTGAAGAGAAATATCATCGCCACGGTCACGGAGAGGTGGCAAATCAAGAGAGATGGCAGAGAGTCGATAAAAGAGATCGCTACGAAAGCACCCCTGAGCTGTTTCCTGGGCAAGGCTTCGATTGGTGGCGGCAAGGACCCGTATATTGACAGGATAATTTTTTGCACTTCCCACAGGCCGTACTTCACGCTCTTGCAAAGTACGCAACAGCTTTGCCTGCATGGGTGTTGTAAGCTCGCCAATTTCATCAAGAAAAAGGGTCCCTCCTTCAGCGGACCGAATCAACCCTTTGGTTGCTGTGTCCGCACCGGTAAAGGCCCCTCTTTCATGGCCAAAGAACTCACTTTCGAGGATATTTTCACTGATAGCCGCACAGTCAACCGGAACAAACGGCCCTGATTTCCTGACACTATGATAGTGTACGGCTCGCGCCACCAACTCCTTGCCGGTTCCGGATTCTCCCTGAATCAGGACAGTTGCATCAGAGGCTGCGACCCGTACAATGAGAGACTTCAACTCCTCTATAACCGAAGATTCTCCAATAAACCCAGGGTAGCTGAAAATCTTCTTTCCTTTTTCTCTGCGCTCCTGTTGTTCCTGCCAAATGATATGGTAAATAGCCAGTCGTTGGCAGAGCACCTCGGGAGGACAGGGTTTTTCAAGGAAGTCCGCCGCCCCTATTTTTATTGCTTCAACGGCCTCCCGCACACCGCCATGTCCTGTCAACATAATGATCGTGACGTCTGGATAAAGACTCGTGATATCGTGCAGGATCGTCATACCGTCATACCCCGGGATCTTCAAATCAAGTAAGACCAGCCCGATCTTCTCTTGTTCCAACAGAAGAAATGCTTTTTTAGGATCAGTGGTTGTGATCAAACGGTATGGCTCAGAAAAAAGAACCCGTTTAAGAGAACGTAACAAGGCAGGATCATCATCAATGGCGAGTATGGTGAAATCATGTTTCATGACTTGCGGGTTCTAATTGTAATTGGAGCATTTAATATTAAGCTCACGAATACCTGATTGAGAGCTGCTCTGGACGTGCAAGACAACATGAACTATTGAAATAAGCAATGACCCTGTTTTTTTAATAATTACCGGCCTCTGGCAGCATTTTTTCTATTGTTCAAGTTTCTTTGAATAAGCCTCATTTGGGGTCTGTTTGTCAAGTGATGAATGTTTTCGTTGGAAGAGGAAAATCAATATGTCAGCTCGTTAGAAAGCTCTAATCCTGTTTCATCTGAGGATCACCTGTCTCACAAACCGGCACCACTTCACCGGATCCGGGGAATTCAGATTAGTGGCGAAAAGGCACGACCGGCGCAAATCACTATTGGCAAGTTATTGTTCTCAGATTAAGATACCGTTTTTGAAATTCTTGAACACAGCGTCTGCCATCCGACACAACCCGCATGGCGATTTACTGGTTACCCTTTCTTTTCCGTCATCATTGTTTTTATGCAGATTCGACTCAATGGCAGCACCAGAACCATCAGCGAGGCCATGACCGTGACCGGCCTCCTGGAGGAGCTGGGTGTTCCCTCCGCGTCCGTGGTAATCGAACTCAACCGCGCCATTCTTCAGCCGGACAGCTATGCGACCGTTTTGCTTCAAGACAATGACCAGGTGGAAATCATCCGTTTTGTAGGAGGCGGCTGAGATGCTGACTGACCCACTCGTTATTGCTGGACACACCTTCCATTCCCGGCTCTTTCTCGGCACGGGAAAATTTTCTTCCTCGGCGGTGATGAAAGAGGCCATTGCCGCCTCCGCCACCGAAATGGTGACGGTGGCCCTGCGCCGCGTTGATCTGGACAACCCGGAAGATGACATCATGAGCGCCCTTGACCGGGACCGCTGCCTCTTTCTGCCCAACACTTCCGGCGCCCGCACCGCAGAAGAGGCCATTCGTCTGGCCCATCTGGCACGGGCTGCTTCCGGCTCAAGCTGGCTGAAACTGGAAGTGACCCCTGACCCGCGCACCCTGCTCCCGGACCCGATTGAGACCCTGAAGGCCACGGAGATACTGGTGCGGGACGGCTTCATCGTTCTGCCCTACATGAACGCCGACCCCATCCTCGCCCTGCGCCTGCAGGACGCTGGAGCGGCGGCGGTCATGCCCCTGGGTGCCCCCATCGGCACCAATCAAGGCATCCTCACCGTCTTTCAGATCGAGATCATCATTAACCAGGCTCGAGTTCCGGTGGTAGTGGACGCCGGCATCGGCGCTCCCTCGCACGCCGCCCTCGCCATGGAGTTGGGGGCCGATGCCGTACTGGTCAACACCGCCATCTCGGTGGCCGGTGATCCCGTGGCCATGGCCCGCGCCTTTGCCCAGGCGGTGGAAGCCGGGCGCACCGCCTTTACCGCAGGCATGGGGTGCCGAAGCAAACAGGCCCATGCCTCATCCCCTGTGAAAGGCACCCTTGCCGCGGATCTTGGATTTCTGGCATGAACCCCTTATTTACTCTTCCTGATTTCCAGACACTTGCCCAAACCGTCCAAAGCCCCACCAGTCGGGATGTGGAGCAGGCTCTTGCAGCCAGGACTCCCGACATTCATGATCTGGCAGCTCTGATCTCGCCTGCCGCCGAATCCTTTCTGCCGGAGATGGCCCGCCGCTCGGCCCGCATCACCGCCCAGCGTTTTGGCAGAACCACCCAGCTCTACGCCCCCATCTATCTCTCCAATTTCTGCACCAACCGCTGTGCCTATTGCGGGTTTGCCGCCAACAACCGTATAGCCCGCCGTGTCTTAAGCTTTGACGAGGCCGAGGCCGAGGCCGAAATCCTTCACAGCCGAGGGTTCCAGCATATTCTGCTGGTCTCGGGGGAGGCGGAAAACGTGGTCGG
This sequence comes from Desulfobulbaceae bacterium, assembly GCA_019163335.1. Taxonomy (GTDB): domain Bacteria; phylum Desulfobacterota; class Desulfobulbia; order Desulfobulbales; family Desulfocapsaceae; genus UBA2270. Next base: position 12,487 of record JAFLKM010000034.1, on the reverse strand, counting down.
GGTGGAGTATCTGGAGACCATTGCCCTCCGGTTGCGCGACAAATTCGCCGCCGTTTCCATCGAGGTGCAGCCCCTGTCCACCACCGACTACGCCCGGCTGTTTGCGGCCGGGATCACCGCTGTGGCAGTCTATCAGGAAACCTACGATCCGGAGTTGTACCAGCAGGTCCATCTCTCAGGGAAAAAAACCGATTACCATTACCGGCTGGAGACCCCGGCCCGGGCCGCCGCCGCCGGAATGCGCGAGGTAGGCATTGGGGCCCTGCTCGGACTGCATGACTGGCGGGCGGAAGGCCTGGCCATCGGCCTGCATCTCGCCTGGCTGCGCAAGAATTTCTGGAGTACCGCCTTTACCGTTTCTTTTCCGCGCCTGCGTCCGGCTGCCGGGGCATTTGAGCCACTGGTTCCAGTCTCGGAAAAAAATCTGAGCCAGCTCATCTTTGCCTTGCGGATTTTTGATCCGGACGTGGGACTCTACCTCTCCACCCGCGAAGAGGCTCGCTACCGCGACGGCATGCTGGGCCTTGGCCCCACACGCTATTCGGCTGGCTCCTGCACCGCCCCAGGTGGATATTCCAACCCGGAAATGACCGACGGCCAACAATTCAGCGTCGGCGACGAGCGCACCGTGGAAGAGGTTACCCAGGCCATTATCGCCAAGGGATTTGATCCGGTGAGCAAGGATTGGGACAGCGCCTTTCAGGCAGGGAAATAAATTAAAAAAACAAAGACACTTGAGGGTGGCATGGAACAACCCTTTGCTCCGTCAGCTCTCAAGTGGCTGCGACTCATTTCATAATTGATAATTTCAACAACGTGGAGCCATCATGAGCAATCTCAAGAAAATGTACTCAACCATCCTGGGTGATCATTTCCCCATGGACATGACCATCACCTTCGGCGACCAGAAACTGGTCTATCGCAAGCGCACCTGGGGTATCAAGCAGGAGGACGGCTCCATCGATGAGCGCGGGGTGCGCTATGGCGAGAACCCGGATCAGGAGGCCGCCCTCTATGAACTGGTCAACGGCAATCTGACGCTGGGCGAATGCACCTTTATTGCACCCGGCAACGGCCTGGTTTCAGGGATCAGAGTGGAAGATATGCTCCAGGTAGGCAAGCATCCGGGCAAGATCAATCTCACCGACATCGACAACGGCCTCAACATCCTCAAGTACCTGATGGACCGCCCGGCCGCAGTCATCCTCAAGCATAATAACCCCTGCGGCGCCGCCTATGGAGAGACCCTGGCCCATGCCTTTGACCGTGCCAACCGCTGCGACCGCATTGCCGCCTTCGGTGGAGCCGTCATCATGAGCCGGGCCTGCGACACAGAAACAGCCACCCTGCTTTCCCAGAACTATCTGGAGGTCGTCTGCGCCCCCTCCTTTGAAGAGGGCAGCCTCGAAATTCTGAAAAAAAGCAAGAACCTGCGGGTTATCCAGATCAACCGCATCGACCGCCTGGCCGAGTTTGAAAAATTCCGTTACGTGGATTTCAAGAGCCTGATCGACGGCGGCATCATCGCCCAGCAGTCGGCGGTCAACTCCATCCGTTCGGCCGCCGACCTCAAAGCTGCCACCGCCACCTGGAAGGGCGAGACCTTCACCTGCGACCGCGCCCCGAACCAACAGGAAATTGACGACATGATCTTCGGCTGGGCCGTGGAGCATGGCGTCACCTCCAACTCGGTGCTCTATGTCAAGGACGGCTGCACCGTGGGCATCGGCACCGGCGAACAGGACCGCGTCGGTGTGGCCGAGATAGCGGTGCACAAGGCCTACATCAAATACGCCGACATCCTCTGCTTTGACCAGTACAAAATCCCCTACGCTGATCTTGCCCTCCAGATTGCCCAAGGCAAACGGGACAAGGCCGATCTGGAAGCAATCGACGCCAAGACCAAAGAGGATCGGGCCGGAATCCCGGGCTCCGTAATGATCTCGGACGCCTTCTTCCCCTTCCGCGACGGCGCCGATGTCGGTATTCAGCAGGGGGTTACCGCCATCCTCCAGGCCGGCGGCTCCATGCGTGACTTCGAAACCATCCAGGCCTGCAACGAGGCCGATCCCAAGGTGGCGATGATGTTCACCGGTCAGCGGTCGTTTAAACATTAAAGGATAGCGTTCGAAGTCACGCCAAGTGGCCCAAACAGAAACCAATGGAATCAGGTGAATTCTGGTAAAAAATTGATGTTGAAATGGGAAGTTGCCTCTCAGGGCAAGATCCCCGTCGCATTGGGCCGTTGAAATAAAAAGAAACAAAACCTGGGTTTGACGGCAAAAATCGTAAAACTACTTGACAGATACAGGCTTTCTATTAAGTTCGCAGGCGAAGATGCCAAGCGCTTTAAGGCATAGCCCTACAGGGCAGCTTGGCAGTTTACAGTACTCAAAGATGCGGTTTCATTTCGTTGAGATGGGCTTTGATTCTATTGAATGGGGCAAACCAGATGAAAAAAGCGTATGACTTTTCCTGGCAGGACCTTGGTGATCTGACCGCCGGCCGCCCAAATCTGGGGGGTGAGACCTCTGTGGCGGTCTATCGGCTCATGCAGTTCACCTTCAAGGATGTCTTGTCCAAGGAGCTTGGGCGTGAGAAGACCAGTGAACTGTTTATCAAGGCGGGCTACCTGGCGGGGCGCCAACTTTGCCGCAATATGCTCAACCCCGCCCTTCCCTTCAACGAATTTATCGCCGACCTGAAGCTGAAACTCATCGATCTCAAAGTCGGCATACTGCAGGTGGAGCAGACAGACATGGAGCGCCTTGAGTTTGTCCTGACCGTCTCCGAAGACCTGGACTGCTCGGGACTGCCGATCTTTGGCGAGACCGTCTGCGATTATGACGAGGGGTTTATTGCCGGGATTCTCAGGGAATACACGGGGAAGGAATTCATGGCCAGGGAGCTCGACTGCTGGGCCACCGGTGATCGAACCTGCCGCTTTATCGTGAAACCTGTCGAGGCATAACATGAGTTCTTTAACCCAGCCCCTGGAGACACTCAACCAGTACCTGGTGCAGGCAATGGAGCAGGGGCTCGGCAAGAATGGCCTGATCTTCCCCATCAACTGGGAGGAGATAGAAGATCCAGACTGCCGCTCTTTCTGCGAACACCTGGAGCAGCTTTTCCTCCAGATAAATGAGGCCTACCGATTTGCCGAGGATCTGGCAATAGGCCAGCTGAAGGCCGAGGTGTCCCGCTCCAATATCTTTGCCATGCCTCTCAAGGCCTTGCAGTCCAGCCTTCGTCATCTTACCTGGCAGACCAACCAGGTAGCTGACGGCGACCTGAGTCAACAGGTGACTTTTTTGGGGGAGTTCTCCGAGTCGTTCAATCGCATGATTGCATCACTCCGGGACAAAAAATCCCTGGAGCAGCGACTGAAAACCATCACCGATGTGATGGGAGAAGGGATTTATCTGGTGGACACACAAGGAGCACTGCTCTTTGCCAATCCTGAAGCCGAACGGCTTTTGGGGTACGGCGCTGAGGAGATGGCAGGAGAAGTCATCCTCCATGCCATCCATAAGCAGTACGCCGATGGCACCCTTTTCGCGCCGGAGGAGACACAGCTCCTCAGCGCCATTGCAGAGGGCTTGACGTATAATGATGACAGCTGCATCTTCACCTGCAAATCCGGTCGGTTAATGCCTGTCTCTCTGGCCTGTCGGCCAGTCGTCACCGGGGACAAACTGGAAGGTTCGGTGCTTGCCTTCCATGATATCAGCGAGCAGAAGAAATATCAGGAATCCCTGCATAAAATTAATGCCCTGCTCGAGATGCAGGCCTCAACCGACGGCCTGACAGGGATCTGCAACCGGATGAAGTTCTCTAAACTGCTGAAGGTGGAAATAGCCCGGGCCACTCGCTATGGATCAGCGATGTCCATTCTGATGTTTGACATCGACCGATTTAAGGACGTAAACGATACCTATGGTCATCAAGCCGGCGACAAGGTCTTGATTGAGATGGCAAGGATTATTAACAGCAATATCCGATCCACCGATATTCTTGCCCGCTGGGGCGGGGAAGAGTTTATTATTATCGCCCCGGGCTGCGGACTCGAACAGGGAAGGCAATTAGCCGACATCTTGCGTCTCAAAGTGGAGCAGACGACGTTCTCCGTTCCCCGCAAGGTCACCGCCAGTTTTGGGGTTGCGATCTTCAGGGCGGATGACACGGAATTAAGCCTGACCAATCGGGCCGACAGCGCCCTGTACCGAGCCAAGGAACAGGGCAGGAACCGGGTGGAAACCGAGGATTCAATACAGACATCCATCCACATCTAACCCCGACAAAAGGGATAAGTGCCCTACCGATTATTTTCTTGTTTTTTTTTTGCAAGAAAACAGCCTGTAAGGCACTTATCCGGCAATATTGCCGAATCTATAGCAAGGAGGAATAACTACATCATGGGCTTTATTTTTCGAACATTCTCGTCTTCCATCGGCAAAAAAATGCTGATGGCAGCCAGCGGCTCTTTTCTCGGGCTGTTTATCCTGATCCACGTCGTCGGCAACAGTACCTCTTTCCTGGGCAGGGAGGTCTTTCTCTCCTATGCCCACCATCTGCACAGCCTGGGATTTCTGATCCCCATCTTTGAACTCACGATGCTCACGGTTTTCTCCTTTCATATTGTCCTCGCCCTGCTCCTGCTCCTGGAAAACCGCAAGGCTCGGCCCCAGCGCTACGCTGTGGTCAACAGTCGGGGCGGCAGAACCTTTGGTTCGAAGACGATGATATACACCGGAGGGATCATCCTGGTTTTTGTGGTCGTGCATCTGCTCAATTTTCACTTTATTACCCGTGAACTCCCCATCGCCGATGTTGTCCGCAACACCCTGCAACAGCCGGGGTATGCCGTTTTCTACATTGTCGGAGTCCTGGCCCTGGGGCTGCATATCAGTCACGGTTTCTGGAGCCTGTTTCAATCTTTCGGGATTGAACATCCCAAGTACACCAGCACCCTCGACCGAAAAGCAGCCATCAGCGGCCTAATGGTGGGACTTATTTTTGCGCTGATCCCGGTGCTCGCCCTCCTGGTTCCGGGCTTCCTGCTTTAACCCCCGGTGAGAAACCATGGGAATCCTTAAAGGGTATCAGAGGAAAGGGATCTATGCGTTGCCGTTATCCCCATCCATCCCGTACCATTCATCATTCCCATATGAATTCAGTATCACAACAACAACCTCTCAAAAGGACCTTCAGTAATGCTTCTTGACGCCAAAATTCCTACTGGCCCCCTCGTCGAAAAATGGGACAAACACCGTTTTGACCTCAAACTGGTCAACCCAGCCAACAAGCGAAAATTCGACATTATTGTCGTGGGCTCCGGTCTGGCCGGGGCCTCAGCCTCCGCTTCCCTTGCGGAAATGGGCTATAATGTCAAAACTTTCTGCATCCAGGACAGCCCCAGGCGCGCCCATTCCATCGCTGCCCAAGGCGGAATCAATGCCGCCAAGAATTATCAGAATGACGGCGACTCCATCTTCCGCCTCTTCTACGACACCATCAAGGGCGGCGACTTCCGCGCCCGGGAGGCCAACGTCTACCGTCTGGCCCAGGTCAGCAACAACATCATCGACCAGTGTGTGGCCCAGGGCGTGCCCTTTGCCCGGGAGTACGGCGGGGGCTTAGCCAACCGTTCCTTCGGCGGAGCCCAGGTCTCGCGCACCTTTTACGCACGGGGCCAGACCGGTCAGCAGCTCCTGCTCGGAGCCTACGGAGCCCTTATGCGCCAGGTCAAACTGGGCAAGGTGACCATGCTGCCCCGCCAGGAGATGCTGGATCTGGTAGTGGAAGATGGCGTCGCCCGCGGCATCGTCACCCGGAACCTGATCACCGGTGCCATAGAATGCCATGGTGCCCACGCCGTGGTCTTGGCCACCGGCGGCTACGGTAACGCCTATTTCCTCTCCACCAATGCCATGGCCTCCAATGTCACCGCCGCTTTCCGTGCCTACAAACGGGGCGCGGCCATGGCCAACCCCTGCTTTGTCCAGATCCATCCCACCTGCATCCCGGTGCATGGCGACTACCAGTCAAAACTCACCCTGATGAGTGAAAGCCTGCGCAACGATGGACGAGTCTGGGTGCCGATAAAACCCGGCGACAAAAGAGCCCCGGCGGATATCCCCGAGGCGGAACGTGACTATTATCTGGAGAAGAAATACCCGAGCTTTGGCAATCTGGTTCCCCGTGATGTTGCCTCCCGCAATGCCAAGGAGCAGTGCGATGCCGGCAAGGGCGTTGGAGAGACGGGACTTGCGGTCTATCTTGATTTTGCCGACGCCATTAAACGAGATAGTCTTGCCACCGTGCAGAAAAAATACGGCAACCTCTTTCACATGTACGAAAAGATCACGGACCAAAATCCCACCGAAAGGCCGATGATGATCTACCCGGCTGTCCATTACACCATGGGCGGCCTCTGGGTGGACTATAACCTGATGAGCACCATCCCCGGCCTTTTTGTCCTCGGCGAGGCCAACTTCTCCGACCACGGCGCCAATCGCCTCGGCGCCAGCGCCCTGATGCAGGGACTGGCCGACGGCTATTTCGTTATCCCCGCTACCATTGGCGGCTACCTGGCCGGCATGGCCAACCGGAATATTGACCCGAAAGGCCAGACCTTCCTTGCCACCAGAAAAGAAGCCGAAGGCCGGATCAGCCGCCTACTCGCAGGTAGCGGAAAAGGCGCAGGCAAACGTACCGTTGACGACTTTCACCGTCAACTCGGGCTGCTGCTCTGGGAACATTGCGGTATGGCCCGTAATGAAAAGGGATTACAGGAGGCCTTAAAAACAATCCCGGCCATCAGGGAGGAATTCTGGCACAGTGCCATCGTCCCCGGCACCGGTGAGTCCCTGAATCAGTCCCTGGAACGGGCTGGTCGCGTCGCAGATTTTCTCGAATTTGCTCAAGTCATGGTCGTGGATGCCTTACAGCGTAAGGAATCCTGCGGCTGTCACCTGAGGGAAGAAAGCCAGACACCCGAAAACGAGGCTCTGCGCGATGATAGCAACTATTCCCATGTGGCGGCCTGGGAGTACACAGGTACAGATACCCTTCCCACCCTGCATAAGGAACCCCTTTCTTTTGAAAATGTCCAACCCAGCCAGAGGAGTTACAAGTGAGCGACACAAGCAAGATCATCAATTTGACCCTGAAAATATGGCGTCAGGAAAACGGAGCCTCTGCCGGAGCCTTCAAAAATTACCCAAGCGGACCCATCTCCACAGATATGTCCTTTCTCGAAATGCTCGATGTGGTGAATGAAGCACTGACCCGACAGGGCGAAGAGCCTGTGGCCTTTGACCATGACTGCCGCGAAGGGATCTGCGGTGCCTGTGGAACGGTCATTAATGGCCAGGCCCACGGTCACCAGCAGGGCACCACCCTCTGTCAGCTCCACATGCGGAATTTCAAGGATGGCGACACCATCGTCATCGAACCCTTCCGTTCCCGGGCCTTTCCCCTGATCAAAGATCTGATAGTTGACCGGAGCGCCCTGGACACCCTCGTTGCCGAAGGTGGCTACGTGTCGGTCAACACCGGCGGTGCCATCGAGGCCAACACCATCCTCGTCCCCCAGCAGACCGCCGACCAGGCCCTGGACGCCTCCGAATGCATCGGTTGCGGGGCCTGCGTAGCCGCCTGCCCCAACGGCTCTGCCATGCTTTTTGTCAGCGCCAAGGTTTCGCAATTGGCCCTGCTGCCCCAAGGTAAGCCGGAACGGGCGAAACGGGCACTGGCCATGGTCCGGAAAATGGATGAGCTGGGCTTTGGAAACTGCGGCAACGAGAGAGAATGTGAGGCCGCCTGCCCCAAACAGATTTCGATCACCAATATTGCCCGGCTCAACCGCGAGTTTTTCAAGGCGTCCCTGTTCTCCCGGGAGAAATAATCCCATCCCCTCTCGACCGCGGATGCTGACCAGTCAAAGAATAAACATTGTTTTTTTTACGAACACGAACGAAGGGGACAGGATTTTTTAGAGACCGTTCTGGGACAACCAGTCATTTTTGATTTTACCAGATAACAACTCTTAAAAATTCCGTTCCCGACATTCAAAGAAACTTTCGAATAGTAGGCCAGTACAGCGACAGGAACAGAATCGACAAGAATTCACCCTCAACCAAGCACTTCTAAAGGAGATCTTGCCATGCCTCACATTCCTAAAATTTCCACCATTCTCTATGCCACTGACCTGGGAGATCATACCCGGCCGGTTTTCAGACATGCCATTGCCCAGGCGAGAGCTCATCATGCTTCGATTATCATGCTCCATGTTGTTGAGCCGCTCAGTGAAACCGCTCGGGCAGTGATTGCCGCCTATATGCCGAACATGGACATTGATGGCCACCAGAAAGCAGGAGAGAAGGACATCATTGCAAAGATGCAGGAGCGCATCAACAAGTTCCATGATGAAGAATTCGAAGGGCAGGATGAGGATACCATCCCGGTCAAAGAGATGAAGGTGATCGCCGGCAGGCCCAGTGAAGAAATTCTGACCGTAGCCGAAGCGTTAAAGGTGGATATGATCATCATGGGACAATCGATCAAAAGTATCCTGGGGAGTAAGGTCATGGGCTCCACCACCAGACGGGTTGCCCGGATGGCCAAGGTGCCGGTATTGATTATTCCCAATATGTAAACAGCTGACCGAGGCAGAATCGAGCTGAAAGGCTCACAGGAATGAAGGGAATTTCACCGACCATTCATCATTATATCCTTTCATCTTTGCTCTTTATCTTGTTATAGTCCACCCAACAAAATTGTAGGGTCCCTTAAAATTAGCATTTTCTGCCAGACTCAAGGCGGCGGCTCAGATTTTCCGCAGATGTAGAAGTGACACTCTGAGGATAAAATTTTGAGTGCTGCGCAGAGCTTGGACGAAAAGACAATTTTGCAATATTCCCCTGAAAATTACCTCAGGGGAAGCATTCGCAGGAGCCCGGCAATAAACATCACTGTCACCAGTGATCCCAGGAGTCCAACCACAGAAAACGGAGGAGTATTATGTTTCAAACCGTCACAAAGGCCTTAATGGCACTCACAATTTCAGCGGCCATGCTGGCCACTCCAGTGTTTGCTGAACCAATTTCCCTCAAGTTCAGCCATGTTGTTGCCGTTGATACCCCCAAAGGACAAGCTGCCGAATTTTTCAAAAAACGGGCCGAAGAACTGACCCAGGGCAAGGTGAAGATTGAGTTGTATCCCAACAGCCAGCTCTATAAAGACAAGGAAGAAATGGAGGCCCTGCAGCTTGGCGCAGTCCAGATGCTGGCGCCGTCACTGGCCAAATTCGGCCCCTTGGGAGTCAAAGATTTCGAGGTCTTTGATCTGCCCTACATCTTCAACAACGATGAAGATCTGCACAAGATAACCCAAGGCCCCGTTGGCCAGCAACTGCTTGCCAAACTTGAGCCAAAAGGGATCAAAGGACTGGCCTACTGGGATAATGGCTTTAAGTCTTTCTCTGCCAACACTCCCATCAAAACCCCTGCTGATCTGAAGGGCAAAAAACTCCGCATCCAGTCCTCCAAGGTCCTTGAAGCCCAGATGCAGGCTTTGAAGGCCATCCCCCAGACCCTGGCTTTCTCCGAGGTTTATCAGGCTCTGCAAACCGGCGTTGTCGATGGCACCGAGAACCCAATCTCCAACTTCTATACCCAGAAAATGCAGGAAGTGCAGAAATACATGACCATCACCAACCATGGCTATCTTGGCTATGCGGTTATCGTCAACAAAAAATTCTGGGATGGCCTGCCGGCGGATATTCGCACTCAATTGGAAACCGCTATGAAAGAAGCCACCATCTATGCCAACCATATGGCCAATGAGAAAAGCATCAAAGACCTTGACGCTGTGAAGGCCACCGGCAAGACCGAAGTCACCGTTCTCACCCCGGAAGAACGTGAAGCCTTCCGCGCTGCCCTTATTCCGGTCCACGAAAAAATGACTGACCGTATCGGCAAAGAGACCATTGATGCCGTGTACAAAGCCCTTAATTTCAAGAAATAAGGTTAAATTTTATAGGTAAGAAGAAGGGGACGGTCAGTGAAATCTGACCGTCCTCTGTTTTTCTCGGGAGGATTCAATGGGTATGAAAGTTCTTAATCATCTGGAGGAGTGGTTCATCACCTTCCTCATGGGTGGAGCGACCACGATCATCTTTGTGGCGGTAATGCATCGGTATGCGGCTGGCCTTCCCATTCCGGGCGTTCAAGACTGGCTGCTTGGGGTGAATTTCGGCTGGACCCAGGAGCTGTGCATCATCATGTTTGTATGGATGGCCAAATTCGGGGCGGCTTACGGGGTACGTACCGGCATCCATGTTGGTGTCGACGTGCTGATTAACCAGATGCAAACCCCTTTGCGCAATAAATTTATCATCTTCGGCCTCTTCGCCGGGGCCACATTTACCGCCATCGTCGGTACCCTGGGCGGCAACTTTGTCTGGGACAACGGCATGCATTACGCCGTTTACACCCTCCTTGGCCTGGATACAACAGGCATACCGCAAGGCCCGACCACACCTGATCTGGAGTGGCCGACATGGATTGTCTATTGTGCGGTGCCTTTGGGTTCCTCACTCATGTGCTTCCGTTTTCTCCAGGTTATGACCCAGTTCATCCGCACCGGAGACCTGCCCCATCACGACCATGGCCATGTGGATGGCATTGAAGAAGAGAAGGAGAATCTCAAATGAGCGCACTTATTATCTTCAGCATTCTGCTGGCCCTGATGCTCACCGGCATGCCGATCTCGATCTCCCTTGGTCTGACGGTTTTGAGTTTCCTCTTCACCATGACCCAGGTTCCCCTGGAGTCGGTGGCCCTGAAACTGTTCACCGGCATTGAAAAATTTGAAATCATGGCCATTCCGTTCTTTATCCTGGCCGGAAATTTTCTCACCCATGGCGGCGTGGCCCGCCGGATGATCAACTTTGCCACCTCCATGGTCGGCCACTGGCATGGCGGTCTGGCCCTGGCCGGGGTTATGGCCTGCGCCCTGTTTGCCGCGGTCTCCGGTTCTTCTCCGGCCACGGTCGTCGCCATCGGCTCCATCCTCCTGCCGGGCATGGTCAAGGCCGGCTTTCCCATGAAATTCGGGGCAGGCGTCGTCACCACCTCCGGGGCCCTGGGCATTCTTATCCCGCCTTCCATTGTTATGGTCATGTATTCGGTGGCCACCAACACCTCAGTGGGCTCCCTGTTTATGGCAGGCGTCATCCCGGGACTGATCCTGGCCACCATGCTGGGCGGCATGACCTGGTACCGGGCCCGCAAATTCAACTACCCGCGTCAACCCAAGGCGTCCTGGTCAGAGCGCTGGAAGGCCTTCCGTGCCTCTGCCTGGGGCCTGATGCTGATCGTTGTGGTTATGGGCGGAATCTACTCAGGAATTTTCACCCCCACTGAGGCAGCGGCGATGAGCGCCGTCTATGCCGCCTTTGTCGCGGTCTTCGTCTATCGGGATCTAAGTTTTAAAGATGTCCCCAAGGTGCTGCTCAATTCGGCCAACATGGCGGCAATGCTACTCTATATCATCACCAATGCGGTCATGTTCTCCTTTATCCTGGCCAACGAGAATATTCCCCAGGAACTGGCAGGCTGGCTGCTGGACATGGGCTTGGGCAAGATTACCTTCCTGCTGGCAGTCAACATTCTGCTTTTGATGGCCGGTAATTTCATGGAGCCCTCCTCCATTGTCCTGATCTTTGCCCCCATCCTCTTTCCGGTGGCCATGACCTTGGGGATCAATCCCATTCACTTCGGTATTCTCATGACCGTCAACATGGAGGTCGGTATGTGCCATCCACCGGTGGGACTGAACCTCTACGTCGCCTCGGGCATCACCAAGATGGGGATCACCGAGCTGACCGTGGCCGTCTGGCCCTGGCTTTTGACCATGGTCGTCTTCCTGGTTGCCGTTACTTACTGGCCAACCATGTCGCTGTGGCTGCCCCATATGCTCGGGATGATGTAAACTTGTAGCAAAAAGGCTAAAAAAAAAGCTAAAGGCCGAAGGAGAATATCCTTCGGCCTTTAGCTTTTTTTAGGCATTGAGACTTAACAGCCCGCCTCTTCCCATCTACTTCTTTTCCTCAATCTCCCGAACAGTGACATTGGAATTACCAGGCATTCGCACACCACGGGATCTGATGAGAAAATCAATGGCCAACAAATCGGCGTCCATTTTTTCCAGTTCTTCAGGGCTGATGTCTTTTTCGTCGTCGTTGGTGCTTTCCATAATAACCTCCTGTTAGCGCCGGCAGGACAATCGACAGCCGCCGGCTTCAAAAAATTGCCAGTTTACGTTTGAGTTCAGTCTTGAAAAGTTGCTCTTCAATTTTTAATCGACACTACAAAAAATTATCCATGGATGAGCCTATTCTTTTTCGTTTGTTGAATCAATATTTAAGGTTCCTCGCTGTTTCAAGTGGGTAAGCCAAATTTAAGATTTCCGCCGATGATGT
>JAFLKM010000027.1 GCA_019163335.1 Desulfobulbaceae bacterium | reverse complement strand
TGAACACATTTATTGACAACTGGGCTGAAACAGCAGAAAGAAATAAAGAAATTTTCTTACATTTCCGAAAATATCTTTCCGACAAAGAGGGCGTGAGCCTTACCTTTATTCCACGCCCTGGCGTTACCTATTCCCTCAGGGCCAGCCATACGGCACAGAAGAAAAAAGAACTTTTTGTCATGGTGGACGTAATTGAAGATACTCCCCGCTGGCTTTCCGTCTGCTTTTACGGTGAAATGATAAGCAATCCAGAGCAAAAAGGGGATTTCGTGCCCGGCGGCCTGCTCGGCGAGGATGCCATCTGCTTTGACATTGAAGAATGGAATGAAGAGTTGATTCGCTATGTTGAGATGCGCCTTGATGAGGCTTGGGAAAATGCCGCGAAGGAACACGGGAAATAATTCATTATTCAGCTCCTGTGAAGAATCTCATTCCTGTTCCTGAATTGCCGCTTTCAGATCAGGCATCTTCTTTAATTTGCCCTCGGCAATTAAAAACCCGGCTGTCTGCAGCAAACTTTGCCTGATCGTCTCATCAACCCCTGAACTCCATTGCAGCTCAGAGAGTGCCGCCAGCTCCTTTTGCCAGGGTCGTCCGGTGGCCTGGGCAATGAGCCTGGCGGCCTCTTCCGGTCTGTCCCTGAGCATACTCTCCATGTCTGCAATCACCCGCAATATAGCCTTGCTCTTTTCCTGAGAGGCTTGCAAAAAATCGGCCCTTCCCAGAATAAGGTGGGGATAGGTATTGCCAAGGCCGCCCAGAGTTGTCAGCTGCCGGGCTGTTGGATTTTTATCCAGAACATTTTGCGGCCAGGGCTCGGAACCGGCAACGGCATCCACTTCCCCCTTCTGCATTGCCTCCGGAAAAAATTGCGGGGGGATGGTGACAAACGTCACCTCTTTTTTATCAATGCCGTGTTTCTTCAGATAGAGCAGCAGGGCTCCATAGGTGCTTGTGCCCACATGCACGGCAATCTTTTTCCCAGCAAGATCAGAAGGCTTGGCAATATTGCTGGATTGTGAAACAATGAGCCGATGCATATTTTCACTGGTCATATAACTGGTCAGGATTTTAAGATTCCCGTTCCGACTTACGGCGATGAGTGCCGGGGCATCTCCCATGGCCGCCACATCCGCCTCGCCCGCCACCAGCGCCTCCGCCACCTCGATTCCACCACCGGCAATCACAATATTCTTGACTACCAGCCCACTTTTCTCCCAGGCATTTGTTTCTTTGGCGAGGATAAATGGGGCATACTGGGCCTTGTTGGGATAACAAATTCTGACGATGGCACCATCTTCCTTGCATCGTCCCTGTACGGGCAGAATCAGGGTCAAGCAGATCACAAAAAACAAGGCCGCAACGGACTTCTTCATTTTTTCCTCTCTTGTATCTTTTTTATCGTTTTATCTTTTATTGTGGAGCATTGCCGGCATTCTCGGTACAGCATCCACAACGGGAATAGAGTTTCTGCGAAATTTGCCATAATGCCTGATCGGTCCGTCTTCTGGGGAAGGGAAGATCCACCTTCTGTTCCAGGGTTATCTTGGCAGGACGCTTTGAGAGCACGATGGTTCTATCCGAGAGATAGACCGCCTCTTGGATATTATGGGTCACAAAGACAATGGTACAGCCCATGGCCGCCCTGATCCGCAGGAGCTCGTCCTGAAGTCTTTCCCGGTTGAAGGTGTCGATGGCGGCAAAAGGTTCGTCCATAAGCAGAACATCAGGTTCCAGGGCCAAAGCCCTGGCCAGCGACACCTTTTGCCGCATGCCCCCCGAGAGTTGATGGGGATAGGCACCGGCAAACTCTTCAAGCCCCACAAGCTGCAAAAGTGCCTTGATTCTTCCTCGATCACCCTGTTTCAGGCCATACCCGATATTGCCCGCCACGGTAAACCATGGAAAAAGGGCGCTGTGCTGGAAGACCATTGCCCGTTCTGGCCCCGGGCCTGAAACCTCTTTGCCGGAGACCACTATCCGGCCGGATGAGGGCCTTTGAAACCCGGCAATGAGATGGAGCAGGGTGGTTTTTCCGCAACCGCTGGGGCCAAGGATGCAGACAAATTCCCGGGGCTGGATATGGAGAGTGAGATCGTCGAGGACGGGCAGCCGTCCATCATCACCACCTTTCCAGGAAAGGGTGACACGCTCCAGCAGGACTTCTCCCTTATTCATTCAACATTCCCCAACGCTTAACGGTATATTTTTCGAGACGGCCAAATCCCCATCGCTCGATCACAATGCCTAAGAAAACAATCACCCCGATACAGACAAAGGCCGCCTCATAATTCATGTCCCATCGTGACTGGAGAATCACATAGCCAAGCCCCACCCCTGTCCCCACGACCATCTCAGCCGCCACCACCACCCGCCAGCTGTTGGCCAGAGCAAGGCGCATGCCGGTTATAAATGAGGGAAGGGCAGAAGGGAGCTGGGTCATGAAGAACCGCCGGAAGGCAGTATCACCGGACATTCGGGAGACATAAATATACTCCGGAGGCACACCCCGTATACCTTCCATAAGCCCGATAGTCACCGGTGGAAGGGTGGCTAGGGCAATCATAAAGATGCTGGTTTCAGGGCCTATTCCCACCACCAGAATTGCCACCGGAATCCACGCCAGGCCGGGCACCATCTGCAGCATCAGGACAACCGGATACAAGGCCATCGCCAGCCACTCCGAGATGGCACACAGGAGTCCGACGACAAGACCTGTCAGTGAACCAAGCAGATAGCCGAGCAGCCATCGCTGGATCGTGGCCCAGATCTGAGCGGCCAGGCTGTGGCCAAAAATCGGCGTTCCCTGCAAATACCTGACAAACTCCAGGACCACATCCTCCGGCGCCGGAAAGATAACCCCCTTGAGAAGCAACAGCAGCCAGGAAAGACACTTCCAAAGAATGACAATCACAAAAAATGGACTGAGAATTTTATATGTCTTGATAAATTGGCACCGATTCAGCATATTCACCTGATTCCTTGTAAGGATTAAAGCTTTTCAGAGATTTTCCCGAAGAGTTACTCCTCTCCATGCGCCAATCCCTTGCATCACAGATGCACTACTCTTGCCGGCCACTTTTTCCGATATTCAACCAATGAAGCTGACTCGACCAAATTTCGCCTGGTTTGACTGGAACAGAACAATCACCGGGGCCGGGCCCGCCCTCCTGATGGTCTTCTACATCATCCTGGCCACGCTGACCGACCTGCGCCTGGCAGTGGCGGAGCTCACGGGACTCACCGGCATGATTGTCATCCTGCTTGCCTTTCTCCTCTACCGGGGCGAAAAGCAAACGCCGGAGTGGCCGATATGGCTGATCCTGACCGTGGCCCTGCTGATCCGTATCCCTTTTCTGATGCGGCCCCCCGAACTCTCGGACGACATCTACCGCTATCTCTGGGATGGCCTGCAACTCCTCTCCGGCGAAAACCCTTATGCCCTGGCACCGGCAGAGATACCGGCTGTCACAGACTCCCTTGCAACAATCAAAAACGCCATCAACCATCCGCACCTCGTGACCATCTACGGCCCGGCGGCAGAGCTCTTTTTCGCCCTTGCCTCCCTCCTTGGCGGCACAATCACCGGCTTCAAGATGGCCTTGACCATGGTGGATCTGGGCTGCTGTTATCTGCTCTGCCGCCTGCTCGGCCGCTTGCGGATTCCACTCTGGAAAAGCGTCCTGTATGCCTGGCACCCAATGCCGGTCCTTGAGATTGCCGGTTCAGGCCACGTTGAGGGAGTGGGCCTTTTCTTTCTGCTGGCCACCCTTCTCTCTCTTACAAAAAACCACGCCCCGGCAAAAGCAGCAAGGCGAAAGAATTCTTACTGGGCCGCCGGGCTGTTCACCAGCTGCAGCGTTCTTGTCAAACTTTTTCCGGCGGTTTTTCTGCCCGGAATCCTTCTACTGTCAACACAACAAAAAAGGTCTGGCACCATCACCTTTACTACCAGCTTTCTTCTGATCTCCATTGCCCTGATAGTCCCATTTTATCCGGAAATCAGCAATGGCCTGCAAACCCTGCACACCTATGGCGCGACCTGGGAATTCAGCTCGTTTTTCTTCAGAAGTGTACGTTCCCTCCTGGGCTCTTCCCTGATCGCCAGACTTTGCGTTGGCATTCTCTTTCTTGTCTGCGCCGGCAGGCTTTACTTCCGGTTATATCATTCTCTCAAAACCTGTCCCAAGCAGACCAGACCCCTTGCAATCCTCAAGACATTTTACGCATTATCCTTGCTGTTCCTTTTTCTCACCCCCACCCTCCATCCCTGGTACGGCCTCTCTCTCGTCCTGCTCCTGGCCTTTGCCGCCTGCCCCTGCGGACTGGTTCTGAGCTGGAGCCTGTTTCTCAGTTATCAGGTCATGATTTCGTATTCCCTGCTTAGTCAATGGCAGGAAAACGATGGCGTTACTGCGCTGATTTGGCTGGGGCCTTTGACAGCCCTGGGCTTACAGTGGATCAATAACCAGAGGAAAACATTGCTTGATCAAACAAAAAAAGACACCCTTCCAAGGTGAACTGATATCCTGGACTCTCCCCTGAGCTTCCCCCCTTGTGCCGGAATAAATCGGCAAGTCCCCACTCACCCACTCCAAATAATCACATGGACTCGTAAAGACAAATAGGAAATCCCTATGTGAGCCCTCTCGCTC
This sequence comes from Desulfobulbaceae bacterium, assembly GCA_019163335.1. Classification (GTDB taxonomy): domain Bacteria; phylum Desulfobacterota; class Desulfobulbia; order Desulfobulbales; family Desulfocapsaceae; genus UBA2270. The sequence goes on along the minus strand of JAFLKM010000027.1, from coordinate 78,505 downwards.
ATAGAAATAAACTTAACAAATTCATATAGATTTACTCATACTCGTATGATATAAATACGTGCCATGACACATACGCTGAGTGCCCTTCAGACCCTCATCAATGTCATCACCCAAGTGGCCCAGAGGGGATTAAATGTATAAGGGAAAAACCATTGCCGTCGTTATCCCGGCCTTGAATGAAGAAAAGAGCATCGGCGCGGTAATCCGTTTCCTGCCCTCTTTTGTGGATACCATTGTTGTGGGCGACAACAACTCCACCGACAACACCGCACAAGAGGCTCGCAAGAACGGCGCCATCGTCATGACTGAGAGCAGAAAAGGCTATGGCAGCGCCTGCCTGAGCGCGCTCGCCTTCCTGAAACAGAATCCACCGGCGATCGTAATCTTTACCGACGCCGATGGCTCGGATGATCCGGCCCAGACAGAGGAGCTGATTCTGCCCCTGTTGAATGGCACAAGTTGCCTCAGCATCGCCAGTCGAAGCACTGGGACCACCGAAAAGGGCGCGTTGACGCCGACCCAGCGTTTCGGCAACTGGCTGGCCACCAGCCTTATCCGCCTGTTCTGGTCCGCCAGGTTCACCGATCTTGGTCCCTACCGGGCCATTACCTGGCAGGCCCTGAATGATTTGCAGATGTCTGATCCTGATTTCGGATGGACTGTGGAAATGCAGATCAAGGCAGCCCGGATGGGCCTGAGGGTCTCTGAGATCCCTGCCAATTACCGGAAACGCCAACACGGGGAATCGAAGGTGAGTGGCTCGCTGCGCGGCAGCATTCTCGCCGCAGGGAAAATCCTCTGGTGGATCTTCCGGGAAAAACTCCGGGATCTTGAGCCCGCAGAAATGTACGCGACAAAGACAAAGAACAACATACAATCATGAAATTACCCTTTACTCTTTCATCTCTTCTTTTCCTCCTGACCACCCTGATCATGCTCCCTACCACACCAGCCTTCGGGATCGATCTTGCCCTGATCACCCCCGCCCGTCTTGCCCAAGAAACGTCATGGATCATTCTCGACTGCCGGCCTGAGAAACTCTACCATCAGAGTCACCTCCCCGGTGCCCTTTCCTTTTCCTGGGAAAAACTGACGGCAACGGATACCGACGGCGTCAAATATCGCATTCTCCCCCCGGAAGAGCTCTCCGCCAGGCTCGGCCGCCTGGGAATCAGCGAAACATCACCTATCGTTTTTTATGGCGATGCCGATACCAGCTGGGGCGGAGAAGGGTGGGGAGCGTGGGTTGCGGCCTGGCTTGGCCACCAGGGACCGGTGCGGATTCTTGCAGGTGGAATCTTGGCCTGGGAACAGGCAGGATTGCTGGTGGAGAAGGAAAATCCCAAAGAAACACTCGCTGCAACGTATCGGGTCAACGTGCAGCCTGAGAGGGACATCAGCGTAAAGCAACTTCGTGAGCATGGTGATCAGTACACCATCATTGATACCCGAACCACCCTGGAGTGGATCAGGGGCCATCTCCCCAACGCCATCCATATCTCCTGGGACAAGTTTCACCAAGGGCCGGAGCGAATCCCGCTTTCAAAAGAACAACTGCAGAAATTACTTGCCGACCATGCCGTAAACCTCGACAAACCCGTCGTCTATTACTGCACCGGCGGCATTCGTTCCGGCTATGCCTGGATGGTGCAGGAACTCTCCGGACTGGGAACGGCCAGGAACTTTGAAGGCGGCACAGAGGCCTGGGACAAATCACGTACTCAAAACTAATTAATCCGGACAGACCATAATGCAGACAGACACTCCCTCGCCAGCCCCGGATATCGCCCCCTCCCTTGCCGGGCAACTGGTTGAGATGGTTGAGAAATGCACCGGCTGCGGCCTGTGTCAAAAGGAGTGCGCCTTTCTGAAAAAATATGGCACCCCCAAGGACATAGCCAAATCCTATGATCCAGACAAGGACTCTGCCCTCGCCTTTGAATGCAGTCTCTGCAACCTGTGCACTGCGGTATGCCCTTTTAAGGTCAATCCCGCCGCCATGTTTCTGGAAATGCGGCGGGAAGCGGAACGACGGGGCAAGGGAGCCTTCCCCGAGCATCAGCCCATCCGTGACTATGAAAAACGTGGTTTCTCGGCGCTTTTCAGTTATTACGGCCTGCCCCATGGCTGTGACACCGTCTTTTTCCCGGGTTGCGGCCTTCCCGGCACCCGGCCTGACAAGGTCATCAAGCTCTTCACCCATCTTCAAAAAAACATCCCCACGTTAGGGATCGTCCTGGACTGTTGCACCAAGCCTTCCCATGACCTTGGCAACCAGGCCTTTTTTACCACCATGTTTTCTGAGCTGAGAGCCTATCTGCAGGGCCACGGAGTCAAGACTGTTATTGTCGCCTGCCCCAACTGCTACAAGGTCTTTCAACAGTATGGCGGAGCATTGACCCTCACCACCGCCTACGAGGCCCTCCTCCTGACAGATTTACCGCCGACAGGACAGGTCAGCGGCACCGTGACCGTGCATGATCCCTGCGCCGTCCGCTTTGAGGCATCCATCCACGACGCGGCCCGCCATCTGCTGACAAAAAAAGGATTGCAGGTGGAAGAGATGAAACATCATCACCAGCAGACCATCTGTTGCGGGGAAGGTGGCTCAGTGGGTTTTCTGGCCCCTGAGCTATCCAAAAAATGGAGCGGGATGCGAAAAGATGAGGCTGATGGCCGGACAACCCTGACCTATTGCTCCGGTTGCGCCAATTATCTGAATCCCGTTACCCCGACCTTTCATCTTCTGGATCTGGTTTTTGAGCCGGAGGCCACCATGACCGGAAAGGCGAAGATTTCCCGTGCACCATTCACCTACCTGAACCGGCTGAAACTCAAACGGTATTTCCGCAAGCACCTGAACCCGGCCATCAGCCGAGAACGACCGGCACACCTGGACACACGGCCATCCAAGGGCAGCCTGCTGAAACGAATAGCGGTTATCCTTCTGCTCGTCGGTGCCATCGTTGGCGTGCGGTCCGCGAACCTTGAACAGTATCTTGATCAGGACAAGCTCCGGCAATTGATCCAAGGGTATGGCGCCCTGGGCCCCCTGGTTTTTATGGGTCTCTACGCCATTACCCCCTGCCTCTTTCTCCCCGGCCTGCCCTTCACCATCGCCGCCGGTATTCTCTTCGGGCCGGTCTGGGGCGTGGTCTATGCCATCTGCGGCGCCACCATCGGCGCTACCCTCGCCTTTCTCCTCGGACGCTACGCGGGCCGGGACTGGGTCAAACAGAAACTCAGCGGGCCGAGATGGAAACAGCTTGACCAGGAGGTGGAAAAGCATGGCTGGAAGGTCGTGGCCTTCACCCGCCTGATCCCCCTGTTCCCTTACAATCTGCTCAACTTTGCCTTTGGCCTCACCGGAGTCAAGCTTCTCCACTACATCGTGGCCAGCTTTATCTTTATGCTGCCGGCCTGCATCGCCTATATCCTGCTCTCAAGCTCCCTGCTCGAGGCACTGAGGGGCAGGATCTCCCCCGCCTTTATCATCGGCCTGCTCGCCGTGATCCTGGTGTCTTCCATCCCCTTTTTCTACAACCGTTACAAGAAAAAAAAGGACAATAAAAATGAACCGTAAGGGTAAGATTACATCTTGCCTTACCAAGCAAAAAAGCATATACTCATTATTATTTTTTATGGACAAATTTCACTCTGCCCCTTTTTTGCTCTGTTTGCCGATTGGGCCCAAAAATGCGGCACACCCGCTTGCCATTGTTGCACAATAGCCCCTTAATTTCTGAACGTTTTACAATAACCCGACATTTTTTTGTCAAGGAGGTGCAGTTTGGAGAAGATTCTGATCGTGGGCTGCAAGAACACCATGGACGATGTTTGCATCGGCTGTTCACGTTGCCTGGTAGCCTTCAACAGAAGGCAGGGCGTTTTTGAGATCTACGAGGACACCGATGCGGAGATCGTCGGCATGGTCGGTTGCGGAGGTTGTCCGGCCCCGGCCATCGTGACCCGGCTGATGCAGGTCAAGCTCTGGAACACGCCCATGAACGAAAAACCCACCGTGATTCATATCGCGCCCTGCATTGCCGAGCAGTGTCCACACAAGGAAGAGATCATAAAGAAGATCACAGCCAAGGCCGGCATACGGGTTATCGAAGGCACGCATCCCTACGTTCCCAACGACATTTTCGCCTGAAACTGGAAAGAAACCGAGGACGCATGCGCATCCCCGACTCCTTCATTTCCGCCTAGGAGTCTGTCGGAACCAGAGTGTCCAATATCATTGAGTTTTAGATGGTCCTTTTTAAAAATTTGGGCTATGCTCCCAAACTTTTTGTCAGTGTGTTGAAAAAGGCCGAAGAGAGCTACTCCATCCTATGATAAAGCCATATTGAGTACTTTTTGTTCTATTGAATATAAGGGGGTCAGAATTAATTTAAAATAATTTCACCCTGACCGCCTATATTACTTCTGCTCGTCGGCGCCATCGTTGGCGTGCGGGCCGCGAACCTTGAACAGTATCTTGATCAGGACAAGCTCCGGCAATTGATCCAAGGGTATGGCGCCCTGGGCCCCCTGGTTTTTATGGGTCTCTACGCCATTACCCCCTGCCTCTTTCTCCCCTGCCTGCCCTTCACCATCGCCGCGCCGGCATTCTCTTCGGGCCGGTCTGGGGCGTGGCCTATGCCATCTGCGGCGCCACCATCGGCGCTACCCTCGCCTTTCTCCTCGGACGGTACGCGGGCCGGGACTGGGTCAAGGAGAAACTCAGCGGGCCGAGATGGAAACAGCTTGACCAGGAGGAGGAAAAGCATGGCTGGAAGGTCGTGGCCTTCACCCGCCTGGTCCCCCTGTTCTCCTATAATCTGCTCAACTTTGCCTTCGGCCTCACCGGAGTCAAGCTTCTCCACTATATCGTGGCCAGCTTATCTTTATGCTGCCGGGCCTGTATCGCCTATATCCTGCTCTCAAGCTCCCTGCTCGACGCCCTCAAAGGCAGGATCTCCCCCGCCTTTATCATCGGCTTGTTCGCGGTGATTTTGGTGTCTTCCACCCCCTTTTTCTACAACCTTTACAAGAAAAGAAAGGACAATAAAAATGAACCGTAAGGGTAAGATTACATCTTGCCTTACCAAACAAAAAAGCATATACTCATTATTATTCTTTATGGACTAATTTTACCCTGCCCTTTTTTGCTCTGTTTGCTGACGTAAACCTGAAAGCATATATCGTGCCACGGATTCAGGTTTTAATTAGTAGTATAGAGATAACGATCGCTGAATTCAACCACTGGAGACGATATGAAGCAATCCTTGTTTAAGAAGATATTATACGCGACAGATCTTTCAGAAACTGCGAAAAAAGCGGCGCGGTATGCGCTCAGTCTATCCCATGAATATGGGGCGGAGGTGACCGTTGTCAATGTGATCCCTGATCTGGTAGAGGAGATGTCCGCCGGGATGGGGTATGATCTGGCCAGCCATTTTAGTCAGGAAAAACTCGACAGCTTTTACACGGAAGGGCTTGAGAAAAGCAAGGAGGCTGTTGTCAAGCGGATTCATGCCCTGTGTCGGGAAGCAGGAAGTGAGTTGGAGAACTGCTCGGTAGAGCCGATCGTGGTAATTAAGATCGGCCACCCGGTAGAGCAGATTGTAAAAATGGCGACTGAAGGTGGATTTGATCTTGTCGTTCTTGGAACGCACGGTCATAGCATGATAGATGACCTCCTCTTGGGCAGTGTTGCCCGAGGAGTGGTGAAAAAAAGTCCTATGCCGGTCTTGACCGTCCGGCTCAAAGGGTAATAATAACATATGGGAAAAAGAGAAAAATTCCTACAGCTCCGACCCATAATCCAGGAGAGATAAAGGCCGGTCGTTCCGGTCATTGCGATGTTTTTTTACCATTGTTGAACTGGACACAGGCAATAATATCAAGAACATCAATATTATTTTGACTCCTTTTATCGATCCTACCCCCCTGAAGAGGATTGTCTACACCCGCAAAAGCAAAAAGGTTCAAAAGGAAATCCTTCTGAACCTTTTTTTGTTTAAAACATCTGGCTGAGAGGGATTTCCCCTGGAGCTAGACAACCCCATCTCCCCCTCATAAAAAAACAGCGCCATCAACACCAGTCTACTTCTTCCCCTTTTTCGCCCCTGAATCTTTACCATCAGCGGTTAAGGGACAGTTCGAACAATGGACGCCTTTTTTCTTATATTTTTGACAGCATTTCTTTTTTAGCTTTTTTACTTCACCCATGGAGAGACCTCATACCTATTTTTTTTCAGGTGCAGGGGCTGCTGCAGGCGCTGGAGCGGCTTGTTCTTTCTCAACTCCAACGAGCTCCACATCAAACAGCAAAACGGAATTGGGCTCAATGACCGGCGGTGCTCCCTGCTCGCCGTAGGCAAGGGTGGAAGGAATTGCCAGTTTATACTGAGAACCGACATCCATCAGTTTCAAGGCCTCGCTCCAACCCGGGATCACCTGATCCACACCAAAAACAGCAGGCTCACCGCGTTTCCGGGAATCATCAAAGACCGTCCCGTCAACAAAGGTTCCGGTATAATGCACCTTGACCTGATCTCCATCCTTGGCCTTTTCGCCATTTCCTTTTTTCACCACTTCATACTGCAGGCCACTCTTGGTAACTTCTACCCCTTTTTTATCCTTATTCTTGGCGAGATAGTCATCACCGGCTTTTTTATTCTTCTCCTGCATCTCTTTTATCTGAGCTGCCTGCTTGGCCTGCATCTTGGCTGCAAACTCTTTCTGCACCGTGGCCACTTCTTCAGGGGTCAGCAACTGCTTATTTCCCTTAAAGGAATCTGTCACCCCGAGAACCAAGTGATCATAATCAATATCTTCCTTCATTCCTTTGAAATAGGTGCCGACATCAAGCCCCATGCTGTAGCTGAGTTTGTCCTTAAAGGTCTTCAGCTCGGCCGCAGGCTTGGCCTTCTCCGCCGCAAACCCCAAGGCCGGTATTAACAACAGGGCCGTCATGGAAAATACCATCAATCTTTTCATCTTCTTCTCCTTTAATAAAGTTTATCTCTACAACTTGACTTAACCAGATAATGAAAACACATATAAGCACTTCATACTGCAAAAACCATTGTTTTGCAAAAAGGATCTGGCGGCCGGAAGAGGAGGCAGTCGATCTATAAAACCACCAGAGTAATTCCAGGATTTCCTTTATTCAAATGAACGTTATCCGCCAGCAAAGGAAAGCGGCGTAACAGATCACGGGTCGGGCCGGATCTCTGTCGGAAATCTTCCCCGGCAATAAAGGTATTAATCTCACCCTTGCCCTTAAGATACTCCAGTACCTTTCTGCACTCCACTTTAATGGCGCCACCTTTGCCGCTTGATCCGTATCCATGGATTACAGTGAGGACACGCAGATTCTGTTGCCGACCATTGGCCAGCTCCAACGCCAATTTCCGGAGAGCTGCTTCAACAAAGGGACGCCCCGTTTCCAGGTTCACCACCTTGTGGAAAATACCTTCCGCTGGCCCCGGCCCCTTTAATCCCGCTCGGTCCCTGGATGGTTGAAAGGCGGCGGCAGAGCGTGGAGCACCGCAAGCCAACTCCTGCTCCCCTTCGCAGTAAGGGCAGATTTTCAGATCCTGATTGATATCATTGCCGCAAACCTGGCAGGGAACCATTCCACAAGCCACTGCCCCTCCTACACCCTTCGCACCGAGATCACCGAATCCAGCTGCCGCAAATGCTGCTGCAACAACTGCAAATGCTCAAGATCGGCGATCTCCAGGGTGATCTGCAACTCAACGGTACCGGCAGGAGTGATTCGCGTAGGGATACCAAGGATGTTGGCATCATGGGCGCTAATGGCGGCACTGAGGGTGGCCACAAGGCCGCGACGATTTTCAGCGGTCACCAGGATCTCGACCTGATGCTGGGAACTCTGAGTGCCGGACCAGGACACGGCTATCCATCGCTTGTGATCGGTCGCCAGCAGCAGCTCACAGCTTGCCTTATGCACGGCAATGCCCTTGCCTGTGGTAATAAAGCCAATAATAGGATCACCCGGTACCGGATGACAGCACTGACTGATTTTCACCAGCATATTTTCAATCCCGTCAATGGTGATGCCGGAATCTCCCCCATGCGCCCCGAACTTTTGCTGGCTGACCATCTGGGCGGCAAGCTCATGCGGAGTCATTTCCTGGGACAGAGCCTTCTCCTCCCGGTATTCAGCGGGCTGAAGCGCCTTGACCAGAACCTGCACCGTCACCACCCCGGTTCCTACCTTTGCCAGCATTTCATCCAGAGAATTGCAGCGCAGCTCTTTCAAAAGCACCTTGATATGACCCGTCTTGACCATTTTTTTCAGGGTAGTCTCGTAGCGCCTGAGCTCACGCTCGCAGATCTCCCGACCAAGCTGCAGGGCGTGCTCTCTCTCTTCCCGACGCAACCAGGAGCGAATCCTCACCCGGGCCCGACTGGTCTTGACTAAATCCAGCCAGCCCCGACGCGGACGTTGGGTCTTGGCGGTAATAATCTCTACAATATCGCCATTCTTTATCTCATATTTCAAGGGCACAAGGCGATCATTCACCTTGGCCCCCACGCAATGATCCCCTACTTCAGTATGAATGGCGTAGGCAAAATCGATGGGACAACTCCCCAGGGGGAACTCTTTGATCGCCCCACCTGGAGTCAGGGCATAGACCTCAGGGGTCATCAGCTCAGCCCGGACATTCTCCAGAAACTCGCGAGGATCTTCCACCTCCTGCAACGAGCTCACCAGTTTTTTTAATTCCCGGAAGAGCCTGACATCGTTATTCCCAACCTTCTGCCCTTCCTTATAGGCCCAGTGCGCTGCAACCCCCTCCTGGGCAATGCGGTCCATCTTGTCGGTGCGAATCTGAATCTCAATGAAATTATTCTCCGGACCCACCACCGTGGTGTGCATCGACTGATAGTTATTTGCCTTGGGAGCGGAGATGAAATCCTTGATCCGGCCCGGGACCGGTTTCCAGTTCTCATGAACCACACCTAAGGCGGAGTAGCATTCCTCCACCGAGTGCACGATGATGCGGAAGGCCACCTTATCATACACCCGCTCAAGGGGAATGTTCTGGGCAACGAGTTTTTTATAGATGGAATAGATATGTTTAGGACGCCCAATGATCCGGAGCGGGAAGATATTATTATCGGCAAGCTTATCCTGCAGGATCGTCAACACATCATCCACGTACTTCTGCCTTTCGGCAAAGGAATTCTCAAGCTTGGTGCTTAACTCAAGATATGCCTCAGGGTAAAGATAACGGAATGATAAATCCTCAAGCTCACGCTTTAACCATTCAATCCCCAGCCTGCTGGCCAGAGGCGCATACAGATCCATGGTTTCTCGTGCAGTCTCCAGACGCTGCGCACTCTCCATGGAATCAAGGACACACATATCCTGCAGACGATCAGCAAGCTTGACCAGAAGCACCCGAATATCGGCGGCAATGGCCAGGAGCATCCTGCGGACACTCTCGGCCTGATTCACCAGTTGGCTGTTATAGCGAATACTGGTTATCCGGTTGCATCCGACAACGATCTCAGCCACACTCCTGCCGAATTCCTTGGTCAATTGCTCAACGGTTACCCCTTCTTTGAGTACCCCATGGAGCAATCCGGAAATAACCGTATCCAGATCAAGATTCATGGAGGCAAGGGTTGATGCCACCTCAAGGAGATGCTCCTGATAGGAAATGCCTGAAAAATGTTTCTTGCCGTCGTGTACCTTGACGGCAAAGTCCCAGGCCTTGTCAATGGGCTCCAGATCGACGTCATGGAGATACCCCTTGGCGATGGTCTTCAGACCAACAATATTTTGCAGAAAGAGTGTCATGGTGCGTTCTGTTACTCCAGCCCCTTACTGCCCGCCTCGGCAATCTGCCCCAGCAGATACCCGGCAGCCTGATCTGGGGGAAGTTCCACCGTCAATCCATTACGACGATGGCGGATCTCTACCACGCCATCCTTACTCAGACGCGAACCAACCGTCACCCGAAAGGGAATCCCCAGCAGATCCGCGTCTTTGAATTTGGAGCCGGGCCTTTCATCACGATCATCAAGAAGCACGTCAACTCCCTGCGCCTGGAGCTCGAGATACAGGGCCTCCGCTGCCGCCGTTATCTGCCCATCCTTCAGCCCGAGATTGAGAAGGATTACCTGCACCGGGGCAATGGCCAGGGGAAAGATAATCCCGTTCTCGTCGTGATTCTGTTCGATGGCAGCAGCCACAATCCTGCTGACACCAATCCCATAACAGCCCATGATCATCGGTTTTTCCTGACCATCATGATCCTGAAACACTGCCCTCATCGCCTCGGAATAGACTGTTCCCAACTTGAAGATATGCCCGACCTCAATCCCTTCAATCTGGCCGAGCGTCCCGCCGCAACGCGGACAGGGATCATCGTCGGCAATCTGGCGCAGGTCACCAATGGCGTCCACCTCAAAATCACGGCCCATGTTGACATTCTGCAAATGATAGTTTTTTTCACCGGCGCCCACCACACAGTTGCGCATGGCCTCGACCTCCCAATCGGCCACGACCTTGAGCTTCCTGGCATTGAGGCCAATGGGCCCAAGATAGCCGGTGGGAACTCCGGTAATATCAAAGACCTCCTGATCTTCCGCAAGAACCACGTCAGAGGCCCCCAGAAGATTTTTGAGTTTCACCTCCTGCACCTCGCGATCTCCCCGTACCAGAACCGCCACTGCTTGCCCCTGCTGCGCCCCACCCGTCACCTTATAGATCAGGGTCTTGACCAACTTCTCCGGCCCAATCCCTAAAAATTCACAGACCGCCGCAACCTTGCGCTTCCCGGGAGTCTCAACCTTTACAAGATCACTCATCGGCTCGGGATTATCCACAGGACGGGCCTTAATTGCTGCCTTCTCGACATTGGCAGCATAGGCGCAATCTTGACATACTGCCAGGGTATCCTCTCCGGTTCTTGCGAGCACCATAAACTCGTGCGAAAAACTGCCGCCGATACTGCCGCTGTCTGCCTCAACGGCCCGGAACTGCAAGCCGCAGCGGGTAAAGATCCGCTGATAGGCCTCATACATCTTTTGATAGGCGATATTGGCACAGGCATCGTCCACATCAAAGGAGTAGGCGTCTTTCATGATGAATTCCCGCCCTCGCATAAGCCCAAAGCGGGGTCGAATCTCATCCCTGAATTTACTCTGGATCTGATAGAGATTGAGGGGAAGCTGGCGATATGAGCGCACCTCGCCCCGTACCAGATCAGTAATCACCTCTTCGTGGGTCGGTCCTAAGCAGGATTCGCGGTCATGCCGATCCCGAAAGCGAAGCAATTCAGGGCCATACTTCTCATACCGCCCGGTCTCCCGCCATAAATCTGCAGGCTGAACCATGGGCATCAGCAGTTCCTGAGCGCCGGCCCGATTCATCTCCTCACGGACAATCCGCTCCACCTTGCGGATGGCAGCCAGGCCAAAGGGAAGATAGGTATAGACACCGGCGGTCAGTTTACGAATATAACCGGCACGCAGCATCAATCGATGGCTGACCACCTCGGCCTCAGCCGGGGTTTCCTTCAATGTTGGGACAAAAGCTTGAGAATAGCGCATGGATTTTTCCGACCCTTTAAACGTAGCAATAGTGGAAGTGGAAGAAGAGACGTCCTGCTTACTTTGGGGAAAGCTCTCCCATCTCTTCTTCTATCTGTTTTAACTCCTGGAGAAAGACCGCAAGCAGCTCCTCCTCCTTGACCTTTTTATAAATTTGCCCTTTCTTGAAAATAATGCCTACTCCGTTCCCGCCGGCAACACCGATATCCGCTTCTTTCGCTTCACCGGGGCCATTGACGACGCAACCCATGACTGCCACCTTGATGGGCGCCTTCATGGTCTGCACATAGCGCTCAACCGCCTCCGCAAGGGTGAACAGATCAATCTGGGTACGACCGCAGGTGGGGCAGGAAATAAGCTCCGGCCCACGTTCGCGAATCTTGAGAGAGCGCAGGAGTTCAAAGCCGACTCGAACCTCTTCCACCGGATCACGGGTCAAAGAGATACGAAAGGTATCACCAATTCCTTGATGAAGCAGGATGCCAAGGGCAACGCTGGACTTGACAGTCCCGGCAATCAGGCCGCCGGCTTCAGTGACTCCGAGGTGGAGCGGGTACTCCGTTTTCCGGGCCAGGGCCTGATAACCACTCACCGTGGTCAGGGTATCCGAAGATTTAATGGAGATCTTCATCTCATAAAACCCCAGCTCCTCGAGCAACCGGACATTGCGCAAGGCGCTCTCGATGAGGGCAGCGGGGTTTTCCGGGCTGGGATAGCCATGAATCTTGAGCAGATCCTTCTCAATGGAACCGCTGTTGACCCCCACCCGGATTGGTACCCCATGGGCCTTGGCGGCATCCACCACGCGAGCCAGCTTGGCGGCACCCCCCAGATTACCGGGATTGATCCGGATGGACTGGGCACCATGTTCCATGGCAGCCACTGCCAGACGATGATCGAAATGAATATCAGCGATGAGTGGAATGGAAATAGCCGCACGAATTTTGGCAATGGCAGCCGCCGCCTCAAGATCAAGGACGGCAACCCGGATCAGTTCGCAGCCCGCCTGCTCCAGACTGTGAATCTGGGCAACGGTCGCGGCGACATCTCTGGTATCGGTGTTCGTCATTGACTGCACCGTAATGGGGTTTCCGCCACCCACCGCTACGTCCCCGATTGTTATTTTCCGCGTCTGCCGCCGTACAATCATGTCCATTTCCCCTAAGTTTGCATGCCCTTCAGCGCAGGCAAGCAGTAAAAATCGTACCCATTCAATCAAGATGCAAACCAGCATGGCTGGAGCAAGACGGTCAGCCAGAACGAACCATGAAAGTCCTCCGCACGAAGGGGACTGAATTTATTTTGCGGCTGTACGCAAAATTCATTCTGTCCCCGGCTTTCGAAGACGACTTTCGGAAAAAGACAGGCGGCAATATCGCATTGTCCTCTGTCGCAGCTCCACAGAATAAATCATCCTAGCCCTGTTCTGTCGCAACTCCCAGGCTCAACTCAGCATCTGAAGCCCTTACATAGAGAGGGACAGCCGTTACAAGATCAAGAAACTGCTTGTTCAACAGCATTTCCCCCGCCAACAAGCCAAGAGCGCTGGCACAGGGATAATGGAGAGGAATGGGCGCACTGGCGAACCAATCAGCTAGGGTCTCACGCCAGAGATCACCATAGACCATGACGGCATCCCCTACAAAGATCACCGGTTGACTTATCTCAGAGGCCAGTTGTTGCGGACTGAGCACTCGAATCGTACCAACTCGTCGGGGAATCCCATCGAGGTCGAGCCGATAAAAACAGGCGTAGACCTCTTTTTTACGGGCATCGAGCACGGCACAAATCAATCGTTCACCAGTACAGTTCAGGGCTAACGCATCGAGGGTCGACACCCCCAGCAAGGGCTTCCCTGTGGCCATGGCCAAGCCCTTCACCGTCGCCATGCCAATCCTGAGTCCGGTAAAACTGCCCGGCCCCACACTGACGGCAAGCCCATTCACCGCCTGCCAGGAGGTTCCGGTTTCAGCAAGGAGCCAATCAATGGCACCAAGAAGACGACGGGAGTGGGTCACACTGCTGTTTAACGATAGAGAAGCGATCACCTGGCCACCTGCCACCGCACCGGCAACCCCACGGGTCAGGGCTACGGAACTGCAACTGCTCGCGGTGTCAACGGCCAGGACCAGCGGCATGTCACTGTTCATTTGCTAAAGATACGAACCAGGTCGTTATAGAAGACGAAAAGCATAAGTGAGCCAAGCAAGGCCATGCCAATCTGCTGGGCAATAATCTGGACTCGCTCGGATAAAGGTTTGCGCCGCACCGCTTCAACCCCCAGAAACATGAGATGACCGCCATCAAGAACTGGTACGGGCAGAAGATTGAGAATCCCCAAATTCACACTGAGCAGTCCCATGAAAAATACCAGGTGAACCCAACCTGCCGCCATCTGCTGTCCTGCAAGCTGGGCAATCAGGATGGGACCTCCAAGCTCGGACATGGGCACCACCCGCTGGATAAGCTTTACAAAACCCATCACGGTCAGCGAGATATACATCCAGGTCTGGGTAAATCCAGCCTCAATCGCCTTGATCACACCCACCCTTTCGTAAACCAGAGCTTCGTCTTTAACCACTCCAATCATGTATCGTTTTTCCACCTCTTCACCAAAGACATTTTTAACAGCGTCTATGGCCGGAGTCACAACAACGCTGATCTGCTCATTCCCTCGTTTGATCTGCATGGTCAAAGGCTGACCGCCACTTCCTTTGACACTATTCAGGACATCAAGCCACTGGGTTACAGGGTGCCCATTAATCTGTTGAATGGTATCCTTGGCCAGAAGCCCCGCCTCTGCCGCCGGAGATTTCTCGCTCACCTGACCAATGGTAGTTGTCTCCTGGGAATTGGGAACACCAATGGCAATAAAAAGGCCGCAAAACAGGACAAGGGCAAACAGCAGATTAAAAACAGGCCCGGCAAGGACGATGAAGAAACGCTGCCATACTGACTTATGGGCAAAAGATCCTTGCCTGTCCTCCGCAGAGACGTCCTGTTCGTCGGGATTTTCTCCACACATCTTCACATATCCGCCCAAGGGAAAGGCGCTGATCAGATATTCGGTATCGCCATAGGTTCTCCCGATGACTTTCGGGCCAAATCCCAGAGAAAACTTGAGCACCTTGACCTTAAACAGCTTGGCAAAAAGAAAATGACCCAACTCATGTACAAAAATAAGCAGGCCAAGGACAATAATAAAAGAAACTACAGTATTCATATCAGGAAAATTTCCTCCAGGAGAGTGTGAACCAATCGTATTGGCCGGATGATGAACGATTCAGCCATGCAGTCAGATAAGAGCGAAGCTGAATGCTTCATTTGGTAAGTTTTAAGCATTAATGAAAAATACAAAAGGAAATTTTCAGCTCATTTTGAACGAAGCGAACTGATTGAAGCAACCCGTAAAAACTATCCTGCCGTTATTCAAGAGAAATATTCAGAAAAAAATCCTCGGAAGACACAACAAGTCGCGTCAAGATGAAGATATGCTACGGATCATTTCGTTTCAATGGCTCCATTTAATCATTGGTCGCAATAATCCGTTCTGCCTCAGATCTGGCCATAGCATCCGCCGCCAGGATATCTTCCAACGAATCCTCACTGCCATCCTGCACCGTCGCCACCACCTGGGCCACCGTTTCTACAATGCCCGGAAAGGACAGACGCCCAGCCAGAAAGGCCTCCACCGCCACTTCATTGGCAGCATTCAAAACCGCAGGAACGACGCCTCCTTGACGCAAGGCCTCAAAGGCCAGTGCCAGGGCAGGAAAGCGATCATAATCAGGTTCTAAAAATTCCAGATTAGCACATTGGGAAAGTTGCAGAGGCTTAAGCGACAGAGGGAGCCGGCGGGGATAGGAAAGGGCATAGGCGATGGGAATTCGCATATCAGGAATCCCGAGTTGGGCCACCACCGCCCCATCCTGGAACTCCACCAAAGAATGGACAATGGATTGAGGATGAATGACCACCTCAATGGAGTCCACCGAAACATCAAACAGCCATCTCGCCTCAATGACCTCAAGCCCTTTATTCATAAGGGTTGCCGAATCAATGGAGATCTTTCTGCCCATGCTCCAGTTGGGATGCGCCAGGGCCTGCTCAGGAGTGACCAGATGCAGTTCCTCAGCTTTTCTCGATAAAAACGGCCCGCCGGATGCAGTAAGGATAATCTTGGCCACATCTTCTTTACGACCAGCCTCCAATGCCTGAAAAATGGCACTATGTTCCGAATCCACCGGCAACAATTGAATTCCCTTGCGCCTGGCTGCAGCCATAACCAGCTTTCCGGCCATAACAAGCGTTTCCTTGTTGGCAAGCCCAATATCCTTCCCCGCCTCAATGGCCGCCATGGTCGGCAATAATCCAGCCGCACCAACGATCGCAGAAACAGTTATGTCTGCACTATCAAGGGCAGCCACTTGCACATTGCCCTCTGTTCCCCAGACTATCGTGTTATGCAAAGACTTTGGCAGCAGGGCTTTGAGTTGAATCGAACAGGATTCATCCAGCACAGAGACAAGTTCTGGAGAAAATTCCAGGACTTGTCTGCTCAACAGCTCAACATTTCTTCCGGCAGCAAGCCCGGCGATGGCATATTGATCAGGAAACATCCTGACAATATCAAGTACCCCCCTGCCGATGGACCCGGTAGAACCAAGGAGAGAAATCTTTTTCATAGGGAAATCACCGATAGATGCTGATACCAGACCAAAAGATAATAGAGTACAGGACCAGCGAAAAGCAGCGAGTCAACCCGATCAAGAATACCACCGTGCCCTCTCAGTATCGTCCCGGAGTCCTTGGTTCCCGTTGCTCTTTTGATCACCGACTCTGTAAGATCGCCGACTATCCCCACACCGGTCAACAAAACAGCCGCAGGAATCAGAAATAATAAACCGACCTGCACCTTTAAGAGAAAGGCCATCAAAACCGCTCCGGCAATCCCGGCTACAATCCCGCCAATCGCTCCCTCAATGGTCTTCTTGGGACTCACCAGGGGACAGAGTTTATGTTTTCCAAAGCGCCGACCACAGTAATAGGCTCCGGAATCTGAGCCTGCCGTGATTGCCGTCAAGACAAGAAGCCAACTGCTTCCTTCCGGAAGTTGATGAAGCAGCAAGAGATACGAACCAAGAAAACCGACATACATCACTCCGAAAAAGGCACGACTGAAGAGCAGGAGAGGATCATCAATCTGGCGATAGGAGTAAAGGATGTAACAGGTCAGCAAAAGAAGCGAGAGGAACAGACCGGCAGTGAGCCCTTGGGAAAGGAAATAAGCGGCACCTAAAGCAGGAAACAAAACAAGAATCTTCAGGAATAAATGGGAGGAAACATCCTTTTCAGGAAATGCCATTTTTACATATTCATGGCCACCAATGGCGATTACCGGAATGATAATCAACAGAAACAGCAGAAAAGAGCCATGAAGCAGAAGCAGCAGCCAACATAAGGCCAGGATGAGTCCAGGGATTAAACGATTCATATTAAGCCTGAAGACACTAAACCAGAGAGACAGGCCAGTACGTTCATCCTTAGGTGTGTCGGGCATCCGACGTAACTGTTATTCATTTTGCAATTGAGCGCTGACCTTGCCAAAACGACGTTCTCGCTGTTGATAATCGGCAATGGCATGCAGAAAAGCATCCTTACGAAAATCCGGCCACATAACGTCAGTAAAATAAATTTCACTGTACGATGCCTGCCAAAGAAGAAAATTCGATAACCTGGCCTCCCCCCCTGTACGAATCAATAAATCAGGATCCACCATTCCAGCAGTATCGAGATAGCCGCTGACCAACTCCTCGTCGATATCAGAAGCACTCAGTGTCCCGGCCACACAAGCCGATGCAATCTTTTTTATAACCTTGGTCAATTCACCACGTGAACCATAACTCAAAGCAAGATTGAGCTGCAACTCTGTGTTCTGGGCTGTCTGCGACCTCGCGTGATCCAACACTCTAAGTACTTCAGCCGGCAATTGATCCAACTCTCCAATACAGGTAAATCGGATATTATTCTTCAACATCCTGGAAAGTTCTGCTTGAACATAACTCTTCAAAATAGACATCAGCCCACTTACCTCGGAAACCGGACGTTTCCAGTTTTCTGAAGAAAAGGCATACAGAGTCAATATTTCAATGCCGATTTCACGGGCAGTTTCCACGACCTCCTGAACGGATTCAACACCAATCTTATGGCCATAAAGGCGAGGCTGGTGACGTCGTTGAGCCCATCGTCCGTTCCCATCCATTATGATGGCCACATGACGAGGAATACGGGCAGAATCTATGCAGGGACTTTGGGACATAAGAATCAGGAGACCTTCAAATCAGGAAACAGCTTAGAAAAGAAGCAATCGATGGAGTCTTGGCAACACTCAAGTACAAGGCTCCGAATCAGGCAAAAAGAGTTATAGAAGTTTGCAAACATCTCAGTGTGAAAAAAACGGAATGATTATCCAATCATGACACCAAGGAATTATACCTCCATCACCTCTTTCTCCTTGGCAAGAGCAATCGTATCAATCAACTTCATGGACATATCCGTCTTCTGTTGTGCCTCATCCTGAAGTCTAAACAGATCATCCTCGGAAATCTCTTTTTCTTTCTTCTGTTTTTTTAATACATCAATGGAGTCACGACGAATATTACGAACAGCTATCCGAATTTCCTCGGCAATTTTCTTAACCTGTTTCACCAGATCTTTCCGACGCTCCTCAGTCAGCTGAGGAATGGACAGGCGAATCATCTTTCCATCATTGGCGGGATTCAACCCAAGATCAGATTTAAGAATAGCTTTTTCAATGACAGGCAGCATTTGAGGATCCCAGGGAGTAATAACAATCATACGGCTCTCCGGAATGGTCATGGAGCCAACTTGATTTAAGGGCATTGAACTCCCGTAAGCATTAACCGAGATCCCTTCAAGCAAAGCAAGAGAGGCACGACCAGTCCGTACCTTGGAGAGTTCATGCCTCAAGGCTTCTATGCTCTTCTCGATCTTGTCAGCCATTTCCATCAATATCTCACTCATCAACTCATCTCCACTTAGAGGATTTTGGTAAAAAACGACCTCTATCTTTGCTAATTCATCAAAATTTTATTTGCTACTTATCAACAACTGGCGATTCATATCGTGACCAAAGTTCCTATCTGTTCACCACAAATGGCCTTTAAGATATTGCCTTTCTTATTCATATTCAACACGAGAATAGGCTTTTTATCATCCCTGGCTAAAGCGATCCCTGCAGCATCCATAACTCGTAAGCCTTTCTGCAATACCATGTCGTATGTTAAACGATCAAATTTGATAGCATCCGGAGCGCCGACAGGGTCTTTATCGTAAATACCATCAACCTTGGTAGCCTTAATCACGATATCGGCATTAATTTCAAGAGCTCGAAGAACTCCAGCTGAATCTGTAGTAAAATAGGGATTTCCAGTTCCACCAGCAAAAATAATAACCCGACCCTTTTCAAGATGGCGAATGGCCCTACGCCTGATGTAAGACTCGCAAACAGAAGGCATGGGAATAGCAGACATCACCCGGGTAATAACACCATTTCTTTCAAGGGCATCCTGAAGGGCCAGACTATTAATTACAGTAGCCAGCATTCCCATATTATCAGCGGTACTTCGATCCATTCCCTTGCTGGCACCTGCCATCCCCCTAAAAATATTCCCTGCCCCGATCACAATCCCGGGCTCAACTCCTAGGCTCACGAGCTCTTTGACTTCCCCTGCCACATAATTTATGACCGCAGTGTTTATACCAAAGGCATCATCACCCATCAGGGCCTCGCCACTTAATTTCAGCAGAATTCTTTTATATTGTGTTTGCATAAAGTGATCCTTTGCATTCCGACTAATGCATAAAAGAAGTGGGGAGGGGGAAGCCTAACATCAAGTAGAAAAAGCCTTAGAAAGCTTATACCTACGACGTATAGAGAACTATATGGCTGATACTTTAAAAATGAAGAAACAACAGAGTTGTAAAATTTTATACTCCAACTTGAAAACGGGAAAAACGTCGCACAGAAACATTTTCTCCCATTTTTCCTATAAGCTCAGTCAGCATATCCTGAACACTAACATCTGGATTTTTTACAAATTTCTGCTCAAGCAAACAAATTTCGGAAAGAAAACGGTCAACCTTGCCGGCAACCATTTTTTCAACAATATTTTCAGGCTTTCCTGAATCAAGGGCCTGTTGAATATAAATTTGACGTTCGCGTTCAACGATTTCTTCGGGCACATCACTTCTACTCAAAGATACTGGATTTGCGGCAGCAATATGCATCGCAACATCACGAGCAAACTCACGGAAGCCATCGGTTTTAGCGACAAAATCAGTTTCGCAATTTAACTCAACCATAACCCCGAGTTTTCCACCAGCATGGATATACGTTTCGATGACGCCTTCACTTGTAGCTCGTCCAGCTCTTTTAGCAGCAACAGCAAGGCCCTTTTGTCGTAGAAAATCGATAGCCTTTTCCATATCACCATCATTTTCACTCAAAGCTTTCTTGCAATCCATCATTCCAGCCCCGGTTTTATCACGCAGGTCTTTTACCATCTGACTTGTAATATTCATAGCCAATCTCCCTCATATATACTCTTAAATCATTATTTTGAGTCGCATTTATATGCGATAACCATTACAACTTATAAAAAGGACACAAAAAAACATCCTGACAAAACAAAGGGGCAGTCCTAAGACAGCCCCTTCAAAAAAATAAAAAATCGAGGGGTGAAAACGACTTAGCTTTCAACCTCGACAGAACCTTGTTCCATCTCAGATGCGACATCTCCCATCGCTGCCGCAAGGGCCTCGTCAGAGGCATGCTCTCCATCCAATTTAGCTTGACCAGCAAGAACAGCTTCTGCAACACAAGAGATAACCAACCGAAGAGAACGTAACGAATCGTCATTCCCTGGAATCATGAAATCAATTCCATCAGGATCACAATTGGTGTCAGCAAGGGCTACCACTGGAATGGATAATTTTTTAGCTTCACTTACAGCTATGGATTCTTTCTTTGGATCAATTATAAAAAGGACTGTTGGCAATTTTCTCATATTTTTAATACCGCCAACATTTCTTTCCAGCTTTATTCTTTCCTTTTCCATAAGACCAATCTCTTTTTTAGGAAAGCGTTGAATGGAACCATCTTCCTGCATGGACTCGATTAATTTAAGTCGTTCGACACTATTCTTAATCGTCTGAAAATTGGTCATCATACCACCCAACCAGCGATGATCCACATAATGCATATTACATCGCTTAGCTTCTTCCGAAACAATTGCCTGAGCTTGTCTTTTAGTCCCTACAAAGAGCACAGAACCTCCACGCGTAATTTCCTTGGTGAGAAAATCACACGCTGTATCAAACATGCGTTTGGTCTTATCAAGGTTGATAATATAGATACCATTACGAGGCCCATAAATATAAGGCTTCATTTTAGGATTCCAACGACGTGTCTGATGACCAAAATGCAAACCGGCTTGAAGCATTTCTTTAACTGAAGCAAATGACATTTTATTCTCCGTTTTCTGGTTTAACCTCCACCCCTATTTTATCACAATACAGTTTGCATAAAAAACTATACATGACACCAGTACAGCAAGAGGTGTGCGAATTTAACTATCCACTAATTATTTACCAAGTACAAACAACATAAAAAAAGAATTTTATACCACTAGATACTATATTTTGCAACCTATCTATAGATTATCAAAAAAGAACTTAACGTTGTTGTAACGATGATTTACCGGTCAGAAAAAATTTCAGCCAATCAAAACCAAACTGAAGCAATGCCACATCATCGGACTCAAAACGATTTTTTTGTTTATTGGACATCTGAAACTGTTCAAAGATATGTTGACGAGCAACGAAAAGCTTGAACTCATCAACATTATAACAGACCATAAAGGCTATTTGTTGCAGAGGACCACCACTACCTTCGCCTTTCCATGGATTTGTAAGAAAAATCGTGTCAAGTTCAGCCCATCTATCATTCATATTATTATATTCTTGAAGTTGCTGCTCTCGAATCCATTGTAAAGTTGTACAGGATTTTTTTTCTTGATGTCCTAAACAATACGAATGATTTGTCAAAAAATAATAATCAAGACATGATCCACGTTCTGGAGTTCTATCTACAGCTCGTTCAAGAGGATACGTCCGACAGGCTGAAGGCCGATCAGAATATACAGAACATCCCTTATCAGTTAAAAATGGACAGGATTTCTCAACATCATCACTCAATTTAAGCATAACAGCAGGGAAATAGGGATGGCTCCCAGTACTTAGTCGTGTATAACGTCGCATAAACGATTCAGAATCAACACCTAATCTGTTTTTCAATCGAATGATATCATAAGGAAAAAGAAACATATCGACATTTTTACAACAGGACGTAAAACATTTCACTCCAGAATGACACGAAAACTGAAAAGTCTCTGTCCCTAATGGAATCATACCATCGGGAAATTTATCTTTATTGTGCATGGTATTATAATCCTAAGGTTCAAACAATTCGGGATCGTTAAAACAAAAAAAAACTGACATGAAAAATCATGTCAGTTTTTAGCTTGATAAAGAAATAAATCAAGAACTAAAGTAAAGATAACTACCGTACAAACAATTTAATAAAATTAATTATCAGCCTTTACCTCTATGATTTCCTGATAACCAACTAGTTCAAGAATGGCCATAGGAGCAGCATCACCGCGACGAATGCCGGTTTGAACAATTCGAGTATACCCACCCTTACGATCAGTAAATTTCAAATGAATTACTTCAAAAAGTTTAGCAACTATATCTTTACTACGGATATAACTCAAGGCTTGACGTCTGGCATGCAAATCACCTTTTTTAGCAAGAGTGATCATTTTATCAGCTATACATCTAGCTTCTTTTGCTTTAGGGGTCGTTGTAACAATTCTTTCATGCTCAAAAAGAGACGTTATCATATTTCTAAACATAGCCTCACGATGAGAAGATGTTCGGCCTAATTTCCTTCCTGATTTTCGATGTCTCATTAATTAATCCTCAACTTTTAATGTTGATGGTAAAACAATATAAGTAACAAAAAGAATAGATTCAAATTCTAACTAATAAATCATTTAAAACTATTCATGTTCTTCATTTTTTTTAATAATCTCAGGGGCTACCCAACTGTCAAACTTTTGACCAAGGGTTAATCCACGTTCAGAAAGCAATGCTTTAATCTCATTCAGAGATTTACGACCAAAATTCTTAGTCTTTAACATTTCTTGATCTGTTTTCTGGCAAAGCTCGCCAATAAAATTTATTTCTGCATTCTTTAAACAATTAGCGGAACGAACAGATAATTCTAAATCATCTACAGGTTGATTTAGAAAAACGTTTTCAGTGTCAGGAGTATCAATAACTACAGTATCAGGCTCAGCACTTCCTTCATCAAAATTGATGAAAATAGTCATCTGTTCCTTAAGGATTTTTGCTGCATAGGCCAAAGCACTTTCTGGTTTCACACTACCATCGGTTTCAATCTCTATTGTTAATTTGTCATAATCAGTTTGTTGACCAACCCGAGCTTGAGAAACATTATATTGGATTAACTTAACAGGTGTAAAAATAGCATCAATGGGTATTTGTCCAATGGTAAGATTCTCTTTAGACTGCTTTTCTGCAGGTTGATATCCTTTTCCCCACTCAACAGTTAATTCAGCGTGAAAACGAGAATTACCTGTTAAGGTACAAAGAACCTGGTCGCCGTTCATGATATCAACAAATGAAGACCCCTTAATATCAGAAGCGGTTACAACACATGGACCAGTTTTATCAATTACCACAGTTTGAGAATCTGGCTTATTCAGTTTAATTCGAACCTGTTTAAGATTCAAAATAATTTCACTTACATCTTCAACAACATCCTTCATTGCTGTAAATTCATGCAGGGCACCGTCAATTTTTACAACTGTAATTGCTGCACCTTGGATTGATGACAATAAAATACGTCGCAGAGAATTACCGATTGTAGCAGCAAAACCTCTTTCTAAAGGCTGACATATGAATTTACCGTAAGATTCAGAATGTTTAGCTTTATCAACCTCTAGTTTTTCGGGTTGAATTAACTGACGCCAATTACGATAAAACGGGATCTTTTCTTCAGCAGTTTGGGTCATATAAATCCTTCTCTGCATATCTTTTTTCTTATAGAAAAATTCATTATAAAATAATGAACATAATCAACACAATATATTAAAAAATTAATATAGATAATGTCAAAGACATCATCTATATTAATTTTAAAAAATATTTTTTTAAAAAAAGTAAAAAACAGAAATTAATTATTTAGAATAAAGTTCAACAATCAAATGTTCTTGGATGGGCATTGTTAATTCATCGCGATTAGGAAGAGATTTAACAATAGCCTTATAGTTATCTTTATCAAGTTCTAACCAACTAGGAATTCCACGACGAGCTACGACCTCTAAGTTATCATTAATAATAGAATTTTTTCGACTTTTTTCCTTAACAGTAATTTCATCACCAGCTTTTACAAGATAAGATGGTATATTAACTTTTTTTCCATTAACTAATATATGACTATGTAAAACAAATTGTCTTGCTTGAGTTCTGGAAGAAGACAATCCAATACGGAAAATTGTGTTATCCAAACGTCTTTCCAAATTTACCAGTAAATTCTCACCGGTAACACCTTTTTGCTGATCCGCTTTGTGAAAGCAAATTCGAAAATGCTTTTCAAGAACGCCATACATGTTTTTTACTTTTTGCTTTTCACGTAACTGAAGGGCATAATCAGAAACTTTTTTAAATCTAGCCTGCCCATGTTGTCCTGGTCCAAAAGCTCGACGCTCAAATGAACATTTATCAGAATAACAACGATCACCTTTCAAATATAACTTAAGGTTTTCACGTCTACAACGTCGACATGCTGCCCCTATATCTCTAGCCACTTATACCTCCAGCTTTTTATGGAAAATTATTATAAATAAAAACAGATAGTAAAATTAAACACGACGTCGTTTGGGGGGCTTGCAACCATTATGAGGAACAGGAGTTATATCACAGATACGAGTCACCTCAAAGCCTGTTGTAGATAAAGCTCGTAATGCTGCCTCTCTACCAGGGCCAGGACCTTTCACTTTAACTTCAACTTTTCGCATCCCATGATCAGCAGCTTTTTGACTGGCTTCAGAAATTGCGTTTTGAGCAGCAAAAGGAGTACTTTTGCGAGAGCCTTTAAAGCCGAGAATACCAGCACTGCACCATGATATAACGTTACCTTGGGTATCTGAAATGGTTACAATGGTATTGTTAAAGGTAGAATAGATAAAAACAATACCTTCTGGTATATTCTTTTTAATTTTCTTTTTAGTTCGAACAACTGAACGTTTTGCTCCGGCCATTAGATTACCTTTTTAATAAAATTTATTTTCTACGAGCTGCAGCTCCACGACGTGGACCTTTTCGTGTTCTAGCATTGGTTTTAGTTTTTTGACCACGACACGGAAGCCCCATCCTGTGTCTTTTACCACGATAGCACCCTAAATCCATGAGCCTCTTAATGTCCATGGATACTTCACGTCGACGATCCCCTTCAACTGTATATTCATCTTCTATAATCTTACGAATTCGAGTGACATCATCACCACTTAAATCATCACTGTTCATCGTAAAGGGCAAATCAGCTTTCAGAAGTATCTGACGTGCTGATGTGAGCCCTATTCCATGAATATAAGTTAAAGCTCTATCAATGTGCTTATTTTTTGGGAGGTCAACTCCTGATAAACGTGCCAAAATTGCATCTCCTCAAGTTAAATAGTAAATATAAAAAAAATTTATTAACAAAACACTAACCTTGACGCTGTTTATGTTTTTTCAACTTACAAGTAACCCTAACTATCCCATTCCGCTTAAAAATTTTACAATCACTACAAATTTTCTTAACTGAAGTTCGAACTTTCATGATAGATATACCCGCTATTTATTTTTTTTTCCGCCCTTGGCACGAAATGTAACTCTACCACGCGAAAGATCATATGGTGACAGCTCAATAGTTACTCTATCACCAGGTAATATTTTAATAAAATGCATTCTCATTTTACCAGAAATATGAGCTAAAACTTTATGCCCATTATCTAATTCAACACGAAACATCGCGTTCGGCAATGGCTCAACAATTGTTCCTTCAACTTCGATGGCTTCTTCTTTTGCCATTCTTACTCCTAAAATTTATTTCTATAAAAACAAAAAAAATCATCTTAGTACAAATTTACATAAAATGAAAGTGATAATTTTTAAACAAAAAGTGTTTGTGAAGATAAAATTAATGGACCATTAGTTGTAACTGCTACAGTATGCTCAAAATGTGCCGAACATTTTTTATCGCTGGTGACAACAGTCCAGCCATCTTTTAGCACTGAGACATTGTGTGTTCCAATGTTTACCATAGGTTCTATGGCCAGAACCATTCCAGCTAATAATCTTGGCGAATGTCCAGTTTGAACAAAGTTAGGAATTTCAGGTCCTTCATGCAAGGACTTACCGATACCATGCCCTACAAACTGTCGTACAATAGAAAAACCGCTTTTTTGAACATGTTCTTGAATAATTCTGGAAATATCATTTATTCTATTTCCAATTTGCACTTCATTTATAGCCAATAATAAGGAATCTTCAGTAATTTTAATTAATTTATTATTATCGTTTGATACAATATCTACAGGAACAGTAATGGCAGAATCTCCAAAATATCCATTTTTACAAACACCGAAATCAAGGGACACAATATCTCCCTTGAGTAGCTTACGCTTTCGAGAAGGTATGCCATGTACAACTTCTTCGTTTATAGAAACACACAAGGAAGAAGGGAAGCCTCTATATCCCTTAAAAGCAGGTTTAGCTTTTTTTTTAACACAAAAATCTTCAGCAATTTGATCAAGTTCAAATGTTGAAAGTCCAGGTTCTATAATTCTTCTAATTGTGCATAATAACTCTGCAACAATCTGATTAGCTTCATACATTAAAGAAATTTCATCAGAAGTCTTAAGAAGAATCGACTTATCAACTTTATTTTTTTCAGAATTAAACAATGCTACCTTCGTCCTTGAATTTTTCCGGCCTTCATAAAGCCTTCATAATTACGCATTACGAGATGTGATTCAATTTGAGACATAGTATCAATAGCCACACCAACAACAATCAAAAGAGCTGTGCCACCAAAATAGAAGGGAAGGTTAAATTTAGTCATCATAAGTGTTGGCAATACACATACAACACTTAAATAAATGGAACCAACAACAGTAAGTCTAGTTAAAGACTTATCAATAAATTCAGCAGTTTTTTTACCAGGTCGAATTCCAGGAACAAATCCACCATTTTTTTTCAGATTTTCTGCTACATCGTCAGGCTTAAATGTCACAGCAGTATAAAAAAAACAAAAGAAAACTATCATTGCTATAAACATTATATAATAATAAACAGTGCCAGGGGAAAGAGCAGCAGAGATTTGTTGGACCCACTCAATCTGAATAAAACTCCCAATAGTAGCAGGGAACATCATAATCGATGAAGCAAAAATAGGAGGAATTACACCTGAAATATTTATTTTTAAAGGAAGATGAGAACTTTGACCACCATATACTTTTCTACCAACAACTCGCTTCGCATATTGTATAGGAATCCGGCGTTGGGCTGTTTCAAAAAAAACAATAAAGGCTACCACTGCAAGCATAAAAGCTATGATAAAAGGTATGAAAAAAAGGCCAATCTCGCCTGCTTGAATGAGTTGAATTGAGTTTATTACAGCAGCTGGCCCACCAGCAACAATACCTGCGAAAATAATTAAAGACATCCCATTACCGATGCCACGCTCTGTCATTTGCTCGCCAAGCCACATGATAAATGCTGTACCTGATGTCAATGTAAGCATAGTCATTAACTTAAACTGAAGACCAGGAACTAAAACTATAACTTCTCCTCCAGGACCAGTCATGCTTTCAAGTCCAGCACTAATAAATAAGCTTTGAACAATACTCAATCCAACTGTACCGTAACGAGTGTATTGAGTAATTTTTCTACGTCCGGATTCACCTTCTTTCGATAAGGCCTCTAATTGTGGTACAACTACAGTCAGAAGTTGAATAATAATTGAGGCACTTATATAGGGCATTATACCTAAGGCAAAAATTGAAAAATTGCTCAAGGCACCACCTGAAAACATATTAAACATTCCAAACAATGAACCGGCATGCTGAAGAAAGAATGCAGCAACAGCTTCACCATTAATACCAGGTGTTGGAATCTGAACACCCATACGATAAACAGCGAGCATGGCTAAAGTAAAAAACAATCTCTTTCGGAGCTCAGGTATGTTAGCCGCACTCTGCAATCCACTCATTAATTCAACCTATACTTAACTTGAGAAAAAAATACAAAAATGAAGGTTAATAGTATAAAATCAAATTGAATTAAATTCAAAAACTTTACCACCGACTAACTCAATTTTAGCTTTTGCTTCCTGACTAATTTTATCAATGTGGAGTACAATAGCTTTTGTGATATCTCCATTAGCTAAAACTTTAACGGGTAAATCTTTTTTTATCAAACCTGCGTTAAATAAGACTTCTGCAGTTATATCTCCAGTTACATCAAGATCATTCAGTTGTGATAAGGAAACAATCGAATATTCAATCTTAAACTTACTATGAAAACCACGCTTTGGAAGCCGACGTTGCAATGGCATTTGACCACCTTCAAATCCTGGTCGAATTGAAGCCCCAGAACGTGAATTAGCACCTTTATGACCCCTTGTAGCAGTTTTACCACGCCCAGAACCTTGGCCTCGTCCAACACGTTTCCGTTTACGATTTGATCCAATATTAGGTGAGAGATTAGATAAAGATATCATTTTATAGCTCCTTGATTTGAATAAGATGGCTCACCTTGTTCAGCATTCCCTTAATTTCAGGGGTATTTTTACGAGTAGCGGTTTTCTGCATCTTGTTCAATCCTAATCCTATTAAAGTAGCTCTTATTTTTTGAGTACTTCCAATACCACTTTTGACCAAAGTATATGTAATTGTATCGGCCATTTTATTGATTTACCTTTAAAATTTTTAAAAAACAAAAAAAAACACACGTCCTTAATGTAAGAATAAATAAAGGAAAATGTGTAGTACCTAAGCGGATATTTCGTCTAAATTCTTACCACGCAAATTAGCTATACTTTGAGCTGATCGTAAACTTCTTAATCCACTCATGGTTGCTTTAACCATATTGTGGGGATTATTAGATCCTAAACATTTGGTTAAAATATTTGTTACTCCGACAGCTTCTAATACGGCACGAACAGGACCACCGGCTATCACACCAGTACCTTCAGAGGCAGGTTTTAAAAGAACACAACCAGCACCATATCTTCCAATTATCGTATGCGGAATTGAAAATTCTGTCAGGGAAACAGTTACCATATCTTTTTTTGCCTGCTCAACACCTTTACGTATTGCATCAGGTACTTGATTAGCTTTTCCCAAACCATATCCAACTTTACCGTTACCATTTCCAACAACAACAATTGCACTAAAGCTAAAACGACGACCACCCTTAACAACTTTAGCAACCCTGTTGATAAAAACTATCTTTTCAATTAGTTCCTCAGGTGTTTCACTCTTGGAACGTTTAAAATCAGACAAGAGACAACCTCCTAATTATTATGTGTTTATTAAAATTGTAATCCATTTTTACGAGCACCTTCAGAAACAGCTTTTATACGACCATGATATATAAAACCACCACGATCAAAAACAACTTTTTGAATTCCAAAAGCTTTAGCACGTATAGCAAGAAGCTCTCCTACTTTTTCTGCGGCTGCAATTTTTCCTTTTACATCACCCTTATCAAATTCCTTATCTATGGTTGACATGTAAGTAATTGTTTTCCCAACAGAGTCATCTATAATCTGTGCATATATATGCTTACTACTTTTAAACACTCTTAACCGTGGGCGTTCAGAAGTACCTACTATTTTTTTTCGGATACGACTTACTCGTTTAATTCGAGCTGTAGCTTTAGGATTGGTCTTACCCATAATTTAACACCATTATAAAATGAACTGTATTTACAAAAAATATTATTTTTTACCAGCTGACTTTCCGACCTTGCGAACAATATGCTCGTCAGAATATCGAATCCCTTTGCCTTTATAAGGTTCAGGTTTACGTATAGCACGAATTTTAGAAGCGGTTGAGCCAAGTAATTCTTTATCTATAGATTCTAAATTAATTTTATTATTACTTTCGACAGTTGCTATTACACCATCTGGTAAAATAAAATCAACCGGATTGGAATATCCTACATTTAAAGTTAATGTATTTCCTACTACATTAGCTTTATATCCAACACCTTCTACAAGTAAAATTTTCTTAAAACCTTCATGAACACCAACAACCATATTATTAAGGAGACTACGAAACAAACCACGAAAAGCACTATTCTTAGACCCTTCCTCGTGTGTATTCACTAGCAGTTCATTTGATATCTGTTCAACTTTAATTTCATCACGCACAACTCTCTGAAGCAAGCCCTTCGAACCTTTAACAGAAATCAATTGTCCATCGATAACGATAGTTACGCCGGTAGGCAATGAAATAGGTTGTTTTCCAATACGAGACATATGTACCTCCATTATTTGTGAATTTGTTACCAAACCTCACAAAGTATTTCTCCACCTGTATTATTAGCACGTGCAGTTTTATCAGTTATAATTCCAATTGAAGTAGAAATTATAGCTACACCTAATCCATTTAAAACTTTTGTAAGTTTATCAGCCTTCACATACTTCCTCAGTCCAGGCTTACTGATACGTTTAATACCTACAATTACAGGTTCGTTATTAACACCATATTTTAAAAAAATTGTCAAAGTACCCTGAACACCATCATCAGATAATTTAAAGTCTGAAATATAGCCTTCTTCTTTTAAAACTTTAGCAATACTAACCTTAAGATTAGACTTAGGCATCTTAACACTATCAAACTTAACCATTACTGCATTTCTTACCCTGGTTAACATGTCTGCTACTGGATCACTCATGGACATGGTGAGCACTCCTCTATTATAAAAACTAATAATTTCAAAAAATCAAATCTACCAACTAGACTTAACGACACCTGTAATTTCACCATGAGAGGCTAAACCACGAAAACAAATTCTACAAATACCAAATTTTCTCAGAAAAGCTCTAGGCCTTCCACAAAGTGGACACCTATTATAGCCTCTAACCTTAAACTTAGGTTCACGGCTTGCTTTTGCAATTAATGATTTTTTGGCCAAAACAACCTCCAATAAATAACTCTATAGTTTAACGTAGAAGCAAAAACTCCTACTTCTTGAATGGCATTCCTAAATATTTAAGAAGAGAAAGAGCCTCTTGGTTTGTTGGAGCTGATGTAACGATAGTTACATTAAAACCTTTAACTTTATCAATTTTATCATAATCGATTTCAGGAAAAATTATATGCTCCTTAATCCCCATTGAATAATTTCCACGTCCATCAAACCATTTAGGAGATAGACCACGAAAATCTCTAACTCTAGGTAATGCAACATTAACTAACTTACTAAAAAAGTTATACATACGTTCTTCACGTAATGTAACACAACAACCAATTGCGACACCTTCTCTTAATTTAAAACCAGCAATTGACTTTTTAGCTCTGGTTATAACTGCTCTTTGTCCAGCAATCTTTGAAAGTTCCTCTACAGCTCCTTCAATAATTTTCGGATTCTGAACGGCTTCACCTAATCCCATATTAAGAACAATTTTCTTAATTTTAGGAACCTGCATAACATTTTTATATCCAAACTCTTCTTTCAAAGAAGCAATACATGTGTCATTGTAAAATTTTTTAAGCGTACCCATTTATAACCTCTAACATCAGTTCATTAAAAAAATTATGACTTAGCATCAACAGATTCACCACAACTTTTACAAAAACGTATCTTGGTACCGTCATCAAGTACACGCTTTCCTATGCGACCAGTTTTAGTACAGGCAGGACATATCAACTGTAAGTTTGAAACATGTAGAGGTGCTTCAATTTCTAAAATTTGGCCCTGTTGATTCATTTGTGTTGGTTTTTTATGACGTTTAATCATATTAACACGCTCAACTATTGCTTTATTTTTGTCAGGCATAAGACGAATAATTTTTCCTACTCTACCCTTATCTTTGCCAGTAATTATTTCTACCTGGTCATTTTTCTTTAAATATGTTTTTCCTTGTGACATTTTTTATACCTTTGCTCTCAAAAGAATAATGCTAAGCGTAAGAATTGAAAAAAATTATAAAACTTCTGGTGCCAATGATATAATTTTCATAAAACCTTGATTACGTAATTCTCTCGCAACAGGACCAAAAATACGAGTTCCCAAAGGCTCTCCACTACCTGAAAGAATCACAGCGGCATTATCATCAAATTTTACCCAAGTATCATCCATACGTTTTAACTCTTTAACGGTACGAACGATAACTGCTTTGACAACATCTCCTTTTTTAACCTTGGCGTGCGGAATGGCTTCTTTCACTGCCACAATAATAACATCACCAATGGAAGCATATCTTTTTCGTGATCCACCGAGAACTCTCATACAAAGTACTTTCCTAGCTCCGGAATTATCGGCAACGTTAAGCACTGTTTCTGTTTGTATCATAATTTCACCTAATTTTACTCAGCAACAATTCACTAAATTTATCCAGAATATTTAAACAAAAAATTAGGCAGAACGATCTAAAATTGTTCTAAGACGCCAACGTTTTCTTTTACTTAATGGACGACACTCTTCAATAAGTACTAAGTCACCAATTTTACATAAATTTTCAGGATCATCAGCAATATACTTAACAGTTTTTTTAACAAATTTACCGTACAATGGATGCTGAACTTTTCTCTCTACCTTAACAACGATACTTTTTTCCATTCTATCGCTCACGACAGAACCAGTTTTCGTTTTTTTTGATTTATTTATCTCACTCATATTTTTATTAGTTCAAAGTTATAGGAAGCAGAATTTAAACAAATTAAATATTTTATATTTAAACTTAAGAAATCTGTATTCGTAAAGTTTGTATTCTTGCAATATCCTTACGGAGAAAAGACAATCGTGAGGTATTTTCAAGAGGTCTAATCTTATGCTGAAATGAAAGCTTAGACATTTCTTCTCTTATTTCAACTTCTTTTCTTTTAAGTTCTTCTAAAGACATTTTTCGTAGATCTACAATTTTCATATCATATTTCTCCGGGAAACTACTTTTGTAGCAAATGGCAACTTATTACCTGCAAGAGTCAAAGCCCGAATAGCTAACTCTTCATCTACCCCGGAAATTTCAAAAATCATCTTTCCTGGATGTATCTGTGCTACCCAATACTCTGGATTACCTTTACCTTTACCCATACGTGTTTCAGCTGGTTTTTTGGTAATAGGCTTATCAGGAAAAACCCGAATCCAAACTTTTCCACCACGTTTAATTTTACGATTAACAGCAATACGAGCAGCTTCAATTTGCCGAGCACTCATCTTCCCACAATCTAAGGCTTTAAGACCATAATCTCCAAATGAAATTGACGATCCTCGAAAAGCTACTCCTGTCAATCGGCCCTTAAACACCTTTCTATGAAGGACTTTTTTAGGACTTAACATTTATCATACTCCATAAAATTTTTTTAATTTTCAAAGATATAAGTTACAATTCTCAGCCGGCAGCAACTTCAGAATCACTTAAAACTTCACCATTGAAAATCCAAACCTTAACTCCAATAATTCCATATGTGGTATTTGCTTCAGAGAGGGCATAATCGATATCAGCTCTTAGCGTATGCAAAGGAACTCTTCCTTCTCTCATCCACTCACAACGAGACATTTCTGCTCCACCTAGCCGTCCAGAACATGATATTTTAATACCCTTTACTCCAAATCGAAGTGCTGAACTAACAGCTTTCTTCATAGCCCGTCTAAAAGCTACCCGACGTACAAGTTGACCTGCTACGTTGTCTGCTATCAACTTAGCATCAGCTTCAGGCCTTCGTATTTCCTGAATATCAATTACAACTGTTCTATTTATCTGTTTTTCAAGATCTTTTTTTAAAATCTCAATCTCAGCACCTTTCTTACCTATAATAATACCAGGCCTAGCAGTGAAAAGTTTAACACGAACTTTTTCACCGGTACGCTCAAGAATTACTTTAGAAAGACTTGCATGACTAAGCCGTTTTTTAAAAAATTTCCTAATTTTTTGATCTTCTATAAGAAAATGAGAATAATTTTTATCTGCATACCAGATCGAATCCCAGGTTCTGGTTATATTAAGTCTCATTCCTAATGGATTTACTTTCTGCCCCAAAACAATCCTCCATTGATAAAACTTACTTTGACAACGTTAAAAAACTTTTGTTAATACCAATACCTGATAACAAAGTAAAGCTATTGTTCATCTAAAATCACAGTAATATGACTTGTTCTTTTAATTATTCCTGTTGCTCGCCCCTGTGCCCTGGGCATTATTCGTTTAAGAGACGGACCACCATCAATAAATATTTTCTTAATAAATAAATTATCAACATCAATTTTATCGTTTTGAGTTGCATTAGCGATTGCGGAATCTAATACTTTTCGTATTATAAGAGCCCCTTTTTTGGGCATAAAAGTTAAGGTATTGATCGCCTTATCAACGTTCATTCCCCTAACTACATCAGCAACCAATCTTGCTTTTTGAGCTGAAATGCGTGTTCCCTTGGCTATTGCTCTTGCTTCCATAATATTTACTCCTAATAAGTCTTACCAAGAAGTTTAAAAAATTATTTTTTACCTTTCTTGTCAGCGGTATGTCCGTAATATGTTCGTGTAGGTGAAAATTCACCTAACTTATGTCCAACCATATTATCCGACACAAAAACAGGGATGAATTTTTTCCCATTGTGAACTGCAAAGGTAAGTCCAACCATTTGTGGAATAATGTCTGAACGACGAGACCATGTTTTAATTACTTTTCGTGAAGTAGTCTCAATGGCTTTTTCAACCTTTTTCATTAAATGGTCATCTATAAATGGACCTTTTTTTACTGAACGCGCCATAATTCTCCTTCAACAATTAAGATCTCTTTTTAATAATAAATTTATCACTAGACTTATTAGTTCTTGTTTTATAACCTTTAGTTGGATATCCCCAAGGAGTACATGGATGACGGCCACCAGAACTTTTACCTTCACCACCACCCATAGGATGATCAACTGGGTTCATTGCAACACCTCGGACAGAAGGCCTAACACCTAACCATCGACTACGCCCAGCTTTACCCAATTTCTGACTTTCAAATTCCCTGTTACCTACCTGACCTATACAGGCACGACAAAGCTTGTGAAATTTCCTGACCTCATTAGAAGGCAAGCGAACCAGAACAAAATTACCTTCCTTGGCCATTAACTGTGCAGAAGTTCCAGCACTTCTGACCATTTGAGCTCCTTTTCCTATTTTCATTTCAATATTATGAATAATAGTACCAAGAGGGATATTCATCATGGGCAAGCAATTACCGGGCTGAATATCAACATTGTCACCAGCTATTATTTGATCTCCTACTCCTACTCCATCCGGAGCAAGTATATAGTTTTTTTCACCATCTAAATAACTCAATAATGCAATGTTGGCAGATCGATTTGGATCATATTCTATAGAAATAACTTTAGCGTTAATATTTACTTTATTACGTTTAAAATCAATTATTCTATATTTACGCTTATGACCACCACCTATATGTCTAGTGGTAATGCGTCCATAATTATTACGACCACCACTTTTAGAGAGGCTGGAAACAAGAGCTTTCTCTGGTCCTTTTTTAGACAATTCATTATTCTGCACCGACACGTGATGTCGCTTACCAGCAGATGTCGGTTTGTATGTTTTAATACTCATGATTTCCCAATCGCTCCATCAGATGTTTTGGATAGATTTCATTACATTCTTGAAAAGTTTATTTTCCTACAGATTATAAGATAATTAACAATTAATTATAATTCATCTGCAAAACTAATCTGGCCCTCAGATAGTGTCACATAAGCCTTCTTCCAATCATTTCTAAAGCCAGTAAAACGGCCAACTCTTTTTTGCTTACCATGCATATTTGCAACCCTTACATTTTTAACTTTAACGGGAAACATTTTTTCCACGGCTTGCTTTATAGCAATCTTATTGGAATCAGGATTTACCTTAAAAACAACTTTCTTCTCTGTTTCATGCAACAAAGCTGCTTTTTCAGTAAGACAAGGACCTTTTAAGACGTTGTATATGTTTTTCATGCAATCACCCTTTTTTCAAGATCGTCGATGGCAGGTTTCACAAGTATTAATTTTTTGTGAAGAAGAATATCATAAACATTCACACCAGCTGTAGAGAGTACCTTGAAACCTTGCACATTACGTGAAGAACGATTGACATTATCATTAATATTTTCAGTAATTATAAGTCCATTCTCAATATCAAGCACTTTCATTACTTTCACAAACTCTTTGGTCTTTATTGCATCTAAGGTAAAGTCATCAAGAATTATGAGATTACCCTCTTGATTCCTAGCACTCATTGCCATAGCCAAAGCTTGTTTTTTTACCTTACGATTCAACTTAATACTAAAATCGCGAGGCTTAGGGCCAAAGGATACACCACCACCTCTCCATACAGGAGAGGTATTACTTCCCGACCTAGCCCGCCCAGTACCTTTCTGGCGCCATGGTTTCTTTCCACCACCACTTACCTCAATTCTGGTTTTGGTACAGGCTGTTCCAGCTCGCCTGCCGGCAAGTTGCATTTTAACAACATCATGTAACAAATGTTCTTTAACAACAAGATCAAACACATTTTCATTCAGTTCGATCTCGCCTACTTTTTCATTCTTAATATTTAGCACGCTTACAGTTGACATTATTATCTCCTTGTACCAGATAAATAGCAGGATCAATTATTTACAGAAAATTTTTAAAAGACCCTGTTTTGCACCTGGAACTGGACCCTTCAACAAAAGTATATTTTCATTAGAACGAACATCTATAATGATTACGTTCTTTGTCATTACGGTATCATTTCCCATACGACCAGGCATTTTCTTCCCTTTTACAACTCGAGCAGGCCAAGCACTACATCCTATTGAACCAGGAGCTCGATGATGATGAGAACCATGCCCTGCACAACCTCCACTAAAACCATGCCTTTTCATAACGCCCTGAAAGCCATGGCCTTTACTTTGTCCCTGAACATCTACTAAATCACCAACTTTAAAGAGTTCATCCAAACTAATTGACTGACCTGCTTCGTAAGAAGATGAATCTGAAACTCTGAATTCTTTTATAAAATAATAAGCTTCAGAACCTGATTTTTTAAAATGACCAATAAGTGGCTTAGTTACTTTGGATGCTTTCTTCTCAGCGAAACCGACTTGGATAGCACTGTATCCATCTTTAACTGCGGATTTAACTTGTAAAATTTTGCAAGGCCCAGCCTCCACTACAGTAACTGGAGTAGCATTACCCATTTCACTATAAACCCTTGTCATTCCTATTTTTTTACCTAAAATACCCATTGTTTTTGGCATAATATTCTTCCGTTACATTCCTATTAAAACATATGCGACCATTAATGATGAACTTTAAGGCAGCTTAATCTCGACATTCACACCTGCTGAAAGCTCAAGCTTCATTAGCATATCAATTGTCTGTTGTGTTGGTTCAAGGATGTCTAGCAATCGCCGATGGGTTCTCATCTCGAATTGTTCTCGTGCTTTCTTATTTACATGAGGAGAACGTAAGACACAGTATTTATTTATGGATGTTGGCAAAGGGATTGGACCAACAACAGCAGCACCTGTCCGCCGAGCCGTTTCCACTATTTCCAACGTTGACTGATCTAGCAACTTATGATCATACGCTTTTAAGCGTATACGGATTTTATCGGTATGAATCATATCTAACCTAAATTATGCAATAATTTCACTAATAACGCCCGCACCTACGGTTCGCCCACCCTCTCGAATTGCAAAACGAAGACCGGCATCCATGGCTATCGGGGTAATTAATTCCGCAACAACTGATACATTATCTCCTGGCATTACCATCTCGGTTCCTTCAGGAAGAGTCACAATACCAGTCACATCTGTCGTTCGAAAATAAAACTGAGGACGATATCCATTAAAAAAAGGTGTATGACGTCCGCCCTCTTCCTTGCCCAGAATATAACACTCTGCCTTGAATTTAGTATGAGGAGTTATTGAACCTGGCTTTGATAAAACCTGGCCACGCTCGATATCTTCTCGCTTGGTACCTCGAAGCAAGGCTCCTATGTTGTCGCCTGCCTGACCTTCATCTAGGATCTTACGAAACATTTCTACACCGGTTATCGTGGTCTTGGCAGTATCACGAATACCTACAATTGCGACTTCATCACCGACATGAACGATACCTCGCTCAATACGACCGGTGGCAACAGTTCCACGACCGGATATAGAAAAAACATCCTCAACAGGCATCAAGAAGGGCTGATCAATATCTCGCTTTGGCTGAGGAATATATGTATCAATCGCTTCCATCAATTCCCATATACACTTAGCTGCTTCGGGATCTTCAGGATTCTCGAGAGCCTTCAACGCAGAACCATGAATAATAGGAACATCATCTCCAGGAAAATCATACTTATCAAGAAGTTCCCGCAACTCCATCTCAACTAGCTCAATAAGTTCAGGATCATCCACCATGTCGCACTTATTTAAAAATACAACAATACATGGAACGCCAACCTGACGAGCCAAAAGGATGTGTTCGCGTGTCTGAGGCATTGCTCCGTCATTAGCCCCTACCACAAGAATTGCTCCATCCATCTGAGCTGCCCCGGTAATCATGTTCTTGATATAATCAGCATGACCCGGACAATCGACATGCGCGTAATGGCGATTGACTGTCTCGTATTCTACATGCGCAGTTGCGATGGTAATTCCGCGCTCTTTTTCCTCAGGGGCTTTATCTATCTCACTAAAATCTGTGAACTTAGCCAGTCCTTTCGTGGATAAAACACGAGTAATCGCAGCCGTAAGAGTGGTTTTGCCGTGATCTATATGACCCACAGTTCCTACATTGACATGTGGTTTTTTCCGATCAAACTTTTCTTTTGCCATTGTCACACCTCAATATGATTAAACTTAAATTCCTCTAATCTTCTTAACTATACTTTCAGCTTTAATAGCTGGCACTACATCAAACTGGGAAAAAGACATCGTAAAACTGGCACGACCTTGAGTTATGGAACGTAACGAAGTTGAATAACCAAACATTTCCGCTAAAGGTACCTGCGCATGTAAAATCTGCAAAAAATTATTACTCTCGACTATGCCGATTTTAGCTCTTTTACTATTTAGGTCATTTATCACTTCGCCGAGATACTGATCTGGAGTCGCCACCTCAACTAACATGATCGGTTCTAGAAGTAATGGATTTGCATCAGAGACAACTCTCCGAATTGCCATTGATGCTGAGATACCGAAGGCCATTTCGGTTGAATCTTCTTCATGATATGATCCGCCAATAAGCTTGACTTTAATATCAGTCAGCGGATAGCCAATAAGTGGCCCAGCATCCAAAGAATCAACGACTCCTTTTTCAATAGCTGCCAAAAAGGTTTTAGGTATTTGATCTCCATTTACCTCATTAACAAACAGGAAACCTTTACCTCTTGGAAGGGGCTCTACCTGCAACACAACATGCCCATATTGACCTTTTGCACCTGTATGCTGGTCAAATTTTGCTTCAGCATCTTTGGTTATACTTATCGTTTCTTTATAAGCAACTTGTGGCTTACCAACATTGGCAGAAGCTTTAAAATTATTTAACAAACGATCAATAATTATTTCCAGGTGCAGTTCACCCATTCCAGATATTATGGTTTGCCCTGTATCCTTATTGACAGATATTGTAAAAGAAGGATCTTCCAGTGCTAACTTCTGTAAAGATTCAGCAAGTTTTTTTTCATCAGCCTTGCTCTTCGCTTCAATGGCGACTCCAATCACAGGCTCAGGAAAATCCATGCTATCAAGAACGATGGAGTCATCACTCTTGCATAAGGTATCACCTGTTGTTGTATACTTGAGCCCAATTATGGCTCCAATATCACCAGCGCCTATCTCTTTAACTTCTTCACGCTTATTGGCATGTATTTTAAGAAGTTTAGAGATCTTTTCGTGTCTTTTTTTAACGGAATTAAAAACTCTATCGCCAACGTTTAGTGTTCCAGAATAAATTCTCAAATAAGCGATATTATCAACGAATGAATCACTCATTATTTTAAACACTAAAGCACAAAAAGGAGCATCATCACTTGCTTTTCGAATAACGACATTACCTTCCTCATTAATTCCCTCAACTGACGGCATGTCTAGAGGTGATGGAAGATAACGAATAACGCTATCAAGCAAAGGTTGAATCCCTTTATTTTTAAAGGCACTACCACAAAGGACGGGAACCATGTCAAGATTCAGTGTTGCTTTCCTGAGAGCTGAATAAATCTCTTCAGGTAACACTGGTGTATTTTCCAGGTATTTTCCCATGATCCCCTCATCAAAGTCGGCCAACTTTTCGAGGAGGAACATATGTGCGGCCGTGAATTTTTGCTTATAATGTTCAGGAATATCAATCTCCCTGAACTCCTGCCCAAATGAAGCCTCATCAAATGAGATCATTTTACCTTTAATAAGGTCAATAATCCCTTCGAAGGTACTCTCACTTCCAACAGGAATCTGAACAGCGACAGGGTTAGCACCAAGCCGCTCGGCTATCATCTTGAGGCTACGGTCAAAATCAGCCCCAACGCGATCCATCTTATTGATAAAAGCAATTCTAGGAATAGAATATTTATTGGCTTGACGCCAAACTGTCTCAGTTTGAGATTCAACTCCGCCAACAGCACAAAAAACAGCTACAACTCCATCTAGAACCCTGAGGCATCTTTCAACTTCAACAGTGAAGTCTACATGCCCAGGAGTATCAATAATATTTATTTTAAAATTATTCCAATAACAGGTCGTCGCCGCCGAGGTAATCGTAATACCTCTCTGCTGTTCCTGCTCCATCCAGTCCATAACAGCATTTCCATCATGGACTTCACCTAATTTGTATGATTTTCCTGTATAAAAAAGAATTCGTTCAGTAGTAGTAGTTTTCCCGGCATCAATATGGGCCATTATGCCAATATTGCGAACCTTGCAAAGATCTTCATGAACTGCCATCATTTTCCCTTAACGAATCAAATCATGACAGTTGATATCTGCTGCACACTGAAAAATTCCTTATTATGTTAAATAAATATTACCATCGATAATGAGCAAAGGCCTTATTAGCCTCTGCCATACGATGAGTATCGTCACGTTTTTTTACTGCAGCCCCACGATTATTAAAAGCATCCATTAATTCAGCAGCAAGCTTTTCGGCCATCGATCTTCCCGATCGGGACTTAGCATAATTAATAATCCATCGCATTGCCAATGCATTTCTTCTCGATTGCCTTACTTCCATTGGCACCTGATACGTCGCTCCACCAACACGCCTTGACTTTACCTCTACTTTAGGACGAACTTTCTCCATGGCTTCTTCAAAAACTGTTAAAGGATCACTATCAACAATCTTTGTAGAAATTATGTCCATCGCACCATAGAGCACATGCTGGGCAACGCTTTTCTTTCCTCGTTCCATAATTCCATTAGTAAACTTGCTAATTAAAACAGAATTATAACGTGAATCTGGCTCAATCTCTCTTTTTTCTACTATTTTTCTACGTGGCATTTTTATTCCTCTTTGACTTACTAAAGCAACAATTTACTATTCTTATTATTTAGGCCTCTTAGCACCATATTTAGAACGACCTTGTCGTCTATTTGCAACACCAAGAGTATCAAGAGTTCCACGAACAATATGATATCTAACACCAGGTAGATCTTTCACGCGACCTCCCCTGATCAGCACAACTGAATGCTCCTGAAGATTATGGCCAATCCCAGGGATATATGACGTTACCTCTATCCCGTTAGTCAACCTTACCCTTGCAACTTTACGCAACGCAGAGTTTGGTTTCTTTGGAGTAGTTGTATAAACACGCACACAGACGCCCCGCTTTTGAGGGGATCCTTTCAATGCGGGAGTATTAGTTTTCTTAACTATTTTTTTTCTGCCCTGTCGAACGAGCTGGTTAATTGTAGGCATTCCTGTTACTGCTCCTGTTCGATTTTATTAATTAAATCTTCTTTACAAGTTAAATGGCATACAAAATCTTTTGACGATAAAGCACTATCACTGAACACGAAAGAAGTTTATTTACCCCAAAGACCTAGGTGTGTCAACTAAAAAGGATCTTTTAATCA
Organism: Desulfobulbaceae bacterium; assembly: GCA_019163335.1. Classification (GTDB taxonomy): domain Bacteria; phylum Desulfobacterota; class Desulfobulbia; order Desulfobulbales; family Desulfocapsaceae; genus UBA2270. Next base: position 36,456 of record JAFLKM010000027.1, on the reverse strand, counting down.
AATAATCACCCTATACATTCCCACGCAATCCTGTTCCTGCGGAAATCAATCTTCCCATAATAACATTTTCTTTTAAGCCAGCTAAGTCATCAACTTTACCGGCCATCGCCGCATTCGTCAGTACCTTTGTGGTTTCCTGGAATGAGGCGGCGGAAATAAAGCTTTCAGTGGATAGGGATGCCTTGGTGACTCCTAAAAGCAATGGTTCAGCGACTGCAGGCGTCTTTCCCTCAGCAAAAAGCCGTTCTCGTTCTTCTTCGAACTTCCACCATTCAACTTGCTCACCAATCATAAAGCGCGAATCCCCGGAACTGGTAATCTGCACTCTCTTCAGCATTTGACGAACAATGACTTCAATATGTTTGTCATTAATTTTGACACCTTGTAGCCTATATACTTCCTGCACTTCATTAACTAAAAATTTCGCAAGTTCCTTTACCCCAAGGACCTTCAAGATATCATTAGGAAGGACTATTCCTTCCATCAAGGGTTCCCCAGCCTGAACATAATCACCTTCATGAACGATGGTATGTTTTGCCTTGGGAACAAGATATTCTTCTGCCTGTCCATATTCAGGGGTTACAATTACACGCCGTTTCCCCTTCAATTCTTTCCCAAAGCTAACCCTTCCGTCAATCTGAGCAATAATTGCAGGGTCTTTGGATTTACGAACTTCAAATAATTCTGCTACGCGCGGAAGGCCACCAGTAATATCTTTGGTCTTGGAAGATTCTCGAGGGATTTTACCAACTATAGCCCCAGGCTCAATAACTGCACCTTCATCGACGGAAATAAAGGACCCGACAGGTAGGCTATATCTGGCATAGGATTCAGAGTTAGGAAGTTTTAGAGTTTTTCCTTTATCATTTTTCACACTAACTCGGGGATTCAGTTGGGCCGTAGCGGTAGAATGTACAATAACTTTACTGGACTTGCCGGTAACACCATCCAGTTTCTCCTGCATGGTTACGCCTTCTATCACATCACCATATTTAATAATACCGCCCACCTCACTTACGATGGGTATAGTATAAGCATCCCATTTAGCAAGGATCATTCCTGGCGCTGCAGTTTCACTTTCCTTTACAAATATCTGAGCACCATAATTTACTTTATAACGCTCTCTATCTCGATCATGTTCGTCTCTGATAGTAATTTCAGCATTACGATTCATAACAATCTTTACTCCCAGATTGTTTTCAACATAATGCATATTTTTAAAGACTACTTTACCTCCCCGTTGGGTCTGAACCTCGGCCTGTTCAACAGCTCGACTAGCAGTACCACCAATATGGAATGTACGCATTGTCAGCTGAGTACCAGGCTCTCCAATGGACTGAGCAGCAATAATACCTACCGCTTCACCAATGTTCACCATATGGCCCCGACCAAGATCACGTCCATAACAAGCTGCACAAACCCCACGACGAGTCCGACAGGTAAGTACGGAGCGAATGTGAACCCGATCAATCCCAGCTTCATGAATCTTGATTACTTTTGCTTCAGTAATCTCTTCACCTTCAGACACAATCAACTCACCACTGTAAGGATCAGTGACTGCCTCCAGCGCTACTCGCCCTAAGATACGATCACCCAAGGGAACAATCACCTCGCCGCCATCCATCAACGGTTCTGCTATGATTCCATCAAGGGTTTTACAATCAGCTTCAACAATAGTAGCATCTTGAGCCACATCAACGAGTCTTCTGGTAAGATACCCGGAATTAGCCGTTTTCAACGCCGTATCTGCGAGACCCTTTCGCGCACCATGGGTGGAGATAAAATATTCGAGGACACCGAGTCCTTCACGAAAATTAGCCTTGATAGGCGTTTCAATTATTGCACCGGATGGTTTTGCCATTAAACCGCGCATACCGGCAAGCTGCCTGATCTGGTCACGAGAGCCCCTGGCTCCTGAGTCAGCCATGATAAAAATAGAATTAAAACTTGGTGTTTCAATCAAGTTGTTATCACGATCACGCACATAATCAACTTTGATACCATCCATCATCTTGTTAGCAACATCTTCACTCACTTTAGACCAGATATCAACGACCTTATTATATTTTTCGCCAGATGTTATCAAACCATCGGCATACTGTTGACCGACGTCCATCACATCATTTTCAGCTTGCTCAATCAAGTCTTCCTTGCTGGTAGGGATCTTCATATCATTGATACAAATGGATATCCCAGCTCGTGTTGCATATTCATATCCGATATCTTTCAAGCGATCTGCTAAGATAACCGTTTCCTTTATACCACCATGCCTGTATGTAAAATCAATAAGTTGAGCCAAGGCTTTTTTGCTCATCACCTTGTTTATTTCAGCAAAAGGAACGGAAGCGGGCAGAAGTCCACCCAACAGAATCCTCCCCATGGTGGTGTCAACAATCTGACCATCCATGCGGACTTTGATCTTGGCCTGCAAATGAACTGCTTTATAATCATAGGCAATTTTAGCCTCAACAGGACTTGAGAAGGTCTTCCCCTCGCCAGCAGAATTTATCCGTTCTCTACTCATATAGTAGAGACCAAGAACAATATCCTGAGAAGGTATAATAACGGGCTCACCATTGGCTGGGGAGAGGATATTGTTAGAGGACATCATCAAAACCCGAGCCTCCACCTGTGCCTCTACGGAAAGCGGCACATGAACGGCCATCTGGTCACCATCAAAATCAGCATTGAAGGCTGCACAGACTAAGGGATGGAGTTGGATCGCTTTACCCTCAATCAGAAGCGCTTCAAATGCCTGCATACCAAGACGATGCAACGTTGGTGCCCTGTTAAGGATTACCGGATATTCTGTTACTACCTCTTCAAGAACATCCCATACCTCCTTGCCCCCTTTTTCCACCATTTTTCTGGCACTCTTGATGGTGGTGACGTATCCCTTTGATTCAAGCTTATTATAAATAAATGGCTTAAATAATTCCAAGGCCATTTTCTTAGGAATACCGCATTGATGAAGGCGAAGATGAGGGCCCACTACAATAACGGAACGACCAGAATAATCAACCCGTTTACCCAGTAAATTCTGACGAAATCGACCTTGCTTTCCTTTCAACATATCAGAAAGGGACTTCAAAGGCCTTTTATTAGCTCCAGTTATAACCCGCCCGCGACGCCCATTATCAAAAAGGACATCGACTGCTTCCTGCAACATGCGCTTTTCATTCCGAATAATAATATCAGGGGCATCCAATTCAAGGAGGCGCTTTAACCGGTTGTTCCGGTTAATTACTCGTCGATACAAGTCATTAAGATCTGAAGTGGCAAACCGGCCACCTTCTAAAGGAACAAGGGGGCGCAGATCTGGCGGCAACACCGGGATTACCTCAAGAACCATCCACTCAGGCTTGTTTCCAGAATCGCGAAAGGCCTCGATAACATACAGACGCTTATACAACTTCTGTCTTTTTGTCTTGGAACTCGTGGAAGCCATTTCTTCTCGTAATTGAGCCGACAACGCAACAAGATCTTGCTTGGCAAGAAGTTCTCGAATGGCCTCAGCACCAATCGAGACATGAAATTGTCCGGGAAATGAAGCCTTACACTCTCGATATTTCTCTTCTGTGAGCAAGCTGCCTACAGGAATTGAATCTTCCTTTGATTCAACTACAGCATATTGTTCAAAATAAAGAATCTTTTCTAGCTGTTTAAGAGTCAAATCCAAGACAGCCCCAATTTTACTTGGAAGACTCTTGAGAAACCAGATATGGGCAACCGGGGCAGCAAGTTTAATGTGGCCAAGTCGTTCACGACGAACTTTTGACTGAATAACTTCTACTCCACATTTCTCACAAACAACCCCACGATGTTTCATGCGTTTGTACTTCCCGCAATTACACTCAAAATCCTTAACCGGGCCAAAAATCTTTGCACAGAAAAGACCGTCCCTTTCAGGTTTAAAAGTTCTATAATTTATGGTTTCAGGTTTTTTGACTTCACCATGACTCCAGTCCATTATCTTTTCAGGCGAGGCTAGCGTTATTTTAACTTTCTTAAATTTAACAGGAGCTTTCGGCTTTTGAAAAAAATTGAATAGTTCTTCCACGAAATTACATCTCCCTCAGTTTATAGAGTAAAAAGCTTTAAGTATGAATTGGTTCCACATGAATTCAAGTCCTTCAACTTAACACCTCTTATTCTTGCAATAATTCCATATCCAGACAAAGACCTTGCAGTTCTTTCACAAGAACATTGAACGATTCGGGCAGGCCAGTTGTGAGAAAATTATTACCCTTCACAATTCGTTCGTACATGGTTGTTCGTCCTTCAACATCATCAGACTTGGCAGTCAAAAATTCCTTCAAGGTGTATGCAGCTCCATATGCTTCCATGGCCCAAACCTCCATCTCACCCAAACGTTGTCCACCAAATTGGGCCTTACCACCAAGCGGTTGTTGGGTTACGAGAGAATATGGGCCTGTGGACCTGGCATGAATTTTATTATCAACCAGATGATGCAGCTTCAACATGTACATCACCCCCACAGTCACCTGATTTTCAAATGGCTCACCAGTCAATCCATCATAAAGTTGACTCTGGCCAACCTCATCGACCCCAGCTTCTACAAGCAACCTGCGAATCTGAGCCTCATCCGCTCCATCAAAGACCGGGCTTGCAACATGGAGCCCCCGGTGATGCTTTCGAGCCCAATCATAAAGCTCTTCATCGGTTTGAGTCCCAATAATCGCAGCGCACTCTTTTGGTGAATAAATTGTATTTAATTTCTTTTTTAATGCCTCAACTTCATGTTGAATCGCCAAATTGTTGATCTGCTGGCCAAGTTTTTTTGCAGCAAATCCAAGATGTACCTCAAGAACCTGACCCACATTCATTCGAGAAGGAACGCCAAGGGGATTCAAAACGATATCAACGGTTGTCCCGTCGGCAAAAAAAGGCATATCCTCTTCAGGTAAAAGCCGTGAAACAACACCCTTGTTTCCATGACGCCCAGCCATTTTATCTCCTACTGAGAGTTTTCGCTTAGTCGCCACATAGACTTTCACCATCTTAACTACACCGGGGGGAAGGTCATCACCTTTTTTCATCCGGTCAATAATTCCATCATAGCGCTTTGCAATAAGTGCGGCCTGCTTATCATAACGAAGATATGCCTGATCAATCTGTTCCTGATGCTTAGCTTTCTCCGAGAAGTCCAATGTACGCAGTCCGTGGAATCCAATTATTTCAGCAAGATCAGCGCTAATTTTCTTCCCTAATTTAACAACAATATTTCCCTGCTTATCCGCTACATCACTTTTCACTGTCCTTCCGTCGATAATCTCACCAATTTCACGACAAACACCTCGTTTCAAACTAGTTAACTCGTCAATCTTATCTTGGGTTAGTCGCTCAATTTCGAGATCCTCAATCATTAAAGAGCGTTCATCCTTATCAACTCCTCTCCGAGAGAAAACTTTTGCATCGATAACTACTCCTTCGATCCCAGGCGGAACACGGAGAGATGAATCCTTAACGTCTTGGGCTTTTTCACCAAAAATAGCCCTTAACAATTTCTCTTCGGGAGAGAGCATGGTCTCTCCCTTAGGAGTTACCTTCCCTACAAGAGTATCTCCAGCTTTAATCTCAGCACCAATACGAACGATTCCGGAGTCATCAAGATTTCTCAGAGTATCTTCACTCACATTGGGAATATCACGTGTAATTTCTTCCTTGCCAAGTTTAGTATCTCTGGCCATGGTCTCAAAGACTTCTATGTGCACTGAGGTAAAAGTGTCCTCCTTCAACAACCTTTCATTGATAAGGATGGAATCTTCAAAATTAAATCCACGCCATGGCATGAAAGCAATGGTCACATTTTTTCCAAGAGCTAACTCCCCTTCTTCACAAGAGGGGCCATCTGCGAGTACAGTACCTTTCGTAACTCGTTCACCAGGAAGGACAAGCGGACTCTGGGTAAAACAGGTATTTTGATTTGATTTTTTATACTTACTGAGTCGATAAACAGCAACTCCAGTATCATAGCCATCAACTCCAGGTCGGTTATATCGAACAACAATACGGTTAGAATCAACTTCTTCAACAACACCGTCATCGGCAGCCAAAAGGCAAGCTCCTGAATCTCGTGCGACATATCGTTCCATTCCCGTACCAACAAGAGGTGCCGCAGTAATCATCAACGGTACTGCCTGACGTTGCATGTTAGAACCCATGAGCGCACGGTTAGCATCATCATTCTCAAGAAATGGAATCAGTGACGCAGCTACACTCACCAGCTGATTAGGCGCAATGTCAATATAACTAATTTGATCTGAAGCAACGGTTAGAACCTCTCCTTCCTCTCTGGCTATGAGAAAATCAGGCTTAATTTTTCCTGAGTCATCTATAAAAGTGGCAGCAGGAGCAATTCTTTGATTCTGCTCCTGAAGGGCACTCAAATATTTAATCTCATCAAGAACTATTCTATCCGCTACCTTCCGATAGGGCGTCTCAATAAACCCATAAGGATTTACCTGAGCGTAAGTTGCAAGTGAGACTATCAACCCAATATTTGGACCTTCAGGGGTCTCAACCGGACAAATTCTCCCATAATGGGTGGGATGAACGTCACGAACTTCAAAGCCAGCTCTCTCGCGAGAAAGACCACCAGGTCCCAAGGCGCTCAGACGTCGCTTATGGGTAACTTCAGAAAGAGGATTTGTCTGATCCATAAACTGAGACAGTTGACTTGTTCCAAAAAATTCCTTTATCGCAGCCGATATTGGCTTAGGATTAACGAGATCATGGGGCATAAGAGTCTCAATTTCCTGAAGAGTCATACGCTCCTTAATGGCTCGCTCCATACGCACTAACCCCATACGGTACTGATTTTCAATGAGTTCTCCAACGGTGCGAACTCGCCGGTTACCTAAATGATCAATATCATCAACGGTACCCTGACTATCTTTTAAACGAACCAGATATTTGACAGATTCTACAATATCTTCACGAGTCAAAGCTTTATGATTGATATCAGTGGTCAACCCAAGCCTGGCATTAATCTTATATCTACCGACTTCAGAGAGATCATAAAGATCAACATTAAAGAAAAGATTTTCAAAAAAAGTTTCTGCAATCTCTTTAGTAGGAGGGCTCGAAGGACGCAACCTACGATAGATCTCAAGTAGAGCCTCTTCTGAACCCGTTACCTTGTCTAATGCCAAAGTCTTTCTGAAGGCATCAGAATAATGCACTCCATCAATAAAAAGGACTTCAAATTGTGTAAGGCCACTCTCAATAAAAGTCTGTAAGAGAGATTCAGTCAATTCGCTGTTACAGAGTGCAATGATTTCTCCAGTGCTAGGATGAACAAGATCATGAACCAGAAAACGACCAATGAGTTCTTCTCGAGAAATTTTTAAAGACTCAATAGCTGCGGCTTTAATTTTCTTACATAGAGCATGACTTATCTTATGCCCTTTCTTAGCCAGCAATTCCCCGTCTTCAGGATTTACGAGATCAAACTCCAGCCTATGTCCTTGAAATGTTTCAGGGGTAAATGAAATCGAATAATCATTGCCATTAAAATGAACAGTATTAGTGAGATAGTAAATCCTTAGAAGTTCAGTGGATGAATAGCCGATTGCTTTTAACAATGTCGTTACAGGAAATTTGCGTCTACGGTCAATGCGTACAAAAAGAATATCTTTAATATCAAACTCAAGGTCGATCCATGAACCTCTAATTGGGATAATTCTCGCAGAATATAATAATTTACCACTGGAATGACTCTTACCATTATCATGGGTGAAAAATAGACCAGGAGAACGTTGCAATTGGGAAACAATAACTCTTTCCGTGCCATTAACAACGAATACACCATCGCCGGTCATCAATGGTAGGCTTCCAAGGAAAACCTCCTGCTCTTTAATATCTCTTATTGTTTGAACACCTGTTACCGTATCGATGTCAAAAGTAATAAGCCGTACAGTTATTTTAAGAGGAAGTTCGTAGGTCATGCCACGCTGTAAACATTCGTCGACAGTGTACTTTGGTTCACCAAAATTATACCGAACAAATTCAAGGGAACAGAAACCATTAAAGTCATTAATAGGGAAAATATTCTTAAATATTCCCTGCAGACCAAATTCTTCACGAACATCAGCTGCAATATCCTTTTGAAGGAACTTTTCATAAGATAAGCGCTGCATGGATATAAGATGCGGCGGCTCCATAACAGATGACGCCGTGGCAAAATTTTTTCTTACACGTTCCATAGTTGTCCTCGAGGTTGCCTTGAAAACGTTATTTAAAATCACAGACTGGCTGAGATAAAGAGTATCATGATATACAAGACCCTTTTAATGCTATAAAAAAAGCCCTGTAAGTATAAAAAGAGGTAACAAGAATATTATTTGAAAATTGAATGGAAACAAGTAAGCTTCCTCAATAAAAAGACAGCCCAGCGCATTCGATAAAAAAGAAAATTCTTCAAAATAAGCTCTGGGGGGAGAAAAAGAAAAACCGTACTAACGAATTTCATCCTATCACAAGAATGATTTTAAAAATGTGAAAAAGCAACACGCTACAAGCCTAACGGCGTAACGTGTTGCTTCATTACAAGTTGCCCTGCAATCAAAACTAAACTAAAAACAAAACTACTTTATTGTAACAACACCACCAACAGCCTCAATTTTAGCCTTAATATCTGCAGCCTCATCTTTTGAGACAGCTTCTTTCAATGTCTGCGGAGTGCCTTCAACTAAATCTTTAGCTTCCTTTAAACCAAGACCAGTGATTGCACGAACCTCTTTAATCACTTTAATTTTTTGATCGCCAGCTCCAGTAAGAACAACATCAAATTCAGTTTTCTCTTCAGCAGGAGCAGCAACCGCTGAGGGAGCACCCGCTGCAGCGACAGCAACAGGAGCTGCGGCAGAAACACCAAATTTTTCTTCGAGTTCTTTGATCATTGCGGAAAGTTCAAGAACAGACATGTTAGCAATAAATTCGATTACATCTTCTTTAGAAACAGCCATTTGAAATACCTCATGAGGTTTAAATAAATAGTTTTTTATGTAAAATTAAAATTACAAGTATTTTAAAACAACAAAATGAACCCTAATTGTTAATCTGTTCTTTTTGTTTTTCAACAGCTCGCAGGCCATATAAAAAAGTTCTAGGTACTGCTGACAAGACCTGAACCAAACCAGTTGGGACACCATTGAGAACTGAAAGTAATTGTCCAAGTAAAATTTCTTTTGTAGGAAGTTTTGAAAGAACAATCAGGTCATCAAGGGTAAGCTTATCACCCTCAAGTGTGGCGCAGCGAATTTTAAATTTGGCATGACTATCAGCAAATTTAGTAAGAGCTTTAGCAGGCAGGACAGGATCATCGTACGCCATTACCACAGCTGACGTTCCAGAAAACTCATTTACAAGCAATTCACTTGTTGTGTTTGTAACAGCTCTTTTTAAAAGAGTATTTTTAGCAATTCGTATTTCAGAATCACATTTACGCAACTCACCACGTAGTTCCTGTAACTCTAATACGGTTAATCCACAATAGTCTGCTACCACAGTAAATTTGGCACGGTTGAATGAAACATTCAACTCAGAAACTACTGTTGACTTTTCTTCACGATTCAAAGTATTCCTCCTTTGCTCGTTTAGGGTTAGTAGTTAATCAAAAACAGCACTTACTAAGCAACTTATCAATTATATTTTTAAAATTGCACTTTATAAAGTCAACACAACTTTAAAAAAGCAATGGAAAAAATGACAAATTAGCTCTTAGTCTCGGCAGGATATGAATAATCACAATTAAACAAACTGTACCTGCTGTCTTTGACCGTAAATCTTGCAAAACTCCACAAGGTTAAAAAAATTTATTTAATGACTGCTCTTACATCAATGGGATCAACTTTAAAACCAGGCCCAATGGTTGAGGAAACAGAAATTGATTTTAGATAAATACCTTTGCTGGATGAAGGCTTTAAATGAATAATTTTTTCTAAAAAAGCTTTAGCATTATCAAAAAGCTTGTCGTCCCCAAAAGAAATTTTGCCAAGCCCAGCATGAACAATGCCTGCTTTATCAACCCGAAAGTCGACTTTACCACTCTTAATTTCTTTAACTATATTAGCAATATCGAAGGTAACTGTCCCAAGCTTAGCATTTGGCATAAGATTTCTGGGTCCTAGCACGCGCCCAATCTTACCAACAGTACCCATCATATCAGGTGTAGCAACTGTTTTATCAAACTCGAGCCACCCCCCTTGAATTTTAGCCACTAACTCATCAGCTCCAACAAAATCAGCACCAGCCTCTCTTGCCTCAGCCTCTTTTTCACCTTTCGCAAAAACAAGTACACGAGTAACTTTCCCTGTACCATGAGGTAACACAACTGAAGATCTCACCATTTGATCAGCGTGCCTTGGATCAACCCCTAATTTAATGGCAATATCAAATGTTTCATCATATTTTGCATAACTACTAATGAGCACATTCTTAATTGCATCTTCCAATGTCATTAATACAGAACGATCGATCCCATCAATTTTATTTCTATACTGCTTTCCATGTTTCGGCATTTCTTGGCCTCCTACTTTTAAGGAATTAAGACATTCAATAAAGAGTAGTAAAATTAATAAATAAAATTATCCTATAACTGTAATCCCTATACTACGAGCAGTCCCGGCTATAATTCGCATAGCTTTGTCAATATCATACGCATTTAAGTCAGGCAGCTTTATTTCAGCAATTTCACGAATCTGATCTTTAGTGATTTCTGCTACACGATCAATTTTAGGGTTATTTGAACCTTTTTTAAGTCCGGCAGCCTTCAACAATAAAATAGAGGCAGGTGGGGTCTTGGTAATATAGGTGAAAGACCTATCCTGAAACACGGTTATAACCACAGGCACTACCGTATCACCCATAGATTGTGTTTTAGCATTAAAATCTTTACAGAATTCCATTATATTGACACCGTGCTGTCCCAAAGCAGGACCAATCGGTGGTGAAGGATTTGCCTTACCAGCGGCAACCTGTAACTTTATATATGCCGTAATTTTCTTGGCCATACTCTACTCCTCACTCTAATCTATAAACAATTTACACAACAAATAATTACTGCTGCGTCGCTACTCTTTTAAAATAAAAAAGTAATAGGTCCTCAAAAATAACAATATTTTAAGCAATAAACTTTCTGTCTAACTATTGGACACTTGAATATATTCTAATTCAACCGGTGTTTCTCTACCAAATATGGAAACCATAACTTTTACCCTTCCTTTTTCAGGAAACACTTCATCAACAACGCCTTGAAAATTAGCAAAAGGACCATCTATAACCCTTACGACTTCGCCTATCTCAAATATAACTTTAGGTCGAGGTGTTTCTGATCCATCATGAATTCGGCCAATAATTTTAGCGGCATCTTCATCAGGGAGAGGCAAAGGATTTTCATCATTTCCTACGAATCCAACGACCCTCGGCATATTTTCATGAACGGTGTGCCAAGTTAAGTCATTTAACTCCATTGAAATAAGTATATATCCAGGAAAAAATTTCCGAGCTGAAGTTTTTCTTACCCCTTTAACCATCTCAACTACTTGTTCTCTGGGTATCAAAATATCCCCAAAGAAATCTTCCAGGGATTCGTTCTTAATTCGTTCTTCAAGGGTTAGCTTGACTTTATCTTCAAACCCGGAATGAACTTGCAGGATATACCAATTCTTTGCCATGAATATACTTTTTAATCAATTAAAGGTTAGGACTTTAAAATTAAAATACAATATGTTTTATATGACAAATTAAGCTCTTAAATCACTTAGTCATTTAAAATCAAATCATAACTCAATTAACAGAAAGGTTGAGTTATGATTTATAAATATTATTAAAAATTCTTTCCACAGATCAAATTTCAATTCAAAAATGAAGAAATCAATTTCCCAAGCAAAAAATCAACTGTCCCGAGATATATGGAAACTATAGTCGATAAAACAATAACAACAGCTGTAAGGCTCATCGTTATTTTTTTCTCAGGCCAAACAATTTTTGATGCTTCAATTTTTACTTCAAGAATAAATTTTTTAATATTCAGAAAAGAAAAACTTGTTGTCTGATCGATTATCGCTTTTGGGTCTTTAACGGATTTAGATTTATTAATTAATGTCATAGAGTTAATCCATTATTACAGCGATATTATTCTAATAAATTATGGCAGGCCAGGAGGGACTCGAACCCCCAACATCCGGATTTGGAGTCCGGCGCTCTACCATTAGAGCTACTGGCCTACAACCTTTTGAAAAGAAACTATTTAGTCTCTTTATGAGGGGTATGAACTCTACAAAAGGAACAATATTTTTTCAGCTCAAGCTTGTTCGGAGTGCTTTTCTTATTTTTGGTGGTCGTATAGTTCCGACGCTTACAAGTTCCACAGGCAAGTGTAATGATATCTCTCATACTGCTCCATCCAATCGTAAAAAGGAAACTTGCCCTTACGGACAAGATCCATATTATTAATATTTATGCTATAATTTCACTAATGACGCCCGCACCTACAGTTCGACCACCCTCTCGAATTGCAAAACGAAGACCGGCATCCATGGCTATCGGGGTAATTAATTCCGCAACAACTGATACATTATCTCCTGGCATTACCATCTCGGTTCCTTCAGGAAGAGTCACAATACCAGTCACATCTGTCGTTCGAAAATAAAACTGAGGACGATATCCATTAAAAAAAGGTGTATGACGTCCGCCCTCTTCCTTGCCCAGAATATAACACTCTGCCTTGAATTTAGTATGAGGAGTTATTGAACCTGGCTTTGATAAAACCTGGCCACGCTCGATATCTTCTCGCTTGGTACCTCGAAGCAAGGCTCCTATGTTGTCGCCTGCCTGACCTTCATCTAGGATCTTACGAAACATTTCTACACCGGTTATCGTGGTCTTGGCAGTATCACGAATACCTACAATTGCGACTTCATCACCGACATGAACGATACCTCGCTCAATACGACCGGTGGCAACAGTTCCACGACCGGATATAGAAAAAACATCCTCAACAGGCATCAAGAAGGGCTGATCAATATCTCGCTTTGGCTGAGGAATATATGTATCAATCGCTTCCATCAATTCCCATATACACTTAGCTGCTTCGGGATCTTCAGGATTCTCGAGAGCCTTCAACGCAGAACCATGAATAATAGGAACATCATCTCCAGGAAAATCATACTTATCAAGAAGTTCCCGCAACTCCATCTCAACTAGCTCAATAAGTTCAGGATCATCCACCATGTCGCACTTATTTAAAAATACAACAATACATGGAACGCCAACCTGACGAGCCAAAAGGATGTGTTCGCGTGTCTGAGGCATTGCTCCGTCATTAGCCCCTACCACAAGAATTGCTCCATCCATCTGAGCTGCCCCGGTAATCATGTTCTTGATATAATCAGCATGACCCGGACAATCGACATGCGCGTAATGGCGATTGACTGTCTCGTATTCTACATGCGCAGTTGCGATGGTAATTCCGCGCTCTTTTTCCTCAGGGGCTTTATCTATCTCACTAAAATCTGTGAACTTAGCCAGTCCTTTCGTGGATAAAACACGAGTAATCGCAGCCGTAAGAGTGGTTTTGCCGTGATCTATATGACCCACAGTTCCTACATTGACATGTGGTTTTTTCCGATCAAACTTTTCTTTTGCCATTGCCGTCGTCCCCCTGACCGTAACTGGTTATAATAACTAAATAAACTGGAGCCCACAACCAGAGTCGAACTGGTGACCTCATCCTTACCAAGGATGCGCTCTACCAACTGAGCTATGTGGGCGTCTGAACTGAAAATGGAGCGGGAAACGAGACTCGAACTCGCAACCCTCAGCTTGGAAGGCTGATGCTCTACCAATTGAGCTATTCCCGCTTTGTACTGAAAGTAAACATTTTTTAAGCAATGGTGGAGGGGGGAGGATTCGAACCTCCGAAGGCGCTGCCGACAGATTTACAGTCTGTTCCCTTTAGCCACTCGGGAACCCCTCCATACACAAAAAACATTTTCAAATTATTACTTATCAGAAAAACAACGAGCTCATCACGTTGTTCTACGTATTTCTAAACACATAAGAACGTTTTATAATGTTGCTGGAGCTGGCGATGGGATTTGAACCCGCAACCTGCTGATTACAAATCAGCTGCTCTGCCAATTGAGCTACGCCAGCATTTATAAAGAGGAGTACTATAGCTCTTTAAAATCTAGAAAGCAATCTTTTTTTATTTCTCACAACTGACATCTTATAGACAGAATGTGTCTAATCTGATCAATTAGAACAAAAAAAAGGTCGTGCCATTCAAGACATAACCTTTTTAAAGTCTGAGGTCAATATGTACAAATTTATCAGGTATTAAGTGTATTTTTTCCGTATGGGCTTTCTCTGTATTTTTCAAATGCCATTGCCAAAGTACGGAATACAAGATGGGCAAACTTAGTATAAGGCATGTACATAAAAAGCATCATAACTGTTACCAAATGAACATAATATATAACATACCCTGGAGCAGCAAGCCCTGCCCAGCGAGCAATTTCAGCCAAAAGCCCCGATGCTCCAACTGCCATGATCAACCAGATTAAAAACCAGTCATAAAATGAGCCTTTAGTTCCCTCTTCTTTTTCTTTTCTTGAACGATTACTCCATAAAATGCCAACACCTACAATCATAGCAATGGCAGAAACATTAGCTAGAATCTTAACTGGATTCCAAACTGACATGGGACCATGCAAAAAATGAAAACTAGGAATAAGAGCAAGCACATCATTAGCTGTAGCAGACCAAACAGTTACGATAAAGAGACCTATAAAAGACAACATAAGAGGCAAATGTCCCTGAATCCGATCGATATTGGTCTTACACTCTCTAAATCGGGTATGTCGCACAATTTCTATAATTGAAGGCCAAAGAAACTCTGTAGTAAACTGTACAATAGTGGGTCGAAAAGTACTTTGAATCCCTGAATGCTCCTTCATGCCCTTCCACATGCTTAAGGCACCTTTGTAAACAGAGAAAACAGCCAAACCAGCAGCACACAGCATAATAACATCAATATAAAATACGTTTTTCGACAACCAGTAAAAATCCCAATGTCCAAAAAATTGCTGATACCCATGGGTGGCGAAATCAGCTTGAGAAGGGACTACAAGCCCACCAGAGACTAACCATAATACGAAAATAATGACAGCGGGAATAGCTACCAACATAGGCAATCCTTTGGAACTAGAAGCAAGCTTAGCTAAACCAGAAGGCCACCCATAATGGGTATAAGCAAAAGCCCTAATCGCGCCAAGCACATCCCCAGGCTTAGCACCACGTGGACAATATGCTGTACAATCTCCACATTGATGACACAAAAAAATGTCCGGATCTGCCACGAGTTTATCCTTTAGCCCCCATTGAGCCCATATCATTTCCTTACGTGGGAAAGGCTTACTGTCTGTAGAGAGTGGACACACCACCGAGCAAGTAGCACACTGATAACATTTCTTCAGGGTGTCACCACCAGCACTTTTGAGATATTTAATAAAGTCTAAATCCGGCTGAGCATTCATTCCTCTTTTCCCCCCTTCAATTTTCTAATCATTTGGTTACGCATGAGATGAAACGTAAGATCTCTTCATTCAAAAAAAAATGATACTGATGTTTATACTATTTTCAAAAAATAGCAATGAACATCAGTATCACATTTCTTAAGACTAGAAGCCCTTAAATGGATTAGGACCAAGATCTACAATTTCGCTCACAAAATCATTAATAAGTTTTGGAATTTTGTCATATTCGGTAATTGAGACTTGCTCTGAACGAACTCGTTCAGGCTCAAGTCCCAATGTAGAGAGAGAATCACCTATATTCTCCATGCGTTTTGTCGCAATCTCGGAACCCTTTACAAAATGGCACTGATAATCGTCGCCATATTTACATCCAAGTAGCATAGCTCCATCCATGCCTGCTGAAAGTAAATCACGTACCCAAGACATATTCACCGACCCTAAACAACGAACGGGTATCACACGAACCATATGACTCATCTTGTTCCGTCTCATACCGGCCATGTCCAAGGCAGGATAGGCATCATTTTCACACGCAAAAATGATAATACGCAACTTGTCATCATCATCTTCAGGGACCTCTATGGATTTAAGCATGGATCCAATGAGATCGATATTGTAATCTTTGAATCCGATTATACGCTCTGGACAAGCTCCCATGCAAGTACCGCAACGACGGCACCGGGTTGGATTCGGTAAAGGAGTCCCCTTGGCATCATCATCAAGAGCACCAAACGGGCATTCTTCAGTACAACGTTTACACTGAGTGCATCGTTGCATAAAAAATTCTGGATAGGTTTTGTCTCCGGAGCGGGGATGTACTGCTACTCCACGATCAGCAGACTCAATGCATTGAATTGCTTTTAAGGCCGCACCCGTTGCATCATCAATGGTCTCTTCCATATTCATGGCCTTACGAACACCACCACAGGTGTAAACACCTGTTCGACGAGTTTCGTAGGGGAAGCAAATAAAATGAGAGTCCGCATATCCGTCAAAAAGATCAAGATCCAAAAATGCAGGTCCTTGACGATAGGCTAAATTGATTGAATTTTCGTACTTTGTTGTGGGCTCCATTCCAGCGGCAAGAACAACAAGATCTACATCTAGTGTCAAGTCCTCACCAAGGAGCGTATCTTTAGCTGTAACAGTACATCCATTCCCTGAGGCAACGACTCCAGTAACAGCCGCCTTGGTCATAAAGATTCCATCATCTTGCTGAATCCCTTTATAAAAGAGTTCCATATGACCTGGTGTTCGCATGTGCTGGTAAAGAATATATGCCTTTGCATCAGCATCATTCTCTCGAACATATTTAGCCTGTTTCAAGGCAACCATCGACGTTACAGAGTTGCAATACGGGAAATCCTGATCGTTCTCTTCACCACCAGGACTCATTACAAAAGCAACAGACTTAACTCCGCCAAGCTTCCCGTCTTTTGCCATTTTTTCAAACTGAGCGTTCGTAACAACTTTTTCAATTACACCGTAACCAAGATGGCTAAATTGTGATACATCCGCAGGAATCCATCCAGATGCAAGAATAACTGCCCCAAACTTCTGGGCCTCCGGATTGGCCTCAGCGTAAGGTTTAAGCCCGGCGTTCGGGTCTTCCATCTGCCCTTTACTGATAAGATCCTGTTCGTCTACTCCAACCTTGGCGGGCGCATCCCACTCAGATTTTGTACCAGCAATTTTAAATGTAACTCCAAAATCTCCGGGTGCCCCACCAATTCGTCCAACCTCTGTATTGGTTTTAACTGTAATATTGGCATCAGCGGCTACAGCAGCTACAATATCACCAATGGAATTTGGTTCAAGTTCAGCATAGGGAAGTTTGGTTGGAAATTGCTTAGCCCAACCAAGAGCCTTGCCTCCAAGATTCTCTGTTTTCTCTACAATAGTAACCTTACTCCCAGCCTTAGAAGCCTCTATTGCGGCAGTCAAGCCGGCGATTCCACCACCAATCACCAGGATTTCACGATTCAGGGTCTCTAATTCATAGGGTTCAGGCAACTCTGTTTTTTTCGCCCGTGTACAAGCCATGCGCACATAATCACTAGCAGTCTCTTGCAGCCACTCTTTATGTGAATCTTCTTTTCCTTCCTCAGCTACACCGGCAGACCAAATAACCTGCTCCCGCAGATTCGCCCGAACGGTAATTTTGTCATCGCCAAACTCAAACTCGTTCTGCATAACCCGAGGAGAACAGGCACAAACGATCACAGTGTTCACGCCATTCTCACTGATGTCTTTCTCGATCATTTTACGCCCATCAGTTCCACACAAGCAGCCATGCTCCTTGCATTCCATGGACATCTCTGAGGTTACGAGTTTAGACAGCCCTTCAATATCCAGGGCCTCACCAATGCCGCAACCCGTACAAATATAGGCACAATACTTTTTATCCATTGATCATGACCTCCTGGAAATCTGAATAGCCTTTAAGGCAGCAGCAGTAGATGACTGATTAGTGGTGACGACATCAGCAGCCTTACGTGCACAGCCAGCTGATATCATACCTTTTTCTGGCTCTGAAATAATAAAGCCACTCTTATCCATGTTCAACGAAACCGGTGCGCCTTGAACAGCCAAGGAAGGCTGCATCCCGGTAGCTAAAACTGCCATGTCAACTTTCTGTCGAATTTTTTCACCAGTGACCGCATTTTCAGCGACAACTGTAACGCCTCCATCAAGTTCTGGAATAATTTCTGCGACCTTTCCTTTAATAAAGGTCGAGTTTTTATCATCCATCAGTTTCTCACGAAATTTTTCGTACTTCCCTGGAGTTCGCAAGTCAATATAAAAAACATAAATCTTAGCTTCAGGATAGCGCTCTCGAATATATGTCATTTGCTTAAAGGTGGCCATGCAGCAAATGTATGAACAAAATTCCAGGTGATTTTCATCTCGGGAGCCAGCACACTGAACAAAAGCGAAAGACTCCGGTTGCTTGCCGTCTCCGGGACGAATTATTGCACCATCGGTTGGACCACCCGGGGCTGCCATTCGCTCAATCATCATATTGGTGACGATAGCCTTAGACTGTCCAAATTTAAGATTATCCATCTTGGTTGGATCATAAGGAGTCCAACCTGTGGCCCAAATAATGGCTGAAACTTTAATAACCTTTGTTTCAGGTTTCATCTCAAGATCAACGGCATTATATTTACATGCAGCTTTGACTGCTTCAGCACCAGCTACAGACAAAGCGGCTTTATTAATCACATAACGTCGTGGAAAAGCCATCTCGTGAGGGAGATATGCAGCTTTGCACTTGTCCATGCCCAGGTTGAAGTCATTATCAATCTCATCAGGACAGGCCGCAGTACATTCTCCGCATGCAGTACAATTGGAGTTGACATAGCGAGGAGCTGTTTCCAATGTTACTTCATAGTTCCCGGGTCCACCAGTCACTGTTTTAACAGTAGTCATGGTAAAAGGGCGGATTCGTCTGTTATCTTTCACTCGCTTAAAGTTAATTTCCAATCCACAACTGGGGGGACACAACTTAGGAAAATATTGATTCAGCTGAGCAACACGACCACCGAAATAAGCATTTTTTTCCACTAAGAAAACATCATTACCAACTTCAGCTGCTTCCAGTGCCGATGTTAGTCCACTGATACCACCACCTACGACCAAAATTGCACCTGAGGCGCCTTGCTCGTCAGTCATACCATTCCTCCATAAGTACTCTTTATATTTTCCTTAAATGCCTTTAGTCAACTTACATTCAAGTGAACGCAAGAATCAAAGACATCAATTCCTCAACACCGCAACTTGGGGCCTAACTACTGATTTAAGCAAATCAATGCATACAATTATTAAGAATTTGGAGCTGAACCAGGACAAACGGCTTCATAACATTTATGCTGGTTCAACCACAACATAGAAAAAAATCTCCAGGAGTCAGAAGACTCCTGGAGATTTTTTTTAATCCATCATAAAACAGATCCTAGATATTACAGCCAAGGATCAGTTGATACGATGTTGATACATTCTACCTTTTCGCACAACCATTCCTGAGTCTCAGGATTAAAGGTTGAGTTTACAAAACACTTCCAGTTTTCGTCATCAACCGCTGGGAAATCTGAGCGATAGTAAAATCCTGGGTAACGAGATTCTTTACGGAATTCTATGTGACGAATATGGGTTTCTACACACCAGATACGATGATAATTTTCCCATGCACGAAGAAGCTCATGCAGATCGCCAGCAGCCATCTTCTCAGCATCTTCACGCAGCATTTTGAGAAGATCAAGGCAGATATTCAACAGTTTACCTGAAGTCATGTAGTAAGTAGCAACACCGCCACCATACTCATCGGTAGCCTTCATCAGACGCATCATGATACCAGCTGGTTTACAGAAGTTGGGGTTTACATTTGAAGAAGTAGACGCCCCAACATGCTCATGATACAGCTTAACTGGTGCGTAGATCTCATCAGCTAATTCCTGAACGGTTTGCCTCAACTCAGGCTTAAAAGAAGCATTATCACGGCAGAACTTCACCATTTGTTTGGCACAAATACGACCCTCTGCATGGGCACCGGAAGAGAACTTATGGCCAGATGCGCCAACGCCATCACCAGCGGTGAAGAGGCCATCAACGGTGGTCATACGGTTATACCCCCACTTGTACTTATGAGCGCGGGAAGGGTTTGCAACATTGGGAACCCAATCTTCCTCTGGACCAGAAGTCCAGATTCCACAACAACCTGAGTGAGATCCAAGCATGTAGGGTTCGGTCGGCATAATCTCAGAACCAACTTTCTCAGGCTCAATATTAGCACCTGCCCACAACCCAGCCTGACCAACAGACATATCAAGAAAATCCTCCCATGCCTCAGACTCAAGATGCTTCCAATATTTCTTAACACCCTTTTCGTCCATACCAGCTGCTTTCTTTGCATCAAGGAAAGCATTCAGTGCAACGTCGGTTGCCATATAAATAGGACCACGACCAGCCTTGAGCTCATTCAGCATCAAATGATTTCGCAAGCAGGTAGGAGTAACGGCTGAAGCACCATAAGGCATAAATTTCGCAAGTTCATCTTTTACGGCTGGGCTATTAGCATAGAACTCACCAAGACCGTTTTGGACTTTAGCCTTGAACAGAAGGAACCAGGCGCCAACGGGGCCATATCCATCTTTGAAACGAGCTGGGGTAAAACGATTTTCCATCATGGTCAGGGTCGCACCGACCTGGGCACACATGGTATAGGTAGAACCGGCATTCCATACTGGATACCAGGCACGGCCTTTTCCTTCACCAGTTGAGCGTGGGCGGAAAATATTTACAGCACCACCGCAGGCAACCAGAGCGGTCTTGCAGCGGAATACATGTACAGCGTTCTCGCGAGTTGAGAATCCAACCGCACCAGCGATCTGGTTTGGCTTGTTCTTATCCAACAGCATTTTTACGATAAAAATACGCTCAAGGCAGTTGTCGGCACCAAGGGCAGTCTTTGCAGGCTCTGCAACAATACACTTGTAAGACTCGCCGTTAATCATGATCTGCCATTTACCGGTACGAACAGGGGTACCGCCTTCACGCAGGGACTTAGCAGGAGCAGCGCCATCAAGGTTATTACCATCGGCATCCAGCTTCCAAATAGGAAGGCCCCACTCTTCAAACAACTTTACTGACTCATCTACATGACGACCACAGTCATAGATCAGATCTTCACGAACAACGCCCATAAGGTCGTTACGTACCATCTTTACGTAACTCTCGATTGGGTTAGAGCCGATATAGGTATTGATAGCAGAAAGACCCTGAGCTACAGCACCGGAACGCTCGAGAGATGCCTTATCAACAAGCACAATCTTCATGTCGGCAGGAGCCCATTTTTTGATCTCAAAGGCGGTGCCGCAAGCAGCCATACCGCCACCAACGATGAGAACGTCAACATCATGCTCAACGATTTCAGGATTTACCACGGCAGCAATTTCACCGTTTGGTTTATTTGGTAATGCC
Organism: Desulfobulbaceae bacterium; assembly: GCA_019163335.1. Taxonomy (GTDB): domain Bacteria; phylum Desulfobacterota; class Desulfobulbia; order Desulfobulbales; family Desulfocapsaceae; genus UBA2270. The sequence continues at coordinate 14,914 of JAFLKM010000027.1, read as the reverse complement.
ATATTAAAATCTCCTTAAAATATTAAAAGAGTTTGCGTGCAATTAATTCCAGCCAAAGGGTTTATCCAGAATTATTTAGTTGGTGTAGGAAGGGCTGACTCAAGGATCAGGCATTCATCATCCAGGCTGCCGCCGGTGGTACCAATGTATGCATTGGCAGCACCTTCAGAGGTGGTACGAACAGGAAATTTGAAGCGCTTCATGTTTCCATTACGGAACTTGACAGTCCACATGATATCAGAAGCACTGCGCATTGGATGAACCTGACCGCCCATGGGGACAAAGTCATCATAACCACGAACAAAAATAGCACCTTGAGGACAAATCTTTACACAGGAATAGCATTCCCAGCAGGCATCAGGCTCCTGATTGTAGGCACGCATTTCCTCTTTGTTCAGCACCATCAGGTCATTGGGACAAATGTACATACATGCTGTCTTGTCGCCACCCTTGCAACCATCGCACTTGGAAGGATCTACATAACTTGGCATTAAACTACCTCCTCAGCTTATTTTTACTTTTGCGACCCAGAACTGACTGGGCCAACTTTAACCGCTACCAAAAAAACACCTTTCTACAACCTTTACAACACTCCACAAGGGGCTTACATAGAATCACTTAACCCCTTAAAATGAGTATAAAAAATAAGTGAGAGTTGTTTTTTTCAACTAAATGAACGCTCACTCATTTTTTATTAAATATTTATATAGTTTGTAGCCGAATAATTGTCAAGAAAATTAATTATCGATACTCGCGCAATTACTAATATGATTTTCGAACCAAAACTTCCCTAGGCCTAGCACCATCAGCAGGGCCAATAATTCCGTTCTTTTCCATCAATTCAATCAATCTTGCTGCTCTATTGTACCCAATCCGCATCCTGCGCTGCACCATGGAAATTGAAGCCTGACCTGACTCACAAACTATGGCAACAGCCTCATCATAACGCTCATCGATATCCTCGTCACCTTGCTGTATTTTTTCCGTTTCAGTTTCAACTTCTTCCACAACAGAATTGTCATAGCTGGCACTGCCCTGTTTTTTTAAATAATCAACAATCTGGACTGTCTCAGCCTCTGAAATATAAGCTCCGTGAATCCTCTGCAAGGGTCTACCCGAAGGTAGATAGAGCATGTCTCCTGCCCCCAGCAGATGTTCAGCTCCCGATGTGTCAATAATGGTCCTGGAATCAATCTTTGATGCGACCTTAAAAGAAATTCGAGTGGGGAAGTTGGCCTTGATAAGACCAGTCAACACATCAACCGAAGGACGCTGAGTAGCTAAAATCAAGTGCATGCCTGATGCTCTTGCCATCTGAGCCAACCTGGCGATGGAGGCCTCTACATCCTTTGAAGCAACCATCATCAAATCAGCAAGCTCATCAACAATGATGACGATATAAGGTAATTTCTCAACTGCAGTCTCGTTGTATGAATCAAAACTCTTCACCTTTGCCTCTTCAAGCAGCCGATATCTTCGCTCCATTTCCCGAACTGCCCACTGTAAAGCCCTCGAAGCAAGCTTAGGCTCTACCACTACAGGATGAAGAAGATGGGGAATCCCTTCATACCCCGATAACTCAATTCGTTTAGGATCCACCATGAGCAATCGGACTTCATCCGGGGTGGCATTATACAGGAGAGAGGAGATGATGGTATTGATGGCGACGCTCTTGCCGGCACCTGTAGCCCCGGCAATAAGCAAATGGGGCATCTTGGCCAGATCAGCAATAACGGGATTCCCGACCACATCAAGACCAAGGGCAATGGAAAGCTTAGCCACCGATAAGCGGTATTTCTCTGATGTCAGTAGATCGCGGATGTACACCACCTGCCGGTCTTTGTTGGGGATCTCGATTCCAAGGGCCGCCTTGCCCGGCACCGAACCCACGACTCTTACTGATTGAGCCTTGAGCCCGAGGGCCAGATCATCGGCCAGGGTCACGATTTTGTTGATCTTGATTCCTGCCGCCGGTGCATATTCATAGGTTGTCACTACCGGACCCGGTGATATTCCAACCACCTTTCCAGAGACACCAAAGTTGACCAGCTTTTGCTCCAATTGCTTGGAGATTTTATAATATTCTTCCTTATCGACCTTCTGCAAGGCCAACTCAGGTTTTTTAAGCAAAGACAACGGCGGCAAACGCCACTCCCCCCGGGCCAAAGGGTGCAGGGAGAAGCTTTCATCAGCCTTCGATGCCTCTGGCAGTACCGGCAACTCCTTCAAAAGGGGAACCCCACCCAAAAGAAGCGGAGCGACCTCAAGAAGTGACACCCCATCCTTTCGGGCAGGTCGCTTCTCTTTCCCTGACTGGATAGGAGCTGCCTGCGATTTGTCATTTACATCAAGATTGTTTTTGCCCCTGATCTTTTTCAACCCACTCAGAAAAAAACTTCCAGTTTCATACGGTGATAGACGTGTGGAAAGCATGATGGAAATGATAAAAATCAACAATAAAAAAAGAAAAGCACCTGGCCCGCCAACCACTGACTCAAGAAGGGTGAGAACTGTTCTCCCTAGAAACCCTCCGGCGTCAAAATTCACCAGACCTTGCAATGGAAGAGAAGCGAGAAGACCGCAGGCCGCTATAACAGCACCACAAACTCCAGCCGTTATTTGTGGTAAACGATCAAAAACCAGACGAGGAACAAAAAAAAGAAAGGAACAAAAGAGAAGTAAGCCATCAAGGAGATAGGCTCCTATTCCAAGAAATTCCAAGAAAAAGCTGGAAAGGACCCTGCCCAATTCCCCGCCCCAGTTTTTATCGATGGTACAGGTTAGAGACAAGAGGCTAATAAAAAGATAACAAGAAAAGAAAATTCCGCAGACAGCAACCGCCTCCTGCCGTAAACCAGGCCTTGTCTTGATTGGTGGCGCCTCCATTGACTGGTCAGGTTTTTGTTGAGGACTCAGATTCACCCTTCGTTGCTTCACTGCCATTACGGATCACTACGCGAACTGCATCGAGGACACCATTGATAAAGGGGGGCGAATCTTCTGTACCATAACGTTTGGCAATCTCCACCGCCTCATTAATGACAACTTGATCCGGCGCTTCTTCACTGTATAACATCTCATACACAGCAATCCGCAAAAGATTCCTATCTGTCAGGGAAATGCGCTCAATGCGCCAATTACTGGCGCATTCCCTGATCAACGTATCGATACGGTCAAGATGGCGACCGGTTCCCCTGATCAGTTCCAGGGCATAGGGAAGTGCCAACTTCTGGACCGGATAATGGTCGCAAAAACTTGCAAAACAGGCATCAAGATCGTCCTGGAATTGGAAACCTCCAGGATAAAATTCCCCTTGAAAGAGGAACTGCATCGCAGTCTCCCGTGATTTTCGGCGTATTCCCATAAAATAAAACAGTCAAATGAAAAAGGTTGAACAACAGTTATTGCAGATTCACAAGGAGGTTGGCCATTTCAATGGCAGCAACGGCAACTTCTGAACCTTTATTGCCAGCCTTGGATCCAGAACGTTCAATGGCCTGCTCAATGTTTTCAGTGGTCAACACCCCGAAAAGAACGGGTACCCCTGTTTCCAGCCCCACTTGAGCAGAACCCTTGGAGACCTCATTCACCACAACATCAAAATGGGGGGTAGCTCCCCGAATGACTGCTCCCAGACAGATCACGGCATCATACTTCTGAGAAGCAGCCATCTTTTTGGCGATAAGTGGTATCTCATACGCACCTGGAACACGAGCCACATCTATATCTTCATCAAGGGCGCCGGACCGGATCAAGGTATCCAGAGCTCCTTCCAGTAATTTTTCGGAAACAAAAGAATTAAACCGGGCGACAATAATTGCGAACTTTTTTCCGTCTGCCTTCAGATTTCCCTCAATTATATTTGCCATATCATCAATACCTTATCGCTAGAAATAAATCCATCTCTCAAAAGAGTCTGGAACTTTACCAATATTACTCATCATCAACGACAAGCAAATGGCCCATTCGGTCACGTTTGCACATGAGATAATTCTTATTCTCTTCACTGGCAGCCATCTCAATGGGAAAACGATCCACCACCTCAATGCCATATCCCTCAAGACCGATAATTTTTTTAGGATTATTGGTCAGAAGGCTCATCTTTCGCACTCCGAGATCCCGGAGAATCTGAGCGCCAATCCCATAATCACGAAGATCGGCCTTAAAACCCAGATGAATATTTGCCTCCACCGTATCCATTCCTTCAGAATCCTGAAGATGATAGGCCTTCAATTTGTTGATCAAGCCAATGCCCCGCCCCTCCTGGCGCATATACAAAAGAACACCACAGCCCTCCTGATCAATCATTCGCATGGCAGCATACAACTGATCCCCGCAATCGCAACGGGCAGAGCCAAAGACATCCCCTGTGAGACATTCGGAGTGAACACGCACCAACACCTTTTTATCAGGATTAATCTCTCCCTTCACCAGGGCAAGATGCTCCATTTTATCAACATCGTTGGTGTAAATTATAACCTTGAACTCCCCCGCATGATCAGTGGGAACCCGGGCCTCTGCGGCACGGTGGACCAAGATATCCTCACGGAGCCGATAGGCAACAAGATCAGCAATCGTTGCTATCTTCAGGTCATGTTCAACTGCAAATTTTTCCAGATCAGGCATACGCGACATGGATCCGTCATCGTTCATAATCTCGCAGATAACCCCGGCAGTTCGACAGCCGGCAAGACGTGCGAGATCCACAGACCCTTCTGTCTGGCCCAGACGAACCAGCACCCCGCCTGCCTTCGCCCGCAGCGGAAAAATATGGCCTGGACTGATAATATCATGTGGTTTAGCATCGGGGGCGACCGCCGCCTCAATGGTACGAGCCCGATCCGCAGCCGAGATACCAGTGGACACCCCGGTCCGGGCCTCGATACTTATGGTAAAGCCGGTACCGTAGGGCGACTGATTATCACTGACCATCATCGGCAGTTGTAGCTTCTCGACAAGATCCGGACTCAAGGTCAGGCAGATCAGACCTCGACCATATCTTGCCATGAAATTAATAGCCTCTGGGGTCACCGCCTCCGCAGCCATGCACAGATCCCCTTCATTTTCACGATCTTCATCATCCACCAGGATAACCATCTTTCCGGCCTTGATGTCCTTGATGACTTCTTCAATTGGGCTGACTGCCATGATCAAATACCTTTATTAGAAATAATAATGTTTAATAACTTCATGAGGCGAGATCAAAAGAAACCATGCTCTGCCAGAAAGGCGGGACTAATCTTCCCCTCAACTGACCCGATAACCTGGGACGGCTGAGGGGCAAGCAGTTTCTCCACGTATTTGCCAATGATATCGACCTCAATATTAACACGGCTGCCGTTTTTTAACAGCCCAAGGGTGGTTGTCTGAAGGGTCTGGGGAATAATTGAGACGTCGAATTTCCCCGGGCTACAACCATTCACAGTCAGGCTGACCCCGTCGATGGTCACCGATCCCTTTTCAACAACATACCGATCCCATTGTTCAGGGAGGGCAAAGGAAAAAATGGTAAAGGCGCCCACGGGTCTTCGTTCCTGCAGCATTGCTACACAATCAACATGACCGGAAACAATATGCCCCCCCAAACGATCGGACAGCCGCAAGGCACGTTCCATATTTACAGAAACCCCGGCAGCAAGCCCCCCCAGGGTTGAACGCTTCAGGGTCTCAGGAGAGACATCGACCGTAAATCGCTGATCTTTTATGCTGTAAGCAGTCAGACAAACACCGTTAATAGCGACGGATTCTCCTTCTTCCGGATCAGCAAGAATAAATCCGGCCTCAAGATCAAAAGCCATGCCACCATCCACCCCTCGTTTCCTCCGTAATATCCCTGTGCCCGCCACAATGCCTGTAAACATGATTTGCCCCAGGCCCCTCTCAGGCAGACTCTTCCAGGGCCTGAGCCTTTTTCATAAAACCCTCGGCAATGTTCTTATGTTTATACTGGGCATGGATTGAGGCGATCGTCCGATAGGTATCAGCAGCCTTTGCATTATCACCCGCTTCAATATAAACATTCACCAGCTTCTCCAGAGTCTCCACAACCCCTTGAGGATTATTACCCCGATGATATGTTTCCAGCATATCAAGACAGAGTTTGACAGCCTCTGGGAACTGCTTCAATCCCTGGTGAGCCAGAACAAGCTGGGAGGACAGGACATTCAGACTCATAGGGTCATCCTGTTTCTCACAGATACCCCACGCCCGTTGATAATGCGCCATGGCTTTCGCATATTCCCGTCGCTGCAGGCAGACATTGCCGAGCTGATTTGAGGCATTGGCGATCCCGTCCTGATTATCCTTTTCTTCAAAGGCCAGGAGCGCATTATGAAAGGCTAGAGCAGCCTGAGACAGTTCGTTTTTTTTCAAAAACTCTCTTCCTTCTTCATATTGGGCTTGTGCCGGATCAGAAGGTTTCTTCTGATCCACGGCAACAATAGAATCAATCGATTGCAGTGTAGTCTTTGTCATAAGTTAACCTCTTTTTCATGAATCCTGGCCACAGCCTCTCGGGCCAGGGCTGAAACAGTAAAAGTATTCCATTTGTCATCTTCCCATATGGACAACTCCGCCATGTCATCATTCAGCGCCATGAGCTGAAGGGCGGCCTCAGTTGCCCGGATACGACCCAACAAACGGGCGACCTGTCCACGCATGAGCGGATCAGGGTGATTCAGAAAATGGAAAAGATTATAAAACGGGGTTGCCCGAATCAGATCAGGCCGACTTTTGGCGATCTTGCTAAGCGCCCACACTACCTGACTCTGGGTAGAAATATCCCCCATATAATTCAAGAGATGGCGGGTAAAGGCACCAAAGATATCGGGCCGCCCGGCAATGATCTCACCGAGAGTCTCCACCATCCCCCAGGGAGTGGCAGCAGAATCGGAACAGGCTTCAAAAAGTCGATGCAACATTCCAGAGACCTGGCCAGGATCTCGACTGGCCACTCGGGCGCTAACCTGTCCGATAATCCAGGCAATCCGAAGTCGTTGCCGCTCATCAGGCTCATATAACAACCTTTGTAACAGACGCAGGGTCTTTTTGTCATCAAAACACAAGGCAACAAGGGCATCAATATCACCCAGCTCAACATATCCAGTCACACTCTGTTTGGTGGCCTTGACCTTTTTTCTCTGAGGATCAGGAGCTGGCTCTATAACTACAGAAATCTCCTCTGCTCCCAGATTCAGACAACCAGCCTGAACGCCCTTCTTCTCCTTGACCCGTTTTGAAATCTCGGTAATCGCGGTATGCAGACGGACAAAATACAGCACACCGCGTACAGGCCTGCCATCCATATTTTTGGTATTCACCACCTGGTGGGTCAATTCGTCGTAATCTTCAATTCGGCCAGTGAGATAATCATCTTCAGGGAGAAGATCCCAAGCATAGTCCCAATTGTTGTCGCAGGCCAATACAAGCGTTTCAACGATGGCTGCTCCGACATTATGGCCAGTGGGATCACAACTATAGACCGCACCGCACTCACAGCGTCCAACCTTGAACTCATGCATTTTCCGCTCTATGGCATCCGTTGCCCGCCCGACTTTCTGGCCGCAAAATGGACACCAAGGTGGTGTTGTTAGACGTTGTTTACTCATAAGATTTCAGAATAGTAGCCATAACTCCCTATAACATTAACGTTTACGCCAGTTCCTGCTGGAGCCGATCAACAAAATTTGGATCCACGGAGTAACCAAGCTCGCGGGCCTTTTCCATATGCTCTTTGGCAAGTTTAAACTCCCCACTAAAGAAAAGGGCCACCGCCAGATTATTCTGGGCCAGCGGTGAATCGGGGTCAAGCTCCACCCCTTTACGGGCTGACTTCAGCGCCCTTTCGTCCTCACCCTTCATCGTCAACACCGCCGTCATATTAATCCATACCGTCGCCAGTTTTGGATTATGCTGAATGGCCTTTTCATAAGCATCCATAGCCTTGTCGAGCTCGTTACGCTGCTGCCAGATCAACCCTAAGTTGGCATGTGCCTGAGCAGTTTCCGGCACGACCCGCACTGCCTCTTCATTTAACTCCTGGGCACGAGTCATATCGCCCTTGCCAAAATAAATAGCCCCGAGGTTAATCATGCTTTCCGCACTCATGGGATCAATGGCAATGGCTCTCTCCAGCATTCGGACAGCGTCATCCACGCGTCCGGCCTTTAGATACACCAGCCCCAGATGATGATGCGCCATCACATTATTTGGGTTCTGCTGACATTTTTTTTCAAATTCTTCAATAACTTTGGCTAAATCTTCCTGCAAATCTTCCGGTAACTGTTCTGACATACTCCACCTCTATCAACTCTGATCAAACAGGATCCTGAAATACCATACCTGGCCTTCTGTTGTCGGTATTTCAAGCCACTATCTCTCTTTTTTCTTTAAGAAATCTTTCAATAAACCTGCCAAATAGACTCACTTTATTCTTACTCACAAAAATTTGTGATAATATAGACACCTTCAATACACTTGCAAGGAGAAAATCCATCCGCTGAATATTAACGCCGAGTAATCTCCATAATCTCTATAAATATCCCTCCCAAACAAACTCAACTGTTGTGTTTTTCTTCACAGGAAAGAGTCAGCTCATTGTGCTGACTCGCCAAAAACTGTTTCGCCTGAATCACATCACGACCAATCTGCGCAGCAAGTTCCTGTGTACCCGAAAATTTCTGTTCACCGCGAATAAATTGCAACAAATTCACCTTTATCGGCTTACCATAGATATCTTGGTTGAAATCAAATATATGGGTCTCGGCCACCAACTTATCTTCACCAAAAGTTGGATTGTAGCCAATATTAAGCACCCCTCCGTAACATTTTCCATCACAAATGACCTGGCACACATAAACTCCGATCCTTGGAATCAGGTCTTCAGCATCCAGATGCAGATTGGCCGTGGGAAAACCTATCTCTCTGCTGCCCCTCTGTTTTCCCATCTGCACCTCGCCGCGGATTTGATAGAAACGACCAAGCAGCATCCTGGCTTCAGCCATCCGCCCTTCCGCTATCAATTCACGAACCTTGGTTGAACTAACCAGCATCCCATTTTCATAGTGTGCGTCAACCACCGACACCGGAAACCCTTTTTCCTCTCCCTGCTTCTGCAAAAATGGGATATTACCCGCCCGGCCTTTGCCAAAGGCATAATCATACCCCACCACCAATTCTTTCACCCCAATGCGACGCAGAAGGATCTCGTCTACAAAATGATCGGCTGAAATACCGGCAAACTGCATGGTAAAGGGGACAATGACGAGGACATCAATGCCGGCGTGACTGATCATCTCTATCTTCTGGGCACAGGTGGAAATCAGCTTGATCCCTTCTGCTCGAAGGACTTGGAGAGGATGGGGATTAAAGGTAATGGCCACACTAGTACCACGATGGCGATACGCCCGCTGCACCACCTCGGCAAACAACAATTGATGGCCAAGATGTACTCCGTCAAAATTACCGATGGTAACACAAGAATAGGGAAACGGATTTTTGATAGCTTCAATCTCTCTGAAAATTTCCATTAATACACCACAATTTTCTTTTTTTTAAACCGCTACGAAGAAAGGCTTGACAAAATTCATCAAGACAAGCATATTGCTGTACGTTGTGCCGTAGTGGCGGAATGGTAGACGCGCTAGGTTCAGGTCCTAGTGGGGGTTTCCTCGTGGAAGTTCGAGTCTTCTCTACGGTACCAAATTAAAAAAAAGGGTTGCAATCTCACAACGATTGTCAGCCCCTTTTTTTTATCTCCACCACGATCCCCCTCTCCCTCTTCTTCTTCCAAACATCGCACCTACCCGCTTGTTGCGTATAGCACGAAACTCCATTTCCCGCAATCCTGCAGGGCGCTCTTTTGTTATTAAGGGACGGCATCGCTTTCCTCCCTGTCTAGGGCTCGAAGATCAGCCACCACACCCTTGTTTGCCAAAACGAAAATCAATGGCTACTTTGCAAATATGATCCATCGTATGGACGATCATCATTTTCCCCTTTGCTTCCTGTGAGTCACAAACGCAGACATGACCTCTCCAAAAAGAATCCCGCCGGAATCCAACCCCATCCTGACAACGGATCAGGAGGAAACCGCCTCCATCTGGAGCCTTATCCTGTCAGCGGTTCAGATCCCGCATCAAATTTACCATTCGAACCACACCTGGCATCTTTTTGTCCCTGCCGGCAAAGAGCTCCGAGCAATCCATGAGCTGGAATGCTACGCTGCTGAGAATAAAGACTGGCCCCCCAAACGTCCAGCCCCGAATCACGACTTCACTCCCCTGATGCAACCCCCGACCCTGCTTCTCATCGGCGCGATCATTCTCTTTTATTCCGTAACAGGTCCCTGGAACAAAGACTCAATATGGTTCATGCAAGGCGCCGGCAACGCTGACGACATCCTGCAGAAAGGAGAGTGGTGGCGACTCCTGACAGCCCTGACCCTCCATGCTGACATGGTACATCTGCTCAGCAACTGCCTCATCGGGGGTTGGCTGGTCCATTCCTTCTGCCTGCTGACAGGCACCGGCCTTGGGCTCAGCTCACTGGTCCTGACAGCCGGGTGCGGTAATCTGATCAACGTCCTCATTCATCGATCAGAATACCAGTTTGTCGGTTTTTCGACAGCAGTCTTTGCCGTCATTGGCATGCTGGCAGTTCTCACCCATCAGGGACGGAGAAAATTTACCGGCTCTCACTTTCTCATACCAGTAATGGCTGGGGCCGCGCTCCTCGCCGCAATTGGTAGTTCTGGCGAACACACAGATCTTGGTGCGCATTTCTTCGGACTGCTTTGCGGACTGCTTTCAGGATACCTCCTGAGTCATGAACCGCTGCACCGCCTGCGTCATTCTTTGTCCTTTCAATGCCTCTGCTTCGTTTTCTTTTTCATCCTGCTCATTGGGAGTTGGGTGCTCGCTCTGCACCAATGACTTTCCTCTTCTCCAGAATCTCCTGCAACAGGATCTGCCATTCTTCTATCAAGAAACTTGTCGTTTTCATTTGCCATTCAAGGAAAAGGGCTTATCTTGTCTCCAAATTTGTCATATCATCCTTTTCTTTAATTATACTATGACATAACTATTCCATTATATCAGGCAAAGGCAGGAGAAAAATTATTATGTCCAACCAGGAACAGCAACCGCCATGGGGTCAGAAAAAAAAGCCTCAGACCCCGGAAGAATGGGTCGCCCTTGGCATCAAAAAGCTGCAGGACTTTTTCAACGAGAAGAAATCAAACTCCGGAAGTTCCGAGCAGGACAAGCCATCTCAACCATTGAATCCCATGGCCGGAATCAGTAAACTTCTGACATTTATCGTAGCTATTCTGGTACTCCAGGGAATTTATGCCTCTTTCTACAAGATCTCTCCCGGTGAGGTCGGAATTATTCTCCGACTTGGAAAATACTCTCAAACCACCAACCCCGGCCTACGCTTCAAGATTCCTATCATCGACACCCTTTACAAGGTCGACATGGGAGAAATCCGAAAAGAAGAATTTGGTTTTCGAAGCCGTTCTCCTGGGCAACTGAGTTCATTTGATCGCAGCGGGTTTGACACCGAATCCCTGATGCTCACGGCCGACACTAATGTGATCAATGTTGCCTGGATCGTCCAGTACCGCGTCAGCGATCCTGTCAACTTTCTTTTCAAAGTCAAGGATGTTCGTCAGGCAGTCCGCGATATTTCAGAGAGTATCACCAGACGGGTTGTGGGGAATATGGATTTTGACTACGTCCTTGGCAACCGGGACCTTTTGGCTGCCGATGCAAAAAAAGAACTGCAGATTCAATTGGATAAACTCGAGGCAGGAGTTACCATCGGCACCGTCCAGTTCCAGGACATCAACCCCCCGGAACCCGTTAAGCCGGCATTCAACGAAGTCAACGAAGCGGATCAGGACATGAAGCGACTGGTGAATGAGGCAGAAGAGACCTACAACAAGGTTATCCCCAAGGCCCGTGGCGATGCCAAAAAAACCATTGAAGAAGCACATGGCTATGCCGCCGCCCGAATCAATGAAGCCCAAGGCGAAACAGGACGTTTCCTGGCCATCCTCAAGGAATACAAAACTACACCGGAAGTCACTCGCAGACGCATGTATCTGGAAACCATGCAGGAAATCATGCCGGGCACCGCTTCTGTTTATGTAATCGATGAGGACCAGAAATCGCCGCTCCCCCTGCTCAACCTGTCCACCCTGCAAGGCCCCGCAGGTTCCATAAGCCACAAATCAAATTAACAAGGAAACTGAGATGAAACAAATTGCTCAATTCTTCATGACAGGCCTTGTGCTTCTCGGCATTACGGTCATTTATGACGGGTTCTTCGTTCTTGAAGAAGGAACCCAGGCCGTCATCACCCAGTTTGGCGCCCCGATCGGTGAACCGAAAACCACTGCCGGCCTGCATTTAAAAGTCCCCTTTGTCCAACATGTCAATCTTTTTGACAAAAAGATTCAGATCTGGGACGGCGACCCTAATCAGATCCCCACCGGTGATAAAACGTATGTCTATCTTGATGTCACCGCCCGCTGGCGGATTGTCGATGCCCTGAAATATATGCAGGCGGTCAAAACTGAGGCCCGCGCCCAATCCATGCTCGATGATATCATTGACGGCACGGTGCGGGACATGGTGAACAAGAACGATCTCATCGAAATCATTCGCAGCTCTGACTGGTCGGAAGAAACCATGACAGACGCCAGCAAGAACATCGCAGGTGCTCCCAAACGTGGCCGCGATGTTATCACCAATTATATTATTGAAACAGCAGCCAACGCTACTCCCCAGTATGGGATCGAGCTGATTGATGTTATGTTCAAACGGGTAAACTATATTGAATCGGTGCGGATCAAGGTTTACGACCGCATGATTTCAGAAAGAAAGCGGATTGCCGCCGAAAAACGTTCCACCGGCGAAGGCCAGAAGGCCGAGATTCTTGGTACCGTTGACCGTGAACTGCAGATCATTACCTCCACGGCTGAACGTGACGCCATGGGCATAAAGGGCAAGGCCGACGCAGAAGCAACAAAGATATTTGGCCAAGCCTACACCCAGGATCCGGAATTCTATGCCTTTACCAAGACCCTGGAAAGTTACCGGAAGGTTATTGGTGACAAAACCACCCTTGTTCTTTCTTCAGATTCGGATATTTTTCATTATCTGAAAAGTATTTCGACTAAGAAATAATTCTCCCTGCATCATTCATCCTGTCCATCCTTTTCGTCAACATCTGACGGATAGGATGGACATTGCCAGGCCGCATAGGGAACACGCCCCTTCTCTTCCAACAGTCGTTCCAGCTCTTCAAGCTCCTCCTCATCTTCCAGGACTTCAACCCCTAATTGCTCAAAACGACAGCCGCACCGACTGAACTGCCCCTCACACCAGGGACAGACCTCCACCGGGCAGCCCAGAAGATGGTATTCACCCGTCACCGCCGAGCAGACAGGGCAGAATCCTGGGTCTGCTAATTGTTCAGGTTCATATTCCGGACACTTATCAATATGTGGATATTTTTTTAAAAATTCTTTTAAGTCAAGATAACCAAAAAGAGCAAGTGCCTTTGGTTCCAGGAGTTCCTCTCCATATTCACCCAAGAGAAGCGCTTTCTGATCAGTGGCAAGATACAAATAGCCATGCAAGGCAGTGTTCAATCCCAACAAGAAAATATCATCTTTTTTCTCGATAAAGGCGATTCGGCAAACGGCCTCTTCATAGGTCTCAGGCAATGAAGTGTAAAAAGACCTCATAAGCTGCAAGGCAAGGTCGTCATTTTTATATCGCTGCAAGAAGAGCTGCGCGGCCTGCTGCTCATTTTTTTCGACCCCATAGGAGATAAATAATTCAATCTCACTGACCAGTTTTTCTCTATTTTTGGAATGCTGCATCGTCTTCCCTCCGGTCCCCCGAACACTCTTTCATTTTTTTGATCCATGCTGCTGTTTCCAACGTGATATCAGGTGTCTGACTAATTGCAGTCACCACTGCCATCCGCTTCACACCGGCAGCACATAATTCCTCAATATGATCTACCTTAATTCCACCCATCACTGTAAAGGGCAAGGAACATTCCCTGATAAAATGATGAATGGCTTGCGTACCTAAATAGTCCTTAAGCCCCTGTTTAGTGGCCGTTGCATATAATGGGCCCACATTAAAATAGGATACGGGACACACCCCTTTTCTCACCTTGGCCCCCAAGTTTTTAACCTGTTCAAGCGTATTGCATGAAAGTCCGATCAAAAAATCAGGCGCCAATCTTCTAATCTCCTCTGGTGGCAGATCATTCTGTCCGACATGAACTCCATCGGCGTCTGCAAGAAGCGCGATATCTAATCTGTCATTTACTAGAAACAAAGCCCCAGCCTCGCGAGTTTTCTCTCTAAAATATCTAGCTTTCGCCAGAAGCTCGCTATCCGGACTCTCTTTATCTCTCAGCTGCACAATCCTCGCTCCACCGGCAAGAACGCCTTCCAACCACTCTTGATCTGTTCTCCCTGCAGCCAGCCTCTCACAACTCACAGGATAGAGCGTCACCTCATCTAAAAAATGATGCAACCGCTGGCTATAAAGACCACGTACGATATCATGCTGAGCCATTCTCTCTTCACCCCACCGCTTGCACGGATCTTCTGCTTTCTGGTCAACCTCAGGAGACCGGTTAACTTGTTTAAAATACCACAGTACACAAAGACTAATCCAAATAGTGTACTTGTTTATCAGTTAAATTACTTTAAACACTTTATTGTGTAGCTATAATAAAAATAAAAGAGTAAAAAGAGCAAAGCATACTCCTTTCTCGTACTCCCCTGCTGGTTTTCTCGCATCGTTCAATATCGTTAAAGTTTTATTGCTGAACATTAGTGTCCCAACGTTTAATCAAACAATAACAGCTGCTTATATTTAGGCTC
>JAFLKM010000008.1 GCA_019163335.1 Desulfobulbaceae bacterium | reverse complement strand
GACCAGCCAAAAACTCAACGATGTTGCAAACTCTCGTTCCGACAGACTCCTAGGCTATCACATAAAAAATGGTCTACCTAAGTTTATTTTTGCCATTGGCAAATATTAGTGGAGACTTGCAAAGAGCAGACTCCCATCACCCATGATTCCACCTCAAACCGACCACACATTCATTCAACTGAAAGTCTCATTATTAGATTTTCAAGTTCATCCAACTAAAGCGTACTTCGATTTATGAAGGGCCATTCTTTTCATTGAAAAATTCCAGATCTCTGGAGCCATAGGCTTTTTTCTCATAGTCTTGATATTATGTCGGGCCCTTCGAGAGGGCCTGCCGATAATCAATCACTGTCATGCAGTAGAGGAATGGAGTAACCGAAAATGCAGGCTATGGAAGAAACAAAAAAACGGCTGCCCTTGCCGGACTTGGGAGAAGGCAAAGACAGCCGAGGCGGTACCCTCTTATTTTTTTTAAAAAACAGCCGCGATAGCCATAAAATCGCAGCCACACAACTCCTTTTCAGATCAGACAACCACCAACATCAACCATCACAAAGGGCCAAATCTCAACCACATCCGGTCCCGGTTCCCTGACAATGTGTACCACAGGCCTTTTTTTCCCGTCGTTTCAGCTTGGAAAGACCTTCGCCGCTGTAAATCGCCTTGAGTCCCATTTCAATAAGACCTGACATGCAGACTGGCTCTATCCCCTGTTTCTGCAGAATCTCCCGGGGGGTGTCGCCCATATCGCTGGCCAGGACGGCCCGGCAGTCAGAGAGTACCCGGGTCAGGGCCTGCCACCGGCCAATACCGCTGCCAGGCATGGGCGCAGGCCGCTCTTCAACCATCCGGAAGGTGTCGTCGACCTTTTCCCAGATCATAAAACGGGTGGTCTCGCCCAGATGCTGGTTGACCAGCATCCCTTCCATACTAGCCACCGCCACATAGGGCCGCTCGCTGGCCGGACGCACCGGCAATGAAGCGCAGGCGTTCAGACAGCCGGCCATCTCACCGGAGCGATCAGCTCCAAGCAGCCCCACCGCATCGGCACGGCAACGCTTACAGTGACGCATCTGCGGCAGATACTTTTCCCCTGCCCCCCGCAGACGGGCCATGGTTTCCTTGTCAGGCTCAACGACATTTGCAAACAGGGTGTCTTCCGTTGGCAGCAGCGCCATGCAATTGAAGAGATCCACTCCCATTCCGGCCATGAATTTGGCCGTCTCTTCCACATGGTGATCGTTCACTCCAGACACCACGATAAAATTCACCTTAACCGTCACTCCGCATTTCTTAAGCTTTTCAATGGCCCTCAGCTGCCGGGCAAGCAACAGCTCTGCCGCCTGTACCCCTTGATAGACGATTTTTCCGTCCGATACCCAGCTGTAAATATTTTTGGTAATCTGAGGGTCAATGCCGTTTACGGTCACGGTCACATGGGAGACCCCTATATCAGCCACCTCATCGATATATGGATACAAGCCCATGCCATTGGTGGACAGACAGAGGATCAGATCCGGATAGTTTTTGCGCAGCAGCTGCATGGTTCCCAGGGTTTCATCGGGGTTGGCAAAAGGATCGCCGGGGCCGGCAATGCCTGCCACACTGATGCGCGGCTCGGCAATCAGCACCTTTTCCATATAGACAAGCGCCTGCTCCGGCGAAAGAATGGTGGAGGTGACCCCCGGCCGGGACTCATTGACGCAGTCATACTTCCGGTTGCAATAGTTGCACTTGATGTTGCATTTTGGGGCCACAGGCAGATGGACTCTGCCAAACTGGCCCTGCACTTTGGGATTGAAACAGGGATGCCGATTATAATCTATAGCCATGATATGCTCCTTGTCGCTTGTTAAAATAATATCTGTACAAATCGACAGGCTGAAAGCCTGAATACGTTCCACCTGAAAAAACTACATATAGCTGTAACCCACCGAGGAATCATCCTGTTTCTTGGCGAGAACCGCATTGACCACCTGATCAAAAAGTGCCTGGGTACCACGATAGCCAAGGTGGAGAATCCGCTGACCACCCATCCGGTCATGGATGGGAAACCCGACCCGGATCAGGGGGATGGTCATCTTGCGGGCCAGGGGGTATCCCTTGGAGTGCCCAACCAGCAGATCCGGGGCCAGTCCTTCCGCCATCTCGCTGATATCAAAGAAGTCCATGCCCTCAAAAACCTGCGGCTGCTCGGCCAGGATCTCGCCGGTCACGTCACGAATCGCTGCTGCAAGCTTGCCGCTCTTACCACCGGAGGCACACAACACAGGCACAATCCCAATCTCGGCGAGGAAGGCGGCAAGCCCCACCACCAGATCCTCTTCCCCATAAATAATGGCCTTTTTGCCAAAAATATACTTATGACAATCGATATAACTGTCCAAAAGCCGGCCCCGCTCCATGGTATGCTTCAGAGGCACAGGATTGCCGCTGACACTGCTCAGGGTATCAAACAAGGCATCCGTTTCTGCAATCCCGATGGGGGTGCCGAGGACAATCCGTTTTACCCCGTGCTTGTTCGCAAGAACCGCCCCGCCGCTCTTCTCACCAATGGTGCGCCCGAATTCAATGGTGGCAGAGGCTCGACCCATGGTGGTAATGGAGGCGATGGGAGTGCCGCCGGGCTGGATTTCCTGGTAACTCGTACCGGCCGGGCCATCCATGGTATCGGAAAGATCGGGCAGGATCGTTGACTCCAGACCAAAATCATCGAGAATTTCAGAAAGGTAGCGTTTATCGGCAGGCGAGATAAAGCCTGGCAGCAGATTGATATTGCCTGCCACTGCCTCCCCGCCTTCTGCCAACTGATCCACCACCGAGGTGATGGCGGCATGGAATCCCTCCATATGGGTGCCGTTGTAGCTGGGTGTGGACACCCGCACCATGATCGGCATGGTCCCTTCGGTCTCTCGCATAAACTCATTGAGATAGCGGGCCACATCGTCGCCGATGGTCTCGGTCAGACAGGTAGTGGCGATCCCGATCAGTTTCGGCTGATACTTCTGGGTTACATTCACCAGCCCCAATTTGAGATTAGGGCCGCCCCCATAGACGGCGTTTTTCTCCGAAAGCGAAGAGGATGCGATGTCAATGGGTTCGTTATAATGGCTGATTATATAACGCCGCATATAGGTAGCACAGCCCTGGGATCCATGCAGATAGGGAACAGCGCCCTCGATCCCCTTGAAGGCCAGACAGGCCCCAAGCGGTGTGCACAGCTTGCAGGCGTTGGTGGTGGAGATATAATTCGGTGCTTTCTTAGACATGGCAATCTCCATTCGAAACGATTAAAAAAAATTGCGTTGTGTGACCTGCTCTCGTCCAAAGGCCATGGGGACTTCACCCTTCCGGCTTCAGACTTCTGTTCTTCCCCTTCCCTTTTCCCGCCCTCTATTTTTTGATCCGCCAGACCGGGCTCATCACCGAGGAATAGACCTCTTTTGCAAAGTTGAGCATCCCCTGAAAACCGGCCAAGGCCTCTTTGCGCTCATGATTATGATCACAGAAGGCGACTCCCAGTTTGTAGGCAATGGGCCTCTCCTTCACCCCGCCCACCAGAATATCCACCTCTTTTTCTTCTAGAAATGAACTCAACTCGAGGGGATTGGTGTCATCCACAATAATTGTGCCGGGATCGGTAATCTCGGCGAGCTCCCGATATTCCTGTTCGGTACCGGTCTGAGACCCCACCATCACCACCCGCATATCAAGCAGGCGAAAGGCCTTGACCAGGGAAAAGGCCTTGAACGAGCCGCCCACGTAGATGGCTGCCTTCTTGCCGGCCAGAGCTTTTTTATACCTCTCCAACTGTGGCATGATCCGGGTCAGTTCTTCCTGGACAATTTTTTTGGTTTTCTCGAGCATCTCCTTGTCGCCGAAATGATTGGCCACATCATAGAGGGACTGGGCCATATCATCGACGCCAAAATAGGAGACCCGAATGGATGGGATGTTATATTTTTCTTCCATGATCTTGGCCAGATCCATGGTGGATCCCGAGCACTGGACCACATTCAGGGCGGCTCCGTGCGCCCGTTTCAGGTCATCAACTCTGCCGTCGCCAGTGATATTGGCCACCACCTCCACGCCCATGCGCTCGAAGTATTCACGGATAATCCAGATCTCCCCGGCAAGATTAAAATCTCCCAGGATATTGATTGAATAGGGCGAAATTCCAGCCGTGTCTCCGGTACCGATCAGCCGGGCCATGGCATTGCAGGCGGCGGTGTAGCCGGCCCGCTTGTTTCCCTTGAATCCTTCCGACATAACCGGAATCACCGGTATCCCTTTTTCTGATTCCACCTGGCGACAGACGGCCTCCAGGTCATCCCCGATGATCCCGACAATACAGGTGGAATAGATGAACGCAGCCTTGGGGCTATGGCGATCAATCAGTTCAATCAGGGCCCGATAAAGTTTTTTCTCACCACCGAAGATGACGTCAATCTCCTGCAGATCGGTGGAAAATGAAAGTCGGAAAAGCTCCGATCCAGAGGAAAGAGAACCGCGGATATCCCAGGTGTACACCGCACAGCCAATGGGCCCATGCACCAGATGCAGGGCATCGGCAATGGGATAGAGCACTACCCGCGATCCGCAGAAAACGCAGGCCCGCTGACTCACTGCCCCGGCCAGACTGTCTTTATTACACACCAGGGTAAAAGGCTGTTCACCGGTACGATGAACCTGATCCTGTCGTTCTGCAAGCATTCCTTCCATGGTTGTTCTCCTTCTTCCTTCCAAAGGTGTGATGGGGCTTCTGTAAGATGAACGATTTCCATGCCCCGCAGCACAGACACCAGACCAAATCTCTCATGAATGGTCGGGGATGAGCCGTGCTGGTTACAGCCATAGAAGCAAGAACAATGCCAGCAACCACATTTCATTATTTCACCTAACATTTCGAGTATTTAATCAATTTCACCATTCAAACATTACAACAACCTACGGAATACCTAAAATGAAGAAAAGGTTACAAAAAGGAATGCACGCTCCGTTATTGTCGGGAGCAACAGCACCAGCCGAAAGACCGAAATCTCGTCCGGCAGACGAGAGCGCCTCCCATTCTCACCGCCTAACATAAAAAAACACAATGCTAAGCAATGGCTAACAAAGCCCCTGTAGGGTACCTCGAAATTTAAAGCACAAACGGAAGGCAGAGTTCTGCTGACGAGTCAGCAGAAAGGAAAAAATTCCGGGGGAATGGAGTTACCATCAAGCGGCGATTTTCTCACCGCCGATAAAAGGCAGTTCAAAACTCAAGTGGGGTAAAAATGAAGAAGCTAGACAGAAGAAGTTTTTTAAAGATCGGTGGCGCCAGCCTTGCAGGCCTGGCAATCTCAAGATTTGATATTCCCTATTTATCCTATCTTTCACCCAAAAACGCCCTGGCCATGGGCTCCAGCAACGCCTGGGCCTTCGGCGTCATGTCCGACACCCAGTGGAAACTCACAGCAGGCGGGGAAAACACCTGCGCGACGGGAATCATCGATGCCCTGAACAACCAGTTCGTCGGCCATCAATGCAAATTTGTCATCCAAGTGGGCGATCTGGCTGATAAGGAATATGTTACTATTGACGGTGTTAAATACCGTACTCCCCTGCCAACCCGCGCCGCCCACACCCAGGTTCTCTACGACAACGGCATCGGTTTTTTTCCGGTACGGGGAAATCACGAGGCCTCAGCCACCGCCGCAGGAGAGCTGAAGACCCTGTTTCCTCAGACCCAGGGCCAGGGAGACAATGTAGTCGGAGCCACCAATTTTGACAGTCCGGTCTTAGGGGTAAGCGGCAACGCACTCACCGGCTTATCTTACAGCTTTGATTACAACAACGTCCGCTGCGTGCTCATTGATCAGTTTACCCGCTTTGACGGCAGCAACTACACCAGCGGAACGAATAATGACAATGCCGTCGATCAATTGCCCTGGGTAGAATCCCGGCTTTCATCCCATACCGGTTCAGACAAGCACACCTTTGTCTTCTCCCACAAGAATCTGATTGGCCAGAACCATAAGGATGTTCTTTTCGGCAAGGATCTGATCGCAAACGCTGCCGCCAGAAATTCCTTTATCACCGCATGCGCTGATAACGGCGTCCGTTATTGCCTTGGCGGCCACGATCACATGCATCACCGCTCGCTGGTCAGCACCTCCGACAAATCCGCCAGCGTTGGCCAGATTATCTGCTCCTCCAACAGCTACAAATTTTATATTCCAAAAACTGGTGATGACGGCCGCGAGACCCCGGTAACCCAGGAACTGTTTACGGTAGGATACTATATCTTCACTGTTGATGGCCCTCGGGTAACGGTTGATTTTTATTCCGCAAGCCATGGTTCCGATTATGGCGACATAGACATGATCGACGCCCCCGATTTCGCATTCTATCTCCGCGAACGTTTCGGCTACAGCCTCAACGGCGAGCAATATCTCGTTGAGCATGGCGAATCCTACGCCGGCATTGAAAGCACCTATAACGGCACCAAGGCCAAGATCCTCAGCGGCACCAACGGCAATACCGAGACTGACTATCTTGCCCGCCAATTGCAAAAAACCCTCTGCACCGGTTGGGCTGACGCCACCACCGCAGCTGCCGCCAGTCATGTTTTCAGCCTCTGGGGCATGGTTGACAATCTCAGCCTTTACAGTGAAGCCCTTCCCGGCTTGTTACCCGATGCCGATGAAAGCACGGAAACAGACGAGTTCGCCCTGGCAATCAGCTACGATCCAAAGAAAGTCCGTCCTTCCGACCTGGTCAGCGGCCGTTTTGTTATCATTTCCAAAGATGATGAAGAAAACTGGGTCAGCGCGGTTGATCTCAATACCGGCGGCGCCAAGACCTTTGTTTACGGTCCCTGGAAGGCAACATACGGACTGGGCACCTATGGCGTTGACCCAAGAACCAGAACCGCTTGGGCCGTACTGAACCATGAGGGTGACTTTGCCCTGAAACTGATGAATGTTTAATCCACTTTCTTTTCTCTTATTTACAAGGAATGTCTCATGAAAATTAAAAAATTGTCTCTCTGCTGCTGTATCTCAATCTTTGGCCTGGCCATGAATGCCCAGGCAGGCGTCATTACCTTTGAGTCATTATCCCATGTGGATGATCAGGTTGTCGACCATGGATCAACTTACACCGAAAATGGTTTCCTGTTCACCAACATCGCTACAGAAGAAGACAGCGGTTTTTCCCCTTCGCTGGCCACCCTGGGATCAGAGGCTTATGGATTCAGCGGCTCAACCGCCCTGTTTAACGACAACTTCGAAGGGATGACCGTTCTGACCAGAACCGACAACACCGCTTTTTCATTCAATTCCATCCACCTGGCCGAATTATATGCAACCGGTGACACCTTTGACGTTACTTTTAACGCTCAACGTGAGGATGGTTCTTCGGTATTCCAAACCTTAACCCTGGATGGTCTCCTCGGACGTGAGAAGTTCATTTTCGGATCTGATTTCAGCGATGTCATTGCTGTCAGCTGGGCGCAAGGAGAATATGATTTTCACCAGTTTGATAATGTTAACGTTCCCGAGCCAATGAGTATGTTGCTCTTTGGTACCGGCCTGATTGGCCTTTTGGGTGCAAGGAAAAAAGAGAAAAAGACAATTTTCACCCGTCCATTATAAAAGCGGTCAAATTGACTCTTTTCATTTTCTGAAAAAAGAACCGAGCTGAACACCTGGCGCCATGATTCCCGTTGAGTCATGGCGCCGGATTGTCTATCAGACAGATTTCGGGCAGCTCCATCAACTTGTCCAGGCAATATGTCTGTCCGATGTCATATAGTTGAGATCTATTCCCTTCCGTCGTTGGTCCCCTTCCATCCTGATTCCCTACGCCTCAACCTTTCTACTCCCCAAGGTCATTCGTCTCTTCTCCTTTCAGGCAGTAAACATCTGACCTTCAAAACTTGCTGTCCAATCCCTGGAAGATGAAAACACGAAATGTGGGACTACAACCTTGACGGATGGCTGGACATTCCGTACCATACGGTTTTAGTATTCTGTCAGGGTTTTCCACATCCTGGCCCACCAATCCCATAGGCATAGAAACATTTTCACAGCCCACCACATCCAACAGGAGGGACCCCCTTGATCATCGCTTCCGTCCATAAATTCGAAAAACTGATCAATCATATTCTGCTGTTTTTACTGGCCATCATTACACTCCTTGCGACCGTCCACGTCATCTGGGTCATCGGGGTGGCCGTAATCAGTCCGCCCTTCTTTTTGCTGGAAACACACGAGCTGATGGAAATTCTTGGAATGATTCTGCTGGTGATGATCGGCATTGAGCTGCTGCACTCCGTCACCACCTATATCACCCACCGGGATTTCCATCTGGAGATCGTTATCTCGGTTGCCATGATCGCGATAACCAGAAAAATCATTACCCTTGACCCCAAAGAGCTCTCTGCAGGGAGCCTTTTAGGCATCGCCGCCATGGTTTTTGCGCTGGCCGCCAGCTACTTTCTGATCCGGTACAGCCATCGGGACAAAAAAAATCTGGAGATGAACGACACGCCATCACTGGAAGAACAATCTCACCCTTGAAAGAATGAAGCAGACATCGACAGGGCCGAGTAGGAGTCCATCGCTCTTTTTCATGCTCAATAAGACCAAACGCAGCAAATCAAGACCACGGGCCAGGACATGATCCGTTTTCTCCTTGTTTACCTGAGCGTCTATTCCCTTGCCCACGCTTACGCCTTCAGCAGGATCAGGAAGGCCTTTCCCATCGGAAGAAAGGGACGCATCGGCATCATCCTTTTCATGGCAATTATGATTGCAGCGCCGGTTGTCGTCCGGCTCGCCGAGCAAAGGGGCTTTGAAGCCGGGGCCAGGATCCTGTCCTATACCGGTTATACCTGGATGGGACTGCTCTTTCTTTTTGTGGTCCTGACGGGTGCGGTGGATATCATCCACCGCACTATCCTGAAGATCAACCCGAAGGCCCAGGAGCAACCCGCAATTATCTGGAGCTCGCCCCGGCGACTGATGGCCATCCAGATGCTGCTGGTGCCGGCCATCTACGGCTACGGCCTGTTCGAAGCGTCCGACATTCGCCTCGAGCAGGTGGAAATCTCCAGCCCAAAGATTCCCGCCTCCCCCGGCAGGATCCGCATTGTCCAGATATCAGACGTGCATCTGGGACTCATTGTCCGGGAAGGGCGACTCAAACCCATTCTTGCCCGAATCCAGGAGGCTCATCCTGACATCCTGGTGTCCACAGGCGACCTGGTGGACGGCCAGCTCAACCACCTTACCAAAGAGGCCGCACTGCTGGCCGCACTCAAACCAGCTCTGGGCAAGTTTGCCATCACCGGGAACCATGAGTTCTATGCCGGCCTGCAGAATGCCCTGGATTTCACCCGACAATCCGGTTTCACCATTCTCCGCCAGCAGGGGATAAGCACGGGAGGCATCAACTTTGTCGGAGTGGATGACCATGCCCTGAATGCCCAGGGAAAAGGGGCTATGCAATCCCGGGAGCGAGACATCCTGCTTGCCCAACCCACCAAGAGCTTCACGGTTCTTCTCAAGCACCGGCCTGATATTGCCCCGGAAAGTCTTGGCCATTTTGACCTCCAGCTTTCCGGCCACACCCACAAAGGCCAGATCTTCCCCTTCAACCTGCTCACCTGGCTGGCTTATCCCCAGCAGGCCGGCCATCTCACCAAGCTGGAAAGCGGGTTTCTCTATGTCAGTCGCGGCACCGGAACCTGGGGACCGCCCATCCGCCTTCTGTCACCGCCGGAGATCACTATCATCGACCTGATCCATGCCGCAAAAGAATAAAAGCTCGAATCTAACCCCGATGAACGGGATAAGTGACTCCCGCTTCTTGTCTCTCATTTCAACGCTCCCTAATACTGCGCGACAATATGAAGTTTTGGGATTTATTTTTCTTCAGCATCTGATATGATTTCCTTACAACTTAGAACAAAAACAGTCTCTGTCTGACTCACCCCCAGAAAATCGATTACTGTTGCAGAGTGCTTGTTCCAGAATATCGCGTATACTTCTTTTTCATCTTTCTTTTCCCAGGATCCTCGTGCAAAATGAGGATTTATGTCCCCGAGCCGTCATTCCCGCCCAAGCGGGAATCCATACCACACTGAATGTACGAAACTGGATTCCCGATAAAAACACTCGGGAATGACGCTGTGTTTATTTTGCAGGGTAGCGAGTGCGCAAGACTCTGAGAACCTCTGACAAAAAAACTGATGAAAAAATCGCAAGACTATTCGATTCTGCCAAACGATGCGAGATCGTCTGGATTGCGCCAATTCCTGGTACGGATCTGTGGCGGGATTGCGGCGGCTTTCGGTTGTATTGCTTTGGCGGGATGGTTGTTGTCCTTGCAGCGCCTGGCCAGTTTTGGCCAGGGCTTGATCCCGATGGCACCCAGTACGGCGGCGTTGTTTGTCGTCTATGGGATGGTCTTGCAGTATACCCGCCGTGCCACCCTCGACCGCCGATACAGGCGGCTCTGCCTGTCGGTCTTCACTATCGGCGCAGGCCTCTCGCTTACGCTGTTGGTGCTCTTCTTCCTGGGCATTTATCTCAACATCGAGCAGCTTGGTTTTCGCACCATCGGAGCTGTGGACGGCATCCTCGTTGGGCACATGTCGCCCATAACGGCTTTCACCTTTCTGCTGCTGAGCCTGTCGTTTCCGGCGGTGCTTACAACGCGACCCGTCAGACCATGGCAAGCGACAGCGGTCTGGTGGATTGCAACCCTACTGATAGCAGCCAACGGCATACTGCTGCTGTCCTATCTCCTGGGGACCCCGATGTTTTACGGTGGTTCTTTCATTCCTCCGGCTGCGCCCACAAGTCTGGCCTTTATGGCGCTCGGAACGGCCCTGCTGACCCTGGCGCAACCACTTGCCCGGCCTGAAACCGGACGACAAGAGCAGGAGGCGAACTTCTCTTCCCGTCTTCTAATCGTGGTCTTTCTCTTGCTGGGATCTGGAATTCTCTCCGCTGGATATTTTTACCACCGTCAATACGAGGAATCCTACCTCGCCGAGATCGAACGGCAGTTGACCGCCATTGCCGACCTGAAGACAGGCGACTTGCAGCGATGGCGTGAGGAGCGTCTGGCCGACGCCAAAGTCTTTCACCATAACATCACCTTTGCAAACCTCGTAAAGACCGCTTTCACCAATCCTGCGACAGTAGAGGCCTACCAGGACATCGAAGACTGGACCGCAACGCTTCATGCAAACCGGAATATTAACAGGATATTTCTGCTGGATGCGCTCGGCACGAACAGATGGTCCTATCCCGAAACCTCGGCTGACCCCCTTTCTTCGGATGTACGCCAAAAGGCCGTCGAATCTTTGCATACAGGGCAAATGACGTTTGTGGATTTTTATCGCCACGAGATCAGTGGTAAAATATACCTGACCATCCTGGTGCCGATATTTGATCCAGCTCATGCCGGGGAACCCCTCGGTGTCCTGGTGACCAGGATCGACCCAAAACAATACCTCTATCCGTTCATTCAGAGCTGGCCCACTACCAGCGCAACGGCGGAAACGCTGTTGGTGCGCAGAGAGGGGAACACCGCCATTTTCCTGAATGAGCTCAGATTTAAAGAAAATGCGGCACTGGATCTCAGCTTCCCACTGGAAAGAAAAGATATCCCCGCTGTTATGGCAGTTTTGGGGCAGGAAGGGGTGGTGCGGGGCATCGACTATCGAGGCAAGCCGGTTGTCGCGGCATTGCGGGGCATTCCTGACTCCCCCTGGTTTCTCGTTACCCGTAGGGATGTCGATGAAATTTATGAACCGCTGCAAGAACGCCTATGGATAACGGTGCTGCTGGCATGCACGATGCTGCTCTTTGCCGGCACCAGTGTCGGGTTGATCTGGCGGCAACAGCGCATTCGATTTTATCAGGACAAATACGAGGTAGAAAGACAGCGCGCCGTCCTGGAAGAACGGCTGACCAGAATCGCCGACAGTGTCCCTGGTGCTCTTTTTCAGTATCAACTCGCCCCGGACGGTTCTGTTTCCATGCCTTATGCCAGTAACGGGCTTGAGGTGCTTTACGGGCTACGACCCGAAGATGTAGCTCAAGACTTATCTTCTCTGCTTGCCCTGATCCACCCCGATGACGCCGCGCAGGTGATGGCGAGCATTCTGGAGTCGATCCACACTGCCTCAGAATGGCACAACGAACATCGGGTGATGCGTCCTGGCCAAGAGACGATCTGGGTAGAAGGGCACGCCACAGCGGAACTCAAACCGGACGGCAAGGTCCTGCTCCATGGTTTCCTTGCCGATATTACCGAGCGCAAAGAGCAAGACCGGAAGTTGGAGAAAAAGAACCAGGAACTGGAGCGTTTCACCTACACGGTTTCCCATGATTTGAAAAGTCCACTGGTGACCATTAAGACGTTTCTTGGATATCTGGTCGAGGATATCAAGCTTCCTGACCAACTGCGTTTCCAGCAGGACCTGGGCTTTATACACAATGCTGCCGATAAGATGTCACAACTCCTCGCCGAACTGCTGGAGTTGTCCCGCGTTGGCCGTCTTGAAAATCCCCCCCAGGAGGTTGCTTTCAGGGATCTGGCCCAGGAGGCCGTTCAACTGAATGCGGGAATGGTCAGCGAACGGGGAGTTGCGGTGGAGATTAATGAGGCATCAGTGACCCTGTGGGGCGACCGGCCGCGTCTGGCTGAAATCTGGCAAAATTTGGTGGAGAATGCCTGCAAGTTCATGGGCAGCCAGGAAAATCCTCGCATCGAGATCGGGGTTGAAGGGCATGGTGGGGAGATGGTTTTCTTCGTCAGGGATAACGGTATCGGGATTGATCCGAGATTCCATGCCAAGGTCTTTGGGCTTTTTGAAAAACTGGAGACAGGGGAAGAGGGGACTGGACTGGGACTAGCGCTGGTCAAACGAATTATTGAGCGCTATAATGGGACGATATGGATCGAATCAGCGGGGGCAGGACAAGGGGCAACATTTTTCTTTACCCTGCCGAAGGCGACTCAAAAAGCAACATCGTGAAGGGAGAGACTATGAATGGCGAGCCCATTACAATTTTACTGGTGGAAGACGATCCGGCCCATGCCGAGATAGTCCGTAGAAATTTCGAGAAGTCCAGAATTGCCAACCATTTGACCCATGTGTCTGACGGTCAGGCGGCCCTGGATTATTTGTACTGCCGAGAACCTTTCAGTGACCCGCTGAAGGCACCACGACCTGGACTCATCCTGCTTGACCTGCGGCTTCCCAAAATCGATGGGCTGGAGGTTCTCAAAATCATCAAAGCCGATGCTGCCCTTGAACAGATTCCGGTGGTGATCCTGACGACCTCGAACACTGAGACAGACCTTGTCCGAGCCTATGCCGGCGGTGCTAACAGTTATCTGGTCAAACCTGTAGATTTCACCCAATTTGTCGAATTGATGGATGTGCTCGGCTACTATTGGCTGGTCTGGAATAAATCTCCAAAAACTGTGGTGTAAAAGGGCAAAAAATGGAAGAAAAACCGCTCACTATCCTGGTTGTGGAAGATGATGCCGCTCATGCGGAGGCCATTTTTCGTGCTTTCGACGCATCCGACCTGAAGGCCAGACTCGAGCTGGTCACGACGCTCCAGGAATTTCGCGAAAAGGTGGCGCAAATCCCACCCGATATCGCCATCATGGATCTCAATCTGCCGGATGGCCGCGCCGTCGACGTCATGACCAGCCCCCCTGAAGACGGCCAATTCCCCACCCTGCTCATGACCAGCTACGGGAATGAACATGTGGCGGTTGAGGCGATCAAGTCGGGCGCCCTTGATTACATCGTCAAGTCGGCTGAAACTTTTGCGAATATGCCACATACAGTGGAAGGTGCCCTGCGCGAGTGGCGCCTATTGGTTGAACGAAAACAAGCCGACCGTGATACCCGGGAGAGGGAGGCCAGGTTCCATGCACTTTCCAGCCAATTTAACGCCCTGCTGGATGCACTGCCGGACCGCATTATCCTCCATTCCCCCGACCTGCGGGTGATCTGGGCCAACCGGGCTGCCCTCGGCGAACTCTCGGCAGATGCCGCAGAAGCCATCGAGTGCGGCAAAATCTATTGCATGTGGTACAACCAGACCGCGCCGTGTGATCTCTGTCCGGTCAGAGAGAGTCTGAAATCCGGTGAGTCGACCGGCGAAGTTGTCACAGCGGCGGATGGCAAGATTTGGGAGCTGCGCTCCATACCAGTCAAGGATGCAGAACAGATTGTCAGCGTGCTCGAGATCGGCCGCGACATCACAGAACACAGACAGACTGAAATGGCCCTGCGGGAAAGTGAACAGAATTTCAGAACCTTAGTGAATTCCGGCATGGCGTTAATCTGGACAGCCGGGACCGACAAACTGTGTTCCTATTTCAATCAAGTCTGGCTTGCATTCACCGGGCGCACCCTTGAGCAGGAACAAGGGAATGGTTGGTTAGAAGGGGTACATCCAGACGACCTGCAACGCTGTGTGGATATTTACACAACGGCATTTGATCGGCGGGAAAAATTCAGTATGGAATATCGGTTACGCCGATACGATGGCGAATACCGCTGGATTTCTGATGACGGTTGTCCACGCTACGATAGCAAAGGCGAATTTATCGGTTATATCGGGCATTGCCTGGATATAAACGACCGCAAGGAAGCCGAAGAAGAAAATGCCAAGCTTGGAGCGCAACTCCAGCAGGCCCAGAAAATGGAAGCAGTGGCCCTCTTGGCTGGTGGCGTGGCGCATGACTTTAACAATATGCTGGGGGTGATCATTGGGCATGCGGAGATGGCGCTGGATAAGATCGATCCGACGCTGCCCTATCGGGCTGACCTGGAAAGCATCCAGATGGCGGCCAAGCGCTCCGCCGATATTACCCGGCAGCTGCTGACCTTTGCCCGCAAGCAGAACATCCAGCCCAAAGTGCTTGATTTGAACGAGACATTGGAAGGGATGTTAAAGATGCTCCGGCGGCTCATCGGCGAGAGCATCAATCTTGCATGGTACCCTGGAACCGGATTATGGCCGATCATGGCAGATCCGTCACAGATCGACCAGATTCTGGCCAACCTCTGCATTAATGCCCGGGATGCTATCTCCGGAATCGGTACAATTATCGTTGAGACGGCCAACAGTACCTTCGACGAGGCCTGCTGTACCGCTCATCCAGAATTTCTGCCTGGGGAGTATGTGCAGATCAGCGTCACCGATAACGGTTGCGGCATGGACCAGCTGACGATGATCCATGCCTTTGAACCTTTTTACACCACCAAGACTGTAGGAAAGGGAACCGGCCTCGGCTTAGCCACGGTGGACGGAGCGGTTAAGCAGAACAAAGGCTTTATCAATGTTAACAGCCTGCCAAATAAGGGGACGACCTTCTCTGTTTTTCTGCCCCGATATAGTGGCGAGGATGGACAAGAGCTGATAGCAAGTTCAGTGAAACCTCCAGCGCGTGGCCATGAAATTATCTTGCTGGTGGAAGACGAAGTGACGATCCTGGAAATGACCAAGCAAATGCTCCAAGGCTTGGGGTATACTGTGCTCCCGGCAAGTACCCCGGGCGAGGCTATTCGCCTGGCCAGTGAGTTCGCAGGCGAAATTCACCTGCTCTTGACCGATGTAATTATGCCCGAGATGGATGGGCGCACCCTCTCTGAACAGCTTCTGCGCATTCATCCCAAGATGAAACGTGCGTTTATGTCGGGATACACGGCCAACATTATCGCTCACCAAGGGGTTATAAGCAAAGAGGTGTGTTTTATCCAGAAGCCCTTCTCCATGGCAATCCTGGCGGCCAAGCTCAGAGAGCTCCTGGGGAGTGAATAGGGCGGGGCAGGCAACGTGTCACGAGCTGCAATCAGCCATTATTGATTAATATTCCGGCAATGCAGGTGCAAGCCAAACCTATCTGTCTCCCAGGGCGGCGGTATCATGCTGATGAAGAAATTTCTGCATCTTCATTCCATCAGCATGTAAGAGACTGCCCGGAAAACGACTGGAGCTCAAGTCGCTGCTACTTCAGTGCCCTACAGAGTATTTTCTCGTTTTCTCAAGGAAATACTCTGCGAGAGGCACTTGTCCCGTTCATCAGGGTTAGACATTGATTGCCGGTCTCTGATCATTTCAGGTATCAGGAATATTTTGTGCAGCCGATTCAGCTATGGATTTAAATCAGGAGAAGATATGAACGTCGCGGAAAGATTGATCGAATTTGCCGAACCACTCAGTGCAGGCCGTACCATCAGGGATGTACGTCTTGGGCTGGGATATAGCTGTATCGAGCTCGACGATGGCAGTATGGGTGTGGCCTGGACGCCTGACCGAAAACAGTCGGGCTCCTGCACCCATCTCAAACATGCCGGCAGTCTGCTGGATCTTGACGCCAAAGAATCTCTGTCCTGGCTGAACAGTGACACCATGCTGGAACGGGCCATTGGCCTGGCCACCTTCAATGCCCTGAACAGCAAGGTCAGCCGCACGCTCCTGGGTGAAGAGGCTGTCTCCCTGCTGAATCTGCAAGCCGACGAGCATGTGGTGATGGTCGGCCACTTTGCCCCGATTATCCAGCGGATCAACCAAACCGGCTGCCGCCTGGAAATCATCGAACTTGAGCCCGGCAAACCAGGTGCCCTTGGCATCGTTAACAGCAGACAGGACTTCACTGCGCTTGCTCAGTGCAATGTCGCCATCATTACCGCCACCAGCATCATCAACAAGACCATTGACGCCCTGCTTGCCGCCATGCAAAACAGCCGCGCCGCTGTTTTACTGGGACCCTCAACCCCGCTCTGTCCGGAGGCATTCAAGGGCACCCGGATCACCCAGTTAAGCGGGGCCTATGTACTGCAGCCGGAAAAGATCAAGGCAATCGTCTCCCAGGGCGGCGGCACCATGCTGATGAAGAAATTTCTGCATTTTCATTCCATCAGCATTTAAGAAAGTGCCCGGGAAACGACTGGAACTTAAATTACTGCGATTTTAATATCTTACAGATTATTTTCTTATTTTCTCAAGGAAATAATCTGCGAAAGGCACTTATTCCGTTCATCGGGGTTAAAGCTTCACTCGCGCGTCGACCAAATCCTTGATCATCTAACCGATGGCCAGAATCTCCGGGATATCAGCTGGACCAAGAGCATCAGCCGGTAGGTATCAATATCCACAGATCTCCTGATACCCATTGAGGAAGCACCGCTTGGCCGCCAGTATCAATCGCCTCGAAATCAACTCCGTCCACACCCGCCGCTCCTTTGTTGTTTCACAAGTACTACGGGCCTCTCCGCCACCTTGTTGCGCCTGTCTTCCTCTTCCATACACCGTAATACCCCGACGGAATCGCCGGCTGCTCTTCTCGTTCGCTTCACCTGTGAATGCGGCCTTCCCCGTGTTGTCGGCGGATCGGCTTCCATATCATCCTTTCAAGGCCTGCTCAGTGTTCACTACATTACAGCCTGCATGGTCGCCAAACTTCTAAAGCCCATTTGCACCGGAGAATTCAGCCAATTCGTTACCTCCACAACTGCTCCAGTTACTATCGGTCGGAACGAAAGTTACCCGAGGGGATTCGCACCCGCTGAAAAAACAGCGCCTTAGCATGGCGCACGAAAAAACCGGACAAAGTAATTGACATTTGATATATAACCAAACTATATGACAAAAACCTCACTTCATCTACTGCGAGGAGGCTGACGACAACTTTAGGAAGTAACATCTCATCGCTTTTTACCATCATCTTTTTAAGAAGGAGTTATGGCGTATGTTTGGATCAATGAAACTACAGTTTAAACTTGTTTTCATCGGGTGTCTCCTGGTTGTTCTGCCACAGATTATCGTCGCATCCATCACCTTTTTCCAGAATAAATCGACTCTCAACCTCACCATCGCCGAGACCAACAGTCAGGCCTTCGCCAATCTCGATCAACTCGCAAAATCCATGTACGGCTTGGTTAAATCGCACCAGGAGGTCAACGAAAAGAATATTGAAAGCGCTTTGAATGTTGCTCGCGAGATCGTGACCCAGGAGGGTGGGTTTTCGTTGGAGGAATCGACTGCGAAGTGGATTGCCACGAACCAGTTCTCTCTCACCACCTCAACAGTCGAGATACCCCGTTTGAAAATCGGCAACTCCTTGCTGGGGCAGGTGAGTGACCCGAAGACTCCGGTTCCTGTGGTTGATAAGGTTCGGGAAACCGTCGGTGTAACCTGTACCATTTTCCAGCGGATAAATGCTACCGGAGACATGCTTCGCGTTGCCACAAATGTCGTCAAAAATGATGGGACCAGGGCAATAGGCACCTACCTTCCAGTCACTAACCCGGACGGCAAGCCCAACCCGGTTGTTGCCGCAATCATAAAGGGCGACTCGTTTACCGGCAGGGCCTATGTGGTGAACAACTGGTATATTACTTCCTATAAACCTTTAAAGGATGCCGCCGGAAAAATAATCGGTATGCTCTATGTGGGTATTCCTATAGAAAGCGTCAAGAGTCTCCGAGAGACTATCATGGAGACTGTGGTGGGTAAAACCGGTTACGGGTGGGTCCTTGATAGCAAAGGATCATACGTGATATCGAAAAAAGGTAAACGCGACGGCGAAGATATCTCTGCTCTGCAAGACGAAAAGGGAAGTTTCTTTATTCAGGAGATGGTGAAAAAAGCACTGGCCCTCAAGCCTGGTGAAATCGGCGAACACTATTATCCATGGATGAATCCGGGCGAGAATGAGCCCCGAATCAAGGTGGCGCGGTTTATGTATTTCGCCCCATGGGACTGGATTATCGGCGTGGGAACCGCTCAGGATGAGATCCTGGAGACTGCCATGAAAGTTAAAGCCTCCGCTAGGGTAAACACTCTTATTTTGCTTGCGGTGCTGCTTCTTTCTCTTGTCGCTGCTCTCGGCGTATGGATTGTTATGGCAAGAAAGATTACCGACCCGATTATCGAGCTGACCAATGCCGCCGAGAAGATAAGCATGGGCGATACTACCATCAAGATTGACACCTCTTCCCAGGATGAGATTGGTGCACTCGCCAAAGCCATTAAGCGGATGCAAACCAGCCTGAAACTTGCAATGGATAGATTGCTCAAGCAAAAATAAGCCAAGAATCCGAGCAAGGTCCGGAGCAATCAGCAATTCCCGATAAACAGCCGATTTTGGCCACCATATCTATCGGAAGACACATCTGGGAAAATCACGACACATATTTAACTAAATGGTTCGTCAGCAAAATCTGTGATCGTGTTCAAATTCCGGCAACTTGCCAAGTTGGTATAAGGTGATTTCCAGGCACTTGATGGTTCTGAATCTACAGGCTTTTCTTAAAGTGAGTTTTGCCTTGAGATTCAGAACCTCTATTGCGCCACGGGATAGTAAAGTTGTGGCTTCTTAAAAAAAATCGCTTAGCGCGGCTGTCCCTCTTGCTTGACCAGCTCAAGCCACGTAAGTCCACTTTTTTAGCTGCACTGAGTGAGGACTTTTGTATTCTCCCCTGCACCCGAAACATATGACACCCGTCTCTGGATCTAGCGACTTTTTTCAAAACGACCTTCGAGCTCTTTATCTTTATGGCCCTCATATCCTGCTGGCAGCCGTCGCGGCGGCCTTTATGGATACAGCCATTTTATGGGAAACACTTCCAAAAACTCTTCTGTTATTCGGAATCGTCTGCTATAGCGGCCTCTCTTTTTATGCCCTTTTCTTGATTGCTCGCGCCGGTCACGTACCAACACTGAAGATCCGCAAGACCTGTCGCCTGCTGCTTCTCCTCTCGCTACTGCTGGCTCTCTGTTGGGGAAGCTGCGTTCTGCTTATCACAAACGGCACCCTGCTGGTCTATGCCAGACATAGCCTCTTTCTCTTTTGTATCTGCGGCCTCTTCAGTATCTACCTCGCAGCTCTGCCAATAATGGCTTATTGTTTTCTCGCCATTGGTCTGGCGCCCATACTCTTCATCCTCTTTTTCAAGGCTCCTGCCTGCATGAACACCCTTGCCTATAGCTTGCGTGCACTCACATTATTGCAGGTGATTATCTTTTTTTATTCAAAAACACTCCGTACATCCACCCGTAGATGCCACCATACCCAGCTTCCACCTCACAAGCTCGGAATCAGGCTGCAAAGGAGTTATCTTGCACGATCATAAAAATCTTTCAGCCCGCAACTTCCTTAATCGCTTCAAGGAACAATTACAAAAACTCATCTATCAAAAAAAAACGCCCAGACCGATTCACAATGAGACCCTCTGGAACACTATTCTGACCATCACCGACCAATCTCATCTCCAAAACAGCTGGCAAAACTGTTTCAGCGGCAAGCTTTCCGCCCTTTGCCAACCCCTGGAAAGTGACCGCATCTACATTGTCGAAGCCGATGAAAACGCCAGACAGACAGCCAGGCAGCAAAAGATATACCTGGCAACCATTGAACATAGCTGGATTTTTAATAATCCCGATTGCGTTGCCCTTCTAAAGGGCGGCCATGTTATCAACAACCATTCCCCTTATATTTCAGAACAGGAACGAAAGGGACTCAAGGAACTCGGAATCCAGGTCTTTCTCGATATCCCGATCTTATTAAAGAATGAGCTCTGGGGAATCATCGGCATGGATAGACTGACAAAGGCAACTCCGTTTACCGAGCAACAGATCCAGGGGTTAAAATTAATCGCCAACATCCTGGCCATGACCATCCGCAACCAACATGATTGTTCCGAAAGGGACCGCTTGGCAAGCGTTATAGAACAATCAAGTGACTGCACTCTCGTAACCAATCCTGCGGGCCACATTCTCTACGCCAATCCTGCTTGTGAAACCATCACCGGCTATTCACAATCGGAAATCATCAACACACCCATCAATGCCATCTATCCTGAAAACGTCAGAAACAGCAGTACCTGGAAGGAACTCACAATGGCCATGGAGAAAGGAGAAAGATGGCAGGGACAATTTGCCAATTATCGTAAAGATCACACCCTCTACGAAGAAGAAATGCTTATCTCACCTGCCTTCAATTCCTTGGGAGGCGTTACCCACCAGGTGATCGTCAAACGTAATATCACAGAAAAGAAGCGATTGGAATCCATTGCCGAGGCCGTAAACCTCATGGACAATATCGGATTTATTTTTTCCAGCATTCGTCATGAACTGGGCAACCCGATCAATTCGATCAAGGTCTCTCTCTCGGTTCTCGATTCCAACCTCGAACTTTATGACAAAAACGATGTCAAACGTTTTATCAATCGTGGCCTTTCAGATATTGGTCGCGTTGAATATCTGCTCAAAACACTCAAAAATTTCAGCACATTTGAACGCCCGATCATCGAAAAAACCGACATGACGGCGCTGTTCAACAAATTTCTTATTCTGATCGCGACAGAACTCAAACAAAAAGAAATCCAGTTGACCACAAATATCCCTACAGAACCACACATCGGCTTGATCGACCCCCGTGCTTTCCAGCAAGTACTGCTCAACCTGATTGCCAATGCTGCCGATTCCCTAACCGAAGCCTTACAAAAAACTATTTCTCTCACCATGCTCCCCAAAGAAAATGGCCAGATCAACATCATTATTGGCGACAATGGCTGCGGCATCAGTGACGATGAGCAGGCCAATCTTTTCAAGCCTTTTTATACCACAAAACCACAGGGAACAGGCCTGGGACTAGTTATTGTCAAAAAAATGCTCTCCAAAATGAACTGCTCCATCGATATCCGCAGTAAAAACAACACGGGGACCACGGTTCTTATTGTTGTCCCCGGCCCGTGACAGCTTTTTCTGGACACAGGCTAACGACGCATGGTAAAAGGAAAAATTGAGTTTCATTTACATAGAGCATCACATCACATCTCCTAAAATGAACTGCTTGCCAAGAAAGAGAACTCTTTTTCCCTTTTCACTTGAAGAACTGTCACATTTATCACCCGGCAGAAGCCGGCAGGGGAGTTACTATGAATACTGTTCTTATTGTTGACGATGATGAAAGCTTTTTGCTCAGTCTGATTGATGGATTTAAGTCCTACGAAGATCAATTTGGCATTATCACCGCCCATAATGGCGAAGAGGCAGTCGCCATTCTCGATAAGCAGGAGATCCATCTGGTCCTCACTGACCTGAAAATGCCAAAGATGGACGGCTTCGCACTGGTCGCCCACTTAAGCTCCCACCATCCCGAGATTCCCGTCATTGTCATGACTGCCTTCGGCACACCGAACATTGAAGAAAACCTGAAAGGAATCAAGGCATTACAATACATAGAAAAACCTATCGACTTCAACCTGCTGGTCTCCAAGATCCTGAAGGGGCTTGAAGGCCGCTCCAAAGGATTCATCACTGGAGTCTCTCTGAGTTCACTGCTCCAATTGCTGCAACTGGACAAGAAAACATGCACCGTCACGGTTCACTCGGGAAAGCATCAGGGCACTCTGTATTTTAGAGGCGGTGATCTCCTGGGTGCAAGCACTGAGGGCCTCTCCGGAGAAGATGCCGTCTTTACTATTCTCAGCTGGAAAAATGTAGATATTGTGCTGGACAACTCCTGCACAATATCAAAACCAGAAATCCATAATTCTCTCGGATTTATTCTGCTGGAGTGGAGCAGAAGGGAAGATGAACAAAGCGCATCACCCACCACTTCGGCGCCCCAGACTACCAGCACCTCTCTTGATTCCATCGACCTGAGCTCCGTGGATCTGGGACCTGACCATTTCCTCCATAAGGATAAAGAGACTCTCCAGCCTGTTTCCCCTCGACCAGCCGAGGCACTGCCGACATCTTCTTCCACCATGATATCGGCGGTGCATACAGCCAATCCAATCTTGCAGCAATTTATCACCATGCTGGGCGCAATGCCTGAAATCAGCGGCTCTATCCTCGTCTCAAAGGATGGGAATCTGCTATATGCTGCGAAGACAGCTGATAACCAGACATCGACGTTCATCACCTATATCTCGGTTGTCAGTCAGCAGCTTCAAGAGGCAATGGGAACGGGTGAACAGCAATACACCATGCTCACCTTGAGCAGTGGCAGCAATCTTCTTATTCTCAGCGGAAAAGAGATTGTGGTCGGCCTGAAAATGAGCTCCACTGTCCCCCCCGGTCCAGTCGCAGCCGGGTTACGCCCCGTGCTCAGCAGGATCAGGTTGCAATAATCAGAAAACTCCCTGCCATGTTGAAAGGGCAAGATTGTTTTATGCTAACAGCCTGCACAAGCTCATCGTTACCATCTTCAACGCAAGCGGCTCATAAAAAAAGCTGAAACACAGACTATAAAAGGAAACGCACCATGGATTCACTCATCAAAGAAATCAATATGCTTCCTGGAGTTTTTGGCTGTTTTGTTTGCAGAGGAAATCAAGAGCTAGTGGCCGCAACTCTGCCACCAAGCTTCAAGGCAGACACCATAAAAACCATGGGCAACCTTCTCACCCGTACCATCAAGATGGGAGCCATGACCAATCTGGATCTGACAAGCATTGATTTTAAATTCGAAGGATCACTGCTTATTGTCAAGCCCCTGGCAGAGGGAGCAGTTCTGGCCATGGTCTGCGAACTTGACGTCAACAAGTCCCTCATCAACATGACCATTTCCATGTTAATCAACGATATTCAGAACGCAGTCAACAAGGCCCCAGCAGCCATAGAACAACCCCCTGTCCAGGCCGAAACCATTCAACCCCAGACCATAACCGCAGCTTCTGCAGAACCTGTACGAGAACAAAGAGAGGCTGCTGCGCTTACGCCGGTATTGGAAGCAATCAAAGACGCTCTGACCTATGCCATAGGGCCAATTGCCGGGCAAATCATGAAAGAAACCATTGAGACCTGGGCACTGCAGGGGCCAAAGTCAAAGCAGCAACTGCCGGCTCTGGCCACTCTGCTCTGCGATGAGATCAACGACAAGGAATTGGAAGCAGAATTTATGAGCCGGATTCGCCCCTTATTCTGATCGTGAGATCACTCTCTCCCGCAAGCTGCTGTTTTGAGACTGCAAATTGCTTCTGTTTTTAATTGTTCCATCTTAGAGTTTCACCCGCGCATCGACAAAATCCTTGACCATCTGACCGATGGCCAGAATCTCTGGAATATCGGCTGGATCTGGGGCATCGTGCCGGTAGGTATCGATATCACAGATTTCCTGGTACCCATCGAGAAAACGCAGCTTGGCCCCCAATTCCGGCTGCGGCCCCGCATTTCGCTCCACTGCGTTCAGCAGATCCCCCATGGTATGATTATCGGCCAGATCGCCCCGACTCATGAGGTAGCCCATGATCAGCTTTTCAATGGCCATTGCGGTGATATTATATAAAATCTCCGGGGTGAAGACGTCACTGCGCCTCGCTGCTGCGCCCACGGCGGTAGCCAAATACTGCTCGCCTTCCTTGAGATACTGCCGCCAATCGCTGATCTGTATAAGCTCCATTATGTACGCCTCCACGGTTTATTTCTCAAAGGATCATTCCCATGAGGATACTCCACCAACTGCAATAGCCTGAAACAGTTCCACCCCATCCAGGCTATCGTGTCCTGAATGGGGTGGTCCATAAGAAATCTCAAGTACTGCTCATCTTATTTTACAATCGGTCTCACCGTCAAACAGGCTTTTACTCCTTTTGACTCTGTGTGCTGATCATCTTGATACCATCCCAGTCATAATAGGTGTTGATGCTTTTGCCATCGACACCATCTTCTGAGATGCGGACGAACTCCCCCATAAAAATTACAGCGGCCTCAAATATCTTCCCATCATTAATTTGCAGGGAGAGACCCTTTCGCAACTTCCTTGACATCGTGCCATGCACCGGCATGGAGGCATATTCAAATATTTTTTCCCAGGTTGCCTTCATTTTATTCTCCATAGTTAAGTGTTGTGTGTTCACCTGCAATCCTTATCACCAATAAAGTTTCGCAGGCAGATAAGCTCCGTGCCCTGCCAGCCCAGACAGCGGTAAAACTCCAGCGCCGCTGTATTATTCCGATCAGCCAACAGTTGTAAACGATCAACCTTTTTATCCTTCGCCCAGGCGCTGATCGCCTCCATCAGCAGACGTCCAACCCCGCGGCCCCGCCATGGTTCACGGACAACCACATCTTCAACCAAAAGGGCCGGACCGCCTTCTGCCGTGGAAATCAGCAGTTGACCGGAACACATGCCGATCACCTGCCCATCCCCTTGGGCCACCATCACACAGCCATTGGGGTTGTCCAGCATCATCCGCAGTCCCTGCTGCTGGCGAGACGGATTGCCCTCAAAATCCTGTTCCAGCTCAAAGAGCATCTGCAAAAGTTCGACCAGGCTTTCAAGATCCGCAAGCCGGGCCGGTCGAATGTTGACCATGACAGGCGTTCCGTGATCAGTCTAGCTGATAGGCGGCTGCCGGTGTGCCATCTTCAATGCCATCAAGAATTGCATCAATGGCGTCATGGCTGTCTACCCCTTTAAACCACCAGTTATCCGGCTGAACCACCATGATCGGCCCGGAATCGCACCTTTTAAGACAGGTGGTTGCGGCAACAAGGCAATCAAGCCCACGATCAAGAATCTCTTCTTCCAGATACTGGAGGAACCCATCGGTCTGCTTGTGGCAGATACCTTTTTTATCGCCTGCCACCCGAAAACTCTGACATACAAGAATAAGCCGTTCTGGAATTGCCATTTTTTCCCCTTTAACTTCAATATTTTGTTATGTTATTCCATTTCTAAATCAAGATGTACACGAGGAGAAAAGCGAGCCGCGACAAAGCAGTACAGCGAGTACGGTGAGGAGCGGCGTAGCGCATTCGACGAAGTGAACGCTTGATTTAGACGTGGAATTACGCTGATTAAACAGCTTTTCCCTTACGGCACTGACTCCCTTTCTTTCCTCCACCATAGAGAACATCGACTATCCCTGCGATATCATCATTGGTAATCAAAACCCGGATTCCTCGACCAGCCAGAATCTTTTTAGGGCTCTCACCGGCGCTGGCTGTCAGAAGGGCAAAACAATCTTTCAAAATATCCGCCAACAGTTCCCAGCGGGCCGATCCAAATCCCGGCTCCGGCAGGCTTCTGGTCTCGAGCAGACAGGTAAGACCATCTTCTCTGGGGCCATAAATCAAGGCTTTTGTGGCATGACCAAGGTGGAGATCAACCTCCATCCCCCCGGAACTGACCACCGCCACATTGGGTCGCTCGGTGCTGGGTTTTGGCTGGGATGAAGCCGCAGACTGACAACCGCAATCGGAACAGTTTTGACCATGCGCTGCCTTCTGCTCCGGGATAACGATCAGGCGAAGATATTTTTCCACCTGGGCATAAATCAATGCCATCATCTCCGGACTTGGCCGCTCAAGGAGGGCCTCCTCCCCTTCCACCGGGACATAGGACGCAACGGCCATGAACTCCGCCCCCAACGAAGCCATGATACGGGCAATGTCCTCGGCGTGGCCATCATTATATCCTGGATAAATAGTCGTTTTTATCCCCAAGGTACATCCGTTGCCAGCAAAGGCATTCATGGCCATGACCTGCTCACTCAAAAGCAATTCAGTGGCAGTGGGTAATGGAACCGTCCGGGAGCCTGGACGGATCCAGGCATACAACTTACGGATGATCTCCAGATCAATTCCATCCACGAGGAGGGTCACCCGACTAACGCCGGCCTGAAGAAGCGCCTCGGCTGCCTGTTCCGCCCCCAGCCCCAGAGTGGTAATCCCTAACTCCATTTCAGGGTACTTTTCCCGGATCAGACGCAGAGTCTCAAGGGTTGACCCAAGATCTGCGAGCGGATCACCGGGCCCGGCAAGGGTCACCCCGTCAAAGGCGGCCCCCTTGTCCACAGTCTCAGCCAACCAGGCCAGCGCCTCAACAGGACTCAT
Organism: Desulfobulbaceae bacterium; assembly: GCA_019163335.1. Taxonomy (GTDB): domain Bacteria; phylum Desulfobacterota; class Desulfobulbia; order Desulfobulbales; family Desulfocapsaceae; genus UBA2270. The sequence continues at coordinate 59,409 of JAFLKM010000008.1, read as the reverse complement.
GCCCTCGAGGGACTCGCCGGTTGCGGCAAATCGGATACGATTATTGGCGCGCGACGCGACCGGCAACTCCACCCATCGTCCTTGCGGGGAATGGGGGGTTGATGAACAGGTACATTTCGTAGTGGCAAGAGGTGTCATTTTGTCTGCAGGAGTTGATGGTTGATAATCATAAGGTGTACAGACCAAAGGCCGAAAACGGCAAGACTGCACACTGCAAAACTACGATAAAGAAAAGTCGACAGCCCATGGTTCTTCAATCTTCTCTTCCTTCGGTCTATCCATCTCCCTGCCCCTTCCCCGCCATGGGCGAGGAAGGGGAACAGCGGATTTCCTGCAATGAATCTTACAGGACAAGCTCGAATTTTGATTCCGTATCATCACGATCCTTGCGATCCTGAATGACGCCTAAAATCTTTTCCAACAGCCGCAAGGCACCCTTGTAGCCAACGGTAGGGAAGTACTGATGTCCCTGCCGATCGAGGATGGGGAATCCCCAGCGAACCAATGGGATATCCTCATCCCGGGAGATATACTTGCAATAGGTGTTGCCGATAAGCAGATCGACCGGATCGTTCTTTATCCACTGATGGAGCAGGAACATATCGCCTTTGGCCCTGACGTTGCAGGGGAAGGGCATATCCTTGGTAATTTCCTTGATCCGGCGCTCAAAGGCCTTGCCCGGGGTGCCGGTCACTATATGAATTGGACACATATCAATGGAAACCAGGAACTCAGTCATGGCAATGACCTGATCCGGGTCGCCCACCAATGCCACTTTTTTGTGATACACATACTGATGCATATCAGAAATCATGTCCACCAGCTGTCCGCGCTCCATGGACAACTCGTCTGGGACGGTAACCCCGGCGATGATACGCAGGGCGTCGATGAAACGATCGGTGGCCTTGAGCCCGAAGGGCATATCAAGGATCTGGCAGGGCACCTTGTGCTTGACATCAAGCTCACGGGCAGCGTCAGCAGAACACCATTCTCCCAAGGCCAGGGTGCCGATGGAATCGCCGGTTGACTGCAGTTCCGCAACAGTCACCCCGCCATCGGGATACATCTTGAACTCACCAGACAGAGGGCCATTCAAAACTCCGGAGGTATCCGGAAACATAATGGTCTTCACCCCGATCATATTGGTGATTCTCCTGATCTCTTCCATGTCCGCCGGCTCAACCCAGCCGGGGATAATATTCACCTTGCCGTTCTTCTTGCCGGTGGGCTCGGCAAGTCCGACCATGGACTTGACCATGTTGGAAAAACCGGTGACATGCGAACCGACATAACTGGGTGTCGAGGCGCTGATCATGAACTTTCCTTCCGGGATCTTGCCCTCGGTAATGGCTTTTTTGCGAATCTGCTTCAGATCATCCCCGATGGTCTCAGAAAGACAGGTGGTATGGCAGGCAATGATCTCCGGGTTATAGACGGCGAAGATATTTTCAATGGCCTGAAGCATGTTGGCCTGCCCGCCGAACACCGAGGAACCTTCTGTGAAGGAGCTGGTGGAGGCGGAAACCGGCTCTTTGTAATGCCGGGTCAAGGCGCTGCGATGATAGGCGCAGCAGCCCTGGGAACCGTGACTGTGGGGAAGACAACCATGGATGCCCAGTGAGGCATACATGGCGCCAATGGGCTGGCAGGTCTTGGCCGGATTAATCATCAAGGCACTGCGCTCTGTAATTTCTTTGGGTGTGTGTCGTAATAACATAATTAACCTCGTTAGGTGTTTAGTCTGTAGTCTTGAGTCTGTAGGTATGTAGTCTGTAGTTGTTAGCTATGCGACTAACAACCTACAGACCAACCACCTAAATATTTATTCCCAGCCGTATGTTGCTGAAAGCTGGGGATTATCCTGCCATGGGGCCTTCATATAGCTCCAGACCCTGCTGTTTACCAGACGGTCAATCTCATAGTAGAAATTGATCGCACCCTTGAACCCGGCATAGGGGCCGCCGGAGTCATAACTGTGCAGCTGCTTCATGGGCACACCGAGCTTCTGAATGGAATACTTCTCCTTGATTCCGCCGCAGAAGAGATCCGGTTTCATCATTTCCACCAGCTTTTCCGCCTCATACTGATTGAGATCATCAATAATCAGGGTGTCTTTCTCCATGTCCGGAGCCATGCCGTCATACTCCTTGAACTTATAGCCGGAGTCTTCCAAGGCCTTCATCTCTTCCGGAGTCTTGCGTGCCTTGAACTTGGCCTCGTCACGAAAGACCTCTATCTCTTCAATATTCCGGCTGTCGGCATCCACCTTGAGGTCCGGGATAACCTTCCGTCCTTCATAGTCATCGCGATGGGCAAACTCATACCCGGCAGCGATAATCCTCATTCCCATTTCCTTAAACAGCTCCTGATAATGATGGGCCCGCGAACCACCAAGGAACATCATCGCCGTCTTGCCCTGGGTACGGGGCTTAACATCGGCAATGGCTTTCTCAACATCGGGCATTTCCTCGGCTATGACGGCCTCCACCTGGTCAATAAGTTCCTTCTCACCAAAATAAGCGGCAATCTTACGCAGCGACTTGGCGGTGGCCTCAGCGCCGATAAAGTTCACCTTCACCCATGGAATTCCGTATTTAGTCTCGAGCATATCGGCCACGTAGTTGATCGAGCGATGACACATAACCGCGTTCAGATCAGCGGTATGGCACGAGGCAAACTGATCGTAGGTGGAGTTGCCGGAGAAGGTGGAGATATTGGTGATCCCGCACTTCTTGAAAATCCGGTCGATCTCAAAACCGTCACCGCCGATATTATACTCGCCAAGCAGGTTGATCTTGTACTTGCCGGGCTTAACCTCATCATTCTCGCCCACAATGTGGCGAAAGATCTGATTGTTGGCAATATGATGGCCGGCAGACTGAGAAACACCCTTGTACCCCTCGCAGGAAAAGGCGAAGACATTACAATCTCCAAACTTCTCCTTCATCCTTTTGGCCACGGTATGAATATCATCCCCGATCAGACCCACGGGACAGGTGGCAAAAATGGCGATGGATCGAGGGTGAAAGAGGTCATAGGCCTCCTGGATAGCAGCCTCCAGCTTTTTCTCCCCGCCAAATATAATGTCCGAATCCTGCATATCGGTGCTGAAGCAGTAATTCATATAGTTGACGCCATCGGTCCCGGCGTTGGTTTGGTTCCGGCGGGTCAGCCAGGCGTAAAAGCTGCAGCCGATGGGACCGTGCACCAGATTCACAACATCGCGGGTCGGCCCCATGATAACACCCTTGCATCCGGCATAACTACAACCACGCATGGTAATAATGCCGGGGGTGGTACGGACGTTTGCCGAAATCTCCGGCGTAGTGTTCTCCATAGCCTCGTTGATCATGATCTGCTTGGATCGCTTACGCGCTACCTTCGACGGATACTTGGCCAGCAGCTCGGCCTTGATATGAGCCGGATCATCCGGTACTATTTTTTTCAGGGTTGATATTGCCATTTCCTTCCTCCTTATTGTGCTTATTAGGAACCGCTTAGAATGTGTGCCTCTCAAAATATTTCTTTCGCAGCGGCACCTTTTATCGTTCTGACTATTCAGATGGCCTCGTCGTTTATTGACAGCAACTTAATTAGACTTTGTCACGTTCCCTTAAATGGCAATCACTCAACCACCCCTAACCCCTCCTTATCAAGGAGGGGAACAATGTCTCCCCCCTGATTTAGGGGGGATTAAGGGGGGGGTAATAACGGACTGCCAGATGCGACGGTGAAACAATGTGACAAAGAAGAATTAAGAACCATTAAGAAATAAATTGACCTTGTATCCCAATTTCTTCCCAACCCCTAAGCCGTTCTCGCCTCACAGCTGGCCTTGTTTTTGCTACGGGTTAGATGATGGCTTTTTGTCCCGTCTCTCCCGTACGCACCCGCACCGCATCGGCCAGAGGCGAGACAAAGATCTTGCCGTCACCGGGCTTGCCGGTTTGATTGACACTAATGATGGCAGCAACCACCTCCGGCACTTGTTCATCCTTGACCACAACCGTTACAACGCGCTTGCCATAAAGTTTCCCTTTTTCACCCAGTATGGATGCAGCCTCTTCGTAGCCCCGGTTCGCTCCCTCAAGGACATGGAGATTGACAAACCCCTTGCCCCGGCCATGGGCCTCGTGGGCAAAAAAGGCATCAATGCCGGCATCGGTGAGGGCCTGTTTGGTCTGGTTCATCATGTTTATACGCACAATAGCGATCACCTCTTTCATACCGGCCCCCTCTCGGTTTCAAATGCCGTCTCCTTAACACCGGAGCTAATGGTATAAGCCTCTTCCACATCACTGACAAAAATTTTGCCATCGCCAAAAGCCCCTTTAATTCCCGATTTGGCGGCACCCATGATCGTATTGAGGACAAATTCCTTGTCCGCAGGGTTGATTACGCACATCAGCATGACCTTTGGAATCTCATCATAGGTAACATCGCCGATCTTGATGCCGCGTTGCTTGCCACGGCCGGCAACGGCGTATTTCGTAACAGAGGGGAACCCGGCATCCATAAGGGATGCAAGTATCTTGTCTGCTTTCTCCGGTCTGACGATTGCTCTGATCATGGTCAACATGTTTTTCTCTCCTGTAATTTTAAGTGTTATCTTCGTAAACGCCCTGATTGCTTGGGCTTAATTCAACAGTCCATATTCCATGAGCAGTTTTTCCAGGGTATCCATCTCCATTGGCTTGGGAATGACAAACATCTGGTTTTCATCAATGGCCTTGGCCAGACCGCGATAATGATCAGCCTGTGGTGCCTGCGGATTCCATTCGATAACCGTCTTCCGGTTGATCTCTGCCCGCTGCACATCGTTGTCACGGGGAACAAAGTAAATCATTTGGGTCCCAATGATCTTGGCCATCTCCTGAATCATCTCTCGCTCGTTGTCAACGGCCCGGGAGTTGCAGATCAGTCCGCCAAGACGAACGGCGCCAGACTGGGCAAACTTCATAATTCCTTTGCAGATATTGTTGGCGGCATACATGGCCATCATCTCACCGGAACAGACGATATAGATCTCCTCGGCCTTGCCATCACGGATAGGCATGGCAAACCCTCCGCAAACAACGTCACCAAGAACGTCATAGAAGGCATAATCAAGTCCTTCGCTTGCCTCGTAGGCACCAAGGGACTCAAGCATGTTGATGGAGGTGATGATACCGCGACCGGCACAGCCAACACCTGGCTCAGGCCCACCGGATTCAACACACCAGACGTTGGCATATCCCTTCTTGCGGATGTTCTCGAGTTCCACGTCTTCACCCTCTTCACGCAGGGTATCAAGCACTGACTTCTGAGCCAGACCACCCAGCAGCAGACGGGTAGAGTCAGCCTTGGGGTCGCAGCCAACTACCATGATCTTCTTTCCCATCTCCGCCAGTCCGGCCACTGTATTCTGGGTTGTTGTGGATTTACCAATGCCGCCCTTGCCGTAAATTGCTACCTTTCTCATGTCCGCTTCTCCTTGTGAATGGGTTAACTGGTTGTCCAGCCTGTAATAAAAAAGTCCTGCTTAAAACGTCGTCTTGAAGGCAAACTGCTTGGCTTCAATGGCATTCTTGTTTGTAAGCTCTATTACAAAGGCTGTGCCAAAAGATAATAAAATCGCGAATGCTTACAGGACAAGGGTTTCATGGATTGGCAGGACGAGGAAATCCAAAAAGTCGGGCCAGTCCAATTTGTGTAGAAGATGACAATTTGAGGAAAAATCGACAATATGGTAGGAAAATACACTGAAAAAGAAACAGTCACAAAAGAGTTCCTGGATGGTCGGGGATTCTCCATTCTTCTTGAGAATTACCCCTCTTGCTGGTACATAAAGGATATCCAATGCTGCTCTCCCTGACGCGATCTCTCTTGTTTGCAAAGATCAGCTCCAGAGGATGCGGCACCTCTACAATTCACCCGTTCCATCACAGGCCAGCCGCCATGAGTTTCCCGAAAATCCTGTTCAAGGTCACCGAAAATAACAAATGCCCCCTCTTCAGCTATGGAGACACCTTCAGCGTCACCGGGATCACCATCTCCATGGCCAATACCGAGGAAAACACCCTGTTCAGCACGGTGATCATCACCTCGCCGCTGGAGAAGGAAAAATGCAAAACCCTGAGCAGCGATCTGACCAAGGTCCTCATCCACTACGAACGCGCTGACAAGATCCCGGTGTGCATCATCTCATGCAGCGGCTGCACCGGTTCACTGCGTCTGGAACACACCAGAGATACCATGGAGGGCCTGGACTTCAATGATGACGCCGCCGAGTTGACCACCTTGTTGCCCCAACTCAGCGGCTTTGCCTTTTTCAAGAACATTGATGAGCAGAATATCCCCAAGATCGCCCAGTACTTCAAACTGAGCAAATTCAAGGCCGGTGATATCGTCATCCGCAAGGGAGACCCGGGCGGCAATTTCTTCATCATCGTCAAGGGAAGTGTCAATGTGCTGAACAAGGTTGGCATCACCATCTCCACTCTGAAGCAGGGCGATGTCTTCGGTGAAATGAGCCTGATCTGCAATGAATCGGTCAGCGCCACCATCCAGGTCTGCGAGCCCACGGCCATCCTCTATATCGACCGCAAGAACTTCCTCAAGATCCTCGATCAGTTTCCCGCCATCCAGCTCTACTTCACCCGACTGATGGCAAAACGGCTGAGCAAATCCAACATGATCCGGGCCCATGATCTCTCCTCGGGGATGATCGGTAATCTGGCCGAGATCCCGGCTGAGGCCCTGTTCCAGATCCTTAACATGAACCTCAAGACCGGCATCCTGACCATCAACGAACTCTCCAAGGGCACGGCCCGCTTCTCCTTCCGTCAGGGCAGCCTGATCAAGGCGAAGTACGGTGCCTTCAACGGCGAAGGAGCCTTTTACGAGATCCTCAAGGAGTCAGAAGGCCGCTTTCGCTTCACCCCCGGAATTCCCCCCGAGGAATTCGAAACACCGGAAGTCGGCTACTTCATGAAGCTGCTTATGGAAGGCATGCGCCGCCTGGATGAAGGCCGCAATCGAGACGCCAACTGAGGCACACCCTTCCGCTTCTAAGTTTTCCCTCGAAGCAGATGGCCTCTCATTTGACAAGCAATACGAATTGTGATCACATGAGAGTAAATCCTCAAGTATTGCTCGCCCGCAAGGGGCTACAAGCATAAGACTATTGATAAAACAGGCAGCTCCCCACCTCATTTCCACTCTCACAACTCAACCCAACAAAGGAGAAGACCATGGCAACAGAAGAAATAATGGAAAGCATGTCCACTCAATTAACTGAGGCTCTCAAGTCACTGGCAAAGGCCAAAACCGTTGAGGAAAAAGTGGCATACAGCCAAATCGTAAAAAACCTCAGCGAAGCAATGGGTATTTTCCTGAACATCGCCGCCGATGGGATGATGGAAGATTATGATTTTGATGAAGACTGATAAAAGGGGAAAGGGACTAAAATAAATCTACTTTTTGTTTAAGAAGCAGAGACAAGTTAAATCAGGTTTTAGCTCCCATAGCTCCGGTTCCAGTACCGGCAGCCGCCTGGCTGCTGGGTTCCGGCCTGCTTGGCCTTTTCGGCTTGCGGCGCAAGAAAGCGTAAAGAGAAAACTAGCTCCAAGCCACTTTTCCGCTGAATTTTCCTATCTCAGATCTATTGGCTTGTCAAAAAAGCCCAGCGTTAAACGCCGGGCTTTTTTTGTTGACTATTTCTCCACCTCTTCCCGCCACCTGAAACACTCTCGCGGAATGTTCCCCCGGCTCTAATTTCTTCCTCTTTTTGGGGTGTTTTTGTCGTATGCATCAGGTATCATTCCCATGAGACAGAGCTGCTTTACGAAAAAACATCTCCATCCCAGCTCTATGCAAACGACACAGAGAGAGCAGGCTGCCCAAGCTTGGTCATCCCTTTTTCTTCCTCACAGAATCCAGAACCTTTTCAAAAAACCCCGAGGAGTCAATGACAGCAGGTAAAACAAGTAGAATCACCGCTGAAGAATTACTTGACCGGATGACCAATCAAAGGGATTTTCCGGCGGTACTCCAACATATCACCGAAATAAACATGAAGACCTCTCCTTCAAGCAACACTTCTGCCAACGAACTGGCCGATATCATTCTGAAGGATTATTCGCTGACCAGCAAATTGCTGAAAGTTGTAAATTCGGCAATGTACTGTCAATTCTCAGGCCAGATTTCAACCATCTCGCGGGCTGTGGTTATTCTCGGATTTGAACAGGTACGGCTGACCGCGACCGGTCTTATTTTTTTCGCCCATCTGCAGGACAAATCCACGGCAAATTATGTCAAGGAGGCGGTACTCTCCTCTTTTCTCTCCGGAATACTGGCCCAGGATCTCTCTGAATATTTAAAACTGGAAGACTGGGAAAATTATTTCATCTGTGCCATGTTCCACAATTTCGGACGATTGTTGGCGATGTACTATTTTCCGGACAAGTATGAGGCATATCTGGAATTAGTGGCAGAAGGGAACGTTACCGACCAGATGGGGATGCAGGAAACTTTTGGGACAACCTTTGATAAACTGGGAATGGATATGGCCGAGTTGTGGAACCTGCCTAAATTCATCACCTTCAGCATGAAGATAATCTCGGAACAAGAGATTAAGGAAAAAACAGATCAGCATAGAATCCTCGCCAATTTTGCCAATGAACTTTGTGACATCACAATTCATTACTCGCCCCACCAGCGACAAGACCAACTCGGCATAGTTCTCAAAAAATACCAGCCTGCCTATGAGGATATCCTGGAGGAGGACATTGTCGGGATGATGGACACGGCCCTCACCAAGATGCGAGACTTTGCCGATGTGCTCAATCTCAAACAGACTGATTTGTGCAAACTTGACCAGCGCAGCTTCAAGGCACCATCCGACATACCCTCCGTCCATGCCATTGACAGCCAGGCGATGTCCGCCGATACGGCTGACACCCTTGAGCGCTGTAAAATCAGCGCCGGAGCTTCACCATCACCGTCCAATACCACCAGTGAAAACAGACATCTGCTGATGCAGGGCGCCATTCAGGAGATCAGCAATATCATGCTGGATGATTTCACACTGGATTCTGTACTCAGCATGATTCTGGAGACCGTTTACCGGGGAATCGGTTTTGACCAGGTGCTTATTTTCTTTCGCAAGCCAGAAACAGATATCATGCAGCCCCGTTTCGGCCTTGGCAAGAATTCCGAGGAGTTGCTGAAGGAATTCAGCTTTCCGGTACAGGAGACAGCCGGCGATCTTTTCAATCTAGCCCTGGCTGAAGGAAGGGATCTCTACATTGACAACATCTCCACCCCTGGGATCAAGCAACGCAAACCAGCCTGGTTTCGAGGCCTGATTTTTTCCCCAAGCTTCGCGCTTTACCCTGTTATGATTAACAAAAAGTCCATTGGCCTCATCTACGGCGCCTTTACCTCGCCGGACCACCATCTCAACCAAGAGCAGTTTGATGCCCTGAAAACCCTGCGGAATCAAGTAGCTCTTGCCATCAAACTCAGCCCAACCGGCTGCTATGCATAAAGTGCCTTGAAAAAATCGTTTTTGATTTCTGAGGCCGTCCGCAAGGTTGTTTCTCCTGACAAAAAGTATTTCATAAAAACACAGGGCAGTGATACAATTAGCTGTGACGCGCCGCTATCCCTTTCTCTGAAAGGGAATAGCAGCTAACCCCGACGAATGGGATAAGTGCCTTTCGCAGATTATGTTCTTGTAACAAAAACAAGAACATAATCTGCAAGTCACTAAAAATGAATAAAAAAACAAGGAGGTCCCCATGCGCCCCATCGTTCTCATCCATGGCTATTCGGCGGAATCAAAAAAGAGTGACCCAGCCTCCATCGAAGGAATCTACGGCTCCATGCCCCAGGCACTGCGAACGCTGTACGGAAATACCGGCGTGGTTGAGATCGATCTCAGCCGTTATGTCTCGCTGGAAGACGGCCTCCATCTCGACGATATCTCGCGGGCCTTTGACCGCGCCCTGCACAGCCCCGAATATACCCATCTGCTGAACCAGGGGTTTGATGTCATCATCCATAGCACCGGCGCATTGGTGATCAGGAACTGGCTGCGTAAATTCAGCCCCCGGCCTTCCCCTTTAAGCAATCTGATCTATCTTGCCGGCGCCAATCTTGGCAGCGGCTGGGCCCATATCGGCAAAGGACAGCTGGCAAAATGGGGCCGATTAGTCTTCCAGACCGGGACCGAACGGGGGGTACGGGTTCTTGATGCCCTGGAACTGGGCTCGGAGGAAGCCCTCGACCTGCATCTCTTCTTTACGGAAAAAGCAAATTCCCCAGATCAGGTCTATAAGGTCCATGAACACATCATTATCGGCAGCCAGCCCGATGTAAGCTGGTTTGAGGCCCCCCTGCGCTACGCCAGTGAAAACGGTTCCGATGGGGTTGTCCGGGTTGCCGCCTCCAACCTGAACTTCATTTACTGCAAGCTTGGAGCCACCGCCGAAGCCATTGCCCTTGACTGGCAATCCGTCACCACCGAACTGGAGAGTCATCTGGCCAGGGCAGGAGAGCGCTCCGTCTATTACGAGGTAAAGAGACTCTCCATCCCCGGCAAGGATGGCAGGGCGCAATTACCCTTTGCCATTCCCTATGAGTGCGCCCATTCCGGCGATATGGGGATCGTCACCGGCGAGAACTGCCGCCCCCAGGTTCTCAAGCTCATCGAACAGGCCATCGCCTCGAATGATGCCAACTGGCAGGATCGGGTTGCCTTTTTTGACCATGAAACCGATGTCACCTACACCCAGGTGAGCACCAGACAAAAGCCCTCCTTCTGGCCCTGGTCCAGCGATCCCCGTAATCAGTACGACAAACATGCCCAGGTCATCTTCCGGCTCCGCGACCAGGATGGCCGGCCCATCAACCATTTCGATATCTTCTTTGATTCCCTTGAAGTTGCCCGCAAAACCTCCAAACCTTTCGGTGAACTGGTCGAGGACCATCATCTGAACGACAAATCCCCGAATACGATCACCTTCTACCTGCGGGTCGAGACATTTAATACTGACCAGAACGTATGGGTCAATCAGCTCGATGAGGCCGGTGTCACCTATCTGGAAATTACCGCCACCGAACCGGAAACAAACAGTATCAAGTATGTGCCATTGCGCCTGAGACTCAGCAAGGCCGAATTAAACAAATGGATTCAACCCCATCGAACCACCATTTTTGATATCGAGCTTCTGCGGATACCAGGGCCGGAGGTCTTTATTATAACGAAAAAGTGAATGTGAACAGAGGAAGGAGTGGGGGGGAGAAAAGAGCAAGGAACTTCGGGGAAGGACAACCTTTTTATGAACTCAAGGAGTTGTCCCTCCCCACCCTGTTACTATTTCAAGGATTTCAGATAGGCATAAATATCAGCCGCATCCTGTTTAGATATCGCTGATTCAGGAAACCCCGGCATAATCGGTGCATTGGTTTTCCGCAGCTTACGGACAAAACTGCCAAACCCCATATCCAGCCCGGCAATGTTTACGGCACGACCATCGTTGCCATTCGGGCCGTGACACGATCCGCAATTGTTCATGGCATACCATTTTTTCCCGGCTTCTGCGTCGCCTGACTGGGCAGCGCAGGAACTGACAGAGAAAAATGTGATGCATAAAATCCCCAAAAAGCCCATCTTGACTGATAAAGACATACGAACCTCCCTTTTTTTTTGAACATTATTAACAGGCCGTCAGTAAATATCTCACGTTGTATGGACAAGCATTCAAGCCGCCCTTTGAGTCAAACCAAAAAGTCCGGCAGCCTCCCTTTCACACCGCAGACAGCCTGGACCTTTCCATATCTAATCCCGATTAATGAAAGAAGTGCCTCAGCGCACCACATTGATCTGGGCCGGAGTCCGCTGCACGGTTCGGTGATATTCCACCGCAGGCCAGCCAAAGACCATGGCATATCCCACCAAATGCTGTTCGGGGATACCGAGCCTTCCTGCCAGCTCGGGACAGAAACCGAGCGCCATCATGAAGATGCCGTCCCAGACCGTGCCAAGGCCGTGCGCATGAGCAATCATCTGAAAAGTTGTAAGGGCAATCAGGGTGTCCTGGGCCGGACAGGGGGAGGCCTTGGGGGCACTGGTGATCAGCAGATGGGGAGCCCCTCGGAAAACAATATCTATTTTTTCCTCCCTCCATTTTTTGACGGCCCCGCCCATGTAACGTCCGACCATACCTTCATCCGGCAGCGCGCCACTGTCCTTCAACTTCCCGAGCCGTTCATAGACGTCTTGGCGCAGAGCATCCATAACAGAGCATTCTTTCACCACGGTGAAAAGGACGTCCTGTGCATTCACTCCGGTGGGAGCATGCCCGGCCACGTCCAGAAGCTCCTCGATCAAAGCGGCGCTGACCTCTTCGTTGCGATAACGCCGGATGGACCGGCGGCCCTTGATCAGCGCCGTCATCTGCGCGGGCGTGGGGAAGGTTCCAACCACCGCCTGGCTATCTTCCGGCTTTTTACCAAGAATTGACACTGCGCCGGTGGGGCAAACAGCAAGACAGTGCTGGCAACGGTAACAGCCTCCATCCTCATCGAACACAGGAAAACCGTCCATATGGATGACCCCGGCAGGACAATCCGCCGCACACTCTCCACACTGAACACACAGCTCTTCATCGACACGAAAATTGTACATTGACTTCTCCATGACAGGAATCCTTTTCTATAAGGGAATTGAGAACAATCTTTAGTGTAATTCCGTAATTCCAGTTTGCATTCAAGTCGGCTCCTTCGTCGACTCACCCGGCAAATCCAGCCCCGACAATCGGGACTGGTACCTGTCAAAATGATATCATTGTTCGCGGCTTGTGTCCAACAAAGCCTGTTTTTTCATCTTGAGTACAACTTCGATGCGGGACATATTCTAAACAATGTTCAACCAGAACGCGGCAATGGACAGCCAATTGGACTGCAACCGGGCAAACGTGCCATCTTTTTTTCACCAAACCTTCATTTTTTCAATGCTTCCCCGGGCCCGCTTACAGTATAAATATCAGGCATACCATTTTTCCCCAGGAGCCTTACCATGATTCACGTCGGCATTCTTTCAGACACCCATTTAAACAGTTGCTCAGATTCCTTTCGCGCCCAGGTGCAGACGGCCTTTGCCGGATGCGACATCATCCTCCATGCCGGAGACCTCACCGACATTGCCATTCTCGACGCCTTCACCGGCAAAAAAGTGTATGCAGTGCACGGCAACATGTGCAATATGAGAAGCCGGCAAACTCTGCCGAACAGCAAGCTGATCACCCTCGGCGGCTATCGCATCGGTTTGTTCCACGGAGCCTGGGGCCCCCGTCACACCGTAGAGGAACGTGCCTGGGCAATGTTCCCGCAGGCCGACTGCATCGTCTATGGTCACACCCACCACGCGGTCTGCCACCGGATTGGTACAATCCTCTTCATTAACCCCGGGTCTTTCCAGGGAACAGGGAGTTTCGGTGCTCCGGGTACCTACGCCATTCTTGACATCGACGAGCAGGCAGAAAAGCCGGATGGACTGCAAGCCGCCATCCATAAGCTTCCGCCACAGCCCTGAACTCACCCTCCGCAATCATCCACCACCACATACCAACCATGACCCAAGCCGTCAAAATGACCCCCATGCTCCAGCAGTACCTTGAGATCAAACAGGGGCACCCGGACGCCATCCTCTTCTACCGGATGGGCGATTTTTACGAGATGTTCTTTGAGGATGCCGTTGTCGCCTCGAAGATCCTCGGGATTACCCTCACCAGTCGCAACAGCAAGGATGAGGCCAACAAGGTGCCCCTTTGCGGCATCCCCTACCATGCAGCCCAAGGGTATCTGGCCAAGCTGATCAAGGCGGGCCGAAGGGTGGCCATCTGTGAGCAGGTTGAAGACCCGGCTTTGGCCAAGGGCATCGTCAAACGGGAGGTGGTGCGGGTGGTCTCGCCGGGGCTTGTCACCGACGCCCAGCTCCTTGACGACAAGAGCAATCTCTATGTGGCCGCGATAACCCGTCAGGAACAGGGCCGCCAGGATCATGCCGGATCCTTCACCTACGGCCTGAGCTTCCTTGATCTGTCCACCGGTGAATTCCTGGTGGGGGAATTTCACGACGACTCCGCCGCCGGAGACACGATCCTTGACCAACTCACCCGCATGGCCCCGGCGGAGCTTTTGATCAACGCCTCCCAGAGCAAGGGGCTGGGTTCCCTGCTCCAGACCGCCCAGACCCTGCTGCCTGGGCTCTGCGTCACCGAACGCCCCGAATCCCTGTTCCACCTGCCAAGCTGCGAGGAACTGCTCACTGAGCATTTCAAGGTGCTCAATCTGGCCGGTTTCGGCTGCGCGGGAATGAATCAGGGGATCATCTGCGCAGGCGTCCTGCTCGACTATATCCGCGAAACCCAGAAGGCCAACCTTGACCACATCGAGACTCTGCACCCCATCGACCTTGCCGCCATCCTCCAGATCGACGAGTCCTCCCGCCGCAACCTGGAACTGACCCAGACCATCATCGGCTCACGGCGGGAGGGGTCGCTGCTGGCCGTCCTTGATCAGACCTGCACCCCAATGGGGGCAAGGCTCCTGCGTCATCATCTGCTCTTTCCCCTCCAGGATGTGACAAGGATCAACGCCCGCCTCGACGCCGTCACCAACCTGTTTATGGACAGCAGCCTGCGTCGGGAAATCCGTGATCGCCTGACCTCCATCTACGATCTTGAACGCCTCAACAGCCGGATGGTACTGGGCAATGGCAATGGCCGCGACATGCTGGCGATGCGCAGTTCCCTGGCCGGTCTGCCTGCGATCAGGGAGCTGCTCGCCCGATGCACGGCCGCAAGGCTCCTGAACATCGGTGATGAACTGGACCCGCTGCCAGAGATTCATCAACTGCTCAGCGATGCCATCCATGACGAGGCCCCCATCACCCTGCGCGATGGCCATCTGATCCGGCCCGGATACAATGAAGAGCTGGACGAACTTGTCCGTCTGCTCAGGGACGGCAAGCAGCTGATCCTTGAGCTTGAGAACAAGGAGCGGGCGGCAACGGGAATAGCCAAGCTCAAGATCGGCTACAACCGGGTCTTTGGCTATTTTATCGAGGTCAGCCGACTGCAGGCCGAGAAGGTTCCCGAGCACTACATCCGCAAACAGACCCTGGTGGGGGCAGAGCGATTCATCACCCCGGAGCTGAAGGAATTTGAAGAAAAGGTTCTGGGCGCCCAGGAAAAACGTCTGGAACTTGAATACCAGCTCTTCCTTGAAATCCGCAAAAAACTGGCTGCCGAAAGCCCGCGCCTGCTCAAGACCGCGCAACTCCTGGCCCGGATTGACTTCTTTGCAGCGTTAGCCGAATGCAGCCAGCGATATCACTACCGGCGGCCCGAGGTCAATGACGGGGAGGCCATCAGCATCACCGAGGGCAGGCATCCGGTCATCGAGCGGTCCCTGCCCACCGGCCGCTTTGTGCCCAATGATGTTGAGCTGGATCAGCAGTCGCAGGAGGTTCTGATCATTACCGGCCCCAATATGGCCGGAAAGTCAACGGTGCTGCGGCAGACGGCGCTCATCGTGCTCATGGCCCAGATGGGCTCCTTTGTGCCGGTGGAGCGCGCCGTCATCGGCGTGGTTGACCGGATTTTCACCCGGGTCGGGGCCATGGACGACCTGCGGCGTGGCCAGTCCACCTTCATGGTGGAGATGAATGAGACCGCCAATATTCTCAACAACGCCACCCCGCGCAGTCTGGTGATCCTTGATGAGATCGGCCGCGGCACCTCCACCTTTGACGGGCTGGCCATTGCCTGGGCGGTGGCTGAAGACCTGGTCCTGAAAAACGACAAAGGGGTGAAGACCATGTTCGCCACCCACTATCACGAGCTCACCGATCTGGCCCGCACCCAGAATCGGGTGCGTAACTTCTCCATTGCCGTGCGCGAATGGAACGACACCATCATTTTCCTCCACAAACTCGTGGAAGGCGGCACCAATCGCAGCTACGGCATCCAGGTGGCGGCCCTGGCCGGGGTACCGGCCCGGGTAGTCGCACGGGCCGGCGAGATTCTGGCCAACATCGAGAACGGCGAACTGGACATGGACGGCACGCCCACCATCGCCAGGCATCGGGGCGAGAAAAAGGGCCGGCCCAAAAAACACCCCAGCCAGCTCTCCCTCTTCCCGCCAAAAGGCGACCCCCTGCGCGAGTATCTTCAGAAGATCAAGGCCGACGCCCTCTCTCCCCGCCAGGCCCTGGAAATCCTTTATGAGTTGGAGGCGCTGTTAGCAAAAAATGACGAGTGAAGGTAAAAACAGAGCGCTGTCTGGAATCACCCATTCTTAGTCCGGTGAATCCTTCTGGATTTGCCTCTCCAGCGGAGTTCTTCCCTCTTTATTTTCTTTTGCCATCCCGCCAGCTTTTATGTATAGTTCTCGTCATTCAAGGATCAACGGACTTCGCCATCCCTTGAGAAAACGCTGCCCCATCAGGACAGGCGCTTAAGTTTCAGGCGATGATTCCGCTCCCTACACTGTTTTCAGGCCGATTTCCTGCCTTTTTAGCCACTGGTATTCACCACAGAACACCCCACAGCCACTGACTTATGCACCGTCTGATCATTTTTTTTCTCTTTATTACCCTGAGCTTTCTCCCCCCCAACGCCCGATCTCTGTTCGCAGACGATACGCCGAATGATCCAAAAGGAGCAAATGCCCCGGCGGCAGGCACGGAAGAGGTTCCTGCCCAAAAAAATGAGCTGAGAACAAAATTTGACGAGGCAACCATCTATTTCACCGAAATCAGAAGCGACAAAGTACGTGCCGCCACCCCGGCCAACTGGGACACGGCCATCGAAAACTTTGAAAAAATTCAAGAACTTCAACCCTCCTCCTCCTATGCCCCAGCCAGCCTGTTCATGCTGGGACGGATCAGCTATGCCCGCTACCAGCAATTCAAGACCCCGGCTGATCTGGAGAAGTCCATTGAATATTATACAAAGCTGCCCGCCCTTTTCCCCTGGCATCAACTGGCCGATGACGCTTTGTTTACCTTGGGACGCATCCAGCTTGAAGACAAGAAAAATCCCCAGGAGGCCGCCAAAGACTACGGCAGGATTGTCACGGAATACTACACCGGTGATATGGTGGAGAAGGCGACTGAAAAGCTGAAACTGCTTGCCAAGGAGTTCAATACTCCGGTTCCAACCGTGCCCGAAACTCATCCACCGGCCGTCGTTTCAGCCCCTGCCGTACCTGCCAGTCCACCCGCCGTCGAAAATGTTCCACCATCAGAGACCGCTGCCACGGAACTGCCCAATGTGAAGAACCGGTCCTACGTCCAGCCCATTGAGCACTGGTCGTCCGACAATTACACCCGCATTGTGATCAAAACCTCACGCCCGGTAAGCTTTCGGGAAGAACTGCTGGAAAAGGTCGGCGAGCAGCCCCGGCGCCTGTTCATCGATTTTGACAAAAGCTATATCGAGCCCAAGTACCGCGCCCCACTTCCCATCAAAGACGGCCTGCTCCAGCAGGTCCGCACTGCCCAGTACACCCCCGATACGGTGCGGGTGGTGCTCGACATCGAATCCATTGAAAGTTACAAGATTTACAGCCTCCCCGATCCCTTCCGGGTGATTGTCGATGTCCATGGACAACAGCCGGTTGCAGCTGCGGCCGAGCCGGAAAAAACACCGGAACCAACGCCTCAAGCCGAACCCCAGGACACCGCATCAACAGCAATCCCAGAGGTACCAGACACCAAGCCCATTGCCCGGGACAAGCCGCTGCTGATCCCCCAGGATCTTCACAAAATCAAATTTTCCAGCAAATCCAAGGCACCGGCACCGGAACGAGGGGCGCCCATAACCTCCCCTGTTCTCTCTCTGGCCCAGCAGTTAAACCTTGGTGTCCGCCGCATTGTCATTGACCCCGGTCATGGCGGCAAGGACCCCGGCGCCTCCGCCTTTGGCATGAAAGAAAAAGACATCGTCCTGCAAGTGGCGAAAAAACTGGCCACCAGGCTGAAGCAGGAACTGGGATGCGAAGTACTTCTGACCAGAAATAAGGATGTCTTCCTCTCCCTGGAAGAACGGACGGCCATTGCCAACACCAGCGGCGCTGATCTCTTTATCTCTCTTCACCTCAACGCCCATCCGTCGGAAAAAATCTATGGCTTTGAAACCTATTATCTCAATCTAAGCACCGATCCCGAGGCCATCCGGGTGGCCGCCCTGGAAAATGCCACGTCCACCCATCAGCTCAGCGATCTCCAGGGGATCCTTTCCGACATCATGAAAAACTCCAAGATCGATGAATCCTCGCGGCTCGCGCGACAAGTTCAGGAGGCCCTCTCGTCCGGACTTGCCGGTAGAAACTACCCCCAGGTCAAAAGTCTGGGGGTCAAGCAGGCTCCCTTTTATGTCCTGATTGGTGCGGAGATGCCGGCAATTCTCATTGAGATGGGCTTTATCAGCAATAAGACCGATGCCAACCATGTCAAAAAGGACGGCTATCAGGATGCCTTATCGGCAGAAATCGTCCAGGGCCTTCAAAAATACATCCGGACCATTACCGCCGGACTTTAATCCATGACCCTCGCCGGCCCAAAAAAGCTGGAGGCCCTCGCCACCCTGCTTCCCAAAATAACCAACGAACAGGGCTGGCAAAAACAACTGGACAGCCATCGTCTTTTTCTCCTCTGGGACACACTGGTGGACGCAACCACCCGCACCCACACCCGGCCGGTGAAGATTGAAAACGGGGTCCTCTGGCTGGAGGTGCCCAATTCCGCATGGATGCAGCAATTCCAGTTCCAGAAAATCCCCCTTCTTGAGACCCTCAACGGCACGCTCCGCCTCTCCCGCCTCACCGATATCCGTTTCATCCTGAGCGACAGCCGCACGAGCAGAAAGCCCGTCGAACCCAAGGTATCCTTTATCCAGCCCAACCCTGCCGCCCGCGACGCCTTTCATCAACAGATTGCCGCCATTGAAGACGACACCATCAGGGATGCCCTGATGAGTCTCTGGTATCAATCCCACTCCTGCCAAAGGGATTGATGCCGGTCATCAAGAGAAAAGAATGACGAAAAAGGTCTTGACCGCCATTGCGTCCATCCATTACCCTGCCTCCATGAACGTTCTTATTCCTTCGTTTCGTAATGATACTGAACCACCCAAACCCCTTTTCAGGAATATTACCCCATGCTCTGTAACTCAGTTTTAGACGCCATCGGCAACACCCCGCTCATCCGCATCAACCGGCTTATCCCGGCCAGCAGCGTTGCCCTCTATGGCAAGCTTGAATCCGCTAATCCGGGCGGCTCGATCAAAGAGCGGATAGCCCTGGCGCTGATAGAGGCCGGCGAACAAAGCGGCGAGCTGACCCATGACAAGATCGTCCTGGAGGCCACCAGCGGCAATACCGGTATCGGACTGGCCATGGTCTGCGCTGCCAAGGGCTACCGCTGTCTGTTCATCATGTCCGAAGCGGCATCTTTGGAGCGTCGCAAGATCATGCAGGCCTATGGCGCCGAGATCCTGCTGACGCCTGCGCACCGCAGCACCGACGGGGCCATTGAAAAGGCCTACGCCATGGCCCGCGAACATCCTGACCGCTACTTCCTCACCGATCAGTTCAACAACAAGGCCAACTGGCAGGCCCATTACAACACCACCGCCCCCGAGATCTGGCGGCAGACCGAGGGCAAGGTGACCCATATTGTCGCCACCCTGGGCACCTCCGGCACCGTCATGGGACTGTGCGCCTGGTTCAACGAACATCAGCCGCAGGTCAAGGTTATCGCCGTCGAACCATTTCTCGGTCACAAGATCCAGGGACTGAAAAACATGAAGGAGTCCTATCGCCCCGGCATCTTCGACAAATCAAAACCCTACAAGATCGTCAACATCGAAGATGAAGACGCCTTCCAGATGGCCAGACAGCTGGCCCGCAAAGAAGGCCTGCTGGTGGGGATGAGCAGCGGTGCCGCGATGTTCACCGCCATCAATCTGGCCAAAGAGTTACAAGAGGGGTTCATTGTCACCCTGCTTGCCGACAGCGGTGAGCGGTACCTGAGCACCGCCCTTTTCACCCGCAAGGTGCAGGAAGAGGAGAAAACATCGCAACTTCGTTTTTTCAACACCCTGACCAAGAAAAAGGAGGTCTTTACCCCCCAGACCGAGGGCAAGGTCACCTTCTACACCTGCGGTCCCACCGCCTATGAACCGCCCAATCTGTCGCTGTGCCGCCGTTTTATCGTCACCGATCTCATCACCCGCTATCTCGAGAGCAAGGGATTGACCGTGGATTCCTACATGAATTTCACCGACCTTGACGACAACACCATTGACGGCGCCATCAAGGCCGGGGTCTCCCTTGCCGAATTCACCGGCAAATACATTGACGGCTTTATGGAGGCCATCGATGCCCTGGGGATCAAACATGCCACCGGCTACCCCAAGGCCTCGGAGCATGTTGCCGACATGATCGAGATCAGCCACGCCCTCATCCACAAGGGCCTGGCCTACGAAAAACATGGCTCCATCTACTTTGACATCTCCAAGTTCAAGCCCTATGGCCGCCTCTCCGGCATTGACCTGGGCAAAATCCAGCTAGGCCGCACCGTCGATCTTGACAACTACGAGAAGGACAACCCGCGCGACTTCACCCTGCTCAAGCGCTCCACCCTGGCGGAGCTGAAAAAGGGGATCTTTTACGAGACCGACTGGGGCAATGTGCGGCCAGGATGGCATATTGAATGTTCGGCGATGTCCACCCGCTATCTCGGCAAGACCCTGGACATCCATACCAGCAGCCGCAATCTGATCTTTCCCCACCACGAAAACGAAATCGCCATCGCCGAAGCCCTCACCGGCAAGCCACTGGCCAGATACTGGCTCCATTCCGAGCTCCTGCTCATTGACGGCAAGATGATGTCGCAGGAGGCCGGCAATGTGGTGACCTTAAACGACTTGATTCTGCGCGGCTTTACGCCTCGGGAGGTGCGCTTTATGCTGCTCTCGGTGCACTACCGCAAGCCGCTCAATTTTTCCTATAAACGGCTGGTCAATGTCCGCACCGCCTTACGCCGCATCGATGAGTTCACCTGCAAACTCCTCTGCCTGCCGCCCGGCAAACCGCACCCGGAGATCGCCGTCTACGTCTCCACCATGAACGAACAATTCTTTGAGGCCATGGACGATGATCTGAACGTCTCCAAAGGCCTGGCCGCCGTCTACACCTTTATCAAGACCGTTGGCCCCATCCTTAACGTCAACCATCTCGACCACGACCAGAAAAAATACATCCTCGACAACTTCCACCAGATCAATCAGATCCTCCAGATCTTCCGGCTCAAGGGCTGCCCCTTAGCCCCGGCCGCCAATACCCTGATTGCCCGCCGCGAAAAGGCCCGGGCCGAAAAAGACTGGCAGGCCGCCGACGATGTCCGGGATGAGCTGCTGCGCCAGGGAATTCAGATCATCGACACAGCCACCGGACCAGTCTGGAAACCCCTGGCGGAAGAGAAGGAAGAATAAGCAATTTTGCTCGTAACTCTCCACATTGTTTACAGATTAGCAACTGATCACGGACAGAGACGCTGAGAAGGACAAAGAAATCCCTGCGCCTCTGCACAGAAAAACATTACAATACAGGTAGTTACCACTAAAAGCCCGGACAGTGTTTTTAGCGTTGTTTGGGTATGGAGAATTCCTCCGTTGACGTACACTCACTTAAACAATCGAATCCTTTAATTCACGATGAACCGAAACAATGCAATCCTATGTTTTTTCGTATGTTAAAGAAAGATTTAATTTTATTCTGACCCCTTTTTACTCCCGACAACAGTAGAACTCATCCTTGGTTAGACATAAAAAAAGGCAGAGCCAAATGAATGACCCTGCCTTGGTGTTTTTCCTAGTGTAGCCTTTACGGCATACTTGTAGTGCCACCCATGCTATACTGCCCTGCACAAACGGCCAAAGCCGCCGGGGATACTGCCGGATGACCAGAAGGCACGGCCCTGCTTGTAATCTATAAACCTTCCGAGCCGTTTTGGAAATCCAGTGCCTTCGAATATTTACTGTGTTTTCCCTTACCGTTTCAACCCGTCACCCAGCCAAATCCCAACTGGCTCATGTGCGTTTTGGCCACTCAAAAAAGCCATCGTTCTTTGCCTAGATCCACCCATCAAAATTGACCCACCGACCACCCAAACCCAGCCTGACTTGAATTTCCAGAAAAGATGACACGCTAACCTGGCCGCCATTGTGCGGAAAGCTCTGGGGTGAGAAGAGACCGTAAACTTGCTCTGGTCCTTTTTATTCACCAGGAAACAAACTTATGAGATTGGATGTAAATTAGAACAAATAAAATTGGGAAACACGATGAACCAAAACAATAGAGGAAGAGCCAGGGTACATAAAACAAGAAATGATTTAATTGTTGGGGTAATAAAGGCTGGTCGGTTTGTTGAAAGAATTATTTCTGTGAATCTAAAAACAATGCCAGAGACAATAGCCCACTTGCCTCCGGCATTGATAACGCATCTGAAAGAAATTACAGGTTAAATCGTATGCCAGCATAAATGTTGTGGCTTGAATATTCTACTTCAGTAGTGTCAATTTCTAAATCTGCCGTCCCAAAATAGCGATATTTGAGATCGAGTGTGACTTTGTCATTCACAGCATATCCCAGGCCCACGCCAAATTGGTATGCGAATACTGTGTCGTCGCCACTGGATGTAAAAGGGCCAAAACCTGGTATAGAAGTGTCACTTATGTCAACATTCGCAAAACCCATCCCACCACTTATGTATGGTGTAAAGGCACTCTTGTTTACAAAATCAAAATATCCATTGAATAACAACGCAGTACTGGATGTATCACCATTTATGGGGAAGCCAAATCCTAAAATACTGGCTTTATCCATATCGTTTTTTTGATATGCAATCTCGGCTTCAAGCCTAACATAGTTACTAAAGGAATTTCCTATGGCACCAGAAAAGGCAACTCCACTATCGGATTCAAAATTCATCTCAAAGCCTGACAAGGCAGGATCAGTGACGTCGGAATCATTGGCTATTGCAAGCCCAACGTTGCCACTCATATAAAGACCTTCAGCACTGTATGCGATGGAAGAGACAGAAAGTAGCGCTGCACAACATGCGATTGTTAGAATTTGCTTCTTCATTTTTTGCCTTTGGTTGATTGTTTTTGTGATCTCTGGTGAGATCCTAACGGTTATGGCATGATCGATAAAATCTCACGTTGCCAAGTAATTTTATATGGTCTATCACACACACAAAATATTACCTAATTTTTTCTGTGCATTCGCCAACATTTAATAGATATCTAATAATACAATAAGATTTGCACCTATCAATCCCCCTGGCAAGAATATTCTATTTTCGGCATGAAAAAGGGTTTGGATGGCTCACGCTGACGAGCAGATCTGATCATTGTCCCATGGCTCATTGCCCTGCTGACCTTTAGCAACTCTATGGAACAAAAAGCACCTACCTTAAACAGAAGTAAGTGGGTGATTTTTATTTGTTCGGATACGGAAACGTTCATTGTCAGCAAAAGCTTGGCTGCTCTCACCTCTGAAAAACGCCAGCCTGAAGTTAATTCGTTTCTTGTTTTTTGTGAGCAGATACGAAAGACCCTCAAGGGTAAAAGGCTGATCCGCCAAGCACCTGCCATTTCCGTTTCTTTGGCCAGAGAAAGGCAGCAACAAGATAACGCATAGAGTTAAGAACAAGCGAAGGGGCTTTGTCAGCAAGTCTCGTCGTTGTTTCTGCGAAGGGCCACCTTTGACGGTACACCGACAACAGCAGAACTCATCCTTGGTTAGACATAAAAAAAGGCAGAGCCAAATGAATGACCCTGCCTTCGATGTTCTTCTAGTGTAGCCTTTACGGCATACTTGTTAGGGCTATCGAGTGACGGGGTTGGGCAGCAAGAAGCATCATTTTTAGGAGTATTTCCCTCCCTTCACCATTTACTCCCCTTTCTTTTTCTTTTTTCCGGTTTCCCGACAATTTGTCCGGAAAACCGAAATTTTGATAACAACCCTTCTTTTTTTGGAAAAAACAGGCCGCTGATCAGACGCTAGTATTTGGCATACGCTTGTTTATAGGTAAAATTTGTAATGACTGAAAAGCTGGTCTCGCTTCAATGCAGGGTCAGAAAACCTTGAAAATGATAAAAAATTACAGGAAAGCGTGATGTCATTTCCGGAAAACCGGAAAAGGCTGTGAATGACCGGCATCGCCACACCCCTCAATCATGCACGGAACATACTTGTTTTATTAGTAAAAAACTAATCACAATGGATAGAAATTCAGTTGGCGCAAGTTTTGCATACCAATACTGAATAAAATCATTCAGTTTTGGGTGTCATGCAAAGGGGATGGCGCTCGCTTAACATTAAAAAGGAAAAAAAATGAAAAAGACACTTTGGGCAGGTTTGGCGGTTGGAGTGATGATGTTGGGTACGGCTGGGATAACGAGTGCCACAACCATAATCGATAACTCAACTAGTGGGTATTATAATTCTTCTATCGGAAAAACATTGGATTCAACAAATCCAGCTATGGGCACTTTTTTGTTTCCTGGCGCAGGCAGTACTCCTACTGACCCCATTTTTAATCCAGTTCCTTTTGAGCCAGACCTCTCAAGTGCATCAGCCATATTAGGTGACTGGCTTACAGACCCTACGAATCTGAATACAAATTGGTCATTTAGTCCTATCCCGAGATCTTGGGCTGTTAACGATGAAACAGCCATAGTTTATATAATTAATGCTGGAACAAATGGTCTTGTTAACGTAGTTGCCCAGTTTGGAGTCGATAATGGCATTTTCGCCTGGCTTGACGGTACATTTCTTAATGGATGGTTAGCCCCAGGAGGAGCGGTCCCTAATGAATATCAAACAAATATAGGTTCTCTTTCAGCAGGGTCTCATTATTTGCAAATATTGAGAGAAGATCATGGAGGCGGAACAGGGTACGATATAAAAGTTACAGGAGATGCCGCCCCAGTCCCCGAGCCAGCCACCATGCTTCTCGTGGGCACCGGTATAGCTGGGCTCATCGCAGCACGCAGGAAAAAGAAAGCCTGATTTCTTTTTGGTAGGACGGACACATCAAGGCAAGGTCATTCATTTGGCCCTGCCTTTTTTTTTGGACTCTACAGGATTTTCACCTTTCAGATATGTCTCCCTTTATTCTGCCGTTTGCCCTTTATCTTGTCTTGGTACAGATATCGTCTCATGCTTCCAGCTACTATCCTTTGGTCTACACCGTGGGCGTTGTTATGGTTGGTGCAGCGACTTTTTATATGGTTTACGGCAAGGGCATAATAAAAATACACAGCAACATAGTATCCGGGATTATTGCTGGAATTATTGGCATTGTGGCCTGGATTTTCATTTGCCAGTTACAGCTTGAACAAGCTTTCATTCGTTTTTTGCCGGAATGGCTCCAACCAGAGGGAAGGGTGGCTTTTAATCCTTTTCAGTCGATTGCACATCCAGTTGGGCAATGGGGATTTGTGGTTGTTCGGTTGTTGGGGCTTTCAGTCCTTGTTCCATTGGTAGAAGAGATTTTCTGGCGGGGGTTCCTGTTACGATGGGTCATCTCACCCAATTGGCAGGATCAGAAAATTGGTGTTTTTACCATGAAATCATTTTTATGGGTCACTTTTCTATTCACACTCGCCCACCCGGAATGGCTTGCCGCTGCGGTTTATTGCAGTCTGTTGAATATCCTTTTGTATTGGCGGCGCGACCTTTGGAACTGTATTGTTGCTCATGGGACGAGCAACCTGATTTTAGGTGTCTACGTCATCTCTTCTGGAACGTGGGAACTGTGGTGATGTCCCGGGCAAGAAACCCATTGGCAGATTATAACTGTGCCACCAAGGGGCCTGAGGGGACTGATTTTTTTTGCAGCTGTATGCAAAAGCCATTCTGTCCCCGGCGAATGGTGTCCGGCGTCATCGGGTCTCAATGTTCTTTTTCCGCATGGCCTCCTTGACCTCACTGATCGACACTTCCTGTCGGTGGAAGATACCGGCGGCAAGTGCGGCTTCGACATCAGTTTCCTGGAAGACTTCAACAAAATGCTGGGCTGATCCAGCACCTGTAAAGGCAATCACCGGGTTCTATAAGGCCACCCTTGACGGTACCCAAACACCAACTAATACTCATCCTTGGTTAGACATAAAAAAAAGGCAGAGCCAACTTAACGACCCTGCCTTGGTGTTCTTCCTAATGCAGCCTTTACGGGATACTTGTAGTACCTGCCATGCTATACTGCCCGGCACAACCGGCCAAAGCCGCCGGGGATACTGCCGGATGACCAGAAGGCACGGCCCTGTTTGTAATCTATGAACCAGTAGCCGCCCGGTTTGCGTTTGGCGGCGACAAAAATAAAGGGTTGTTCCTTGGAAAAACAGGGGTTCAGATACACCCCCTTTGCGTTCATCTCCGGCTCCATCAGCGACATCCCTTCTTCCATGGTCGGCAGGCGCCAGTCGTGGAATCCGGCAAAGCCCTCTTCGTTGAGCTTCTCAATGTGGCGCTGCATGGTCCGGTAAGAGGCAATCTCCAACCCTCCAATCTGCCACATAAGGCCGGTACGCTCATCGGTGATGGTCAGGCCGTCGCCATTATCCACCAGGGCGTTATCAAACTTTCCCTGCGGATTGAGAACCGAATCAAAAAAATTCCATTTCTTGAGCAGGGGCTCAAGTTCTTCATCATTAATCACCCCCTGCTCTGCCGGCAGGACACAAGGACTGCCGGTAAACGGCTTGCCGCCGGATCTCGGAAGCAGTCCCATTTTCTCCACCGCGATGGCAATGGCGACGGGCGTAACATATTCATCCCCGTCCACCTCAACCACATTCTCCAGCAGCCATTTCTTCAGCACACCGTTAATGGCATAACTTCTTTCAAACTGCGAAGAAGTTCCCTGCTCACGCACGCATTCTTTCACCATTTCGGCGGGAGCAGCGATCTCGGCCAGGACCTTGGCATATTTCACCCCCCGCTCCATCAGGCAGAGCTTTGGCACCTGTCCCCAGTTATCGATAAAAAAATAACAAATGCGTTCCTGGTTATTCCGGATTCTTTCCCGGCCACCCCAGGACTCAAAGGTACCAAAACTCAAGTCAGGAGTCATTCCCCAGTCAATCCCCCTGATAGTCGAATCACTGATCAAAAGCCTCTGGAACAATCCCATACTGTCTTCCTCCCTGGTTATGGCGGCATAATTCAGGTTCCAGGTAGATCGGCTCAGACAACCAAAATTTCTGTCTTTCCCTTTCCTGATGGATCCTGTAATCTGCTACCAGATTGAGTGTTTTAAAGATTATTTTCTTGTTTTATTTATCCGAAAATCATCTTTTCAAAACCGGGGACAGAATAATTTTCGCATAAAACCGCGAAAAAAATTCTGTCCCCTTCGTTCCGGGTTTTTTCATAGTTTGTTGTGGCCGGCTGATTTGGGCCAGCCATGATAGTTTACAAGGAAATAATCTGCGAAAAGCACTTGTCCCATTCATCGGGGGGCGCTTCGTCTTGTTGACTCATTGTGCCGACAACGCTTCAATTTCACCGGGCTCACTGTTGCAGTCCGCTGTTTTTATAACTTATAATTATCATTCTCAAAAATGTCCAAGGGAAAAAAACAGCTCACCACCCGCCGGGGCTTTGCCCTGCCCATCGGATGTACCATCCTCGGGGAAGGTATCAATTTCTCCATTTTTTCACGGCATGCCGACTCGGTCACCCTCATCGTTGAGCTGCCGGCGACCTCCACTGAGCCCCGGCATCAGAAAGAATTCCGCCTGCACCCGGAAGTCAACCGAACCGGAGATCTCTGGCACATCCTGCTCGAAACCAACCGCAATGACCTCCATTACGGATATCGCATCGACGGCCCAAAGGCCTCGGCAAAAAACGGCCATGCCTATGACAGCAATATCCTTCTTGTCGACCCGGTCAGCCATATGCACCGTCCTCGCCCTTGGGGAGAAGAGTCCCACAGCGACCAGTTCCCCCAATGCGGCATTATCAGACATGATTTCGACTGGCAGAATGATCAGCCGCTGAATATCCCACTGGCCAGCACCATCATCTACGAAATGCACGTCCGCGGTTTCACCCGCCACCACAGCTCAAAGGTCTCCTGCCCCGGCACCTACGAGGGCATCCGGGAAAAGATCCCCTACCTGAAGGCGCTGGGAATCACGGCGGTGGAGCTGATGCCGGTCACCGAATTCGATGAAAACGACAACGTCTTCCAAGACCCGGAAACCGGTAAAGCCCTGAAAAATTTCTGGGGTTACAACCCGGTCTCCTTTTTTGCCCTGAAGTCCGGCTATGCCGCCGATCCCGCCAACCATATCAATGAATTCAAGGCGATGGTGCTGGCCCTGCACCAGGCCGGCATCGAGGTCATCCTGGACATGGTCTTCAATCACACCGGCGAAGGCGGATATGACGGGAACACCACCAGTTTTCGCGGCATTGACAACCGCATCTACTATCTGCTCGACAAGAAGAGCAAAGAGTACCTGAACTTTTCCGGCTGCGGCAACACCATGAACTGCAACCATCCCGTGGTCCGGGAGCTGATCCGCGATGCCCTGCGTTTCTGGGTCATCGAGATGCATGTCGACGGCTTCCGGTTTGATCTTGCCTCCATCCTCGGCCGCGACACCTCGGGAAACCTGCTTGCCAATCCTCCGATGATCGAGCTGATTGCCGAAGATCCGGTCCTGCGCGACACCAAGATCATCGCCGAGGCCTGGGATGCCGGCGGTCTGTATCAGGTCGGCACCTTTTCCACCGATGCCCGCTGGGCTGAGTGGAACGGCATGTTTCGCGATGATGTACGCGCCTTTATGGCCGGCCACGACAACAGCGTTGCAGCCCTCGCCACACGAATCGCCGGCAGCTCGGATCTCTACCAGTCCAGCTTTCGCCATCCTTTTAACTCGATTAACTTCATCACCAGCCATGACGGATTTACCCTCGCCGATCTGGTCAGCTTTAACGAAAAACACAACCTCAAAAATGGTGAAGACAACCGGGATGGGGACAACCACAACATCAGCTGGAACAGTGGCAGGGAAGGGATCACCCGGGATAAAAAAATCGAAGCCCTGCGACTTCGAAGGATGCGAAGCATGTTCGTCCTCCTCCTTCTCTCCCAGGGCGTCCCCATGATCAGCTCCGGTGACGAGTTTGGCCACAGCAAAAAAGGAAACAACAACAGCTGGTGTCAGGACAACACCCTCAACTGGCTGAACTGGGGCCAGGCCGAGAAGAACAGCGGGCTCCTCCGCTTTGTCGAGCAGTGCATTCACCTGCGCAAGTCCCATCCCATCTTTTGCCGGACAAGTTTTTTTACCCATGACTGCGATGGGTCCTGCGCCCAGGGAGCGCCGGAGATTACATGGCAATCCCTCACCCCCGGTGAACAGGACTGGTCCGAGCAATGCCACACCCTGGCCTTTCTCCTCAATGGCAGCAGCATGCAAAACGGACAGGACGACCGTTTTTTGATCATGCTCAATGGTGATCGGGATAAAGACGCCATTTTCACCCTGCCCCAGATCCCGCAAGCCCCTGCCACCTGGCAATGGCGTAAGATCATTGACACCAGCCTGGAATCGCCCCTGGATTTTCAGGCCCTGCACCAGGCCCCGGTAAAGGCAGCCATGACCACCGTCCGGGTCAGGGCAATGGGGGTGGTGGTTTTCCAGGCCTCGTCATCCTGAAAGGCGGTTCAGAACGGTCCCGGCCTTTCCCGTTGGCCATGGCTTTGTTCACCGATCTGCCATGGAAAATCCTCCGGGAAACAAAATCAATGCGGTCAGAATGGCAAGAAAACGCTGACAAGGGGGAATAAAATTGGCAGAAAAAAGTTCCTGTGGTAAAATATTTCTTGTGTCATTTCAAAATTTTCCTGTAAACTCAGTGACATTTCATTCTTATTGAGCAGCTCGTCTAACTCCTATCATCTCCATTCGTGCACACATGAAGCAGGGCAGATTACTTTTTCTCGGGGATTCTCTGATTGCCAATTTCGACTGGCAGACGCGCATCGCTCATTTTGAAGTCCAGAATCTGGGCACCTGCGGCGAGACCGCGCAAGGCCTCCTGAATAAAATGACCCTGATAAAGGAAGAAGCTGCTGATCCCCAGATCATCTTCATCATGATCGGCACTAATAATCTTCTCATGGAAGATTATACCTATATAGATTCCCTGCAAAAGCTTGTCGTTCTCTTGAGCCAGTACTACCCAACGGCAGAGATCATCCTCAACAGCCTTTTCCCCCTGCATATCTCCTGGATCGACCAGGAGGCTGTACAACAGCTCAATCGTTCCATGCAGGCCCTCTCTCTCCAGTCCGGCTGCTGTTTCCTCGACTTGTTCGCAAAATTTAAGTCCATCAAGACTGGACTTTTTCAGCAGGACGGGATTCATTTCACCGAGGCAGGCTACAACCTGTGGGCCAAATCCATCCTTGAGTACATTGCCTTTCTGCTTGAGGATGACTAAGTTCCGTGTATCCATTTTCAGAGCAGCGCAAGACTTAGTGCCTTGCAGATTCTTTTCTTTTTTTCAAGAAATTAATCTGCGAAAGCTACTTATCCCGTTCATCGGGGTGAGAGAACAACTGCTCCATTTTTGACATAATTCTTTTAGAGGACCACCATGAAAAAGACCTTCCGACTCTCAGCACTCTGCCTCTGTCTTCTCCTTACTGCCTGTAACAGCCAGGGAGACGATGCAAAAAAAGAACAAGCAAGCGGCAGCACCTCATCCGAGAAGAGTATTCCCACCGCCGCCATTACCGCTCCAAAACCCGCAGCCCCCGTTGCGGAAGCCCCTAAAGCCAACATGCCCCAGGCGAGCCCTAAACAAGGGGAGATCATCCCCGGCAAGGTACTGGAAACCATGGATGCAGCCGGATATACCTATCTTCTGGTGGATACAGGGAAGGCTCGGCAATGGGTAGCTATCCCTGAGTTCAAGGTCAACACCGGCGACGCAATCTCCTACTATGACGGCATGGTGATGCCTAATTTTACCAGCAAATCACTGAACAGAACCTTTGAATCGGTTATTTTCTCCCCCGGCCTTGTGGGCCAGACAGCTCCTTCCCCGGAGATGACCGGCAGCCCCATGGCAAAGGGTGCGCCTGATCCCCATCATGGCCAGATCCCCGCCCCAACAGATGCCGGCAAAACAGCAAGCTCAACAGCCTTTGCCGAGGCAGTGAAGGCTGAAGGCCCTTCCGCTACGATGCAGGCAAAGATGGAATCCGGCGGCAGCCAGGGAGCGATTGCCCCTTTTTCTGAGGTGAAGGTCGATAAGGCAGCAGGCGAGAATGGCCATACCGTGGCCGAACTCTTTGCCGGGAACACTGCACTGGACGGCAAGACCGTCCGCGTCCAGGGAAAGGTGGTCAAATTCAGCCCGATGATCATGGGCAAAAACTGGATTCACATCCAGGATGGCACCGGCGACCCGTTGAAAAATACCCATGATCTGGTTATCACCACCAGCGCCGAGCCGCCCAAAGACAAGGAGATCATCACCATCGAAGGCATCGTCCGGGCCAACAAGGATTTTGGCGCCGGATACAGTTACGTGGTGCTCGTGGAAGAGGCACAGATCGTTCAATAATCAAGCATCGCTATCGATAAACACAATGCGTATTGTCATCGCCGGACCGGGAGCCCTCGGCTGCCTGCTGGCCGCTCTGCTTGCTCCCCGAATGGAGGCCTCCGGCCACAGCCTCCTGCTCCTGGACCACCAGCAGGAGCGGGCACGGCTTCTTAATGATCAGGGGATACTTTACGAAACAGACGGCAATCTGCAGCAACAGCGGGTTGCCGTCTGTTCTGATCCCCAGATCATCGGCCCGGTGGATATTCTTTGTCTCACCGTCAAATCCCATGACCTGGCAAGCTGCCTGCAATTCTGCCGCCCCGTCATCTCGCCCCAGACCCTTCTGGTATTCATGCAAAATGGGATTGGCCATCTTGATGTGGAGGAGAGGGAAGCTCTCCCCACAACTCCAGCCTTTGCCGTAAGCTCGGAGGGCGCAACCCTGCTGGCCCCTGGACATGTGCGCCATGCGGGCCGGGGCATAACCCATATGGGCTTTTGCGGTCATCCCGGCGAGCAACAACAGCAACTGCTGGGAACACTGGCAGAGCTGTTGCACGAGTCCGGCCTGTCAGTTTCTCTTTCTGACGACATCCTGAATCATCTCTGGGCCAAACTGTTCGTGAATGTCGGGATTAACCCGCTTACCGCCCTTTACAACTGCACCAACGGCCAGCTCCTCACCTCCTGTGCCGCCCGCAGCCGACTGAAAAAACTTGTCAAGGAAGCCGAAACGGTGGCCAGGGCCTGTGGTGTGGCTATCAATACAGATTCGGTACAGGCCACCCTTGCGGTGTGCAAAAGTACGGCCAGAAACATTTCCTCCATGCTCCAGGATCGGCGTCGTAAACGACCCACCGAGATCGAGGCGATCAATGGGGCTGTGGTCAGGGAAGGAAAAAGGGTTGGTATTGCCACTCCCTTCAATGAAGAGGCGGTTAAACAGATCAAGGAAATGGAAAGAAATTACAGCCAGGAAAGACAAGACGCCCAGAATACGACAAGGACTTCGACCGGATGAAAATTGACAGCGGAGAGATTGGTTTTGATCTGGACGGAGTCATTGCCGATACGGCAGCGGCTTTTATCCGTCTGGCCTGTGAGGAGCATGAATTTTGCTCTTTCACCCTGGAAGATATCACCAGTTTTCAGGTAGAAGATTGCCTGAGCATCCCGGTGGGAGTGGTGGAGACGATTTTTGATGCCATCCTCCGGGATTCATTGGGTACCTGCCTGCAACCCATGGAAGGAGCAGTTCAGGTCATCAGCGACATGGCGTGCGCAGCCCCGGTCACCATCATCACCGCCCGCTCTCTGCACCAACCCGTCCAGGACTGGCTGGAACATTTCTTCCCCGCTGCGGCCTGCGCCAATATCCGCCTGGTAGCAATGGGCCATCACGACGACAAGGCCCGTTATATCCATGAGCACAAGCTCCGCTACTTTGTCGACGACCGCATCGAGACCTGCCTGCAACTTGCGGAAGTGTCCATCACCCCTCTTGTCTTCTCCCAGCCCTGGAATCAGGGCAGACACGGCCTGCAAAGCGTCGGAAGCTGGCAGGAAATCCGCGCCATCCTGAATTTTTAGAGACCGTTATAAAACAAGCAAAGTCTTTTCTTGCTTGTTTTATTTACGGACTCTTATGCCGCAATCAAGAAACAGCATCCGTTCAGCTGTTTCTTGACGTGGCGTTCAGCAAATCACATCAACCGGAAATCAGACAGGCAACCGTTATAAAACAAGCAAAGTCTTTTCTTGCTTGTTTTATTTACGGACTCTTATGCCGCAATCAAGAAACAGCATCCGTTCAGCTGTTTCTTGACGTGGCGTTCAGCAAATCACATCAACCGGAAATCAGACAGGAAACCGTTATAAAACAAGAAAATAACCTGCAAGGCACTAAACATCGAAGCCCTGCGGTAACCCCTCCCAGCCTCCCCTTAACCTAAGGGGAGGAGCAGAACGGAGGTAGGTGGTTGAGAATTTTGGAATGTTGTAGGACGGAAGGAGATAACTGTACCGGGGATCAAGCCCCCTCTTGAGGTTAAGAGGGGGTTGGGGGAGTTACGATTAACACCGTTCCTGGCACTTACCCCGATGAACGGGACAAGTATCTTTCCTGAATCCCATGCGGCGCATGGGCACGAAAAAATAAGTCCAGGAAGACAAGCAAACCCCGACAAGATCAAGCCGCCGCCGACATTTCCGACATTTCCGAGATTTCTATTTCGTTCCGCCTCTTATGCGCTGGTACCACTTTTTCTCTTTTGGCTGTGGGGGTCTCTCTTGGCCGGCATTGCGATCAGGGACACTTTTAGGGGCAGTCTTTTCTGCTACTAAAGAGATTTCGGATGGTGATTCCTGGCGGGTACGTCTTTGGTGCGCTTCAATCGTGGCCAACAATTTGCCACGCTCAACTAGAAGTTTTTCGCTTTTCTCCCTTTCCTTCGTCACAAGACCGGAGAGTTCCCCAATCAATCGTTCCGTTGATTGCACTCCAAGCTGATTCGCCTGGGTCAACTGGTTCTCTATCTGCACCTGCAACCAGTTCACCTTTGCCTCCAGTGCAGCTATCCGGGGGTCCAGATCAGCAGAAACGACGCCAGCCGATTCAATGACCTCTGTCGGCGCGGCAAGCTCATCGACCTGACCCTGCTGGATCAGTCCGAAGCCCTCTTTATCACGGATAACCTGCGATACCACCTCGGCACCGATCCGGCTCACCGATTCGCCATAGGCATACACCAGCGCGGTGTCACATAACAGATTGACAACCCGGGGAATCCCCTGGGAGGCGCGGAAAATCAGATCCATGGCCTCTTCATCAAAAATATCCAGAGCACCGCCGACCTTTTGCAGTCGGAAGGCGATATATTCACGGGTCTCCTCGTAACTGAGGGTGCCAAGATGATAATGCACCCCGATACGCTGAGAGAGCTGGGCCAGGGCCTTGGCATTCAGCTTCCGCTTCAACTCCGGTTGCCCCACCAGCATCACCTGCAGCAGCAATTGATCATCGGTTTGCAGATTAGACAGCATCCGCACCTCTTCCAGGGCGGAGAGGGTGAGGTTCTGCGCCTCATCAATGATCAGGAGCACCCGTTTTCCGTGGGCGTACCTTTCAATCAGATGGTGGAAAATAATATCCAGATAGGAAGACTTGCTCGCAAGGGATGAGGTCAAACCAAATTCCTGCATGACCAGGGCAAGCAGCTCATCGGAGTCCACATTGGTGTTGAAAAGAACTCCAACCTCGATATCCTTCTCAACCTTATTGAGCAGATAGCGAACCAGAGTGGTTTTTCCGGAACCGATATCGCCGGTCAGCAAAATAAACCCCGACCCTTCTGAAAGACCATATTCCAGATAGGTCAGGGCGTTTTGGTGCTTCGTGCTGAGATATAAGAAATTGGGATTTGGTACCAGCTGAAATGGTTTTTCAGTGAACCCGTAGAACTTCTCGTACATTATTACCTGCTCTTGCAATACACCTTAATTGGAATCGGGAAGGCCTGTTTTTTCCGTTTCTATGACAGTTTCTTCGACAGCCGGGAACAGGAAGTTTTCAGGGAAACCGGTTCAGCACAAACCCCAGCACCTTCTCTCGCGGCAACAGGCTCAAGGCTTTCTCGACATCCTTGGCCGATGTCCGGCCAGCCTCGGTGACCATCACAATCCCGTCAACAAATGAGGCGAAGGTAATGGCATCAGCCCGATCCAGCAAACAGGGCACGTCATAAATGACGTATCGATCGGCATAGCGGGCTTTCATATCCTGGACCAGCGCCTTCATTCGCGGCGAGCCCAGCAGTTCCGTCCCATCCTGGATGGTCTGTCCGCCGGAGATAATCGTCATCTTGTCAATGCCCGGCCAACTGATAATCTCTTTCATATCCGCATCATTGACCAGATAGTCACCCAGACCCCTGCCGGACTCATAGCCAAAACGCTTATGCACATCCTGCTTTTTCAGATCACAATCGACGAGCATAATCGTCTGATCACACTCCTTGGAAAAGGTAATGGCCAGGTTAATGGCGGTCAGGGTCTTTCCCTCACCCGGTTGAGCGCTGGTGATCATCAAGGTATTCCAGCCCTTTTCCCGGGTTTTCTGGAGGATCTGGGCTCGCAGCACCTTGTAGGAATCAATCACCGGCGCCATGGGGTCAATACACACGCACTTGTTAGCCATGAGGACGTCCTGATGGAGCTGCACCTGGGCAGATTCAGAATAGACCGGTGACTGCCAATCCTTGCCGGACTCCTTTTGCAACGGAAGAATATTGCTCACCGCAACATTCCCACTATCCCCAGCCAACACATCAAATTGACGCTCTTGTTGAGCCTTATCCAGCGCTTTTCGCAGATTCATCGTTATATCTCCATAAGAACCCTCAGCAAACGGCTGAGTATAATTGAACATTTTTATCCAACCCCCAATAAACAAGATAAGGGCCTTTCAAACTGCGGGGTTAGGAACCCCTGGCGAAACTCTCCCGCAATCAGCCCTTGCTCTCCTGCTTACGGAAAGAAGATTTCTCCTTGCCGCCAATCTCCGGGATCGTCACCAGAACCAGGGAGGAAGTCAGCCGGCTCAGTGCCTCAGGACTTCTGATCGACTGGTCGCTGAACTCAAGCATGGCCGCAGTTCCAACGCCCGCGCCAATCCCCAGGACAATGCCAATCAGCATGATGGCCAGACGATTGGGCTTGCTCGGTTTTTCAGGCAGCAGGGGAGGCTCGATCAAACTGAATCGCTCACCCTGCTGATTCTTTTCAAGTCCCTGGGCCACCTGCGCCTGCATATGCTTTTGCTTCAACTCACTGTACTTGTGCTGGAGATTGTCGCGCTCACTGACCAGGGTCCGAAAAAACTCCTCCACCCTGGGAGTGGCCTCAATCACCTTACGATAATGGGCAATTTTTTCCTCATTTGACTTAATCTGCTTGCCCACCGAGGCAATTTCCGAGCGGGTGCTGGCAAGCTGCGCTGCCAGATTGATATAGGCGGGGTTGTCGGCCATCACACCGGGTTGAGCGGCGGAACCTTTGCCCTTGTTCTCATTTTCAATCTTGGCAATCTCGGCTTTCACTTCAATAACATCCGGATACTGATCGGAGAATCGAGTCTTGAGATTATCCAACTTTACTTGCAACTCTTCCAGACGATTTTTCTGCATCTGTCCCTGACTCTGGGGAATACTGACAAGCTGGGACTGCAGATACCCTTCACGCTCACGCAAGCCCCGCATCTGTTCTGAGAGGCGGTCGCTGTTCATCTCAGTATTCTGCAGACTCTGCATGTTGACCTGCAAAAGCTCCGGAAGCTCATTGATATGCTCTTCCTTGTACTGGGCGATTTTGCTGTCAATCTCCGCCAAATCATTCTTGACATTGTTGGCCTCAACCTCGAGGAAGCTGCTGGCCTCACGTACCGTCTTTTCCCGCACCTTCAGATTCTCCTCCAGAAACAGGGAGGACAAAACCGAGGCCACCTTCTGGGTCTGGGCAGGATCTTTACCATTATAGGTGAGACTGAAGGCAATGGTTGCCATTGAAGCCCGGCCTGTCTTGGGATCAACTACATCCGCCTGGATAAAGTCCAGGGCAATGTCCTTACGCATGATGGCAGCGATTTCGTCGGGATTTTCCTTGCCCTGCAACTCGGGATAGAGCTTCAGGTTCTTGATGATCTCAAGCAGTCTTGAGGTGCTCATGATACGCTGGTTAATCCCCTGCAGACGTTGCTGGGCATAACTGCTGACCGTTGTCTGGACCAGATCCACCGGGATTTCCTGCTCCTCAATGAGAATTGTCGCCGATGAGCGGTAGATCGACGGCAAGACAAACGCAATAACCGCCGCCAGCAGAAAAACGCCCACAGCTGGCAGGAGCAAAGCCCAACGCCGGCGGAGCAGGATTGCCTTTAAATCTCCAAGATTCATTTCCTGAACTTCCATTCTTCCATTCCTTCTAGAATTTTATCGTTCACCAGCCCCGGGTCGTTTTCCCGGCAGGCCGATTTAACCCCGATGAACGGGATAAGTGCCTTGCGGCTTCCTATTCAAACAAAGGGTACTGATACACAAGACGACACCAGACCACATTTCTTTCGCTTACCGAATCATTTGCCTGATCATCCACCTGCTCAAACATATAGGCGACCTCAAGGCTAAAGTCCTGATTGAACTGATACCCCAATCGTGGATTGAAGCGCAGGGTTTTTTCATCCACGTTGGAACCCGGTCGAACCTCATCCTGCACCGAGGTGTTGATATAATATTCAGCCATTACATCGACGCGGGTCTTTTCAGTCAACCTTCGACCCACCGTCCCCCGGAATATGGTTCGATCCGTTGCCCCGTTTGTACCGCTTGCTGCACTAACTTCCTGGGACAGCGTAAGGTTGGCATCTGTTGTCTCACCACGATAGGAGCCTCCGAACTGGCCAGTGAAGCCACTGCCATTACTTTCTCGGGTTTCTGCAAACACCAAGGGAGGACTGGCAAAGTAATATACCTGGACAGACTCCTGGGTGGTATCCGTATACCGCCAGCCGACATCGGCAAACAGGCTGAACTTCTCATCCCACTGGCGCTCTGCCCCGATGGAGCCGGAATAATTTTTCACCTTGTACGTTGAATCAGTGGAAAGAGTGCCGCCAAAAAAATTCCCCACCTGCTCGTTGGTCTGGTCATACTCATTATAGGTGCCGCTGAGGCGTCCGGTGGTCGCTGTCATAAAGGCGGAGAGATCACGGCTGAGAACAAAAGAGACGCCCTGGGACTCGAGGTCGTACTCAGCCGGGTCATCATAATCATCCTGCGAGCCATTGAAGGCAAGGCGCATGCCCATGGATTCCGACAAGGCGTAATCCGCGCCTGCCTCATAGGTGTAATTCTTCCTGGTTCCACCCTCCTGCAGGAGCCCGGTCTCGCCAAGGTCCCGGTCAACCTGCGAGTCCTTGCGAAACCCGGCAGAGGTAAAGACATTGGCCTTTTGGGTCACGGCATACCTGAGACTGCCCCGGTAATTCTGATCGGTGGCGTTTAGATAGCTGTTATCAAAGTAGGTCAGGCTGTCGAGCTGGGCCTTGAGGCTTGCCGTCAGTCGCTCTGTTTTTTCTGAGAACTCCAGCGCCGGCGAAAGCGTATTAATAAAATCGCTCTCGGTATTCTCGGCATCAAAGAAGATGTTATCGCTGTACTTCTGCTCCACCGCGATGGAAGGCACCACCTTCCACGCATCAGCCCTTGCCTCAGGGATGGAACATCCCAGGATTATTGCCGCCAGTCCCCAGAGAAGTGTGGTCGCTTTCATAGAATGCCCGATCCGGATAGAAAATTACAAGGCTGATTACGGAACGACAACAACGTCGCCGCGGCGCAACTGAATGTTTTGGACATGATTCTCGTCCACAGTGACAGCATCATAGTCGAAGAGATACTCCATGGTCTTGTCCTTTTCATTCCTCACCACCTTGATGCCGTCGCGCTTGGCAAAAGGAGTAAGACCACCGGCCATGGCAAGGGCCTGGAGAACATTCATGTTGCCGACAAGCTCAAAATGGCCGGGCCGGTTTATCCGTCCGATCACATAGACAATCATGCTGTTGACCCGCTGCACCTCCACCGAGATTTCAGGGTCCGGGACAAAGAGGCTCAATTTCTCCTGCAGAATTTTCTTCAGCTGGGCCACTGTCGTACCGGCCACCTTAATCTCACCAACCAGAGGAAAGGAGATCATACCATCCGGCAGCACCTGCATCACCCGGGTCAAGTCAGCATTTTTCCACACCGAAATTGAGAGGATGTCACCGGCCCCGATGGTGTAGGTTCCCTCACCGGCCTGCGGCACCAGAGCCTTGCCATCGCCGCCCGCAACACCTCCATCGGCGGCCACAGACCAGCCGCAGGAGATCATGCACAAGGCCCACATTCCAATCACCACCATCCATTTGCGATTCAGCACATTTCGTAACATACCCAGCTCCTTCTTTCAGTTGATCTGATCAATTCAGTTCCTTCAGGGCCTTTTCCGCATCCTCTTTGCCACTGAACGACTGCCCACTGGCAACCGCCAGCTTCAACCTTTCTTTTGCCTCTTCTTTTTTACCCAGCTTAAGCTGCACCATGCCCATGTGATACTGGAACACCGGGGCATTCTGATTGCCGCCCAGCACCAGGGCAAGCGCGGCCTGAGCCTGCTCAAAGTTTCCCATCTTATAGTAGATCCAGCCAATGGTATCGAGGACCGCAGAATTCTCAGGATCAAGGAGCTGGGCTTTTTTGGCCAGTTCCAAGGCCTTGGCGAGATCAGCGGGAGAAGCGCTCTGCTCGCTGAGCAGATAGGCAAGGTTATTATTGACAATCCAGTTTTCCGGATGATCCAGAACTGCCCGCTCATAGACGGCAATGGCCTTCTGCGGCTGCGTCAGCCCTTCATAGAGGCTGCCGAGCAACAGATATGCACCAAGGGTTCGCGGTGGGCTGGCAAGCTGCTGCTCGGCCTCGACCACTCCCTTTTCCCCATGTCCCGCCAGCACCAGAACATTGGCCAGACTGGCCGCCGACTCGGGCCGATTCATATCCAGGGACATGGCCTTCCGGTAGGCCCGTTCTGCTGCCGGATAATCCTTGCCCGCCATGGCCACGGCTCCGGTCAGGGCATAGGCGAGGATATCATCGGGATGGCGGCTAAGGCGTTCTTCGATCAGGGCAAGGGCCTCAGCCGGACGCTGCCGATCAAGGGCTACACGAACTGAATATTCCAGCAGCAGGGCGCTGTCAGGAAGTCGGCTTAAACCGGAGGTCACTGTTTCCATGGCCTTGTCCAGCTTCTTTTCACGGGCATAGAAGGAAGCCAGTTTAAGATAGGACTGGGCGTTCCCCGGCACCTGCTCGACAATTTTCAGATACAACTGGAGCGCTTTGTCCTGCTTCCCGTGGGCCAGGTAGAAATCAGCAAGATCCGCCATGGCTGCCGGATTATTAGGCTGAGTAGTGACGATGCGTAGGAGCAGGGATTCTGCCTCCGGATAGTCCTTCTGGAGGTTGGCAAGACGGGCCAGGGCTGACAGCACCTGCGGCGAGTTTTCTTCAACCTTTAAGGCCTGCTGCAAGGTCTCCCGGGCAAGGCCAAGCTGCTTGTTCTGGGCGTAGGCCTCAGCAAGCTTCATGGCAACCGGAATGGATTCCAGCCGCCCCTGCTGCACCACCCGATACTCGGCAATGGCCTGATCCAGTTCCCCTTTAAGCTGAAGGATTGTGCCGTTCAACAGATGACTGTCAAGATCCTGAGGACTTCTCTTCAGGGCATCGGCGACATACTTTTCCGCCTCATCAATGCTGCCCAGGCGGTAATACAATTCTGCCAGGCCTCGCAGGGCGGCAATGTAATCGGCATTTTTGTCATCCATGGCCAGACATTCCTGCAGCACCGCGATGGCCTTGTCTATCTTCTGTTGAGCCACATACACATCCCGCTGGAGAAGGCGCAGGGCAAAACTCTGGGGGTGATTCTGCAGGCCCTCGGTCAAGAGCTTGCTGCCCTGCTCAAATTCATTGCGGACCATATAAAACCTGGCCGCATCAACCCAGCGCTGTTCATTGTTTTTCTCTTTTTCAACCAGCCCACGAATTAAAGCCACAGCCTCGTCCTGTTGCTTCATCTGCCAGTAATATCCCGCAAGGCGCAGTACATGGTCGGCATTTTCAGGCTCGAGGGAGGAGATCTGCTGAAGCTCTTTCTCCACCTTGTTCAGCTGCTTGCTCTTCACATAATAATCGACCAGAGCCGCATGCAGGCCAACGGATTTGGGATTGGCGACAGCCCCCTGCTCAAGGATGGCCTGCACCTTCTCGCCTTCGTTCAACTTCTGGTAGACTGCGGCAAGGAGCATGTACAGATTTACCTCTCCCGCAGCCTTGGGCAGCAGTTTTTCAAGCATTTCTTTGGCCTGGCCGGCCTTGTCTTCGGCGAGCAGAACCGCACCAAGAAAGAGCTGTGCCTGGATATTGTCGGGTTCCTTGGCTAAAACCAGATCCACCTTCTCCCGTGCCATACCCAGCTCTTTGTTGGCAAGAAAGAACCGGCCAAGCTCAAGGTTGGCTCCGGCATGATCCGGCTGTTTCTCGACGGTCTTGCTGAAATAGTTAAAGGCTTCCTGGGCCTTGCCCTGGCTGAGGGCAATCTTGGCCGCCAGAAAATAGGCATCAACATATTCAGGATCGATGGTGATCGCGTTGCGCACCTCAAGGAAGGCCTTGACGAAATCGCCCTGCTCATAATAGGCGGTGCCTTTGTCCATGAATTTCTGTTTTTTCTCGGCAGGCGAGCTGCACGCTCCCAGCGCCAGAAGCAGCAGGACCAGCAACCAGCCTGCGCTCATTCTCTTCATCTTCATATCAAATTCCATAATAAGATTTCAGGGAAAAGACCAGGAGCGACAGGATCATCCCCATCAAAACCCCATCAATTTTTCCCCGCACATCAGCCATAAGAACTTCAAAGCTGATGTAAAAAATAATACACTTCAGGCCGACCAGCCCCAGACGCTGCTCCTGAAAACTCATCCCCGGCAGGATCAGAATTAACAGGACAATCAAAAGGATCAAGAAATCCAGGGGGGTACTCCTGAATCCCTGCTGACGGGTGGAAAATATCGTCACCACCATACCCGTCATCAACATTAGAACAAAGGTTATACTGAAGGCCAGGTCTCCGCCTGCCCCCAGCAACTGGTGGACGACATCATCCCCTCCCCACACGGCATAAGGAACCACGAGGTAAAAGACCATGCGCAGAACCTTCCCCAAGGCCTCCGGCCGAAGATAGCGCATCACCAGGAGCAACGCGGCCACCGCGACCGCTGACAATGGGGGGACATGCTCCAGCTTCGGTGCAAAAAAACTGCTCAGCAGCATCAGGGCAAAGAGAAGGTACTTCAGGCAGGGAAAGACAAACTTCACAATCCGCCGCTGATCCCGCAATGATCTTAACCTGGCCTTGTAATGATCAAGGACAAAAAATCGTTGTGACTGCTCGCCACCACCATTGGCATAGTGGAAAAAACTGAGCGTTATCAAAGTAAACAACAGATACACAGATAAAATCAAGCATTCCGACTGAAATCGGAGAAAAAATGTCGCAAGCACCAGAATGGCCTGGATCAGATAGAGGGTCAGCACCGTCTCCGAATGAAAAAGCCCCATATCCAGCAGTCGGTGATGGAAATGGGTCCTGTCCGGCGAGAATGGCGGACGGCCATTCATGATCCGTGACGTCATGACGGTGAGGGTATCGAGCACCGGAGCGCCAAAAAGGAGTAAGGGAATCAGGGGGCTGAAGGCCCGCACCTGCTGGGTGAGGATGAGGGAAAGGGTTATCGCCGAGAAGCCAAGGAGCTGACTGCCTGAGTCTCCCATAAAGATGGACGCCGGATGGGTATTAAAGCGAAGAAAGCCAAAAAGCGCCCCACCAAAAGCCAGACACACCAGACCAATCTCGTACCTCCCGGTCATATAAGCCAGATAGCCGATGCAGCACATCGCCAGCAGACTGATCCCCCCGGCCAGACCGTCCAGGCCGTCGGCTAGATTGATCGCATTGGTCACCCCGACAATAACAAACAGGGTCAGCGGCACGGAGATCCAGGCAGGCAACAGCATCCCGTCGGGCAGCAATCCGCCGAGGGAGACGATCCTCACGTCCCCTCCATAAATAACAATCAGGGCCGCGATGATCTGGCCAAGCACTTTCCAGCGCGGACTCAAGCTCAGAACATCGTCACTTATGCCGAATAAAACAATCACCCCTGCCGCCAAAAGAAAGGACTGGATAAAAGGATCGTCGGAGTACCAGTAGAGGATCGGGATAAAGGCCCCCATTGCCATGGCCACCCCACCGCATCGCGGGACCGGAGTCTCGTGTACCTTGCGCTCATCCGGCACATCAAGCATGTTCCAGCGCACCGCCAGCCGGCTCAAAACCGGAATCATGGCGATGGTCAGCACCAGCGAGACAAAGAGAGTGGAAAGAAAAGGCATATCAGTCGCCGGGGAGATAGGTGTTCAACTGCGGCCCGACCTGGCGCACAAAATTCTGCAGGCGGGCCTCCGCATCTTCGGGTTTTTCGCGCTCATACACCGTGGTGATAAGCCGCACCAGGGCGCCATCGGTTCGCTGTTTGGTCAGGGCATCGACGAAGGTATACCATTTAAGCTGGAAAAGATTGGTCAACACCCGTCCCCGCTGGGGAAACCAGTAGTACACGAGCATCCGTGCCCCGTTTTTTTCCATGAAGGCCCGCTTCACCTCTACCATGGCCCCGCCCTGCCCGACGGGCATGATGGTTGTTCCGGAATCCTTGAAAATCCAGCCGCTTCCGGGCAGACAGGTGGCCGGCGAATGGGAAGACTGACCCTTACGCTGGCTCTCGTTGTAGGCCACATAGAGACTGACGGCCCGCCCTTGCCCATTCACATAGTCTGCCTGGAGATAATCGCTGAGCTTGAGCGCGTCCAGATAGATCTGCTCCAGGGCCGAGGTCTTCCCCTGCCACTCACCAATGGTCATGGGAAATTCCGCCATCGGCTTGACCAACGGCAGCTGTTCCCGAAAATTCACGGTGCGGATCGCGGTAGCAGTCACCGCCAGCATGGCCAGCACCGCCAACGCCAGGGGCAATACTGCTCGCGG
Source organism: Desulfobulbaceae bacterium (assembly GCA_019163335.1). Taxonomy (GTDB): domain Bacteria; phylum Desulfobacterota; class Desulfobulbia; order Desulfobulbales; family Desulfocapsaceae; genus UBA2270. The sequence goes on along the minus strand of JAFLKM010000008.1, from coordinate 15,000 downwards.
TTTTGGCGTCTTCCCGGCAACAACGAAAATGTTTTTAGGTGGCTGGACAGTGGCCATGGGGGCCACCCACAGCAGAAGACGCATCTCAACCAGCAGAATAACAATGGTGAGCATAAAGAGAAACCAGCCGAGGAATTCGTGCCAGAAGCCTTCCAGAATGGCGGCCCCAAGCACCGGATAGAGCCAACCCATCCCGGCAATGCGCAGACCATTGGTCACAACGCTGAACGGGATTGCCGACAGCACCAGCAGGGCACGCTGCCAGAACCGGGCCTTATGATTAGCAGCAAGAAGAATGGCGACAAGGAGGAGCGGGAAAAAATAGCGGAGCCCGCTGCACGCCTCCACCACCTCCATTTTGGTAAACCCGAGATCAATGATATTGCCTTCTTGAAAAACAGCCACACCGGAGAGCTGAAGAATCTTGACCCCAAGATTGGAAGAGATCAATTTCAGCCCCAGAGTAATGGTGCTGTTAATCATATTGGGAAAGGGGAACATGGCCACCAGCATGGTGACCGGGAAGGCAATGGCGCGAAGTTTATCCCATCCCAGATGCAACCACAACACCCCCACCAGCATCACCCACGAGGAGAAATAGATGGCATAAAACTCGCCCCCCAGCTCCCCCAACAAATAAATGAAGATACCCAAAGCAACAATGGCCACTCCGAAAGATGACGGAACGGAAGGCAGACGCAGGGCCTGCCGCCGCTCCCAGAGCAGGTAGGCGGCTATCATCGGCACCAGAGAGCAGTAGTTGTAATCACTACTACCCCACGATGGCAGCATGACCTCATAGCTGGAATAATAGATAAGGACAAAGAGCGCCCCATAGAGCAGGGGAAAAAGATACCGGAATGGGGTAGCAACGGATTTGTCAGTCATAACAGGCTAACTCCAGGCGCATTGGCCGTACAGGGGAAATCGACATGATCTTGAGGGGCCGCTTCAGAAATAACCATACAATTGTGGTTCGTGTACAATGACCAGGACATCATTCCCTGAGTGTTTCTTGTCGGGAATCGATTTCCGATAAAAATAACTCACTATTACTGTCCAACTGTTTGGCACTAAAATTCAGCAAACTACCTTATATCAAACCAATTCGCACATGGAATTCCATCTGCTAACAATAACTTAATGAAGCAAACACCTGCTTCCGTCCTGCCGCTCTCTACCACTATCTCAATTCCACCACCTACCGCCACACCCCGCGCGTGTCGATCAGTACTTTTTCCTTCAACAACTCCCGATCAATCTCCTTGAACTCGTCATGATCCACAAGGACAAGCAGGATATCGGCTTCGCGCATGACCTGCTCCAGAGGATAGAGGGGGAATTTATCAAAGCCGTGGGTCACATTGGGCTCGCAGGCCATCACCCGGCCGATTCCCTGGCTGATCAGCTCCCTGGTAATGTCCAAAGCCGGAGACTCGCGCAGATCATCAATGTTGGCCTTGAACGCAAGGCCCAGGCAACCGATAACCGGCTCTTTAAACCGATCGGCCTTGGCCTTGACCCGGTTCAAAACCCAGTGCGGCTTGTCATCGTTCACCTCGCGAGCGGTGCGGATAAGACGCGCCTCCTCGGGAGCCGCGGCCACGATAAACCACGGATCAACGGCGATACAATGCCCGCCAACCCCGGGACCGGGCTGCAGAATATTAACGCGGGGATGGCGATTGGCCAGCTCAATAAGCTCCCAGACGTTAATTCCAAGGCGTTCACAGATGATGGAAAGCTCATTGGCAAAGGCGATGTTAACATCACGGAAGGAGTTCTCCACAAGCTTTGCCATCTCGGCGGTTTTGCTGTCGGCCAGGAAGATATTGCCATTGCAGAAGGTCTTGTAGAGATCGCGGGCCGCCTCCGCTGAAATCTTGTCAATGCCGCCAATGATCCGGTCGTTATCCACCAGCTCACGGATGATATGGCCGGGCAGCACCCGCTCCGGACAGTGGGCCAGATGAACCCGACTACCCGAAGCCAGATCCGGTCGGCATTCGGCAATGATCTCGGCCAGACGCTCGGTGGTGCCGATGGGCGAGGTCGATTCAAGAATCACCAGATTGCCGGGCTGCAGAAATGGCGCAATGCTTCGTGTTGCCGCTTCCACAAAGCTGATATCCGGGGCCTTGCAATTGCTTTCGGTAACCTTGAAAGGGGTCGGCACCGCCAGGATAAAGGTATCGGCCTCCTCGGGAACAAGGGATGCGCGCAGATTGCCGCTGTTCACCGCCGAACGGACCAGGATATCAAGATCCGGCTCAACGATATGAATCTTGCCGGAATTAATGGTCTTGACCGCCTCTTCATTGATGTCCACTCCCACCACATCATGCCCCTTGGTGGCCAGCATGGAAGCCGTGGGCAAACCGATGTATCCCAATCCCATCACAACAATTTTCTGTTTATTCTTTAACATTTGCTCATTCCTTTATTTTTTAATTCCGTCATCATCGGGTGAAAAGCCGTAACTCCCCCAACCGCCGTCCAGCATCAGTGGTAATCTGTGATTTCAGTCTCATACACATGACCGTCCTCCCACTTAAAGCAAATTCTGTCCATTAACCTTAAACGAAATCCCATCTTTTGCAAAAGGATCTAACCCCGATGAACGGGACAAGTGCCTTTCGCAGATTATTTTCTTGCAAAGAAAAAACAAAACAATCTGTAAGGCACTAAATTAATGTGCTGCCATTTTTCTCGAATACCCTGGCAAAGCGCTCATTGATAACGTGCAGGTATTTCTCCTTCATTTTGTCCGATAAAAAGCTGATTTCGAGTAAGGCCTCCCATTGTGGACGAATATTTGCAAAATCGGCAGTTACTTTGTCAATGACACGTTCAGTCAGCCCCAGGCGGTCTTTCGCAAAATACTCCAGGAAATCCTCGCGCCGCAGTTTATTTTTTCTCGCATTCAAGGGTAAGGCCAGCTCTTCTTCAGGTTGAGGAAGAATAATGGTGGTGTTCAGCAGATCATAGGCCGGGGTCAGGGAAATAATATCCTGATTGCGAATGACGGAGAAGTTTTTCAGGTGCATATCTTCGTTGCCAACAAGGAAGCTGAACAGGGTCAGGCGCAGAAGTTTTACCTTCTCTATGGCCGGAAAGGTGCAAAAGGTCTCGATCAATTTGGCAACCTGTTCCATGCTGGAGCGATACTTTGTTTCCCGGTTTTGACCGCCAAGCTGGGCAAAATCCTCGACATGACGTTTCCCCTTATGGCCGACCCGGTCAAAGCGCTTGATAAAGTAAGTCATCTCCCCATCTTTTCCGTGCAACAGGCCATGCAGCGGCACCTCAATGCCTGCAAGGGCCGCGAGCCGCATGGTGAGATCCTCATTTTCGGGCACCTGAACGTAATCAGCGATTTGTGGCTTGAGGATATACTGCCCATTGCAGTCAACAAGGACAAACTGCTGTCCCCTAATTTGCAACCGGGCCGAAAGTTTCGGCTGCACCCCCTGAATTGACATCTTCTGGGAGCGAACTGCGGCCTCCTGTCGCAACTCTAACGAGGTAAAGGAAAGCGGTTGCAATGCGGCAAGCTGACGGGACAGGCGCTTTAAGCCACTTTGTGAGTAAAGGCCTTCGCAAGGCTCATAGGTGAGAGGACAGCGGTTCATGCTATCCTTTTGATGGTGACGACGCCCACCGTGTCCGCCCCGACAATCAGAAGTTGACCAAATTTATCATCACGATCAAGCTTTTTCCGGCGCAACAGGGCCTCAAGCTGAAAGCCCTCAGGAAGCAGGCCATCAAAAAACGGGGGAAATTCGTTGAAGTGATACGGCTCCTCCCTGACCGGCATGGTCAGAGAGATGGGGGGCCCGTTATATCCTTGTTCGTACTGAAAAGAATACTCGCGGCCATTTTCTGTCTCAACAAGCTGACCGGCAAAATCATTGTCAAAAAAAACTTCAGCACTCCGCATCGGGCGACTCTCTCAAAAAGGACTCCCGCAAAGGGCTGTGGAAGTCCAGCTCAATATTCAATACCCGTAAGACCTTGAGCAGATTTTCCAACCGTACACTCTGCTTACCGTTTTCAAGCTCATAAATCAGGTTCTTGCCGACCCCGGCCAACTCAGCTAACTTCTGCTGTGTCAGACCGCTTCGCTTCCGATGAAACAAAATAATACTTGCGAGACTATTCTGCATAATTCTCCCTTTATTGCGGGACTTTTGATTGCTTTAATGGAAGAATGGCACAGACAGGAATTTATATCAAGGATTTCTCCCTGTTTTAAGGGAAAATCCGTTGATATTCTAATAGAAAGGTGAAATTGCACTGTAAGCAGAGCTTCTATCCCCTGAATATAGGGGAACACAATCGTCACTTACCTTTACTTCCTTGGACTTTTTGAACGCCATCAATGGATTGAGGATGGCCGCTTCATAGGCATCAGAGGTCGCCCGTTTGCAATGCTTGATGGCGGTGCCGAGCTCACCCCTGGCCTCTCTTAACATCAACGGGGGGGGGCTTTATCGTTCCAAACTGGTTAGTGCCGTTCATCGGAATGAGACACGCTATGTCGACTAATCGTCGACATAGCGTGAACATATCAACAACAAGAAGTGCCTTACCCAAAGACCTCGTCAAAAAAACGATCCTTATCCAATAATTTCTGCCATTCTTGATTTCGCTTCACGGTTTCCAGCCGACGATCACGAGGTAAGTTCATGAACCGCATCGCCTCAACCGGGCCCAACTCCCTGACCAGAATATCAACACCTTTTTTAATTGCCGCTTCCTCTGCAAGATATCGTTCAGTTTTCATCGTAACTCCTCCTCGGCACAGAAATGTACCGGACTACCGCACCAAGTGTGCACATTGTGTTTCTTGCATTTTTTCAGCAACTTATCATCGCATGTAATAAATTTCGCCTCCCCTGCTTCGGCAAACGCAACATGCGCAGCATCAGCGGGGTCAAAACCGAATCGAACCAATTACTCAGCTCTCAAGCGAGTTATTCCCTTATCAATTTCCAGTAATGTTCCATAACGCTCGATAATACTAAGCAATTCTATCCGTTCCATATTGTCGGATATTGACTTAATTTCAACAAAATGAACAGGCGAAACTACCAAACATAATTATTTCTCAGATATTTCAGCAAGATCAACACTGATCAATACCATTCCCTTACTTAACATCAAGAGGGGGCTTTGACCTCCGCAACTCCGTCCACCTTCCGTCCTTCTACATTTTCCAGCTCATAGCTGGTGCTTCGTCCGCCGGCGTTGGATTTGATCATGACACCCCGCGCCACCAGGTCCCCGATGTCGCGCAGTGCTGTATCTGGTGAGCACTTGGCGATGGTTGCCCATTTGCTGCTGGTCAGCTTTCCTTCGAACCCATCCAGAAGGCGGTTGAGAAGTTTAATTTGGCGGTCATTGAATGGTGCGCCGGCAAATCGCTGCCAGAACCGGGCCTTGGTCAAGACAGCGGCGCCAATCCCTTCCGCCCCCATTATCGCCCGTAACAGGCACCCCAGAAACCATTCCAGCCAGTCGGTTACATCAAGTGAACCTTTCTGGGTGCGCTCAAGTCTCTCGTAATAGTCTTTCCGCTCGTGCTGGATTTGCGCCGACAGGCTGTAGAATCGTTGCGCCGATTGTTCGCCACGGGCCAGCGCCATATCGCCTATCGCCCGTGCCATTCGGCCATTGCCATCGTCAAAGGGATGAAGGGTGACAAACCACAAATGGGCCAGACCCGCTTTCACCAGCGGATCGGCATTTTGGTCTCCATTGAACCAGCCGAGGAACTCTATTATCCCGGCCTCCAGTCGATGGGCCGGCGGTGCTTCAAAATGAATCTTTTGGCGACCGATCGGCCCTGATACTACCTGCATCGGGCCCGAGGTATCATCACGCCAGGCACCGGCACGGATTCTGGTCATGCCGCTGTATCCAGTGGGAAATAATGCGGCATGCCAGCCAAATAGACGCTGGGCGGTCAATGGCTGATCAAAGGAACCCGTCGCATCCAGAACCATATCGACGATGCCGTCAACATGGCGGTCAGCGGGTGCCAAGGCGCCAATATCGATACCCAGACGGCGGGCGATGGATGAGCGCACCGTTTCCGGATTCAGCCGCTCCCCCTCGATTTCACTGGTTTTGAGGACATCCTCACTCAAGACCTGCAATAGAGCCTCATCGTTTACGCCCAGCCCCAAGGCATGCATGCGGCCATGCAGGTACCCTTGCGCGTGATGCACCTGCGCCAGAATTCCGGCCAGACGCTGGATGTCATAGCGCCAGTTGGGCCAATCCACCTGTTGCCAGAGATATGCATTATTTCCGCTATTCATGCGGAGATTGTACGATACATTCTCCGCAGAGTCAAGTTTCCGCCCTGCTCCTCGCCGTAAAGCCTTAACTCCCCCAGCCCCCTCTTAACATCAAGAGGGGGCTTTGACCTCCGCTACAATCGGGCTTTGGTTGCACCCACATACAACAGCGCCCGTTCAAGCATCTCATTTTTTTACCCGACAAACTCAAGGTAGTTGTCCGGCGTCACCAGTTCATAGGTTGCCCCAGGGTACGACTCCAGCCATTTCGCGGGTGGCTTGACCCGCTGGGTGACCGACCATTTGCACTCAAAGCCGAACAGCCCGCCGTCGCGATCTTCGACATAGTCGATCTCTTTGCCGTCGTAGGTGCGCCAGAAGTGGCAGGTTCCATAGATGCCGGTGTAGGCGCGTTTTTTCAGGCGTTCGGCCACCACGAAGTTTTCCCACAGCGCGCCGATGTCATTTCTGGAATCGAGCAGGTTGTACTGGCTGATGACGGCGTTGCGCACTCCGTTGTCGAGGAAATAGTATTTGGCCTTGCTGGTCACCTCGTTCCGCAGGTTGCGGCTGAAGCCACCCACCCGAACCAGGACAAAAGCCTTTTCCAGGATGTCCAGATAGCGGCCAACCGTCTTCACATCCAGCTTGACCTGGGTGGCCAGCTCATTCAGCGACACTTCGCTGCCCACCTGGAAAGCGACGAGCTTCAAGAGGTCAAGCAGGGTGCGCGAGGAGCGGATACGTTCCAGTGCCAGCACGTCTTTCAGCAGATAGGACCCGGACAGTTCTTCCAGCAGTTCGATCTTTTCCTTCCGTCCCTCGGTCACGACAATTTCAGGATACGACCCGTAGATCAGATACTCATCCAACCGCTGACGCAGGTCGTAGCTGTTGAACTGCTGTTTCAACTCCATCTGGCTGATGGGGAAAAGGGTCAGGGTTCGTTTGCGGCCGGTCAGCGGCTCGCCAACCGCACCGGCCAGATCGAATGATGAAGAACCGGTGGCAATGATCCGCAGATCGGGAAGATGGTCGACCAGAATCTTCAACCCCATGCCGATGCCTGGAATCTGTTGGGCCTCGTCAATGGCCACCAGGTCGTAGCCTTCGGCAAAGGCGAGAATCTGCTTCAAGTCGCCCGAGCCGAGCAGATGCCGGATGCGGACATCGTCCCCCGTTTCCAGGCGATAACGTAGACCACAGGTTGCAAGATACGATTTAAGCAGGGTCGTTTTGCCGGCCCGGCGCGGCCCGTAGATGATCAGCGCCTTGCCGGGCACGAGAAATGAGGCGAGCGAGACCGCCCGGTTAATGAATTCAGTCATGATAACTCCATATATTTATATTAATTTATGGATTAATGACTCAGATATTTAGGATTAGCAATAAAAAAAGTGAACTCACCGCAAAGGAGTAAGGGTGTAAAACCTTAACTCCCCCAACCCCCTCTTAACATCAAGAGGGGGATTTTGACCTCCGCAACAACTTCCACCTTCCGGCCTTCCAGATTCCCCATTTCCTCAACCCCACCATCTGCCTCAACCCTGCTCCTCCCCTTGGTTAAAGGGAGGCTGGGAGGGGTTCGTCGCAGGGCGTGGATGTTTCAGAATATGTGGTCAAACTAAAATTGCACCACTTTCATTTCTGGAAATTCGGAAAATTCCGAATACTCAATTTGTTAGCCGCACTGGCTTGCCTTTAAATCAGACAGGGTGATCATCAGGGTCATAGGGTCAAGAGGGGAAGATGCGAAGCCAACCGCTTCATAAAAGGTACGGGCTTCGGCAGAAAGAGCGTGCACAATCAGGCCACGGATACCAATCATATCAGCTGCCTGGACAACCCTATGCCCTGCATCACGGACCATAGCCCTCCCCAGCCCCTTACCCTGAAAATCCTGGTCCACTGCCAAGCGCCCAAGGATGACAACCGGGATGGGGTCGGGCATGTTGCGGGGAAATCGGCCCGTCGTTTCAGCGACAGCAACGGCACTCGATGCCAAAGCATAATAGGCTATGACACGCTGCCCCTCGCAGACAACAAAGATTCGTGATGCGCCTGTAGCCTGGTTTTTCAATGCCCGTCGTTTGAGCCAACTATCCAGGCTCTCCACGCCGGAAGTGAATGCCTCGATGTTATGATGAGCAGCCAGCAGTTCCGGCGGGGAAAGCGTCATGCCTTTTCCCAGGGCGCAGGAGTTTGCATGGTTTTGAGCAAACGGCTATTGGGATTGGGCGGCATCTCCAGTTGGGCGAGGAATTTGTCATAGGCTTCCGGAGTAGCCATAATAATCACTTGGTCAAGCAGCGTTTCTTCCGCTGCCAGTCGCACTGCGTCCAGAATAAAATCAGTGCGATTTTTTCCCCGCATTCTGGCGGCATGATCAATAAGACTACGCTCCTCGGGTTTAATCCGAATATTCAGCGTCTCACGCTTATTTGCAACTCCGTTCAATGTGGACATGAAATAACCTCCTGTATTTATCAGTATTTTCTTTCACCATAACTGTTCGTACTGACATTGTCATTCTTTTTCAGTTCACGGGGAAAAAGGGTCTAAGGGATGTAGAAATTACCAAGTTACCGTTTTTGAATGTGTAGGTCGGACTTCAGTCCGACAGCAGGGTTAGCCGTCACCACTGTTGTCGGACTGAAGTCCGACCTACACTTATCGTGAATATCTGGTAATTTTGCAGTTTCCAAGGGCCTAAAGGGAAGTTGAATGATTTGGCCTTGTTTTCTTTCTTTTCCCATGGCACAATGTGACTACTGTAATTACATTAATACCGTTAACACTTGAACTCTCACAGGCTAAATTCAAGATCATACGAGGTGCCGCCATGGATGAAACATTACGCTCCAGAGATATAAAGATAATACACATAGGCAATTCAATGGGTGTTCGCTTACCAAAAAGTCTATTGCAAAAATATGGTTTCACTGACTCACTGGTCTTGGAAGAAACCGCCCGTGGACTTCTCCTCAGAAAAAAACAAGACGACAAACTCTCCTGGGCTGATACCTACAAAGCTATGGCGAACGAGGGAGAAGACTGGACAAAGTATGACCAGGCAATCCTTGACGGATTGGAGGATGACGATTTTGACGCCTAAACGATACGAAATTTACTTTGCAGACTTAAACCCAACCCTCGGGAGTGAAATCAGCAAAATTCGCCCTGTTGTTATCATTAGCGATGATAATATGAACAACCATCTGGAAACAATTGTTGTTTGTCCAATAACATCGAAACTCCACCCAACATGGAGAACACGCCTGCAGATTACTTGTGCCGACCAACAAGCCGAAATTGCTGTTGACCAGATACAAACAATCAGCAAAACACGTTTAAAGAAGAATATTGATCAACTGTCCATCGACGAAGCATCTCAACTACGAAGAATCATTACTGAAATGTATGGGGAATAACCGATCCTGACTTCTTCCCAATAAGCAATGAAAGATCACAGCCTTAACTCCCCCAACCCCCTCTTAACATCAAAAGGGTGTTTAGGCCACTGCCTCAAAAACCACAGAACCACACCTAACAAAGGACTTGCCATGATATCCAGAGGCGTGCGCCAGTCAGCTTGGGCGATCTGTCGGGCAACTCAATGATTTTGCAAGCTTGATTAAAGATAATAAAGCTTCATTCACAGCATTTTCGGTAGGAAATGCCCTTGCCACTTCAGGATTGAGTAGCACAAGATTATGTCCTTCACTGTACTCTTTGTAATATTTTCCACGCACACCTAAACCCAGATCTTCTTTCTTATATTCAATTCTCGTCTCTTCTTTACATTTAACCTTCTTCATAAATTAGCCTCTCATTGTTCCCCATTAGTCTGGCACTAATAATGCGCAAGGAAGTTTTTCTTTCAGTATGAGATACAACAACCATCTTTCCAGTTATTGAAGTTACAAATGTCAACAACCTTTCCTCGTCAACAGAGTGATCAGGATCATTAAAGGTAATTGCTAAAGGATCCCCGAAAACTGATGCAGCTTCATGAAACGAAACTCCATGTTTTTTTAGATTTTTTAAAGCCTTATTATTATCCCATTCAAATTCCATGAATAACTCACTTTTTTTTATTTGCCCAGCAATGTCGTTACCTTAAACGGGTATCATTTCGTCAATTTGGTTCCCCATAATTGCCTTGATCTTCTCGTACCAGAATCTCGCCTTCCCATGCACCAGCAAAACGGGCAATAGGTGAAATCACTGATTTCATCGCACGTCGCTTGATCACGGGATCAAGTGGTATAAGGATAACCTCGACACGCTGATTTTGCAGGTTCTTTGGCATCTTTAAAATATCAGGCAATTGCCGGTAAACATTTCGAACTGCTTCCATAGATATTCACCTCCTGGAAAATCGTTTATCACCGCTCATTTGGATTAGGAAAGGGAGATCGGGACAAGGTTACCGTAAAGCCTTAACTCCCCCACCCCCTCTTAACATCAAGCGGGGGGCTTTATCGTTCACATGCGGGATGGTTAGTTTTTTTTGACAACGTTCGGGGGTAAGTCACTAACAACCAAGACATTGCCACACTGCCGCAACTGTTCCCGCTGCGGCAATAACCAAGCCGAGCAACTTCCAGAAGAAATTCCGGCGCTCCTAGCTGATCTGTTTGTTCAACTCATCGCGACAGGCATCAAGCTTGCTGACATTGTCAACAATGATGCGCAGGTGATCTTTGGCGGCATGGTATTGTTCGCCCCGGGTTTTTCCTTGATTGTTATTGCGGGCAAATTGTCGAGCTCTCTCCGTATCTGCGGAGATGTTGGGATAATCAGGAATGACTGTGGTAATTTGAGTCTTTCGATAGTCGTCCTTGAACTTTTTGAACTCCATCAATTGATTGAGGATGGCCGCTTCATAGGCGTCGTAGGTTGCCCGTTTGCAATGTTTGATGGCGTCGTCGAGTTCTCCCCTGGCTGATTCAACTCCAGGATCACTTAGATAGCGAACGAGATGGTTTCCGGTGTAGCGGAGCTGATTGACAGCAGGAACGATCAACTCGCCGCCGCTGTCCTCAACCTCTTTGATGGTAACTGATCACGGGGCGAAGCTATACCATTCGATGAACCCCATATTGTAAGCGGTTACAGGGTGCCGGAGATTTTCGCAAACAGGATGGCGCGGCGTATAAGTCATACGTAAGCCAGCCTGATCGCGGAAAGATTCGGTACCCTGTGATCGCTTACCTTTGATGGCGTGCTCTGCCTCCGTAAACAGGGCACATATTTCACGAATGGTGGATTGGTCTTCAGAGGGGACGACGCTCATTTCTCATTATAAAGGAGTATTGCCCTGCGTTCCGCCAAATCTTCCTTGGTGGCGAACAGACCGCTCTGAATCAGGACATTGCCGGTTGCCGCCAGACTTGCAGCCTTCCGGCGCAATGCCCGTTTTTCCGCATCGCCATGCACCGGCGGACGGGGCGGAACAAATGAAAAGACGTCTTTGAATTTCATAGTTTACAGGAACTAATGTATGTTTGGAGAAAGGCAACAAACGTTTCAATAATCAACTTATTGTCTTACCGATTGTTTTCGTATTTTTTTACCAGATATAATAATCTGCGAAAGGTGCTTATCCCGTTCATCAGGATTGGAAAATTAAATTACTGCAGACGATAGGCCCTGTCACCAAAAAAATGTACGGTTAGTGCGTCGGGCAAGAGGGGGCTTTATACCCAAACCCACTCATCCCCGGCGGCGGATTTCCGGCAGGCCTCGCAGGCGGCGACGGCGCGGAGGCCTTCCTCGCCTGGGATTGGATTGGGGCCCCGCCCCGTAATCAGGGCGAGCCAGTCTGCAAGCAGGGCCGGGATGGTTGGAACCATTGGGGCGACAGGCATCTCTTCCCTTTTGGCACCCCGGATGAATTCGAGAAGACCGTGGACCTGATCCCCCTGGATCTGGCCCGCGCTTCCGAGGAATTCGTATCTGCCTGACCGTGCGCCTCCAACCTTGCTGGCATCAACCGTGCCGATCAGGCCGCCTTCAAGCTCGACCAGGGCCGCGAAAAGATCCTCAAGGACAGGGTTGTGACGCTTCTCCATAATGGCCCGGACCCTCACGATCTCGCGGCCGGTGATGAATCTCAGTGCGTCAAAAAGATGGACTGCGGTGTGAAGGATGACGCCGCCTCCGGCAACGTTCGGATCGGCAAGCCATGGATGGGAGGATGGTTCGAGGCGCTGGGTCGCGGAGAAGGCATAGAGGACGCCTGCCGAAGAAATGGACGTCCTGAGTTCCTGGATCACCGGGTTGTAACGCAGGGTCTGGGCCACGGTGAGAGGGATGCCGGCTTCCCCCATGACGTCGATCATCGAGCGGGCAAGGCCGGTATCTATGGCCAACGGTTTTTCGACGAGAAGCGGTTTCCCGGCAGCAGCGCAATGTCGGGCGATCTCCGGGTTCAGGTCAGGAGAGACCACCGCGATGACGGCATCCACGCGCCGATCAGCAACCAGATCCCGCCAATCGCGATGATAGCCGACAGCCCATTCCCCAGCCTGCGCGGAACCGGCCCCGGAACGTCTCGATATGACTGAGAGCTCAAGCCCTTCCACCTCACGGCCAAGAAGATGCCTGGCATACCGTGAGCCATGCACCCCTGTTCCGATTATTCCTACACGAACTTGAGCGGTTGCCGACATACTGAATCTCCCGGAAGCCCGCTATTCACGGGCAGTTTAGTGCCTTACAGCTCATTTTCTTGTTTTTTTACAAGAAAATGAGCTGCGAAAGGCACTTATCCCGTTCATCGGGGTTAAAGCCAAGCGCGGTGGTATCTTAACTCCCCCAACCCCCTCTTAACGTCAAGAGGGGGCTTCATCCTATGCTGGATGGTTCATCTGGTTCCCATGGAACGAATGGAAACCAGATGCATTGTTTATATAAGTGCCTCGACACCTTTTCGCTCCATGATGTTCAATAATTTCTGTGATGCACCTGTAGGTTTCTTATTTCCTTGTTCCCATTTTTGAACAGTCGACGGACTGATATTGAAGATGCATGCCAATGCAGCTTGACTGAGTCTGAATTTTTTTCTTATTGCTATGATTTTATCGGGAGTATATTCCTGAACATCCGGGAGACAAAGGTTGTTAATATTTTTCATAGTAATATCATTTACTAATCCACTATTGTTCAGATCAGCCATGGTACTGACAATGGATTTTGCAATATTTTTTCTCATGCTTTCACCTCAATAAAATCTCCGTTTTCTAAAGCTTTCTTTATTTCTTCCGCTGACAAATTAAATAAAATTTTCGAAAATTCCTTTAAGGCAAAAAGTTCTTTTTTTGATAAATTTGATTTTTCATTTTTGGCAAACCCATGAATAAAAATAGCCCTATCATCTTTTTTGTAACATATTATCGTTCTGCCACTGCCACTTTTGCCTTTATCTTTAAACCGAATCCTTTTTTTATAAAGATGCCCACCAAGATTGGCCTCAAATTTACCTAACTGAACTTCTGTCAATGCAACAGAAAACTCCTTTCCATCGATATTCTGACCAGATGCCCATTTTGAAAAAACTTTCGTCATTAAAAGAATCATATCTCAATATAGTACTTAGTGATACACTTTTCAAGTTGAACGAGTCCGCGCTAAGAGTTCGCCAGAAGTCAAGGACTCAACAATTTTAAAGCCAAGCGCGGTGGTATCTTAACTCCCCCAACCCCCTCTTAACATCAAGCGGGGGCTTTGACCAACTGCCACGCTCCTCCGCTTAAGTTAACGACATTGTGTTTTAAGGAAAAATAAGTTGATATTCTTACATCTTAAACTTGATCGGCTCAGAAACGTTCCCAAGCGACTGCGCCACCTGTTCACATTCTGCACCGATAACGCTGGTCAGATAAGGCCAGAACCCTTCATCCTCAATCGTTTCGGCAACGATGCGTGCAGGCAGAAATCGTCTCATTTCCTGAATAAAATCCAGCCGTAACGCTCTATCCAGTTGTAATTGAGACTTACGTTCATTCAGCGAAACCAGAAATTCTGCCGTACTTCGCTGACGATCCAGAAGCTTTTTCGGGATCAAATCAAGGGGCAGATCAATGCCTTGCTGCTTCAGCCATACGATATCCCAAAGGTCACGATTCTTCAGCCGGTTTGCTCGAAAGGCCAGGGCAACAAGTTTATCAGCCAGGATTTCTTCCCGGCTTTGCGCCTGGATGATCAGGCCGGAAGTCCCCATCTCGACACCGTAATGGTTACGCAACATCATCGGACGCCGATCATGGCTGGGCAGGGTGCAAATATCGATGTTTATTCTTTGGGAAGGCAGCGTTTTTTGTTCCGGTCGGGTGATCACGGTCATTTTCCAGGTATCAACGTTCCCCGTATCTTTCTTCGGCTCACCCACCGTAACCTGCAAACCATATTTAGCTTCCAACCCTTCAACAAGAATCGCCGCCAAATCGCTCAGGATCGCACGGTTGAAGTTCTTTCCCCCCGTAAAATCCAAGTCCTCACTCAACCTGTTAGTGCCTTACAGATAATTTTCTTGTTTTTTTCAAGAAAATTATCTGCGAAAGGCACTTATCCCGCTCATCGGGGCTCGAGCCATAACAGGCCCGCAGGCAAGTCCCACCGATAAAGGTCAAGGTCTCGAGAAGGCCGGCAATACTCATTTCGCGAATGATATCGTGTTGAAGAAGTTCTT
>JAFLKM010000045.1:58152-94710 GCA_019163335.1 Desulfobulbaceae bacterium | reverse complement strand
CTTCAATCGCATGTCATTTTTAACTGAAGTTACCCCTTTGACCTTACGGGCAACTTCGGTCGCTTTATTGATATCCGCTTTAGAATTCACAAAACCGCTTAATTGAACAACACCCTTAAACGTTTCTACGTTAATCTCAGCCGATTTCAGTGAAGCTTCATCCATGATCATCGCCTTAACCTTTGTGGTGATAACGGTATCGTCAACATATTCACCTGTGCCCTCATGCTTCGTTGTCGAAGCGCATCCTACAAAAAAGGTCAACAAAACGATAAATGATAAAGCCGAAAAAAATTTCTGTGGTCTCATGGTGCAATCCTCCCAATTAAAATAAACTCAATACCCCTTGATACTCAATATATCAGGGATTCCTGTAATACTTGCCTGTCACTCTTCACTACTGGTCATCATTAAAGCAATGTTTATGCCAGAGTTTAAACCATCCTCAAAAATAGCGTATAATATTGTTTTTATTTAATAATTATAAAATATTTAAATTGTACCCTGGACATTCCTGAACGTAAAATATGGTTACATATGGCCATTGGTTATATCCAACCAGAGCTAATGCAAAAGAACGGACACTTCTTTAAGGGTCGATACGATCCTTACGAGGAAGCACTCATGGTAGAGATGAGATGGAATAAAAGGAATAATTCAGATGGGTTCCATTCAATCGAGTCATTGAACATGGTTGCCTGTGTTTCAAGTCTGTTTGAAATCAAGAGATGAATGAAATTGTTTTGGGTCACTGGACGGGTAAGCAGGAAAAGCCTCTCACCTGAAATTTTCTACACATCACAATCCCCTACCCAGGCAGACGGGTTCGTCTGGAATTCGCCTTGGAATGGTTACATGCAACCTATGGCCATATATAACCATTAACAAGCGGCCTTAATGCTTAATTCCGGAACTATGATTTCTCATTTTTTCTTCAACATATCGGCAAGATGAGTGGTGTTAACACGAACATCAGGAACATGGCATACAGTTTGCTCTTATAAGAATGTAGGAATGGCGTCACAACTTCTCTTTGATATGTAAATGTCGTCATACCTACGAAGGACCGAAAACTCACAAGACCGCAATGGCATGTATCCAGAGATACCGTATTAGAAATATTCAATTTGACAGAAGGAGTTTATGAATCATGCACAAAAAAACGTACTGTTTAGCACTGATAGGAACTGTGGCTTCATTATTTTTATGCAATGCCCCGCTCTTTGCATCAGAGACAGACAATCGTATAGAAACCTCCGCTCAACAATCCTATGTTTTTAGAACCTACCTCAAAGGTGATGACATAAAAGTCCAGTCCGAAGATGGTCTTGTCACCTTATCCGGGACTGTTTCTGAAGGAGACCATAAAGCATTGGCCAGTGAAACTGTTGCGGGATTACCGGGAGTGAAAAGCGTGAGTAACAATCTTGTAGATAAAGGAGATAATCCTGCGGCCAATTCAGATGCCTGGGTAGCTGCGAGGGTGAAATCAACCTTATTATTTCATCGCAATGTGAGCGGCACTCAAACCGATATTTTTGCAAAAAACGGCACGGTCACGTTACGGGGTGAAGCAATCAATACTGCCCAGAAGGATCTGTCGACTGAATATGCCAAGGACGTAGAAGGCGTTAAGGACGTTATAAATGAGATGACAGTGGCATCTGCCGGCGAAAAACCAGACACAACATTCGGTCAGAAAGTGGATACCATGGGCGAATTGATTGATGACGCATCGATTACGGCCCTGGTGAAGACGACATTGCTGAGTCATCGTTCCACCAGTGCTCTCCATACCACTGTCGATACGAAAGATGGCATGGTCAAACTGGGCGGGAAGGCTAAAAATGCAGCTGAGAGAGATCTCGCTTCGAAAATCGTCGTTGACGTGCATGGTGTGAAGAGCGTGTTCAACAATATGACCATTGAATAGACCCACTCCAGGATGCAGACAGCGGGCAATGGAAGGAAACTGACACTCTATATAGGGTGCTGAATAAATGAAGTCACCACAACAAGTCTACCCCAATAAACGGGACAAGTGCCTTAAGCACAAATTAAATGCAATCTAATTTCTAAAGGAGATTACTCAACATGGCAACGACACAAGAAAATTCAAATACATTGAGAGAGGAAATGCAGACCATCATGAATCATGCCCATGCCCTCGTAGATGCTACCTCTGGAGAGATTGACGACAAGATTACTGCTGCCAGAACAGCCCTGAAGGAACGTCTGGATTTATCCCGAAGTGACTTTCGCAATATTGAATCTCAAATTCTCGACAAGGTTCAAGCTGCGGATGAATTTATTCATGTAAAACCATACTATGCCATCGGCGGCACCTTTGTTGGCGCGCTGCTTTTAGGCTGGTTCATGGCCAGGAAATAGCATGAACAAACTGCCATTCATTAATTTCGGATTCTCAGGGTTTGCCGGCCGCTTCAGCGGGACAGTCATCCAGATTTTTCAGGATCGGCTGGAGCTCCTGGCTCTGGAACTGCGCGAGGCCAAAATTCATTTAGTACAGGCATTGCTTATGGCCTGCATGGCTGTAGTCTTTTCTCTGCTTGGACTTCTGCTGCTGGTTCTGGCCGGGCTGCACATCTTACCCCCTGAGTGGCGGCTTTACGGACTTGTACTTGCAGCAGGGGTCAGCATCCTGGCCGGGGTGGTCGTTTTTATTGCCCTGTGCCGTCATCTTGAACAAAAACCGCTGGCTTTTGACCAGAGCCTGGCTGAACTAAAAAAGGATACCCAATGTTTCTCGACCAGAAACTAAAGAACATCCAGAAGGAAAAGGACCGCTTGGCCTTATGTTGTGAACTCCGCCGTCATTTAATTCATGTCGAGGTCGAGGGTTTTTTTCTCGGGATACGACGAACGTTAACGGATGTGACCTTGGGGGTGACCATAGTTCAGCAGATTCTCAGTTATTGGCACGAACGCAAAGCACGTCGATAAGGACTGATCGTGGAAATAAAAAAAATCAAGGGTTGGAATCGATAAAATGAACAAGATACTTTCCGGAACATTGTTTTTAGCGCTGATCTGTGCAGCTCCTCAGCCAATGATGGCGGGTGTGAATGTGGGGATTCACATCTCTCTCCCCCATCCCATTATGTATTCAGGATCACCACAGATGATCGTGTTGCCGGAGACAAATGTTTATGTCGTCCCTGACATGGAAGAGGAGCTTTTTTTCTACGATGGTTGGTGGTGGCGTCCCTGGGAAGGCCGATGGTTTCGCTCGCGTGATTATCGATCCGGCTGGAACCATTATTCGCACGTCCCCTCATTTTATGCCTCGATCCCCTCAAGCTGGAGAAGTGATTATCGCGAGCATCGCTGGAGAGGACATCAATGGAATTACCAGCACATCCCTCAACAGCATGTCGAAAATAACTGGCAGGCATGGAAAAAGAGCCGATATTGGGAAAAACAAAAATCCTGGGGTGTAGAAGATTTGCATCGTCGACAACCCCAACCACGGGCACGATCCGTTCAGCAACAACGGCCAGATCAGCACCGTGAAATAAATCATACCCCCCAACAATTTCGAGAAAATGATCAACCACAACATCAGCGGACAGAGCAAAAAAACAGTAAGAGAGATGAGAACCAAGATGGACCTCAGCAACAAGAAAAGCATTCAAGAGATAATGATAAACACCATGGAAAACAAGACAGGTAACCCCTGTCAAGGGAGGATCCAATGAGAACAACCACACTTATTGCCGTTATGCTGATTGCTCTGGGAATCGTAGCCTTTGCGTATCAAGGAATCACCTATACCACAAAAGAAAAAGTCGTTGATCTCGGCGCATTGCAAGTGACGGCAGAAACCAAAAAAACCCTGCCGTTACCACCGATCGTGGGTGCGATTGCACTTGTCGGCGGCATTGTATTGCTGGTTATGGGACAGAAAAAGTCGTGAAGATATAAATATGCCAGGCCACTGAACGGGTTGAAGTACAGTGGTGGCTGTTATTTTTCAGCATCAGTCATTTAGTCGAGGACCCCCAATCATGAGCGATTCAAAAAAGATAAATGGCATGGGAGCGACACCACACGCACATGGAGTTGCTTTCCGGGTGTGGGCGCCCAATGCTCAACAGGTGTCTGTTATCGGGTCGTTCAATGATTGGGATGGAGCCAAGCATCCCATGCAAGGTGAGGAGAACGGCTGCTGGTATGCCAACGTGACCGAGGCCCATGTCGGAGATGAGTATCGCTACCTCCTGTCCACGCCGAATGGAGAGTTCAATCGCATTGACCCCTATGCCCGTGAGGTGACAAGCTCTGTCGGCAACGCCATTGTTTACGATCCACATTTTGACTGGCAAGGAGATGCGTTCAAGCTCGCGCCATGGAACGAGCTGGTCATTTATGAGCTGCATGTCGGAACCTTCAATGACCAGGAGGATGTCAATCATCCCGGGAAGTTTTCTTCGGTGACAGCCAAGCTCGGACATTTAAAAAGACTTGGGATTAATACAATCCAGATCATGCCGGTGGGCGAGTTCGCAGGAGAACGGTCATGGGGCTACAATCCTGCCCAGATCTTCTCGGTGGAGCTTGCCTACGGAGGCCCGATCGCCTTCAAACAGTTTGTCAAGCGCGCCCATCAGGAGGGAATCGCGGTGATTCTCGATGTTGTCTACAACCACCTGGGCCCGGGAGACCTCGATCTTTGGCAGTTTGACGGCTGGAGCGAGAACAATCGCGGCGGAATCTATTTCTACAACGATGAGCGGGGCAAAACGCCTTGGGGAGAAACCCGGCCTGATTATGGACGTGACCAGGTTCGTCAGTACCTCCTCGATAACGTCCTGATGTGGCTGGAAGATTACCATATTGACGGTATTCGTTTTGACTGCACTCAATTTATCCGCACAGTTGATGGGGTTGACGCCCATGATCTACCCGATGGCTGGAGCCTGCTCCAATGGATCAATGACCAGGTTGCGCAGAAATATCCCGGACGGATCACCATTGCCGAGGACCTGCAAAACAACAAATGGCTTACCAAGGATGTTGGGGCTGGTGGTGCCGGGTTTGGATCGCAGTGGGACGCCAAGTTCGTCCACCCCATCCGCCAGGCCGTGATCACCCCAGATGACCAGCAACGCTCGCTTGTCGCCATCCGAGATGCCATTTGCTACCGTTATAATAATGACGCCTTTGATCGGGTCATCTACAGCGAATCACACGACGAGGTGGCAAACGGCAAGGCACGGGTGCCAGAGGAAATCAACCCGGACGACCCCAAAGGCTGGTATGCGCAAAAACGTTCCACGCTTGCGGTCTCCATGGTTTTTACCGCTCCCGGCATCCCCATGCTCTTTCAGGGCCAGGAATTCCTCGAGGGAGGATGGTTTCGCGATACGGTTCCCGTTGATTGGGACCAAAACAATGAGTTTCACGGCATTGTTCGCTTATACCGCGATCTCATCATGCTGCGTCTCAATCGTCAGGGCTTTACCCGTGGTCTGTGCGGGCAATCCACCCAGGTCTTTCATCTGAACGATGACCGTAAGGTTCTCGCCTTCCACCGCTGGGATCAGGGCGGACCGTCGGATGATGTTGTGGTCGTTGCAAATTTCCTGCACGAAAAGCATGAAGGCTATCGCATCGGTTTCCCGGCTCCAGGAACCTGGCGACTGCGGTTTAACAGCGATTGGCAGGGCTACAATGACGATTTCAACAATCATCCGAGTATTGACGTCCTTGCCGAGGCAGGTGACTGCGATGGGCTTCCCTGGCAGGCAAAGGTTTCCATCGGCCCCTACAGTGTGCTGATCTTTTCACAATAGTTCGCCAAGAACTCTGTCACCATGGTGGCAATGAGTAGGAAATACCATAGAGAAAATCGGAACCGCTAAAGTGGCAAACATGCTGAATATCGAAAGAAGTTCGGTGTGGAAAATAAAAAATACGCCTTCTATTTCAGGCCAACGAGGAGTTGAATAATGAACAAGTATCTGATTGCCAACTGGAAGTGCAACAAAGGAATTGAAGAAGCACAACGCTGGTTTGATGCGTTTGCAAGGGTGTATCGTCCGGTGGAAGGACTTACCATTATTGTTGCCCCTTCCTTTATCAGTCTGCTTTCCCTCTCCAACACTTTAAAAACCTTGGGTCTTGAAAATGTGTCCCTTGCTGCTCAGGATGTTTCACCCTTTCCCAAGGGTTCCTATACCGGGGCCGTGGATGCCGACATGGTCAAGTCTTTTGCTGATTATGTGATTCTTGGTCACTCGGAACGAAGAGTCTATTTTCATGAAACGAAGGACGACATTGCAGGAAAGATGAGCGAAGCGATAGACGCCGGCCTGATTCCCATTGTCTGTATGGAGCAACCCTATGCGGCATATCAGGCCTTGCCCCTCAATGACCTCGACAGCAAGGAAATGATTGTCGCCTTCGGTCCAATGGATGAAACGACAGCAAGAACGCCGGAGCCTCCCATAAAGGCCGCTGAAACGGCCCGTTCTCTTTCGAAAATTCTGCATGGCAGGCCGGTTGTTTATGGTGGCTCCCTTGGGCCTGAGAATGTCAAAAACTACCTGCAGATCCCGGAACTCGCTGGACTTTTCATCGGTCAGGCCAGCCTGGATGTGGAGTCATTTCTTAATATCTACGAACAGATGGCCAAGGCCGTCACGAATAAATAGGTTGTCCTAAAGGCGACTGCTGAGCTTATCTCGTTCATCGGGTCTTGTTGGCTCTTCAGTTATTTTTCCACAAACGTAAAGAGAGGTTTAACCGCTATGAAAACAAAAAAGCACCTTATCGCTTATGTAATCCCCCTGTTCTTGATTGCCCCCCTGGCGGCATGTTCATCGAAATCTGACAGCGCAAGTTCAGAAAACGTCATTCACAAAACCACCACGACCATCGAAAGGCCGGTAATTGAAGAGACGCAGACCACAACGACCAGGACTGAAAGAAACTAGTCGAGCCAAGCTGGTTCAAAGTCCAGCATCGAATAAGGAATGGCTTTGAGGTACCAGAGGCCATAGAGAAAAATTACAACTAAAGGAGAATGTTATGAAAAAATTAATCCCAATGGTGTTAACAGCGGCTGTTCTGAGTATGCCCTGTGCGCTTTTTGCTCAACAGGAAACGACAGTGGTCAGAACAACCACAAGCACAGAAAATATGGGAACAATCAGCGAAGTCGGCCCTGACAATATAATAATACAATCGCAAACCAGCACGACTCCATTACGTTACAACTCAACGAAAAGCACCACCTATGTTGATGAGAATGGCAATCCTGTCTCCATTGAAACGGTTAGATCCGGTTTGCCTGTAACGGTGTATTACACCCGTGATGGCGATCGTATGGTTGCTGACAAAGTGGTCGTTCGAAAAATTACCACCACAACCGAAAAACCCATGATTCATGAGCGGACCGAGACCAAAACAAGAACGATCGAAACCGAAACGAAATAATTCGTATTCGCCTTCCAGACGGTACAGACATCGTCTGGAAGGAGCGGAGATATTTGTCGGCTGATTGCCAGGCATTAAATTTATCGAGAGATCAGATATGTCAGACCCAACCACGGAGACCCATCAAATAGCCACTCATATTGAAATGAGCTACAAGATTGCGCTATTGAAAGAACAGCTTGACGCAAAGGAAAAAGACGGAAAGGCATTGCTGGAATCCGAGAAACGCTACCGCCGTCTTTTTGAGTCAGCAAAGGATGGAATCCTGATTCTCAATGCCGATACTGGCCAGGTAGTTGATGTCAATCCTTTCCTGATCCAGTTACTCGGCTATTCGTATGACGAATTTTGTGGAAAATATATCTGGGAAATCGGCGCATTTAAAGATATTGCCGCCTCCAAAGATGCTTTCCAGACCCTGCAGGATAACGAATATATCCGGTATGAAGACTTGCCGCTGGAAACTAAGGGTGGGCAGTCCAAAGCTGTCGAATTTGTCAGCAATGTGTATCTGGTGGATCAGAGCAAGGTGATCCAGTGCAATATCCGTGACATCAGCGCAAGCAAGCAGGCAAAGGCCGAACGCATGCGGTTGATGGCGGCCATCGAGCAAGTTGGAGATGGCATTGTCATGACTGATACCAAAGGAATTATTCAGTTCGTCAACCCCGCCTTCAAGGAAATGACTGGTTACCACGATAATGATATTACCGGCCAGCATCCTCGCATCCTCAGAAGCGGTAGACAGGACAAGCATTTTTACCGTACTCTTTGGGAAACTATCTCCAATGGCAAAACCTGGACGGGCCGGCTGGTCAACAAACGCCGGGACGGATCTTTCTATACCGTGGCAACTACGATTTCTCCGGTTCTCAATGCATCGGAGCGAATTGTCAACTATGTGGCCGTCCAACGGGATATCACCGAAAATCTCCGATTAGCTGATCAACTCCAGCAGGCCCACAAAATGGAAGCAATTGGTCTGCTGGCAGGTGGTGTGGCCCACGATTTTAATAACATGCTCGGCGTTATTCTTGGCTACGCAGAAGTTGCGCTCTTGCATGCGGCCCCAGATCCATCTCTGCGGGCCAACCTTGAAGAAATTATCAAGGCCGCCAGGCGTTCCGCAGAAATAACCCGGCAATTACTGACTTTTGCCCACAAACAGACCATTACACCTGAGGTGCTTGACTTAAACCAGGTCGTGTCGAGCATGCTTAAAATGATCAGGCGGCTTATCGGCGAGGACATCGAACTGGCCTGGCAGCTCAGAGCAGACCCTTATCAGGTCAGGATAGACCCCGTCCAGGTTGATCAAATCCTGGTCAATCTTTGTATCAATGCCCGGGATGCCCTCACCGAACATGGCAAGATTACGATTGAAACGAAAAATGCCTTCTTTGATAAGCACTACTGTATTGATCATCCTGAATACATAACAGGTGAGTATGTGCTTTTAGCGGTTAATGACAATGGCTGCGGCATGGACAAGAAGACCATTGACCAGATTTTCGATCCGTTTTTTACCAGCAAGGGAATGGCCAATGGAACTGGCTTAGGGCTTTCCATCGTCTATGGCATAGTCAAGCAGAACCATGGGTTCATCATTGTTGACAGCGAACCGGGAAGAGGGACGACCTTCAAGATTTTCCTGCCCCAGCACAAAAGCCCGGTGATTGAGAACCAGCAGGGAAATGCAGAAGAAATCTCTCTTGGTTGCGGCGAAACTTTGCTGCTGGTAGAGGACGAGCCTGTCATCCTGAATATGGGTAAAACAATGCTGGAAAGCTTAGGTTATCGTGTACTGGCCACGGATGTGCCTGAGGAAGCCTTGAAGATAGCAGACAAACACCCAAACGAAATACAGCTCCTTGTCACCGATGTTATTATGCCGGGAATGAATGGTCGGGATCTGGCAAAACGAATACAGTCTCTTTACCCCAACACGAAAGTCTTGTTCATGTCCGGGTACACCGCCGATGTCATTGCGCAAGATGGTCTCCTCGATAAAGACATTCATTATATTCAGAAGCCATTTTCGTTTCAGGACTTGTCCGTCAAAGTGCAAAGAGCACTGAAAGAAAAGTAGGTAAACAATAAGGATAAGCCCTCGTACAAAAATATCTTGGATTTTCTATGCTTAAGAGTGGCCCTTTGGATGATCTTGGGCAGATGAAATTTGCCCGACATCGCAACCAAGAAAAACTGAGGTAGGCCATCATTTCACCCGGAACTGTTCCCATTGTTCCTCACTGAGTTTTTCCGGCATGAGCAATATATCATCGCCGGTCACTCTGACCATTCTAGAGAACAAAGGACGAAAAATTGGGCGTTGGCATTCTTATTGGTTATTTCGCACAACAGGAGCAGGCCCGGAAAGCGCTGCGGAAGCTCAGTCAGCATGGGTTCAGCCGTACCGCCCTGGCACACAAAGATTCCGCCGGATTTGTTCACCTTGTTAATCTCTTTACCCAACGTCTTCCCCTGAAGATAACCTTGGCGGCCTTCCTGTTCGGAGGGATTGCCGGAATAGCTCCTTTCCTCTTGTACGGGCTGAAATTGTTTCCGCTCTGGAGTCCTTCCACTTCCTTGTGGGTGCAATTATCCGGGGCTGCCATCGGCATGATGGTGGTCTTCTTCTGGTTTCGATTCTTTCTGCAAACGGCTGATGCCGGCGATATCCGAGAACATGGGCGCTGGCTCCTGCCCGGGGAGTATGTCCTTATCCTGCGGGCACCGGTTGCGTCTTTACAACGTCCGGTGATCCTGCTCCGTGAAATCGGGGATACGCCTCCGGCGTTGTTCGTCCTCTATCCCAAACTTGATCGACGCGCCCAAGAACGGGCAACCGCGATCAAACTCACCCCGGCCCAGATTCTGGAGCATGCTCATCGTCATGCCAGTGAACAGCGCTTGGACTCCAGACCGCAACACACCACCGAGTTGCTGAATCGCCTTAAAAAATCCCGCCAATGGATCCGCCAGGTCTGTGCCGATCTTACTGCAGCCAGCGATCTTGAACAGAAAACCACAGCGGCGGCTGACTGGATCCTCGACAATGAATATGTCCTGGAAAGCAACATCCGCGATATCCTGCTCAACCTGCCTCGTCATTTTTACCGGCAACTGCCTATTCTCTCCACTGATCCCTACCACGGACTGCCCTGCATCTACGGTCTGGCCAAGGATCTCGTCGCCCATACCGAGATGCGCCTGGATCGTGAGAATATCCTGGCCTTTCTCGAGACCTATCAATCAATCCGAACCCTGACCAGCGGCGAGCTCTGGGCACTCCCCCAGATGATGCGGCTGGCACTGATCGAGAGTATCCAGAGCCTGGCATTAATCGCCCTGTCTGATTTGCGTGAACGACAACTGGCCGACTTCTGGGCCAATCGGCTTATTGCCGCCAATCGTCGCGAGCCCAACCAGTTGTTCGTCATCCTGGCCGAACTTTCCCAGGCTGAACCCCATCCCAGCCCCTATTTCGGGGTTCAGCTGGTCGGCCTGCTCTATGATGAGGCGGCGGCCCTCAGCCCGGTGCAGAGCTGGCTGGAACGCACCCTCAAAATCCCCATTTACGACCTCAATCTGCAGGAACAAAACCGCCAGACCAGGGAACAGTTGTCCTGCGGCAACGCCTTCACCAGCCTGCGCCAGCTTGGCCTGCTGGATTGGCGCCAGGTATTCGAGCAGACCAGCCGCGTCGAGCAGTTATTGCGCCTCGATCCAGCCGGAATCTATCCCCGCATGGATTTTGCCACCCGCGACCGTTGCCGCCGGGCCATTGAAGAACTCGCCAAGGCATCGGCACAGACGGAAACAGAGGTCGCAGAACAAGTGATCAAGCTTTGCACCGATGCCACCGGCCGCGCATCAAGTATTGAAGAACATCTGGATCATGTCGGCGCCTGGCTGGTCGGAGAACGAAGAGCGTCGCTGGCCCGGCTGCTTGCCTGCCGCGAAACCCTGCCCTACCGTTTGCTCCAATGGATTTTCCACCATCATACCAGTATCTATCTCCTGAGCATCGGTTCCATTACCGCCTTGCTGCTGTTGATGCTCATCACCCTTTCCCACATCTCTTCGTCGCCTCTTCTTGGCTTTGGTTTGGGTTTTCTGCTGTTGATCCCGGTCAGCCAGTTGGCAATCGACATCGTCAATTACGTGATCACGCGCTTTCTACCGACCCGACCGCTCGCCAAGATGGATTTTGAGGAATCCGGAATTCCCGATGCCTACCTCACCCTTGTCGTGGTGCCGATGATGCTGGTGAATGAGGAAACAATTCTGGGCGAGGCAGAGAAGCTGGAAATCCGTTTTCTCGCCAACAAAGAAGCCAATCTGCTCTTTGGCCTGTTTTCAGACTATACTGATGCCGACACCCTCAATTGCCCGGAAGACATCGATTTAGTCCGGATCGCCCGCGAATCCATTGAGGTATTGAATGCGCGCCATGGCGGCGACCGTTTTTTTCTCTTTCATCGTGAACGTGTCTGGAGCGAGTCCGAACAGCATTTCATCGGTTGGGAACGAAAGCGGGGAAAACTGGAAGAACTCAACCGCCTGATCGACGGCACTCGCCCGTTGCTGGCTCCCCGGCTGGTGGAGGTTGGTGATCCGGATCGGTTGGCGGACGTCCGTTTTGTCATCACCCTTGACAGCGACACCCAATTGCCGCACGCCACCGCCCGAAGGATGATCGAAACCCTGGCCCACCCCCTCAATCAGCCCCGTTTTGATGCAAAAGGCCGGGTCACCGCCGGTTACACCCTGATCCAGCCACGCGTCAGCCCAACCCTG
Organism: Desulfobulbaceae bacterium; assembly: GCA_019163335.1. Taxonomy (GTDB): domain Bacteria; phylum Desulfobacterota; class Desulfobulbia; order Desulfobulbales; family Desulfocapsaceae; genus UBA2270. Next base: position 82,446 of record JAFLKM010000045.1, on the reverse strand, counting down.
GCAAGTACCAGCGTCTCGATCTTCAGCCGGCTCTTTGCCGATGCGGTGGGCATCGATCCCTACTCCCAGGCTGTATCCGATGTCTATCAGGATTTAAGCGGAGAAGGCTCCTATCACGGCAAGGGGATTTATGACGTACGCACCTTCAGCCGGGTGCTGTCTGGACGCTTTCCGGAAGAACGGATTTTAAGCCATGACCTGATTGAAGGGGCCTACATCCGGGTTGGACTGGCCAGCGACATTGAACTCTTCGATGACTTTCCGCAAGGCTACCAGAGTTACAGCAAACGTTCCCATCGCTGGATTCGTGGCGACTGGCAGATCGCGGCCTGGATCTTCACCCACGTCCCAACCGGCAAGGGTGAACCTGGTCATGAGGGCAATCCACTCTCGCTGCTCAACCGGTGGAAGATCCTCGACAACCTGCGCCGCAGCCTGCTGCCCGTTACCAGCCTGATCCTGCTGCTGGCAGCCTGGCTGATTTCGTCGAAAATCGGTGGTCTGGCCTCGTTGGTGGTGGGAGTACAGCTCCTTTTTCATCCTCTGGCCCAGCCCCTGACCATGGCCACCACCCGCAAGGGCTTAAAATATTTTGAACTGTCAAAAGTTTTTCATGATCTGTTACGGGCGGCCACTGATGCTGCCCTGCTGCCGCACCAGGCAGCGGTGAGCCTGGATGCAATCCTTCGGGTCTGGTATCGACAGGTTTTTTCTCACCATGGACTGCTGGAATGGACTTCTCCGGTTTCTCGTCGGCGCGGGTCCCGGCAGCAGTCATTCTTTGTCGCGGGCCTGGCTCTGAGCAGTCTTTTCAGCCTGACAGCCGCCGCGACGGTCTGGATCTTCCTGCCCCAGAGCCTGCTCCACGCTCTGCCCTGGCTCTCGCTTTGGCTGATCGCTCCACTCCTCGGCTGGGTACTCAATCTTCGTCCTGTGGTGTCATTACAGGAATATCCGCTGCCGGATGATGACCGTCTTTTCCTTAGACAAATAGCCCGGCGGACCTGGCGCTATTTTTCCACCTTTGTTGGTGAAAACACTTCCTGGCTTCCGCCCGATAATTATCAGGTGGCTCACAATCGCTGTCTCGCCATGCGTACCAGCCCGACCAACATCGGCCTCTGGATGACCAGCACCCTGGGTGCCTATGATTGCGGCTATCAGACGATCAACCAGACCATCGAAACCCTTGGCCACACCATGGCGACCATCAGCCGTCTGCATCGCCACCAGGGCCATCTGCTCAACTGGTACGACATCAAAACTTTGGTACCGCTTGAACCCCGCTACGTCTCCACCGTGGACAGCGGCAACCTTCTTGGCGCCCTCTGGGCCCTGGAGCAGGGCTTAAGCGAACTGGCGCAGCAACCTGTCCTCGATGGCCGAGCTTTCACTGGTCTTGCAGATACCGGCTTGATCTTAAAACAAGCCGTAACCGTTCAGGGTGTTGCCAACTTTTGTCACCCCCTGCTCGACCAGTTGATTCTTGATTGTAATACACCGCCACTGGAGATCATCGAGCGGCTTCGTTTGCAACAGCGCCTTCAGACTCCGGTTTCCGAGCTGGTTGGGGTGGCGGGCGGCATGCCCTGGGTGGGCGAGTTGGCGCAACAGATGGCGGCCTGGACAGAAAACAGCCATCGTTATCTCAGCTGGATAGAAATCCTTGCGGAAAAAACTGAAGAGGAGCTGGAACCGCTGGGAAGCTTGGCCCAACACGCCATTCACCATGACCTTACGCAGTCGCCTACACTTGAGTCGCTGGCACAGGACGAGATCGAGTCGATCCACATTCTTGCTGCCCTTCGGGAATCCTCACCTCCCATCGAAGCAACCCTGATTGTCTGGATCGAAAGGCTCCTGGCCGCCTTTGCAGAAGCTCGATGGCTGGCCGGCGAAACCCTGGGAATGATCGAGCAACTGACCCATGACGTCCAGACCCTCTCGGCCGGAATGAACATGCAGTTTCTCTATGCCCCCAAACGCAAACTGTTCTCCATCGGCTATAATGTGTCCACCGCCTGTCTCGACCAGTCCAGTTACGACCTTCTGGCCAGTGAGGCCCGGCTCGGCAGCTTCGTGGCCATTGCCCGGGGCGATGTTCCCCTGGAGCACTGGTTCTCCATGAGCCGCCCCTATGGTGCCATTGGCCGGCAACGGGTGCTCTTGAGCTGGACCGGGACCATGTTTGAATACCTGATGCCGCTGCTGTTTCAGCATTCCTATGGCAATTCGTTGCTGGATAAATCGGCACGGGAGGCGGTGACCGTCCAGATAGCCTATGGCCGCACCCACCGCGTGCCCTGGGGCATTTCCGAGTCCGCCTATGCCGATCTTGACCTCAATAAAACCTACCAGTACAAGGCATTTGGCGTGCCGGCGCTAGGCCTGAAGCGTGGGCTGGAAGAACAACTGGTGGTGGCGCCCTATGCCACGATGCTGGCTCTGAATCTTGCCCCCAACGATACTGTGGAAAATCTCAAACGCCTTGCCGGACTGGGTCTGCTGGGCGAATACGGCTATTTCGAAGCCATGGATTTCAGTCGGCAACCACAGCGCGACAGCAGCAACGAGGGGCGCAAACGCGGAGTGGTCATCGAGGCCTACATGGCCCATCATCAGGGCATGGCCTTTCTGGCCCTGACCAATTTTCTCCATGGCAATCCTTTCCCGCGCCGTTTCCACAACGACCCACGAGTACGAGCTTTTGAGGCCCTGCTCCAGGAACGCATCCCGAATCTGCCGCCCCTGCACCTGATCTCGACCCGACAGATCGAACCGCCGTTGTTGGGTGACGATTCGGTCGCCCCAATGAGCAGCACCTGTCTCACCCCCGACACCACCATCCCGGTGACCCTGCTACTCTCCAACGGACGATATGGGTTGATGCTCACCAACAGCGGCGGCGGCTACAGCCAGTGGGACGGCCAGGAACTGACCCGCTGGCGGGCGGATTCGACCTGTGACGCAATGGGCACCTTCTGCTACATCCATGAAGTGGCCGGGGAGCGGCTCTGGTCTGTCACTCCACATCCGGTCGGCGGCCCGATCACCGGCTATTCAGCGGACTTCACCCTGGACCGGGCGGTTTTTCATCGTATTGATCATAAGATCCACACCGAAACCGAGGTGATTGTCTCGCCGGAAGACGATGTCGAGGTACGCCGGATCACCCTGATCAATCGATCCTCGCGCACCCGCCAACTCAATTTGACCAGCTATGTGGAGCTCTCGATGTCGCCCCACAACGCCGACCGTCAGCATCCGGCGTTTAATAAACTGTTTATCCAGACCGAAGCCCTGCCCGAAATTCAGGCACTCATCGCCCATCGACGTCCACGAAGTGAAAACGAACCACCGCTGTATGTTGGCCATGGCCTGATCCTGGAACAGACAGAAGATGAGGGCTCGCAGGAACAGGACTGGCAGTTTGAAACCGACCGGGCCCGATTCATCGGCCGCGGCCGAACCCTTGCCCATCCCATGGGAGCGGTGCAGGAACTCGGCAACACCCAGGGGTTTGTCCTGGATCCAATTTTCAGTTCCAGACAGAAACTCACCCTGAAACCCGGTCAGCGCGTCCGGGTTTCTCTGGTGATCGCCGCCGCAGCCAGCCGTGAGCAGGTGCTGCAGCTTATCGCCAAGTACAGCGACCATCATGCCACCGACCGAGCCATGGATTTTGCCTGGCACTCGGCCCAGCAACAACTGCAAATGCTGCGGATCAAGGCCGATGAGGCCCGTCGTTTCCAGCAACTGGCAAGCCACCTTCTTTTCCCGAACAAGCTGTTGCGCGCACCGGCCGAACGCCTGGAAGAAAACCGCAAGGGCCAGGCGGGATTGTGGCCTTACGCCATTTCCGGCGACCTGCCCATGATCCTGATTACCATCGGCGAGGTGCGGGAGATCAGCCTGGTCCGCCAGATACTGCAGGCCCATACCTTTTGGCGGATGCATGGCTTTTCCACGGATCTTGTTATTCTGAACGAAGAGGCGAAAAGTTATGAGCGACCGCTCCAGGAACGACTGGTGCAAATGATTCAGAACCATGCCCTCTCAGCCGCAGTGAATCAGACTGGGGGGATATTCCTTAAAAACGTGGCACACATTCCGGAGGATGATCTCAAACTCCTGAAGGCGTCAGCAAGCGTAGTGCTGGTTGCCGCTCGCGGTACCCTTCCCCAGCAACTGGGCCTGCCGGTGGAAGCGCCTGAAAAATTGAATCGGTTCACTGGAAAACGCAGCGCACGCGAACCATCGGCGCCCTTGCCCTTTATGGAGCTCGACTATTTCAACAGTCTTGGAGGTTTCACACCAGGCGGCCGGGAATATGCAATCTATCTCGGTCCTGGCACCAGTACCCCGGCCCCCTGGGTGAACGTCATCGCCGGTCCCACCTTCGGCACCTTGATCAGCGAAACCGGATCAGGATTCACCTGGTACGGCAACAGTCAGCGCAACCGCCTGACCGGCTGGTCGAACGACCCGGTGCTGGACCCGGCTTCCGAGGCATTATATATCCGGGATGAGGAAAGCGGGATTTATTGGTCACCGACGGCAAGTCCGATCCGGGAAGATAGCGCCTATCGAGCCCGGCACGGAGCGGGGTATACGGTCTTTGAACATAACAGTAACGGTATTGAACAGGAATTGACCGTCTTCGTACCAGTCGATAAAGACGGGGGGACGCCGATCAAACTGCAGCGTCTGCGTCTCACCAATGGTTCCTCCCGAAGGCGGCAACTCTCGGTCACCTATTATGTGGAATTGACCCTGGGAGAAAGCCGCGAGACCTCGAGAATGCACATCCTGACCCATTGGGATGACGAGTTCAAAACCCTGCTGGCCCAAAACCATTATCACCCTGAGTACCCGGAGCGGGTCGCCTTTGTGGCCATCACCCCCGAGGCCGAGGCATACAGCGGCGACCGCACCGCCTTTATCGGCCGGAATCGATCGCTGGCAAGTCCCGTTGCCATGGAACTGACCCGGCTGTCACCTCGAATTGGCGCCGGGCTTGATCCCTGCGCCGTCCTGCGCGTGACCATTGAAATGGCGCCCCATGAACAACGGGATATCATCTTTATGCTCGGTCAGGCCGAATCTGCGGATCAGGCGCGGGAGTGGGTGCGCAGCTACCGTCAGGATCTCGCCTTTGAAACCGCCTTTGACCAGACCAGGGCCTGGTGGGATGAGCTGCTCGGCACGATTGAGGTGAAGACTCCGGAACTGGCTGTCGATCTCATGCTTAACCGCTGGCTGCAGTATCAGTCGTTAAGTTGCCGCATCTGGGGACGCTCCGGCTTTTACCAGTCCGGTGGCGCTTTCGGCTTTCGGGATCAATTACAAGATGTTATGGCAATCCTCTATGCCAATCCCGAACTGGCCCGGGAACATATTCTTCTGTGCGCCAGCCGGCAGTTCAAGGAGGGGGATGTCCAGCACTGGTGGCATCCCCCTGTCGGCGCCGGAATCCGTTCACGTATCAGCGATGATCTCCTCTGGTTGCCCTATGTGGTCGCCCATTACGTCCGGATCACCGGCGATGTTGCAATCCTGAACGCAGAGGTGCCATTTCTTAACGCCCCCACTCTGAGTGATGATCAACACGAACAATTCTCCACCCCGGAAGTAACCTTGGAACGTGCCACCCTCTTTGAACACTGTAGGCGTGCAATCAACCGCGGCCTGACCATCGGTCCCCATGGCCTGCCCCTGATCGGGACCGGGGATTGGAACGATGGGATGAACCTGGTGGGTGCAAAGGGAAAAGGGGAGAGCGTCTGGCTCGGCTGGTTCCTTTGCGATGCCCTGCAGGGAATGGGCGAACTAGCAAATCACCTCCAGCAACCTGAGCTTGTTCAGAGCTTTCAGGCAGACCGGCAGGCCCTGATCCAGCGAGTCGAAAAGGCCGGCTGGGACGGTGAATGGTATCTGCGCGGGACCTTTGATGACGGCACCCCGCTTGGCTCTGCGGCCAACCAGGAGGCGAGGATCGATAGTCTGCCGCAATCCTGGGCCTGGCTCTCCGGAGCCGCTGATCCTGGGCGCGCTGATCAGGCTCTGGAATCGGCCTGGAGCCAGTTGGTCCGGCCCGATGAGGGCCTGGCTTTGCTGTTTGCTCCACCTTTTGAACAAGCTATCCCCTCACCCGGCTACATCAAGGGATATCCACCGGGAGTGCGGGAAAACGGCGGCCAGTACACCCACGCCGCCCTGTGGATGGCAATGGCCATGGCCCGCAAAAAAGACGGCGAGCGGGCGGTGCAACTGCTGCGCATGCTTAATCCCATCGAGCACGCCCGCGATGCCGAGGCGGTCTGGCATTACGGGGTCGAACCTTACGTTGTGGCGGCTGATGTCTACCGCCTGCCCGGCCACGTAGGCCAGGGCGGCTGGTCCTGGTATACCGGCTCGGCAGCGTGGATGTATCGGGCCTGGCTGGAAGAGATTCTGGGTCTGCAGATCCGTGGTGAACAGATGCGGATTGATCCGGTTATCCCTTCAAACTGGCCTGGTTTCAGCCTCCGGTATCGCCACGGAGAGACGATCTATACTATTGCAGTTGAGAACCCGGACGCCTGCCGGCACGGTGTCGCCTGGGTGGAAATGGACGGACAGCGGATGCACGATGGTGTCATTCCGCTGGAACAAGGACTGATGATCCATCAGGTTCAGGTCCGAATGGGACGTCCAGCGATGACGAGTTGATTATTTTTTTAATGCGGTAAGCTCTCGTTATATTGATAAATGTGTACGTTAATCTTTTAAAGAAGGAGTACGACCATGGGCGACAAGGGCGGTAAGAAGAACAAAGAGAAAAGCCAAAAGCAAAGTGGCGACAAACAAAAACAAAAAGATCAGAGCAAGTCTGATAAACAACCAAAAAGTAAGCTGTCATCCCTCCCGAAACCTGCCGGTGACAAATGACTTGCCTGAGATTTGTGTGAACCCTATTTTAAAAATAGATACTAAAACTTGAGATATCATGAGAACAGCTGAAGACATTGCCAAGAAACTTCTTGGCGTTCCCTATACGTCACTGGATGATCTTACCAGAAAGGTTTTGCAGCACATTGCTGGACGAAAACACATTTCCAGAAATACGTTCAAGGAGGATGGGGCCAAGTCCACTTTCGGGCAACGTGCTGCGGATGCGGTTGCAAAATTCGGGGGATCATGGACATTCATAGCTCTTTTTGCAACAGTCATGATTGTCTGGATTGGCTTGAATTCATTCATCCTTGTTTCGCAGAACAAAACTTTTGATCCCTATCCTTACATCCTGCTCAATCTGGTTCTCTCTATGCTTGCGGCCATTCAGGCACCCGTTATCCTGATGTCGCAAAACCGTCAGGCAGAAAAAGACCGAATGAATGCAGAACATGATTACGAGGTAAATCTGAAGGCTGAACTTGAAATCATCCTGCTGCACGAGAAAATGGATGCCTTGAGAGAGAGCCAGTGGAGCGAGCTCCTTGCCATCCAGACGGAGCAGCTCACCTTGCTGAAAGAGATGCGAGCCGCCGGGATCGGGGCGGTATGAAGCATAACACCCATTGAGGAATACAATTTAACACTTGAGAGTGAAACGTGAGTATCTTCATTAATCCTTGACATTACGACGTTCGCTGTTGATCGTTGGGAAGACACCTTGTATGATGTGCAGGTACCCCCTCCACTGCAACCTCACGATTGTCCAGCCCTCTCACTGAATTTTTCAGGCTCCTTAAACAATTTCCACAATACTGTACAAACCTACCCCCTATGAATGACATCGAAAAACTTTCCGCCGATACCGTGCGCAAGCATGCGGAAACGACATTGCTCAAAACCGGAGCCTTGCAGAACGCGATTTTCAACAGCGCCAACTTCTCCAGTATCGCCACCGATGCCAAGGGTGTCATCCAGATCTTTAACGTCGGCGCCGAGTGCATGTTGGGCTACACGGCAGCCGAGGTGATCAATACAATCACGCCCGCCGTCCTCTCCGACCCCCAGGAACTGATTGAGCGCGCCAGAGAACTCAGCGTTGAGTTCGGAACCCCGATTGCACCCGGCTTTGAGGCGTTAGTGTTTAAGGCTTCACGCGGTATCGAAGACATCTACGAGCTAACCAAGATCCGCAAAGACGGCAGTCGCTTCCCAGCAGTCGTTTCAGTCACGGCCCTGCGCGACAAAAAAAACGCCATCATCGGGTATCTGCTGATCGGCACCGACAACTCCGCCCGCAAACAGGCCGAAGCCGAGCGGCAACACTTGCTCGTAATTCAGGAGGAGACAAACAGGCAACTCGAGCAGGCCAATATTACCCTGCGCGAGAGCGAGGAAAAGCTTGCCGTGACGCTCAACTCCATCGGCGATGCGGTGATTGCCACCGACGCAAATGCGCGGGTGACCCTCCTGAATCCCCTTGCCGAAAAGCTCACAGGGTGGACTCAGGCGCAAGCCATCGGTCTTCCGGTGGAAGAAATTTTCCATATCATTAATAAAGAGACCCGACTCCCAGCGACGATCCCGGTAATGGAGACCTTGGCGAAGGGCACGATTCAAGGCCTGGCCAACCATACCGTGCTTATTGCCCGAGATGGAAGTGAGCGTGATATTGCCGATAGTTGCGCGCCGATTCGTGACCGTGATTCCCAGGTAATCGGCGCGGTGCTGGTCTTCCGTGATGTCACCCAGGATTATGCATCAGAACAGGCCTTACGAGACAGCATTGCCCTGATCCAGACAATTCTTAACACTGTGGAGGATGGGATTGTCACCCTTCATGCCCATGGCGGCATCGTCGGGACGGTGAATCCCGCCGCTGAGCGAATGTTTGGCTATGATTCGGCTGAGATCATCGAACAACCCTTCAGCCTGCTGATCCCCGAGCTGAATCGAGGCCATCATAATGGTTCACTTGAGTATTACAGCGCCAGTGAAGAGGCCCGTGCGCTCGGTCTTGGACGCGAGGTTGTGGGCAGACGCAAGGATGGCAGCACCTTTCCCCTGGAGATCACGGTGAGCGAAATGTGGCTTGGTGGCCAGCGATATTTCACCGGTATTTTGCGGGACATCACCGTGCGCAAGAACGCTGAAGAGGCCCTTTTCAAAGCGGGTGCCCTGCAAGACGCGATCTTTAACAGCGCCAATTTTTCGAGTATTGCCACGGATGCCAAAGGCGTCATCCAGATCTTTAATGTTGGCGCCGAGCGTATGTTGGGCTACACGGCCGCCGAAGTCATGAACAAGATCACCCCGGCTGACATTTCTGATCCGCAGGAAGTGATTGCCCGAGCCGAATCACTCAGCGTCGAGCTTGGAACGCCGATTACACCCGGTTTCGAGGCCTTGGTATTCAAGGCTACACGCGGTATCGAGGATATTTACGAGTTGACCTACATCCGCAAGGATGGCAGCCGCTTCCCGGCTGTCGTGTCGGTCACGGCCCTGCGTGACGAGCAAAATACCATCATTGGATATCTGCTTATCGGCACCGACAACACCGCCCGCAAGCAGGCGGAAGATGCACTGCTTAAGGCTGGAGCTTTGCAGAGTGCGATTTTTAACAGCGCTAATTTTTCGAGTATTGCCACCGATGCCAAAGGCGTCATCCAGATCTTTAATGTTGGCGCCGAGCGTATGTTGGGCTACACGGCCGCCGAAGTCATGAACAAGATCACCCCGGCTGACATTTCTGATCCGCAGGAAGTGATTGCCCGAGCCGAATCACTCAGCGTCGAGCTTGGAACGCCGATTACACCCGGTTTCGAGGCCTTGGTATTCAAGGCTACACGCGGTATCGAGGATATTTACGAGTTGACCTACATCCGCAAGGATGGCAGCCGCTTCCCGGCTGTCGTGTCGGTCACGGCCCTGCGTGACGAGCAGGACACCATTATCGGCTATCTGCTTATCGGCACGGACAACACGGCCCGCAAGGAGATTGAGGCCGACCAGAAACAGCTCAGCCAGCGTCTGCGGGATCATCAGTTTTATACCCGTTCCCTGTTTGAATCCAATATCGACGCGCTGATGACCACCGATCCATCCGGTATTATTACCGATGTCAACAAACAGATGGAGGCGCTCACCGATTGCACCAGGGATGAATTAATCGGCGCACCTTTTAAAAATTACTTCACGAATCCGGAGCGGGCCGAGGCCGGCATCAAACTCGTGCTGAACGAAAAAAAGGTCACCAACTATGAGCTCACCGCCTGCACCAGGGATGGCAAGGAAACGGTGGTGTCTCTCAATGCGACGACCTTCTATGATCGGGACAGGCGATTGCAGGGCGTCTTCGCAGCGGCAAGGGATATGACAGAACGCCAGATTCTCGATCAGGTGCTGCTGGAAAAGACTACCGAGCTGGAGAAAGCCAAAGCCGTAGCGGAACAGGCCAATCTTGCCAAATCGGATTTTCTCTCCAATATGAGCCACGAAATCCGTACCCCGATGAACGCCATTATCGGCATGTCTCATCTGGTAATGAAGACCGAGCTGACACCCCGTCAGCGCGACTACATCAAAAAGATCAAGGGTTCCAGCCGCCATCTACTCAATATCATCAACGATATCCTTGATTTTTCGAAAATCGAGGTGGGCAAGTTGACCATTGAATCCACCGAGTTTGAACTGGAAAAGATGCTCGACAATGTGTCTAACCTGATTGCCGAAAAGACCTTTGCCAAGGGTTTGGAGTTAATCTTCAATATAGACCAGGACGTACCTCAATATCTGATCGGTGATCCATTACGGATGGGGCAGATTCTGATCAATTACTGCAACAATGCCGTCAAGTTCACCGAACAGGGTGAGGTCGATATCATCATCCGCATCCAGGAGCAGACCGACAATGATGTGCTGCTGTATTGCGCTGTGCGTGACACAGGATCTGGCCTGTCGGAAGAGGAGATGGGGCGGTTGTTTCAGCGATTTGTCCAGGCCGACTCCTCAATCACCCGTAAATTTGGCGGCACCGGTCTTGGCTTGGCCATTTCCAAAAAACTGGCTGAACTTATGGGCGGTGAGGTTGGTGTCAGCAGCGAATTGGGTAAGGGAAGCACCTTCTGGTTTACCGCTCGTCTTGGCAAAGGGATCGATCAACCGCGCAAGCGTTCACTGTCAAAGAACCTGCAAGGAATGCATGCGCTTGTAGTCGATGATAACAAAAACGCCAGCCAGATGCTGGGCGAACAGCTTATCGATTTGGGTTTCAAGATCGATCAGGTTGATTCCGGCCAGGCTGCCCTTGATGCTGTGACACAGGCCGATGCGCAAGGTTCGCCCTATAAGATCGTCTTTCTCGACTGGAAAATGGATGGCATGGATGGCAACGAGACCGCCAGACGGCTCAAGAAGCTTTCTCTCAGTCGTATCCCACACCTGATCATGGTCACCGCTTTTGGTCGTGAGGAAGTACTAAAAGCTGCGGCAGGAGCGGATATTACGGATGTGCTGATCAAGCCTGTCAGCTGCTCGATTCTCTTTGAGAGTGTCATGCGAATTCTCGGAGGTGTTGATGATGGCATGCCCATAGCAGCCGATGCACCGACCGATACTTTTCTGCAACTTGCCTCTCTCAAGGGCTCTCGTATCCTGCTGGTGGAGGACAATGATCTTAACCAGGAAGTTGCTACCTCCCTGCTGAACGATGCCGGTTTCACTATTGATCTGGCTGAGAATGGCCAGATTGCATTGGATAAGCTCCGGGTTGCCGACTACGACATCGTGCTCATGGATATGCAGATGCCGGTGATGGACGGCGTGACTGCAACCCGTGAGATTCGCAAGGAGAAACGTTTCAAGGATCTTCCAGTGGTGGCAATGACTGCCAATGCCACGCAGGATGCTCGTGATCGCTGCATAGCGGCGGGCATGAATGATCATGTGGCCAAGCCGATAGAACCGGAAAAGTTGTGGGAGGCACTGCTGAAATGGGTCAAGCCGCGTCAAACGATAGCTTCTGCGGCCATCAAAAAAACCCAGGCTGTGCTTGACGTCAAACTGCCGACAGGTATCACGAGGCTGGATATTGCCGATGGTCTCCGCCGGGTTCTTGGCAAGAAACCACTCTACCTCTCTTTGCTGCGCAAGTTTGTAGCCGGGCAAAAATCATTTGCCGTGGAAATCCGCAAGGCTATGGAGGATAATCTCTGGGAGTCTGCGGAACGTCTGGCCCACACACTGAAAAGTGTTTCCGGCACCATTGGCGCCACCGACCTCCAGCAAATGGCGGAACAACTGGAAACCGCGATAAAGGAACGTCTTGCGCACGCAGAAATTGATGCCCGACTTGACCAGCTGAAGGTGCTGCTCGAAGATCTAGTCAACCAATTAGAACAGCAACTGCCGGCTGATACGATCAAGACAGTTATCAATGTTCCCACCGAACAGCTTATGGCTGTTTGTGACACCCTGGCGGCAAAGCTTTCCGATGATGACGCCGAGGCACTTGATGTGCTTGAGGCAAACGCGGCGTTATTGCATGCCGCCTTTCCCAACCATGCGCGCAAAATTGATGAGGCTATTCGAATGTTTGACTTCGAGACAGCACTTACAACCCTGAGGTCCGCCACCGCGACATTGACATAATTATGGATGAAATTGATCACACTGATAAGGCAACGATCCTGGTCGTTGACGACACCCCGGACAACCTGCTCCTGGTGAGCAGCCTCCTCAGGGATGAGTACAAGGTGAAGGTAGCTAACGGGGGCGAGAAAGCACTGAAGATTGCGGCCGCGGAATCGCCGCCGAGCCTGATCCTGCTGGATATCAAGATGCCCGACATGGATGGATATGAGGTATGCCGACGACTTAAACGCAACCCCGAGACGATGAACATTCCGGTGATCTTTCTCACTGCCAGCTCGGATATTGAAGATGAACAGAAAGGACTGGAGCTTGGTGCCGTTGACTACATCATCAAGCCGATCAGCCCGCCCATCCTCATGGCCAGGATCAAGAATCATCTGGCATTAAAGAGCATGGCAGAATCACTTAGGGAGCAGAACACCTTGCTTGAGCTTGAGGTGGTCAAACGCACAGCGGAGCTTGTCGTCGCCAGGGATGAGGCTGAAAAAAGAAAGGAAATCGCGGAGGCCGCCCTTGTCGAAACGATCCAGTTAAAAGAGCAACTGGAAGCGGAACGAGCCTATCTGCAAGAAGAAATTAAACTGGAAGGCAATCATCAGAATATAATCGGTCAAAGTGATAGCCTCAAATCAGTGCTTTATAAAATTGAACAAGTTGCTGCCAGCGAAACCACCGTTCTGATTCTTGGTGAGACCGGAACAGGCAAAGAGTTGGCCGCCCGGGCTATTCACGACTTAAGTTTGCGTAAAAATCGGACACTGGTAAAGGTAAATTGCGCTTCCCTTTCCGCTACCCTTATCGAAAGCGAATTGTTCGGCCATGAGAAAGGGGCCTTTACCGGCTCTCTGTCCAGGCATCTGGGACGATTTGAGGTCGCCAACGGCGCGACGCTTTTTTTGGATGAGATCGGCGAATTACCGTTGGAACTCCAGGCGAAACTCTTAAGAGTGCTTCAGGAAGGCGAGTTTGAGCGCTTGGGCAGCTCTCATACCATTAAAGTTGATGTCCGGATTGTGGCCGCCACCAACCGTAATCTTGAGGAAGAAGTCCGCAAAGGCCGATTCCGTGAAGATCTCTGGTACCGTTTAAATATTTTCCCGATCACCATGCCGCCGCTTCGGGAGCGTCTGGGTGACATCCCACTGCTCGTTGATGCCTTCGTCAAAAAAATTGCCAGACGGTTAGGCAAAACCATTGAGATCATTCCGGTGGTCGTGATGGCGGCGTTACAGGAGTATCAGTGGCCGGGGAATGTTCGGGAACTGGAAAATGTCCTTGAGCGGGCGGTGATCAACTCGACGGGACCGAAGTTGCGCCTGGTCGATGAGCTTAAAAAATCGTGCAAGAATTTGCCTTCAAGCCCGAAAACCCTGGAAGCCTATGAGCAAGAGTATATTCTGCGGGTACTTGAACTGAGTAATTGGAAGGTGAGCGGAAAAAATAGTGCCTCTGAGATCCTTGGCCTTGATCGCAGCACCTTGCGAGCCCGTATGACAAAACTCAATATCGAGAAACCATAGAGCCTTCGTGCCATTGAACCACGCAGTCCTCGTCTCAAGTTCATACAAAAAAAGCCCCCTTCGCAGTAAAAGCAAATATCTTCAAAGGATTTAAGTCCCGTCCAGAGAGGTGTTTTGCCCCTTCATACAACAAACTCCATTTTACTCGAGTGAAGTCATTATTTGTATATCAGCCAGTGGATATGATATTATTTGGTTGAGTTTCTGTTATCCCTAACGTCTGCTCACTAAATGATCGAAGTGACGCGCAGACATTTTTCCTATAACAACAACCATTTAATGGACTCACTGAAGACATGGAGATTAAAAACAAAGTGTCTGGGGGCGAACCGTCACAGGAACAATCTTGCCCTGAGGTTTTTGATAATATCATGGGTGCAGTTCATGAACCTTTAGTCGTTCTTGATGCTGACTTGAAGGTGGTAAAGGCAAATCGTTCTTTTTACCAAATGTTTCATGTCCATCCAAATGAGTTGGAGGGGATTCTCCTGTTTGATCTTGACAACCGGCAATGGAACATTCCAAAGCTGAGAGATTTACTTGAAGAGATCATTCCCAAAAATGCCGAAGTCAATGATTTTGTAGTGGAACATATCTTTGATGTTATTGGCCGCAAGATATTGCATTTAAACGCTAGGAAGATTTATACCAAGACGAGCCACACTCCAATGATCCTCTTGGCCATTGAGGATATGACAGAACGGGAAGAGCAGAAAAGAGATCTTGAGTTGCTTGTTCAAAACCGTACGTTCGAGCTTGTCCTTGCCAGAGACGAGGCAGAAGAAAGAAGAAAAAAAGCTGAAGCCGATTTTGCTGAAATAAGAGAGCTGCAGGATCAACTGGAAGCAGAGCGAGCCTACCTGCAAGATGAAATTAAACTGGAAGGAAATCATCAGAATATAATCGGTCAAAGTGATAGCCTTAAACACGTTCTCCTTAAAATTGAACAAGTTGCCGGCAGCGAGACCACCGTTCTGATTCTTGGTGAGACCGGAACAGGCAAAGAGTTGGCCGCCCGGGCTATTCATGCCCTGAGTTCACGTAAAAACCGGACTCTGGTAAAGGTAAATTGTGCCTGTCTGTCTGCCAGCCTCATCGAAAGCGACTTGTTCGGCTACGAAAAAGGGGCCTTTACCGGTTCTCTGTCGAGGCATCTTGGACGATTTGAGGTCGCCAACGGCACCACAATTTTTCTCGATGAAATTGGCGAATTGCCGATTGAGCTCCAGGCAAAGTTACTCAGAGTACTTCAGGAAGGCGAGTTTGAGCGCTTGGGCGGTTCTCAGACCATTAAAGTTGATACCCGTATTGTGGCCGCCACCAATCGCAATCTGGAGAAGGAAGTCCGCGAAGGCCGCTTCCGTGAAGATCTCTGGTACCGATTAAATATTTTTCCGATCACCATGCCGCCGCTTCGGGAGCGCCTCGATGACATCCCGCTGCTTGTTGATGCCTTTGTCAAAAAGATTGCCAGACGCTTGGGCAAGACCATTGAGATCATTCCAGCGGTCGTGATGGCGGCGTTACAGGAGTATCACTGGCCGGGCAATGTTCGGGAACTGGAAAATGTCCTTGAGCGGGCGGTGATCAACTCGACGGGTCCGAAGTTGCGCCTGGTCGATGAGCTTAAAAAATCGTTCAAGAATTTGCCTTCAAGCCCGAAAACCCTGGAAGCCTATGAGCAAGAGTATATTCTGCGGGTACTTGAGCTAAGCAACTGGAAGGTGAGCGGAAAAAATAGTGCCTCGGAGATTCTTGGCCTTGATCGCAGCACCTTGCGTGCCCGAATGGCAAAACTCAATATCGAGAAGCCATAGAGCCCTCTTCCCATTTGATCAGCTTCCGGGGAATACCGGAAGCTGCAAGGTCAGTTATTCTTCGATAGTTGAACACCCCCATTCCATCCGGAATCGGCCATGGCCTCCACCCGATTCTTTCCGTTTCTCTTGACCTCATAAAGCGCTGCATCCGCCCTCTCCACGAGATCACGATAGGTTCGTATTGTTTTCCCGAACGAGGCCACACCTATGCTCACCGTAACCTTCTGGCCGGCAGGCATGTAGTCAGCCATTTCAGCCTTTATTCTTTCGGCAATCTCTCCTGCTTCATGGACATCGGTCAAAGGCAGGATTACCGAGAACTCATCCCCTCCGTAACGACAGCAAATATCTGAATCTCTCGCCACGGACAAAAGTGTTTTCCCCATGGCGGCCAATATAGTGTCGCCGTGCTGGTGCCCATAGGTATCATTCACTGTCTTGAAATCATCAATATCGATCAGCATCAGGGAAACGTCCACGCCATATCGCACAGCGCGTCTCACTTCCAGGTCGATCTGCTGAAAAAAATAGGTATGATTGAACAGACCCGTCAGGCCATCTCGCAACGAAAGCCCCACTATTTCCTCAATTACCGCCTCGCCCACCAGGGTAGGAAAGTGCATGTTGCCTGTGATATTGGAAAGGTAATCCAGCGCTGCCACGACTGTCCTGACATTTCTTCCCAGCACCGTCGACAGATGGATTTTATGTTGCAGGACTTCAGTCCACAAGTCTTCGGCAACCTCTGGAGAAAAAAACTGGTGGGAAATCGAATAGAGAAGATCGGAAAAAAATCTGAGTCCACGACTTCTCCGGAGCTCTTCCATTCGAAGCCGCTCGCTTTTCGTGAGTAATCGATCTCCGGCAAAGGCCGATACCAGCTCGACAGAAAGCGCATCGTCATCAAGGATACCCCGTCGACGATCAGCATCGCTCTCTTCGAAAGGCGACGAATATTTATTTGCTCCCATCATCATTTAAATTCCCCTTCACACATATTGAGAGCAGCAGTTTAGACTCGGGCATAGTTGATGCTGTCTTTTTCAAACTCTTTAATCACGTCATCGCTCAAAGATGGAAGCACTTTTGGCGTGAGGTTGATGAATGTCTCAGCCGTTACCAAGTAATTTTTATGGGTTGCAAGCTCTTGTTCAAAGGCAAAGTGAGCAACTTGCTGGAAGAGATACTGTATATCGGCAGGAGTGAACCCGGATGTCATGTCAATCAGGCGATCCAGATCGATTTGGCCGGTATTGAGCGTGGAAAGATAATGTTCGAGGATCGTTGTCCTCCCTGCCTTGTCTAATCCGCCAACGGGAATGATACAGTCAAACCTTCCAGGACGAAGCATGGCCGCATCCAGGTCGCGTATGTAATTGGTGGCACACACAAGCAGTATCTTATTCTTCTGCTCCTTCAATAATGGAATCTGTTTGAGAAACTCATTGGTGATGGATTTATCAATCCGGTCACCCATATCACGACTGCCGGCAATCTCTTCAAATTCGTCGATAAAGAGAACGACCTCGTCAAGATTTCTGGCCCTTTCCATGACTTCCCGTAAATTGGCGCCTATTTTCTCTACCCCGTCTGCCATCAGCATACTGGGCATGATCTCGATATAGCGCCAGGACAGGACACCGGCTATCGCTTTGACAAAATGAGTTTTCCCGGTGCCCGGTGGGCCGAAAAACACGATGGCCTTAGGCGGAACAACTCCGTGCTTTAGTGAAAGGCTCTCCTCCATAAGGGGAAGGATAATTCGACGTTGAACCAACTGCTTGGGAGGTTGGGAGTCGGAGATGGTATCCCAGATTTTTCTACTGATAGTCTGAGCTCCCATCTCATTGAGAATGTTTTTCTGTTGATAGTTGAGGTATTCCTCGGGGGCCTGATCCATGTTTTCCAGGAAATCAATGCAGGCCGTTCGCAACCCCACGTCTCGTCCCAGTTTTTCCGAAAGAAGCCACTTATGCTTAAATATATTTGACCAGAGGTCAATGGCGATATCCGACTCAAATTCCACTCCGCTGAGTTCCAGAATTTTATTGCGGCACTCTTCCGGTGATAATAATTCGAGTGGGTTGTTGTTCATATAAAGCCTTTTATGTGATTAAATTCCATTGAAACTCAATGATTTTTTGTGTGTTGAGCGGTGACTGCTCATTTTGTAGAGTTTGTCGCAAAATCCTGAATCGTTGATTCTAATGTTGATTGTAACATCTCCCAACTACCATCTATTCCGTCTTTAAGCTGTTCCCAAACGTCTTCGTTGGCATCATTCAAATCTTTCAATTGAACCTTAGCAGTCGCAACCATTTGATCAAGGTCATTAACCTGCTGGGCATGCTGAATGCGCGCATCATTAGCATGACTCTTAGCTCGGCCCCTGAACTCAGCTAATCTGGCCTCAATCAGCTCAAGCTCGGTTTCTATCTTTTGTTTGTAAGCATTTCTCATGTTCATAGCGTATGTCCTTGTTTAATAGATTGAGATGGGAGGGTTTCAGGCCTGCACGACATTTTCAGCAATAGCGTAGAAGGTCCCAAATGTGGTCGTTGGCCTCGGTTCGGACATTTACGTAAGTTTTTGGTGTATCGATTGGCAAGGCATGATTAGCAGGAAGATTGGTCGTATAATTTCTTCCTGGAGCATCGAGCTCGGCCAATTTTTTCTGTACCTGTCTCAATTCCTTCGCTATTTCTTCTTTGTAGGATTCGTTGGTCATCATATATTTTCCTTTATATCTAACCCCGATGAACGGAATAAGTGCCTTTCGCAGAAAGGTTCCTTGTAAAAGAATAAATAATCTGCAAGGTAGCTAAGAGCTGTCACCTCCCAAAAAAAACATCCAGATTTAATGTCTTCTTGACCGGATGAGTTAAAAAACTTGGTTCTTATTTTTTGTCATTCTCACCGATGATGTGACCTGTAACGGCCCCTACACCACCACCGACAACGGCTCCGACAACCGGACTTCCACCGGTGATGATGCCAAGAACTGCTCCACCGCCGGCGCCGATTCCTGCTCCGCTCAGAGTTTTTTGTTCTGTATTCGTCATTCCGGCACACCCGTACATCGAGACAGTTGCAAGAATAATCATAATAGCTGTAATATTTCTCATTTTATCTCTCCTGGTCTATTGATAATATTTCCTTAATTCTTTAGCGGACGCCCGGCAATGCCCGTTTTGATATTCGGCTTGATCATTAAATCCCAGATCACATTCGTAACAGGAGTTTCTAACTGATTCGGATTCGCTCTGAAGTAATCATCGATACCGGCAACGACTTTTTCCATGGGCATATCAGCCATCCCCTGCACGACCTTTGCAGAAAAACTTTCCCTTTGAAGTTCCGGAAATTTTTCCATCAGGTTCTGTTCAATGGACACGACATGACCAAATCCCCAGATAAAAGCCACCTTGGAATCATGTGTCATCTTTTGCCAGACATCTCCCTTGAGAACCTTCACCCCTAAGGATTCTTTCAATCCTTCCTGCAAGGCTTTCTGGTCTGCTTTCTGCTCAATTTTCAATTCTGGATTCTGCTCTGTAGCCAGTCCGTCATAAAATGTCCCCATAAACCCAAACATGCAAACAGCGGAAAGGAAAACACCTGCCAATTTCAGATTGTTCATACTCTTTATCTCCTTCAGAGAGCCATTGTAGTCAGTAATCCCGCCCGTTGAAAAAGGGGCTCATCCGGCTCAAGTTAGGATGAACCCCTTTTAACGGCCTACTCTTTTGACGAAGTTGGACTCAACACAGTAATCCTTCCCTGCACGAAGCTCGAAAGATTACAGGATGTTCGCTGTTATTTAGCATTCGTTGGGGCTGGCGCTGCCGGTGCTGCAGCTGGGCTGCCCCCCCTGCCATTCCTATCATTCCTTACTTTTCGGCCACCGCCGTCGTGTGGGCCCATAGCATGATCACGGCCGGCACAATCACCACATTGAAAAAGCCCGGTAACACCAGCTGCTTCAACTTTTGCATGCATGGCTGTTCTCAGGTCAAACATCTCCCCAGCCAGCTTGGCGGCCTTGACGGGATCTGGATTATCTGAAGACATAACGGCATGTTCTTCTGCGTTTTTCATGACAATTTGTTTCCTGAGATCCGTGGTTTCAGTGTAAAACTTGTCCACCTTGACCTTCGTTGCAGCATCTAATTGGGTATAACATGGTTCTCCTCGAAGGTTTCCACTCCCCATGCCGGCACCTCCGTTCATCCCCCAATTTGCAGACGCCTGCTGTGCACTAAAAAATCCTAACCCAACAACCAATGCAGTCACTACGAACACTTTTTTCATTTTGTTTTCCTTGAATGAAATTATAGAAAATGGGAATCATTTTCCTTTGTGAAACAACAAGCAGAGCAACTCTTTGAGACGATGCTCTCCTTGAGCAGTTCTTCTCCTTATTAGCAGCACGGGAATCATCCGCGCCTTTCAATCCAACTATTTTCTGGACATAAACCAACCCAGGAGCAGCCCGCCTACAAAAGTGCCACCGATGGCAACGTATGGTTTCACATGAATAAACTCATCAACGGCCTGGGCCTTGTCGAGAATTTGAGTTTCAATCCTGCTGAAGTTGCTTTGGGATAAATCGAGACGCTCCTTCAAGGCCGCTCTTGCAGATTTGATCCGGTCGTCAACCTCTCCGGAGGTTGCATCAACAAGGGCATGTGCCTGGTTCATGATGGTCTGCATTTCTTCTCTCAATGTTTTTGAATCGTCCTGTGTCGTTGCCATGTTGTATAAACTCCCTTAATTATTTATAAAAATTGAATTATTGCAGCTTTGTTCATTGATGTTTCTAACTAAATCCGTCCTAATACGAGCAAGATCACCAGGATCAGCACGATCAGTCCGACCCCGCCACTGGGGCCGTATCCCCATGAACGGCTATGGGGCCAAATTGGGATTATTCCTAAAAGTGCCAGTATCAAAATGATGAGTAAAATTGCACTAAGTGACATAATTTATCCTCCTGTTAAAAATGATCCCCACTCCACAACGAACCCGCTTCATCTGAAGAGTATAATGAGCGACTCTCACTTCAAGTTCCCTGGGCAGGGAATATTAATGGTGTTGGTTAGCATCCTTCGATGGCACCTTTTTTCTTGGATTTGGGTTCCTCGACAGTCATATTGTTGAAAACGCTCTTTACACCGTGAACGTCAGTGACAATCTTGGCCGCAAGGTCCTTTTCAGCAGCATTTTTGGCCTTTCCGCCCAATTTAACCATGCCATCTTTGGTCTCGACAGTGGTATTCAGAGCACTGGTCGAACGATGACTCAGCAAGGTTGTCTTCACCAGGGCAGTGATGGATGCGTCATCAATTAGTTCACCCACGGTCTCCACTTTCTGACCGACGGCTTTGTCTGATTTCTGGACGGTTGATGCAACGGTCATTTCATTTTTGACGCCTTTTACACCTTCGACATCTTTGGCATATTCAGTTGCTAAATCTTTCTGGGCAGTATTGATGGCTTCACCACGTAACGTGATGGTGCCATTTTCTGCAGTGATATTGGTCTGTGTGCCACTCACATTGTTATGAAACAATAACGTTGATTTCACTTTTGCAATCAGCCAGGCGTCTGAAGAGACAGCAGGGACTTCTTTCTTGTCTTCCAATTTGTTGTTTACGTCTTTTACTCCCGGTAATCCCGCAACAGTCTCTTTGGCCAAAACCTTATGGTCTCCCTCGGAAACCGTGCCGGTTAATGTGACAATCCCATCCTTGGACTGGACTTTAATGTCATCACCCTTGAGGTAAGTTCTAAATACATAGGATTTTTGAGCAGATTCTTCTATTCGCGCATCATTATCCAATGCAAAGAGAGGAACATTGCATACAAATAAAGAAGCTACAGTTCCCGCCAGTACTAAATGGTACATAATTTTCTTTTGCATGATTCTTATCATCCTTATTTTGTCTAATTTTTTTTTACTTCCCAAAATACATTTTCAGGAATAATTTTAATCTCTTGTTCGTGCCTTAGAGATTATCTGGGTTAGAATGTCTTTGACGAGTTTATGCCTGATGCTGCTCCAACGTTTCAGAATTTGTCCGGTTGAGAATCTCTTTGGCATGGGTTGTATCCTCAATGGTGCCGTGAACAACGAGAACAAACTTTCCGCTCTTGAGTGCCTTCTCATACTGAAGTATGCTGTCTTTCGGGATGCCCAGGCTGTACAAACCAGCTCCGATCGCACTCAAGCCACCCACCACGATGGCACCTTCCAAGGCACCAACGATCCACCCGACCAAAGGACCGGCCACGAGAAGCGGTCCTAAACCGGGAACCCAAAAGAATGCAGACCCAAATAAAAAACCCCATATCCCACCCCAGAAAGCACCTGCTTTGCCCCATGCCTTCATTCTGTCATCGACATTATAGTAGCCGACGACCTGGTCTTCTGTGTGATAGTCGCGGCCGACAATAGACAATTTTTTCATGTCGAACCCAGCGTGCTGAAGTTCTTTGACAGCCTCTTCGGCGACAGTATGAGATGGATAGATCGCTACAATGGAGTTATTCTTGCTCATGTTTTTCCTCTTTCTACTTTAATTGTCATGTCCCATCCCATGATCTCGTGGAGAAATTTTGAAGGAATTATTGTTTTAATTCCTCCTCTTTTTTTTCGCGACCCGTAAAGATGGAAGTAATGAGGCGCCAAATGAAAACTACGTCGATGTTCACTCCTTATAGTAAGAGCAATCTTTATGCCAAGCTCAAAATGCTCTCTGTTATCCAGCATATCTTTATGATATTTATACATATTTTAGCTTAATTGAATTCTCCAGATTGCCATTAATCTCTCTGAAAAAAAGCGTATATTTAACCAGTGGTCATATCTGACCGTGATTCTAGTTTTATAATTGCTCCAAAGAGCAGAGGGGATTTGGCTCTAAAATCTGGTGAAGGGGGACGCCGGTTGCCTCCAACCCTTGTGTGATGGTCGGTTCTGTTTTAGAACATGAAGAAATGGTGAAACGAGGACACTGCCGCCTTGATCAGAACGACTTGTGCCAGTGGAGGAACCGCCTTGAGATTACAAGTTTGCATGACAAACCCAGGAGAGGACGGGCTATCTCTCCCGGGACGGGTGTTATTCTAACTGCAAGATGGTTTTATCGGAGAGTATAGACCGTGAGCATGGCCGTTTCTCCTCTGTGTCGGGGAGTAAAAAAGAGGCTGCCGATTTATCTAATTGTTGTAAAATCAGATGGTTGATGCTATAAAAGAAAGCCGTTTCCTGAATAGTCTTGAACTATAAGCAGTTGAAATTGCTTGCCTACCAGGAATACGGAAGTTTTGCAGGCATAATCCAGCTCAGAAATTCTGGCTCCACAACGCTATTTGGGTGGGAGGGGAGGCGGGTGGTCTTAGTTGTGCATCGTTTGTCGCTTTCTTTCGTCTCTGCAGAAATTATGAAGTTCATCCGGGGAAATGCTTCCTCCATTTAATTCAGGTTAGGTTTATATCATGGCTGATTATACAAAATTAGATCGTCCAGAAATTCTTTCCCACATCTTTTATCCACGGCAGGAGTCCATCACTCCCCTGCCGCCCGGGGCGACTGATCTCAATGTGACCATGGAACCAGGAGTCATAATCGGCTGTCGCTTCTACATCTGCGACTCAACCGCTCCGTGTATTCTCTACTTTCACGGGAATGGAGAAACGGTCAGCGATCATGACTCCATCGGACCTCTCTACAATGAAGTGGGAATAAACCTCCTGGTGACGGATTATCGCGGCTATGGCTGGAGCACTGGTCAACCCAGCGTGACCACCATGTTCAGCGATGGCGAGATCCTCTTTCAGGAATCGAGGAAATGGATGGAGGAAAACGGCTGTACCGGCGCCCTCTTTCTTATGGGCCGATCGCTGGGGTCCGCTTGTGCCATTGATCTTGCAGCAAAATATTCTGATGAGATCAAGGGTGTTATCATAGAAAGCGGCTTTGCGGACACCCTCCCTCTGGCATGCTCCCTGGGTTTGGAGTTGGATGAGCATGATATTGCAGAAGATGAGTGTTTCAACAATGTGGCCAAAATCGCCCTCATCACTAAGCCCACATTTATCCTCCATGGCGCCAGGGATGAAATTATTCCAGCGGCTGAGGCGGAAATATTACAATCTTGCTGCGGCGCAAAAAGTAAAGAATTCCAGGTCGTGCCCGGAGCGGATCATAACTCCATCATCGCTGTGGCAGGAAAGCTCTACTTTCAGGCAATCAAGCAATTTATCGACAAAATTACCGGAGTCTCTTCATGGCGAAAGAGACGAAAAGCGACAAAATAAAATTTATGACTGAAGACTGAAGACTGAAGACTGAAGACTGAAGA
>JAFLKM010000045.1:0-58052 GCA_019163335.1 Desulfobulbaceae bacterium | reverse complement strand
CGACAAAATAAAATTTATGACTGAAGACTGAAGACTGAAGACTGAAGACTGAAGAACAGGTTGCGTGTTAACGAATGATGAGTCAACAAGCTAAGGTAGATTTTATCACTTTATTTAGAGAAGCTACCGGGGATAGCCGGCGGTGCAGATGGCCTCAAAGTCATTCGTGTAAACAGTAAAAATATTTAGAGAAACCCTATGAAAAGATATTATTGCCAACCCTTTCTGAGCCTGCTGCTCCTGTTCATTCTCACCTGCCTCAATGGCTGCGGGCCGGAAGTTCCTGATCCAATGTTATCCACAGAAGAACCCCTTCCACAGTGTCCAACGCCGCAAACTGATTCCTCTGCGGTCAAGCAACTTCCCCTTGCTGATCCTGAGATTGCAGCCGATACCAAGGTGTTACGAGTCGGTATCTCCTTGAACGCGCCGCCTTTTATTTTTGAAAAAGATTGCAAAATCCAGGGCCTGGAGGCCGATCTTGCTGGTCAACTGGGAGTCTTCACCAACAAGACCGTACAGTTCGTCAAGGTTCCTGAACCCCTGGCCACCGAGGCCCTCTTGAAAAACCATGTCGATATTCTGATGTCCGGTCGAAAAATTATCAGGAATTTCAGTTCTCCTGTGACCTTCAGTGAACCATACCTGCGATCTGGCCAGATCCTGCTGGTCAGAAACCATGAAGTCCCCTTGTTTTCCTCCGGGATCTACAATCTGGAAAATACCGGCTATACCTTCGGAGTTCTTCCGAACAGCGCCGGTGATCAGTTTCTTACAAAAAACATTCGCGGAATCAGGATATTACGGTTCAAGTCAGTAACCGGCGCAATCAAGGCACTGACTAATAAAAAGATAGACCTTTTCCTGCATGACGCTCCGACAATCTGTTCGTATGCCCTCGCCAATAAAGCGGCCAACCTGACCCCCATTTTATCCCTGGTGACGGAAGAACATATTGGTTGGGAGATGCGGAGGGATGACGAGGAATTGCGGCAGCAGGTCAACACCTTTATCCGCCAGCGTAAGGCTGATGGCTTGCTCCAGAAGACAATCAAGCGCTGGATCCCCAACCTCTAATATTTTTCAACCAATTAAAATTATGAATGAAAAAAAACGGAGCGACTATCTTTCCTGGGATGAGTACTTCATGGCTGTCGCCCTGCTGTCAGCCCAGCGAAGCAAGGACCCAAACACCCAGGTTGGTGCCTGTGTTGCCAATGAACAGAACAAGATTGTCGGTGTCGGCTATAATGGATTTCCATGGGGATGTTCCGATGATGAGTTACCCTGGGCCCGGGAAGGAAATTTCTTAGATACGAAGTACCCTTATGTGTGTCATGCCGAGGTCAATGCTGTTCTGAACTCCATCAGTCATCAACTGAACAATTGCCGCATCTATGTGGGGCTCTTCCCATGCAACGAGTGTACCAAGGTGATTATCCAGGCCGGCATCAAAGAGATAATCTATATGTCGGACAAGTATAAGGAGAGTGACACGGTACGGGCATCCAAGATGATGCTCGCCCGGGCCGGTATCGGGTACCGGCAATTCAAGAGCAGTCGAGAGTCGATCACCATTGATCTGACCCATGCGCCGGATGTATCATCAATGAGGTAGAAGAAGAGGTGGGGAAGGATTGAAGGTCAGCCTCTCCCCTAATGTTCATACCCCTGAAAGCTGATGTCTGTCGGGCTCCCATCCTTTTTTTCAAGGATAACGCCCTGGCCTTCGGTGATAATTCCCACAGGAAAAATCTGCTGATCGAGAGATGAAGCAAGTTTGGCCTTCAAGTCTTCTTCCCGGTCGGGACGGACGGTAAAAACCAGTTGATAGTCTTCCCCCCCCTTCAAGAGTAAGTCCAGTTTCTCTTTCCCGAGAAAGAGGGCAGCAGCATCAAGGACAGGCAAGGACGGCAGGCTTTCGGCATAAAGAATACAGCCGGCTCCACTTTCCTGACCGATATGGGCAAGATCCGTGGCCAGGCCATCGGAGATGTCCTGCATGGCGGTTACACAGCCACTGCGAGCAAGCTCTTGACCGAGATCCACCTGAGGGATTGGACTAAGATGGGCATCCAGCAAGGCCTGCCACTGACTCCATTGCCCGACATCTTCTTGTTCCTCTCTGGCCTTTTGAAACAGTGCCAGGCCTGCGGCGGCTGAACCAAGTGGACCGCTTACATAGACGATATCACCAGGGCTTGCTCCTGTCCGATAAAGAATCCCACCAGAAGAACCTGCCTCGCCAATCAACGTCACCGAGATCATCAGCTCCTTGCTTCGCACTGTATCACCGCCGATAAGTACGCATCCATATTCTGCGAGGATGTTGCTAACCCCGGAAAACCACCGTTGCAGCCAAGCCGAATCAAGGGCAGGCGGCAAACACAATGAGAGTAGAACAAAGCGCGGACACCCGCCCATGGCGGCGATATCGCTCAAGTTCACGGCTATACACTTGCGGCCAAGGAGTTCGGGTGGATGCCAATGACAGTCAAAATGGACACCGTCCACCAGGGTATCCGTGGTGATCAGCCACTGTCCCGCCCCGGAATTGCTGAAAACCGCGCAATCATCGCCAATTCCCCGGATAAGGGCTGGGGCCGATGTGGCACTCGCCTCCCTGATCAGACGAATAAGCGCCCGCTCAGACAGCTTGGCCATTATTTGACCCGCTTGAGGAAAGAGGCCTTTTTCCCTTCCTGAGTTGCCGGCTTTGCCCCTGCCTTCGGGCCGTTCCCGGTAACCTGCAGAGGGATAACCCCTAAATCAACGGCCTTGACGAAACGCTCTTCTCCCCCCATGGTGAAGACCTCCAGCCCTGTAAATTGAGGCGTCCGCAGGGTCCAGGTAATTTTCTGGGGCGGCAGGGAAAGCAAGGTCATCCCCACATGCCACCATTCATTCTTGCGGCTGTCATCCCGTTCGATATCCGTCACCAGTGCATAGGAAACCATGACCTGTGGTTCCTTGGCAACGATCAGGACCAGATCTCCGATATCGGTACTGTCTTTGAACTGGACCACTTTTGTTAACTCGGCAATCAGTTTATCCATGATATTCCTGTTCAGGGCTAAGCCCGAAGGATTTTTTTAAAAAAATGAGCTCAATATAAATACCAGACAGAGATGGTGTCCAGCGTCCTTGCTACGGAGCCAGAATCATTGTCGATTCCATGATCAGCGAATCATCTTGAATCACACTGCGAGATCCCATGGCCTCATACATACCCAGTCCATCCAGGAGTGGGAAAATCAGCTGGTCAAACACGACCTTCGATTTCCGGCCGGTCTCAGGATCCTGCATGGACAGGATGGTTCCTCCCCAATTTGCAAGCTCCCTGATCATCTTCAACAGGGATGAAAATTTGACATAGCTGACGGAATTATTGCTGCCGGTCAGCCCCTTATGCAAGCCTTCATTCACCTGCTGAAAACTTTTCTCAGCAATCAGCCCCTGACTTCCCTGACTATCAATAATCTTCTTCACCATGTCAGCACTGCCGGCCAGGATCAGATATCCCTGATGCATGACATAGACAGGACGCAGACTGGGGTGAAAGGAGATATCCAGGGTATTCAGGGCAACTCCTTTGTACTCTTCAGCCTGAATGGCAATATCCATTTTGGCAAGTTGTGACTTCACCATCTTGAGCAAGTCCGCCTCCTTCTCAATCTTCAGAAAGATGGCGCCATTGGGCAAAGGGATAAAGCCGTCAGTGACCATCTCTTTCATCAGAACAGCCGCCTCGGAACCAAACATGGCAAGGATCTGATCCAACTCCAGGCCGGTAGCGGCCTTGACCTCCTTTTCGATGGCCTTGAGCTGTTCTTCACTGCCCTGCATTTCGCGGCGGAACATCTCCCAGAACATCCCCATATTCAGGGTATTGGTCCAATAATAGCCCAGAATATCGGCAGGAACCATGGCATAGGTCTTATTATCAGTAGGTTTCACGCTGCACATCTTTGCCACCAGGGGATCGAGCTTTTCCCTGTTGAACAGTACAACCCCCTTGTCACGTATCTGTCCCTTTTCTTTCCATGCTCCAAAGGCCAGCCCATTCCAGCCTTTCCACTGGTCAATGGCCTTGAGCAGCTCGTCATGCTCAGGGATGTCGAGCTGCTCGGCAAATCTGCCGGCCTGACTGTACAGCGTGGGCATGGATACATAGACAAAGCATTTGGCATCGGTGAATTCTTGGCGAAGACGGATATATTCACTGCTCTGGGCAAGCGTTCCCTTTTTGCTCCCTGACTTGTTGTCAAAACGATCCAGGCTCGCCTGAACAAGCCCAACATCAAGGGCGGCAATTATATAGCCCTGAACCGTTGCCACGTTCAAGACGATTCCCTCTTCAAGGGCAATCTGCTGGATACTGTATTTTCCGTGCTGAATGGAGGTCTGATTGAGTTTCCCGATAAAAAGTGAACTGATCAGCTTGAGGATATCAGCATCATGACTGGGTCTGGAAATAAAAACAAGGCTGCCAGTGGCTGCTTTATCAGGGCTCGCAAGATTTATATCGGTCACCGGCAACAAGGCAAGGGTAAATTCCTTACCAAATAACTCTTTAAATACTGGACTCTTGAAGAAATCTCCCATCTTCTTGCTGACGCCACTGATCTTGTCAACCTCCTCCTGCGCCATTCCAAGATCTGAGGCAATCTTCAGATAATCAATGCCCGTGATCGTGTGCCCAAGACGTGAGTTTTTATAATCTTCCAGGAGTTGTCCTAGGTCCTGCTGCTCAACGGCCAGTAAAATCTCTTCGGGCAAAAAATCAGCCGCTGTCACCTTGCCGATCCTGGCTGTCACCAGAAAATAAAGCCCCACGGCCATAACAACGATGACAGTTAGAATCACTCCAGTTTTTTTCATCTCACACCCCTTCTCTTTCCTGTTGTCTATATATTTTTATCCGACCTGGTATTTATCCGTCCAAGTATCCATTGCACAACTGCGGTCAGATCATCCCCGACATAGACGGGCTGGACCACCTGGGTTGGCCCGATATACTGGGCATCCCCTCGGCCATAGCCGGTCAGAACCAGCAGCGGCAAAGCCCCGCAGGCGGCTGCCGTCTTTAAATCCGACCAGCGATCACCAACAACAAAAGAACCGGCAAGATCCAGACCCATTTCACGCGCCGCCTGTAACAACAGACCAGGCTTAGGCTTTCGGCACTCGCAGTTGAGCCGGTACTCCTCTTTCTTGGCCTCTGGATGATGGGGACAGATATAAATGCCATCCACATGCGCCCCCTGTTCCGCCAGTAGTGCCCTCATTTTTTCATGCACAGCAAGAAGGAGATCGGGGGGGAAATAGCCCCGCGCAAGCCCCGACTGATTCGTCACCACCACCACCGGAATGTTGCGATCATTGAGCTGCCTGATGGCCGCAGCAACCCCAGGCAACAGCTGAAACCGACTGATGTGATTGATATAGCCCATCTGCTCATTGATGGTGCCATCCCGATCAAGAAAGACAGCGGGACGCAACAGGTGGGAAGTGGAATTCGAGGGTTCAGCCACAGGTTTCATGAAATTTTTTTCTCTGGATGGGAAGAATCGGCTGGCACAGCAAGAACCCTGGCAACCTCGGCGTACACCTCCTGGCTGCTGATTTGTTCCAGACAGTTGAGATGTTTTAAGGGACACTGAGATTGCAGGCAGGGACTGCAATCCATCTCTTTGCGAATCACCACCGACTTCTTTGAAAAGGGACCGGTGGCGATATGATCAGTGGACCCGAAGATGGCAACAGTGGGAGTCTCAAGGGCAGCAGCCACATGCATCAGACCGGAATCGTTGGTCACAAAAACATTGCAGCAATGAATCAGGGCCATAACCTGCTGGAGAGTCGTTTTAGCAGTCATATCAACGACATGATGCGGAGTGCGATTGGAGAATTCCTTAATTGCACGGGCTGCCTCTGTATCAGCTGTCGTGCCAAAAACTAGGATCAGGCAGCCACGATCCCCATGATGATGGGCGATCAGGGCAGCCAACTGTCCAAACTTCTCGGCAGGCCAGCGCTTGGCCGGGCCATAGGCCGCTCCGGGATTAAAGCCGATCACCGGAATTGCCGCCATGTTCTCGGCAGAGACATTCTCCCTTAACAGGGCTTGTCCAGTTTGACTGGAAAAACCGGACTCTTGCTTCAGACCCGCAATGGATTCACGGGCCCAGCCGGTCAACTGATCGGTGAGAGGCAACCGCAAATCGTCCGGACCTGGATCGAGACCAAGTCCGGCAAGCAGCATCTGATAGTAATGGACCTGATGACGGGCGCGAATTTCAGTGGTCAGCTCAACCCCATGGGTCAAAAGCAGGCCGCGGCCATCCCGTTTATAGCCGGCCCGCCAAGGGATCCCGGCAAGCCGGGCAATAAAGGCAGCCTCAAAGGCATTCTGCAGCAGGATCGCTGCATCAAACTGATACTGCAGCAGATGTGCGGCCAGTTTCACTACGCCTTTGATCTTGCCGGAATACATTCCCTTTTTATCATAGCCCCAGACTTTATCCACATCGGGGCTGAGGTGAAAGATATCCGCCACCCAGGGAACAGCGAGCACGGTGATCTCAGCATCCGGAAAATTTTTCCGGATGGTATGCACCGCCGGAGTGGTCATGATCGCATCCCCTATCCAGTTGGTGGAACGAATCAGGATCTTTTTCGGGTTCATCTGTCTGAAGGTTGATGGTACTGCCACAAAATGCCTCTTTCTTAATTCGTAATTTCATGTAACTGCTGCCTGGCAAACTCAATGGCAGGATCTAGGGAAAGGGCAAGGGTGAAAAAATGCACAGCCTGATCCCTGTTGCCGACCTTGCGATGATTGACGCCCAGATTGGCATAATCCATGGCCGAGGCCGGATTGAGCTCAACGGCTCTCTGAAAATGAGCGATGGCTTGAGCATAGTCTTCTTTTTTATAGCAGCAGACACCAAGCATATTGTAGAGATCCGGCCGCGCCTCATCTTCGGCCAGCCCGAGCTCCAAGGTCTTAATGGCGGCGTCATACTCACCCAGATCCTTGAGACAGCTGCCTTTGTAGGAATAAATGTAGGGGAGATCTTCCTGTTCAGGAGCAAGGGACAGCGATCGGTCAAAGGCCGCAAGAGCTGCTTCGAGCAGCCCTTGATTATAAAGATTGCGCCCCCGATAAAAGGCCAGATAGTAGGCATCCGGGATCAGCTGTTCCATGGCTGCCAGTTTCTCCTCCAGCTCTTCGGTCTCCTCAACGAGTTCCACCAGAAGTTTGGCCGCAAAAAGCCCCACGTCCTGAATCATCGAACGCTCACGAAAATGGGCCCCGGGAACAATGGTGTAGATTGCCGGAATCTGCAGGCGGGGATGGGTGACATCGAGCATGAACACCTCCAGATCATCCTTTGCCAGGGCAGCAACACAGCGCTCAACCTCAACCTTGATATTTGCATCGGCAAGGGAATTCATCTGCGCCACGGTGGTGTGCAACCCTGATTCCGTCACATACCGAACCTCATCCATGGACAGCGGCTTAGGCAGCCCGGATGCCACATAATTGGAGCCGCTGTTAAAATCACCGGCCAGTTGGGCCACCTCGGTGATGGTCCGGATGATCGCCTTTTCCGGATCAGGGGTAGTGCCGGCAGTAAAAACAATTTCACTGGTCTCAGGAAAGGTATTACGGTCAATGGCAATGGCCGCCACAGTGCTGATGCCGGTATCAAGACTAAAATCATGGAGAGAGATTTCTATATTATTTTTGGAAAATTTGGCCAGCAGCTCTCTCGCTACAGGATCCTGAACCGAGGCCGGATCAATCACCGGTGTAGGGATTTTCTGATGACTAACGAGGGCACAGACATGCCGCTCAACCACCTCGGAGATACCCTGCAATGCCGCCTCTTCACAGGTATTTCCGGCTGAAGAGCCATTAAATTCATTAATAGCAAAAAACCAGGAAAATGGAATCAGCGTGTCAATCCCGGTGATTAAGCTGGTGGCCCAAGTCCATTGCATGGGAAGCCCAGAAAACAACTTCTCGACGAAATCACTATCATGACGGGTGTCATGCACCGACTGAAGTAACCGTGAAGGGGCAAGAACCGGATACCCAGCCGCTCGCATCTGTTCGTAATCACCAACGATAAAATTTTCATCATCGTTTTTGAAGGAGAAGAAGGAAAATCGTTCGGCAAGTTCCATACAAGCGGAGGCCTCGGCCTGGATCGCCGAGGAGCCCTTCCCCATCTGTTTTCTGGTACCGGTCAAGGCCTCGGCATCTTCACCGCAGATGCTGAAGAAAACAGGGATATCCAGCCTGCCATTATCAATCCGCTTCACCTCTTTGAGAATTTGGATCTCAAGGGCCTGTAATCTTTCCCTGAAGCGGGCCACGGTTTCTTCCGGCCGGATGGCCTTATCCTGATCGGTGGTATAATGCTTCAGACAATCCTGAAGACGAATAATTTTCTTTTGCATGATTCCAATGAGTTGTTAAAAAAAGAAATACGATTGGCAGCATTGAGTGCCTTACAGATTATGTTCATTTTTTCCAAGAAAATAATCTGCGAAAGGCATTTATCCCGTTCATCGAGGTCAGATAAAAAAACCGGCCCAGCGGACGGCATCCAGATAATACTCGAGCATATTGGAACTGATCAACCCCAGTTCACGGATGGCAGCATCCAATTCCACCCATTGGCCAGCCTCGTAAATCTGGATGAGCTGCAGCATAGGGTATAAAGGCCCGGAGTGATGCACCAGCGCCAGGAATATATCATTTGAAACAGGGAGCTGCAGCATCAGAGATTCCATGGAGCAATCGAGGATGGCATCAAGCATGGAGAAAAGACCGAGCATAAAAGCCTCTCCTGTATCCCGCTTCATCTCTCCTGCCACAAGCTCCAGAAAACGTGCTCGGATACACGAGGTGCGAAGGAGCTCATCCGGTTTACACTCCGAGAGTTTTGAGGTGGCAATCAATGACACAAACATCCGTATGCCCTGTTCTCCAAGATAAGCAATGGCATTGCGGATGGATTTAATCGGCTGCAGACGTGAATAATAGGCCGAGTTGATACACTTGAGCAGCTTATAGGAGATGGCCACATCCTGCATGACCAGGGTCTCAAGATTTTTTACGTCAAACTCCGAACGGTTGATCTCCATGATCAACTTCATATAGATCATCTGGGAGGAGGAAATCTCTTTATTGTGCAAAACCTCCGGCTTGGAAAAAAAATAGCCCTGGAAATAAACAAACCCGAGGGAACGGGCAAGGGTGTATTCCTCATAGGTTTCAATCTTCTCGGCGAGCAATTTAAAGTGAAATTTGGTGGAGAACGCCACAAGCTCTTTGATCTCTTCAATGGAGCTGATGGTAAAATCAACCTTGATGATTTGCGCCAGCTCCATCAGGGGCCGGTGCGCTCTGGTATAGACGAAATCATCCAAGGCCAACAGATAGCCTTTGTTCACCAGCTTTTGACAGGCGGTAATGACCTCCTCCGTGGGCTCAACATCCTCGAGAATCTCGACGACAATGGAATGGACGGGAAATAGGGAGGGGATTCCCCGAAGAACCATTTCTTCCGGAAAATTAATAAAGGCCCTGCGTCCGCTGGTGATCTGCTCAATGCCGACAGTAAAGAAGGAGGAGGAGAGCAGGCTTGATGTGGCAAAACCATCTTCAACACCAGGGAAGGAATTCGACATTCCCGTCCGGAACAAAAGTTCATAGGCAAAGAGGCGCCTGAATCTGTTAAAAATCGGTTGACGAGCTACAAAAACTTCCATCTGTTCTACACCATAAAAGTCCCAGTAAGATTAGTGCGCTACAGGCTATATTCATAATTTTTTCTGCAAGAATATAATCTGCGAAAGGCACTTATGCCGTTCATCGGGGCTAAATGAAACTCTCGGCCCAACGAACGGCGTCAAGATAATAGGTTATGATCAAGTGCTCATCGAGCCCCAGTTGCGTCTGAAGGGTCTTCATCTCGTTCCATTCACCAACCTCATACAGAACAATAAGCTGAAGCAAGGG
The DNA here is from genome assembly GCA_019163335.1 of Desulfobulbaceae bacterium. Lineage (GTDB taxonomy): Bacteria > Desulfobacterota > Desulfobulbia > Desulfobulbales > Desulfocapsaceae > UBA2270. The sequence continues at coordinate 48,013 of JAFLKM010000045.1, read as the reverse complement.
GTAAAGCCGTCCGGTTTTATGGACCAGAGCCTGCGTAATATCCTCGGAAAGAGGAAGCTGTCCCATCAGGACATCCATGGATACATCAAGCATGGCATCAAGCAGAGAAAAAAGACCCAGCATGAAACAATCGCCAGGATTAAGCTTCTGGGCCATCCCGATCTGCTCAAGAAATCGGGCCCGAATACAGGCAGTACGGATCAGTTCATCCGGTTTATGCTCAGAAAGTTTACTCGTGGCAATCAAAGAGACAAAGAGGCGCGTTCCCTTCCCACCTAGAAAAGCGATGGCTTGATGAATAGAGGTGATCGGCTGTAGACGTGAGTAATAGGCAGAGTTGAGATATTTCAGCAACTTGTAGGAAATGGAAATATCCTGAGTCACCAGCTTTTCGATATCCGACACCTCAAAATCAGCCTGATTCACCTTGACGATCAACTGCATCAAGGCCATCTGCGATGACGGAATATCTTTATTTTTGAGGATTTCCGGTTTGGAAAAAAAATACCCTTGAAAATAGACAAATCCCATACTGTCGGCCAGGGCAAACTCCTCATGGGTCTCAATCTTTTCAGCTAGCAACCGGCACGGATATTGTTTTAGTGTTGCCACCATATCCTTGATCTGCGCCAAGGGGGTAAGGCGGAAATCTACCTTGATAATCGCGGCAAGTTCTATCAAAGGAACAAGATTGTCCTGATAGACAAAATCGTCGAGTGCCAGAATATAACCTTTGCGCACGAGTTCACGACAAGCAGAAATAACGTCTTCGGTAGGGTGCACATCCTCAAGGACTTCCACCACCACACAATCCCTGGGGAACATGGCGGGAACCCCCTGCACCAGCATGTCTTCGGTGAAGTTGATAAAAGCCTTGTGTCCGCTTGCGATCTGCTCTATCCCAACCGTAAAAAATGATGAGGAAAGCAGACTGGAGGTCGCTTCATCGCCATCCACTCCGGGAAAAGCATTGGACATTCCAGACCTGAACAAAAGCTCATAGGCATATACATGCCGAAGCCGATCAAAGATGGGCTGACGTGCTACAAAAACATCCATAATTGAATAGTTATCGAATAAATATAATCTAACCCCGATGAACGGGATAAGCGCCTTTCGCAGATTATTTCCTTGTAAAAAAACAAGAAAATAATCTGTAAGGCACTAATCTAGTCGCTTTATTTCGTATAGAAAGGACATCTCTTCTGCCAACCACCAACACCAGGATCATAGACGACAATCCGGGAATCATCCTGGGCCATGGTCAAGGTTAGCCTGAGTCTGCTTGGCGGAACCAGGCTCTCAGCGCGTTCGCACCATTCTAACACGGTGAGGCCGGAAAGGAAGAAATATTCATCAAGCCCAAGATCGGTAACCTCGGCGGCATCAGACAGACGGTAAAAGTCCATATGGTACAGTGGCATCCTGCCCTGATACTCATGAAGGATCGCAAAACTGGGACTGGTCACATACTCCTCAGGAGGAACTTCAAGGCCTGCGGCAATGGCCTGGGTCAGGGTGGTTTTTCCCGCTCCCAGATCCCCATCCAGACAGATTACATCGCCAGGCTGGGCAATTTGCCCCAGGAGACGGCCAAAGGCCAGGGTATCCGCCAGGGTCTTCAACACTATGGTCTGCGCTGATATGCTCATAGCCCTTCGGATTAATCAGCGGGCAGTGGCTGAATCCTTCAGCCACCAGGTCATCAGAAGCTGCATAGGATCATAATACAAGGGCAGGGTTTCCGGTTGTTGAAAGATATTATGATAGGCAAGGCGGTAGCCGTTCATGTACCAGTTTGGAACCAGATAATAGCCATACCAGAGGACACGATCCAGGGCTTTGCAAGCGGCAGTCAGTTCTTCCTGGGTCTGCGCGTAGATTATCTTTTCCACCATGGCATCCACTGCCGGATCTTTTACCCCTGCCAGATTTTTAGCACCCGGGATATCGGCGACAGTCGAGTGCCAGAAGTTGCGCTGCTCATTGCCTGGAGACAATGACTGCCCATAGACATGGACAATCATGTCAAAATCAAATTTCTGTTCCCGATCGGTGTACAGAGCCGGGTCAATGGTCCGGTACTCAGCATGAATACCCAGTTTTTTCAGATTGCTGACATAGGGGGCCATCACCCGCTCAAAAGATGGGGAGACCAAAAGGATTTCAAAGGTGAAGGGATTCCCGGCCTTATCCTTTAAAACCCCATCCTGAATGGTCCAACCGGCCTCCCGCAACAACTCTCCCGCCTTGCGCAGATTCACCCGTACACCCTCCTTCTCTGTGGTCACCGGAGGTGTCGGCGGTGTCCGAAAGACATCGGCTGGCAACTGCTCGCGAAACGGCTCTAAATACTTCAACTCCAGGCCTTCCGGAACACCGGTTGCGGCAAGCAGCGAATTGCTGAAAAAAGAATTGGATCTGGTGTACTGGTCAAAAAACAGGGATTTGTTTGTCCATTCAAAATCAAGGGCCAACCCCATGGCCTGCCGAACCCTTGCGTCTTTAAAAATCGGTCGGCGGGTGTTCATCAGAAAACCCTGCATCCCGGCGTTATTCTTATGGGGAAAGAGTTTCTTGATCAGGCTGCCGTCTGTAAAGCGTCCACCTTCCATATCCCGCGCCCATTGTTTGGCAATATTGACCGCCATGAAATCAAACTCGCCGGCCTTGAAGGCCTCCACCGCGACGATCTGATCCTTGTAATAATTAATGGTGATGGTGTCAAAATTAAACAGCCCTTTTCTGACCGGATGATGCACCGCCCAGTACTCGGGATTGCGCTTATAAGTGATGGATTTACCCTGCTTGACATCCGCCACCATATACGGGCCTGAACCAATGGGAGGAGTCAGGGCCATCTTCCCAGCTTCCGGCGCAAAGCCCTTCGCTGCATAGAATTGTGCGGACATCACCGGAATCTGGGCTGCAATCATCGGCAGTTCACGGTTGGCTTTGGCAAAAACAAAACGAATGCGGCGGGGATCAAGGATCTCTGCCCTGAGAATATCCTGATAGTAATAGGCATAGGAGGGATGGGCCTGCTCACTCTTCAAAATATCCAGGGAGTATTTTACATCCGCTGGCGTTATTGCGCTGCCATCGGAAAAGCGGGCGGCCTCATTGAGCGTAAACACCATGGATAATTTATCCCCGGCCACCTCAATGTCTTTGGCAATCAGCCCGTATTCTGCAAAAGGTTCATCAAGACTGGCCACCGCAAGGGGTTCAAAAACCAAGGCGTCAAGCCCCATGGGCGGGGTGCCTTTCAGGGTAAAAGGGTTCATCTTATCAAAACTGCCAAGATCATGCAGTACAAGGGATCCGCCTTTCACCGCCTGGGGTGAAGCATAATCAAACTGTTTAAAACCAGGCGCATATTTCAGCTTGCCATCGATGGAGATCCCATGGGCTGCATGGGCAGGGGAGCTTGGATAGACAGAGAAAAAGACCGCCAAAAGAAAAGAAAGAAAAGGGATTGAAAAGGACATGATCTTAGAATCCTTACAGAAAAATTAATCAAGCGCAGCACTGAGCGCTGAGAAACGGCACCGGAACATCGAGAATGTTGTCATTGAACAATTCTCTATAACAACGGCTTAACTATGGCAATAGTACCCTTTATCGACTAATATATCAGCCTTTATATCAGTTACTTATTATCCCGTTTTTCCTTCCCGTAAAGGGCAGGTAAAGTTATTCGTAAAATCAATACCATATTATTCACTACTCAACATGCCAATCAGGAGCTCTACAATGGGAAAAACCATAGCTACGAAAATATTTGACGCGCATCTGCGTGACACCCCCACCCCCGGCAATATGATCCTTGATATTGATGTTGTCATGTGCCATGAAATCACCACCCCCATTGCGATCATGGATCTCATGGAAAAGGGCATGGACCGGGTCTTTGATCCAAGCAAGATCAAAGCGGTCATCGACCATGTGACACCGGCCAAGGACTCCAAGACAGCCATGCAGGGCAAGATCATGCGGGACTGGGCCCGGCGGCACCAGATTAAAGATTTTTTTGATATCGGCGCAAACGGCGTATGCCATGCCCTCTTTCCCGAAAAAGGGTTTATCCGGCCCGGCTATTCGGTGATTATGGGTGATTCTCATACCTGTACCCATGGTGCCTTTGGCGCCTTTGCCGCAGGTGTCGGCACCACCGATCTTGAAGTTGGTATTCTCAAAGGCGTCTGCTCCTTCCGTGCCACGGAAACCATGCGCGTCGTCTTGAAGGGTGCCCTCTGCACCGGGGTAACGGCCAAGGACGTGATCCTGTCTGTCATCAAACGACTCACCGTCAATGGTGCCACGGATCGGGTTATCGAGTTCGTTGGCCCGGTAGTAGACGCCATGACCATGGCCGCCCGCATGACCCTGTGCAACATGGCCGTGGAAGCAGGGGCCACCAGCGGCATCTGCCTGCCGGATCAGGTAACCGCCGAATATCTCTGGCCGTTTATCAAGGATCAATATACTTCTCTTGCTGCTGCGGTGGAGGATTTCAAAAAATGGCATTCCGACCCTGACGCCCAGTATGTGGAAACCCTGGAATTTGATATCTCCGCTCTGGAACCCCAGGTCACCTTTAATTTTAAACCTGATCAGGTCAAGGATATCAGTGCGATGGAAGGCACGCATGTTGATCAAATCTACATCGGCTCCTGCACCAATGGCCGGATTGAGGATCTTCGAGACGCTGCCATGATCCTCAAGGGAAGAAAGCTTGCGGACGGAGTGCGTGGAATCGTCACTCCTGCCACACCGGCCATCTATTCACAGGCCCTTGAGGAAGGAATCATCAAGATCTTTATGGAGGCCGGTTTCTGTGTGCTGAATCCTACCTGTGGTGCCTGTCTTGGAATGAGTGCAGGCGTCATGGCGGCGGGTGAGGTCTGCGCCTCAACCACCAATCGCAACTTTAACGGCCGCATGGGCAAGGGTGGCATGGTGCATCTTATGAGCCCTTTTTCCGCCGCTGCCGCTGCTGTAACCGGCACCATCACCGACCCGCGGAAATTTCTGAAATAATAGATTAGTGCCTTGCAGATTCTTCTCTTGTTTTTTTTTTGCTAGAAAAGAATCTGCGAAAGGCACTTATCCCGTTCATCGGGGTTAAACTGAACCAGGACAGAGACTGATTAACACAGGCTGTAACATAAACGCTGCACGCAGCTGATCGTGAAATTTCACCAGCCCATTCATCGAATTATTCAAGAACCCGTTATAAAAATAGAGACTAGAGGAAATGCCATGAACACAGTTACAAAAACCTTCGGCGGACCAGCCATCCTGCTGGATAGAAACGATATCAATACCGATGAGATCATCCCTGCCAAATATCTCACCGAGATCACCAAAATGGCCCTGAAGCCCCATCTTCTCGAAGACCTGCTGCTGGATGGCCAGCCTTTCAATCTCCAGTCTCCTGCCATGCAGCAGGCTCGGGTGGTGATCACCCGCGCCAACTTTGGTTGCGGCTCATCAAGGGAGCACGCGGTCTGGGTCTTTGAGGTCAATAATATCAACATTGTCATCGCCGAGAGCTTTGCCCGTATCTTCAGGCAGAACATGTTCAACTGTGGCATTCTGGCCATAGAGCTTCCTCCGGTCGACATTGAACATCTTTTTGCGATGAAGGGTGCGCTTACCGTTGCCGTTGATCTGGATACAACTACAATGACGGCCAGTTCCAGTGATCCACAACAGGCCCCTTTCTCCTGTCCGTTTCAGATGAACCCTTTTGACCGTGACCTGGTGGCGGCCGGCGGTTGGCTGGCCTACGCCGACAAAAAATTTTAGAGCCCGTTATGATACAAACAAGGTCTTCTTCTTGTTTGTATCATTTACGGGCTCTTATGCCGCATCCCGCATCCAGCAATCTGTTCTGCTGGTTGCGGGATGCGGCGTCCAGCAAATTACATCCACCGGATGTTCAGCGGAATCCACCGGATGTTCAGCGGAATCCACCGGAGTTCAACCAGACGGCGAAGGCTGTACCATTCTCTGACAGACTCCAGAATAACCCCGATAAACGCGATAAGTGACTAAAAGAGCAAACACACCATGACAAAATCGAATTTTCTCATCGGCATCGCCATCACCATGGTGTCCGTTATGTTCTGGGCATCTCTCAACCGGCCGGAAAACGCCCCGCCCTGGCCAACCCAGATCCAGGGATTCTCTTTTTCCCCCATGCGGGAAAACCATAACCCCATCGACCATATTCTACCAAATGCCGATGAAATTGATCAGGATCTGGCCCTCTTGGCCAACGCCACCCATGCCGTGCGTACCTACACCATGGAAGGCGACCTGAGCAAGATTCCAGCCCTGGCTCAAAAACACGGCCTCAACGTAACCCTCGGCGCCTGGCTGAATAAGGATCCCAAGGCCAACGAGATTGAAGTCAGCAAGCTTATTACAACGGCCAAAGAAAACTACCGCAATGTGGTGCGGGTGGTGGTGGGCAACGAGTCCATCCTGCGCGGCGAACTCAAGGTTGAAGAAGTGGCTGTCTATCTCAAACAGGTCCGAGAGGCACTGACCATCCCGGTGAGTACCGCTGAGACTTGGGACGTATGGCTGGCCCATCCTGAACTCGCCGAGCATGTCGACTATATCGCTGTCCACATCCTTCCCTACTGGGATGGCGTGGAGCTTGATCAAGCTGTGGATCATGTGGTCGTCACCATGAACAAGCTGAAAAGCAAATTTCCTGACAAAGAGATCGTCCTTGCCGAAGTAGGCTGGCCCAGCAATGCCCGAACCCACAAGGCGGCCGTGGCTTCACCGGCCAACCAGGCCACCTTCCTCCGGAATTTTCTGTTGCGGGCAGAACAGAAAAAGTACGTCTATTATATCATGGAGGCCTTTGACCAACCCTGGAAACGGATAAGCGAAGGATCGGTCGGTGCCTACTGGGGGGTTTACGATGTCAACCGTCAACCCAAATTTGCCTTTACCGCCCCCATCGTCGAAATCCCCCAGTGGCGCCTGCTGGCCGGAATCTCCATAGTCATTGGAATCATCACCTTCGCCATGCTGCTCATTGATGCCCGCTCCTTGCAGAAGCGAGGCCGCAGCTTCCTGGCCATTGTCGCCTTTTGCTCTGCCACGGCCGCTGTCTGGATTATTTATACATATTATAACCAGTACATGACGGTCACGGCGATTATCGTCGGGATCCTTATGATCATCGGCATGGTGGGTGTTGCCCTGGTTCTGCTCACCGAAGCCCACGAATGGGCCGAGGCTATCTGGGTGGATAAGTGGCGGCGGGGATTCACCCCCATCCAACTGGCGGACGAGGAACTGCCGGTGGTATCGGTTCACGTTCCAGCCTACAATGAACCGCCGGAGATGATGATAGCAACCATTAACGCCTTGGCAGCCCTTGATTATCCCCATTTTGAGGTGATTGTTATTGACAACAACACCAAGGATCCTGCCATCTGGCAGCCCGTTGAGGCTCATTGCGAGGCCCTTGGTCCCCGTTTCCGATTTTTCCATCGTGATCCCCTTCCCGGCTTCAAGGCCGGCGCCCTCAATTTTGCCCTGGCCCAGACTGCACCCGAGGTTGAGGTTATAGCCGTCATTGACAGCGATTACCAGGTGTCTCCCCTCTGGCTGCGCGACCTTGTCCCCCAGTTCAGCAAGCCGCAAGTCGCCATTGTACAAGCCCCGCAGGATTATCATGACGAAAAGGAAAACCTGTTTAAGGCCATGTGTTATGCCGAATATCGAGGATTTTTCTATATCGGGATGCAGACTCGCAATGAACGCAACGCCATCATCCAGCATGGCACCATGACCATGGTACGAAAATCTGCCCTGGAGGAAGTCAATGGCTGGTCCGAATGGTGTATTACAGAAGATGCGGAGCTCGGACTGAAGATCTTTGAAAAGGGCTATGAGGCAAACTACATTGCCAAGAGTTACGGGAAAGGGGTCATGCCGGACACCTTTATAGACTTCAAGAAACAACGCTTCCGGTGGGCGTATGGAGCGGTGCAGGTCATGCGGCACCACTTCGGCATCCTCTTTTTAGGGCGCGGCCACACCAAGCTCACCAGCGGCCAACGATATCACTTCATTGCCGGCTGGCTCCCCTGGATGGCTGACAGCCTGAACATGCTGTTCACCCTGGCCGCCATCGGTTGGTCCATTGCCATGATCTACAACCCCCTCAAGTTTGACCCGCCCATGGTGATTCTCTCCTCCATGCCGATGATGCTGTTTTCCTTCAAGATGGCTAAGATGATCTATCTCTACCGCACCCGGGTTGGCGCCACCGTGGCCCAGACAGCTGCCTCGGCACTGGCCGGCCTGGCACTATCGCATACCATCTCCATGGCCATCCTGCAGGGCGTCTTCACCAAGAGCAAGCCCTTTTTCAGAACCCCGAAAATGGAACAGGCCCACGCCCTGCGCAAGGCCATGCTCTCTGCCCGTGAAGAAGGACTGATCATGCTGGGGCTGTGGAGTTCAGCGTATGGAGTGGCAGCAATACAGGGAACCGAATCCTCAGATCTCATTGTCTGGATCATGGTATTGCTCGTGCTCTCCATTCCCTATCTGGCGTCAGTTCTGGTCTCCCTGATCAGCGGCTTCAGCTGGCTACCCAGCTGGCTGCTTGCCAACAAGAAAAAGGAAAACAATCCAACTTAATCCGCGGTACCAATACAATCTGCTCCCCATGGGAAGCAGATTGTAATGGTACCGACAAACTCAGAACGGACGCGATCGCACCCCAGACACCCGTTCGCTTCCGGAGCCATCCCGGCAGTGGTGGCTCCGGTCGTCTGAACAGTATTAAACGCTTTTTAAGTGGAAACTCCTAAGATTTCACACGGCATCCATCTCTCTTATTTAACCAGAAACTTCTCCATAGCCTCCACATCATTTTTACTGCCGAGAATCAACGACGTTCGCTCATGCAGTGATGTGGGTTGAATATCAAGGATGCTCTGTCCTTCATCATTGACAGCACGCCCTCCTGCCTGCTCTATCAAAAAAGCCAGCGGGAACGCCTCGTATAACAGGCGCAGCTTCCCTTTGGGCTTGTCGGGATTCCGGCAATCACTGGGATAAAGGAACACCCCGCCGGTTATCAGATTCCGGTGAAAATCGGCAACCAGGGTTCCGATATAGCGAGAGCTGTAGGGACGCCCGGAATCAGCATCTATCTCTTTGAAATACTCGATATAATTCCGCATTGCAGAGCTCCAGTAGTGATAATTCCCCTCATTCACCGAGATATACTTGCTCTTTTCCGGAATACGAATATTTTCATGGGAGAGAAAAAACTCACCGACACTTGGATCCAGTGTAAAGCCATGCACCCCATGTCCCGTCGAATAGACCATCATGGTCGAAGAACCATAAATAATATAACCAGCTGCAACCAACGTGTTGCCGGGCTGCAGAACATCCTGCAAGGTTCCCTGCCCTTCCTGACTCTTGCGGTGATGAATGGAGAAGATGGTCCCTATGCTGACATTGACATCTATATTGGAAGATCCGTCCATGGGATCAAAGGAAAGGGTATATTTGCCTTCATATCCTTCTCGGACCGGAATAATATCATCATCTTCCTCTGAGGCCATAACACAGACGTAGCCGCTTCTGGCCATTCTCCGTTTGATGGTGTTGTTGGCAAACTCATCGAGCTTCTGGACCTCCTCTCCCTGGATATTTGTCTTTCCTGAATCCCCGATGACATCGGCAAGGCCTGCCATATTGACCTCAGCCGAGATAATCTTCCCGGCAACAATCAGCTCCGTCAGCAGACCTGACAAATCGCCGGTTGCCTCCCTGTGCATTTGCTGACTGTCGGTGATCTGCCGATGGACGGTAATTCCCACTGGTCGTTTCATTGTTTCTCCTGATTGAATTGAGGGGATCTTGATTGAAATGGGTTGAAGGCTGAAGGATAGGTGCTACAAAACATGCAACCCCACTCCCCCTCCTGTCGTCTATTTTCTGAATTTTGACATTAACCTTCCGTCTTTTCTTCCTTTTTCCACCGGCGCACCAACTCCAGCAAGGTTCTTACCCCAGTCCCGGAAGGACCTTTGGGAATGTACGACTTTTCCGTAAACTCCCAGGCAGTTCCGGCTATATCGAGATGAGCCCAGGGAGTCTCTCCGACAAACTTTTCAAGATAGGCAGCAGCAGTAATGGTGCCGGCGGATTTGCCACCGGTATTTTTCATATCCGCAACCTGCGATTCGATCTGCTTTGTGTACTCTTTTCCCAGGGGAAGCCGCCATAAAGGCTCTGCACACCGATCGCCTGCTGCCAGTAGACGTCCCACCAGTTCATCATTATTTCCCAGCACACCGGTACGATGATGTCCAAGACCAACAATCACCGCTCCGGTAAGGGTGGCAAGATCCACAACATAGTCGGGCTTAAACTTTTCCACGCCATAGGCCAGGGCATCGGCCAGAATCAGCCGTCCTTCTGCATCCGTATTGACAATCTCCGAGGTCAGACCGTTATAGTGGGTGATAATGTCGCCGGGCTTCAGGGCCGCTCCGCCTGCCATATTATCCGTTGACGGCACAATGGCGACCACCCTTAAATCAGGCCGTTCTTCGCCGATTGCCTGCATCAGGCCCATGACGGCTGCACCACCGCACATATCGTATTTCATCTCCTCCATGCCGGTTGCTGATTTCAGGCTGATTCCGCCTGAATCGAAGGTGAGTCCCTTTCCCACCACCAACAGGACCTGGGAGGCCACAATCGGCCGGTAATCGAGTATCACCATCCTGGGCGGTTCTGACGAGCCCTGGTTCACTGCCAGGACCCCGCCCATCCCCAGCCGTTTCATATCATCCTTTTCTAATACGGTACATTTCAGTGAATACTTTTTCGCAAGCATCCGGCCATGGGCCGCAAAATGGGAGGGCGTCCAACCATTTCCCGGCTCATTGGCCATGTCCCGTGCCTGCCGGGCAGCAGCGGCAGCAATCTGTCCCTGGCGGGCCCCTTTATGAATGGCATCGGTGGCAGCTCGAACCCCCAAACGAATCTCGACAAGCCCCTGATAGGCATCATCCCTGGATTCTTTCTTTTTGTATTTGAGGAAGCGATAATCTCCAAGCAGAACCCCCTCACTGAAACATTCCGCCACTGCTTTTGTTCGTAAACCAATTATCTCCGGAAGCAAAATCATGAGTTTGACCGCCTTGACCTTAGCCGCCTGCTGGGCAACAACCCCGCCTGCCTGGCGACAGCGCTCCCGAAGCTCATCAACGCCCTTCTCTTCAAGCTCTCCCAGACCCAGCAGCAAAAGACGCTTAGCCGAAAAACAGGCCGGAACATCAGCCCCCTTTCGATCTGCCCGGGGATACAACAGGAGACATTCACCCTCCTTGCCACTGAATTCGCCCATGGAGCCGAGCTGCTCAAGCAAGCTCAGTACCATTGCGTTGTCACATTTGAGACCCTTATTTTTTGCGGCCTGTCCTACGCAATAAACCAATAAATCACCGGTGAATTGCTCAGCTTTTTTCTCAGTAACAATCAGTTTCGTCAAATCCACTCTTTACCCTCATTTCTTAATCTTTATTCCTTTGATTCTATAAATCGAAATCATTACAAACCAATCATTCCGATGGTCATAATGATGAGTACAGCCCACCGAGAGAACAAAAACATTTTTGTCAGAATTGCTTAAAATCTTACGCTAAATTCTTTCCAATTGAAAATTGGAAGGGATAGAGAGTATATATACACTACAATGGGTTGCGGGATCATGGCAAAGGATATCAACCCTGTATCGCCTAAACTTGGCCCTTATTTCCAACTGCTCCGTTTCACCAAAAGCGGAGCCGATTTTTCCAGGAGTACTTTAGTGTTATCTACCCTTATTACCGCAGTCCTTATAACCTTGGCAATCTCTTTCTGCTGCTCACTTTGCGAAGCAATAATCTACTCCCTCTCCGCCAGTCAAGTGGAAATGCTCCGAAAAAGCGGGCATCAATCCGCCACCTTGCTCAACATCATGCGATCCGACATCAACAAACCCATCACTGCTATTCTGACCTTGAACACCATAGCCAATACCGTCGGACCGACGTTTGCCGGAGTAACCGCCGCAGCACTCTTAGGAGAAGAAAATATCATCTTTTTTTCCATCTTTTTTACCGCAGCCATTCTCCTTTTTTCTGAAATCATTCCCAAGACAATCGGCGTGACTTATGCTTATAAATTAGCCCCTTACATTGCCAGGCCTCTCTTCGTGATAGTGACCCTGCTTACTCCACTCATCTGGCTCTGCCGAATGATTACCCGTCTTATCCCCCAGAACAAGGAAGGCGGTCAAGTCTCTGCCGAAGAGTTACGAACCATAGCAGCCCTCTCCCTGAAATCCGGACAGATCGAGTCCGATCAGGAGAAGGTCATCAATAACATTCTCGAACTTGGCAACAAGGCTGTCCGGCAGGTTATGACCCCACGCCCGGTCACCTTTTCTCTGGAACAGAATTTGACCGTCGCAGAAGCGATGGAGCTTGAGAACATGTTGCGCCGGCACAGCAGAATCCCGTTATACGAGAACAATCTCAATGATATCGTCGGGATTATTCTCTACAAAGACATACTCCTGGCAGCAGCGGAGCAGAAACAGGCCCTCCCCCTGTCAGCGCTTATGAATCCTGTCCATTTTGTCGCAGAGACCGCCCCGCTGAATCGCGTTCTCATGGATTTCTTTGAGCGCCACCAGCATCTTTTCGTGGTTGTCGATGAATATGGTGCAATGACCGGAGTAATTTCCCTCGAAGATATTCTCGAAGAAATCATTGGTCGGGAGATCATGGATGAATCCGACAAGGCAAAAAATATGCGGGAGCTGGCCCGCAAGAAACACATGTCCGCTTCATCGGAAGTCACGGTGGAGCAATATCAAGGAAAAGAAGACAAGAAATAATCATTCTGCAGCAGTCCTGATTTCTTCAGCAACAGCAGCTCAATTCTTCCTGATGCAATCGTCTTGAAAGGTCGCTTAACATCTTTTTTCCTCAATATTTTTTTACATGAATCGTTCTTGTTTTCCGGCATCTTTTGCACTATACAACAACGTGCATTCAAGGCTCTGACCATTCCAGGAAAGACCAGAAAACACAGAAATTTACCTATTCATTCATAGGTTAAATTTCCCAACACAGCAACTCCTCGAACATGTATCACAAGTCGGATGGATTTGCCGTGTACAACGCTTCTCCCCGCAAACAAATAACAGAAATGTGAAGGAGTCATCCCCATGCCTATCTTTCCTAAAAAAAAACCGGAGCCAAGTAAAGAAGAATTGCTGTCCATGGCAGAATCTTCAGGGGACTGGGAGGTTTTTTGCGGTGGGAATGGCTGTTGGAAATATGTCTCACCGGCCTGTGAAAGGATCACAGGTTACACCCCGGAGGAGTTCCTGGATCGTCCTGATCTTTTTGAAAACATTCTTCATCCAGACGATAAAGAGCTGGTCACTGCCCAGTGTCAAAACCATTCCAACCATGAATGTAAACCCTTCGAAGTTGAGTTCCGTCTTATCAACAAGTCAGGGGATATCCGCTGGATTTGGCGAAAATGCCAACCGGCCCGAGACAAACAGGGAAACTGGCTTGGTCGGCGGGCAAGCAATCAGGACATCACCCATTGCAAGGAAAATGAAAAGAATCTGCAACACCGGGAACACCTGCTTAAAAAAGCCCATCAACAAGAACGAACCATGTTCATGAATGGCCAGGTCATCGTTTTTCTCTGGCGAAACAGCAGCGAATGGCCTGTGGAAAACATCTCCGGTAACGTTTTGGATCTCCTTGGATATTCCAGCGAGGAGTTTCTCAGCGGTTCAGTGCTCTATAGTTCTCTCATCCATCCTGACGATCTCGTTCGAGTAACCAGTGAGGTGACGGCCCATTCCTTACCGGACAGTACCCATTTCATTCACCAGCCCTACCGCCTGATTGCCAGAGGTGGCAGGATCATATGGGTTCTTGACTCCACCACGCTGGTTCGCGACAGCAGTGGCCAGATCACCCATTATCATGGATATATTGTTGATATTACCCATACTGTTCAGATGGAGGAAGAGGTTCTTGCGGTCAAGAATCGCCTCGAATTCATCATTGACAGTACCAGCCTTGGCACTTGGGACTGGAACATTCAGACCGGCGGGCTGATCTATAATAATCAATGTCTGGAGATGCTGGGATATGGCCCCGGCGAGCTGAGCCCCAACGTCGCCTCCTGGCTGAAATTGATAGAACCGGAGCAAAAAGTCAATGTCATCCGCGCCTTGACGGATCACCTGGAAGGACGGTCTCCGAGATTTAGTCTTGAGCACAAACTTCAGCACAAGTCTGGAAGATGGATCTGGGTGCTTAACAGCGGCAAGGTTTGGGAATTTGATCACAATGGAATTCCGGTGCGAGCCTGCGGCATTCATCTCGACATCACCCATCGGAAAGAACAGGAGCTTCTTCTTCTGGAAACAACCCAGCGCAACGAACAGGAAAAGCGCATTGAATCCTTGAAAACCATGGCTGGCGCCGTAGCCCATCGTTTCAACAATTCAATGCTGGTGGTTCTTGGCAACCTTGAGATGCTGTGCAGGAATTTTCCTGATGATTCAAAGGCCAGGAATATGGCTCTCATGGCCTTGCAGGAGGGCAAAGAGGCCAGCAAGATAGGGCAGGCCATGTTGACATATCTTGGGTATGGAATGCCTCGAAAACAGTCGCACGATCTAGCGGCACTGGCCTGCGAATCGTTTTCAGCCATTATCAAATCCTTTCCGTCTGCAATCATCAGCCAGTGTGTCTCGCCGCCGGCGCCCATAACCTGCCAATTCGACACGATCCAGATCAAACAGGTTCTCAACAACGTCCTGACCAATGCCTTTGAATCACTCGCCCCGAAAACCGGACATATTACTCTCACCTTTGGCACGACCGTGCATTCCCCTGCCAATTTCCCCCTCCTCTTCCGGGAAGGGCTCCCAGATACCTGCAGGTATGGCTTCTGCCGCATAGTTGACAATGGCGTTGGTATTGCGGCGAACGATATTGAACGGATTTTTGAACCATTCTTCACCACCCGGTTTATCGGCCGTGGATTAGGGATGGCCCTCGCAGCAGGAATCATGCGTTCCCATCAAGGTGCCATTGTGGTAAAGAGTACACTCAAGAAAGGTACGAAAATCACCATACTACTGCCGATGGAAGAATAATTCTGCCCCTGGAGAATATCATGTCCTCAAGCTCTGCATTTTTTTTTAGTACCCTGCAAACCTTACTGATCGGGACATTACTGCTTTTCTGCTCCTGTGACACGACCCCAGAAAAAAAGGCTGCCCAACGGCAGGATGAACCTAAAAAGGAAATTCTGATCTATTGCGGCATTACCATGGTTCAACCGACAATGGAACTTGCGGCACTGGTGGAAAAGGAAAAAAACTGCACCATCAAAATCAGTTATGGAGAATCGGAGTGGCTTAGAGACACTGCTGCCAGATCTAAGACCGGCGACATTCTCTTTCCCGGATCACCCTCCTATCTGAAATCCATGATAGATGACGGGTCCGTCAAGAAAACCGTAACCGTGGGAGAAAACCGCATTGCCCTGATAGTGAAGAAAGGAAACCCAAAACAGGTTCAACCGGATCTTCATGAACTCCTGAGAGACGATCTGCAGATTGTTATGGGAGCTGCGGATGCCGGTTCCATCGGCAAGGAAACATTCTTCAGCCTCAAAAAACTGGGCATCTATGAACAGGCCCTCACCAAAGCCCTATACCTGACTGCTGATTCCAAAGGACTCTCCCAGGCACTCCACTCCAAAGATGCAGACGTGGTCGTTAACTGGCGTGCCGTTGCCACGTTTAAAGACAATGACCAGTTTATGGATGTACTCCCGCTCCCCGAAGCACAGACCGAAAGTCGCCCGCTG
Organism: Desulfobulbaceae bacterium; assembly: GCA_019163335.1. Taxonomy (GTDB): domain Bacteria; phylum Desulfobacterota; class Desulfobulbia; order Desulfobulbales; family Desulfocapsaceae; genus UBA2270. The sequence goes on along the minus strand of JAFLKM010000045.1, from coordinate 32,044 downwards.
GTCATGGGTCTTTTGAGTTTCAGCAAACATGAAGACCTGGCTGAATACTTCCTCCAACGGGCAGGCTCAGACTCAGGCCGGGCAATTTTCACCAAATATGGCTTCTAATGCTTCCCCGTATGACCATTTCAACCTTTAAGGAACCAATCTGGCGCCAGATTGTCCTGTTCTTCTTTTTTTTCCTGACCATCCTGGGAGGCGTTCTCGTCTCTCAGACCATGATGCAGAAGGAACTCTCTTCTATTATTTCCCTTCGAAAAAATGAACTTGAGCGGATCGAGATGAGCTATCTCATCCATATCGACCTGCAGAAGGTTCAGTCCCTGTTTCAGAATATGTCGCTCTGCAGAACAGAATATGAACTGGATTATTTCGACAGACAGATCCAGACAACCATCACCAAGATTCACGAATTCATTAACATTATCGGCAATGGTGGCACCGCCACCTATACCTACAAGGTCAATTTCGGTAATGAAGAGGAGATTCAGCGGAGTTTTACATACAGAAATCAAAGACGGAGCGAACTCAACCTTGACACCTTTGAGCTAAACAGCAAGGTCAAGACACTCCTCCAGAATGAAGCAAAATTCAAAGAACTTATCCTTCAGAAATTAACCCTCACAGATCCCGAACAACTACCCCAGATCGAACAGAAAATCCTGTTCTTTTACAAGGGGGTTGACCCCTATTTTCAGCGCATCTTTGAAAACTCCTATCGGATCTATTTCAATGCTCAGAAGGAGATGCAACGTCTCCATGTCCTTGCTGACCAAACCGTAAAGAAAAATGCCCTTCGATTTCGGATTTTTCTCGCCATAGCCGGCTTACTTATGACTGCCCTCACCGGGAAAGTCCTTCACAATATTACAAGAATTCTTCGTGAACGAAATGCCTTCCAGCAGGAATTAAAACAGGCCAATGACGGCTTGGAACAAACCATCCTCGAACGAACCTGGAAACTCCACGAGGAGGTGGAGGAACGACTAAGAGCTGAGGAAAAAGAACATCAGCAGGCCGTTTTTTTAAAAACCATCATTGATTCCCTGGCACACCCTTTTTACGTGGTGGACGTGGAGACCTATGAGATCAAGATGCTGAACGATTCTGCCCGCCAATTAAATCCCGAGCACCATCAGTTTTGTTATACCCTGACCCATCACCGCAATGATCCATGCAATTGCAAGGATCATCCCTGCCCCTTGGTCGAAGTCAAGCGAACTGGGCAGCCGGTAACCCTGGAGCATATCCATTATAACCAGGCCGGTGAAAAGAACTACGTAGAGGTGCATGGCTACCCCGTGTTTGATGCGGAGGGCGATGTCATCCAGATGATCGAATATAACCTTGACGTAACGGATAGAAAACTTGCTGAAATGGCACTGGCGGAGTCCCACAAAAATCTGGAAGCAACTGTTGAAGAACGAACGGCAAACCTTCAGAAAGAAATTGAGAAACGTCAAAAAATTCAGGCCTATTTCCAGGAAAGTGAACATTATTACCGAACCCTCATTGAGAGCAGCAATGACCTGATTACAATTATTGACGGATACGGGACGATTACTTACGCCAGCCCTTCCATCCAGGGAATGCTTGGCTATTCTCCAGAGTACATTGAAGGTAAAAATCTGTATGACTTTCTGCACCCCGACGACGTCCGCTTTGGCAGGGAACAATTTGGGGCTTTTCTCTCCTCACTCGTCCCAGAGAAAAGACTGGAGCATCGAATTTTAGCCAGTGATGGAAAATATCGTGTCCTTGATTCTTCTTTCCACAATCTTCTCCATGACAAGGCCATCAACGGGCTTCTGCTGACTGCCCGAGACATTACGGCCAAACGAGAGGCAGACGCCCTGAAGCGCAAGTTGCAACTGGTGATCGAGCAGAGTCCGCACAGCGTGATAATCACCAATAAAGATGGCAACATTGAGTATGTCAATCCGCAATTTGAAGTGGTGACCGGCTACTCCCGGGCCGAGGTGCTAGGACAGAATCCCAGAATTCTCAACAGTGGACTCACACCTTTTCAGACCTTTCAGACGATGTGGAATGCTATTTCCCAGGGGAAAATATGGCAGGGAGAACTCGCCAATCGAAATAAAAATGGAGAGATCTACTATGAAAATGTGGTAATCGCGCCCCTGAAAAATGAGTTCGATGAAATTACCCATTACGTGGCAATGAAGGAAAATATCACCGAGCTTAAAAAGGCGCGCGAACAGGCAGAGGCCTCCAATAAAGCCAAATCCGAATTTCTCTCCCGGATGAGCCACGAGCTGCGCACCCCGCTCAATGCCATCAACGGATTTTCAAAACTGCTGATGGGCAGCAAAACCAGTCCACTCGCTCCACGCCAACAGGAACAAGTCCTTCAGATCAACACAGCAGGCCATTATCTGCTTGCGCTCATCAATGAAATTCTTGATCTGTCCCGCATTGAATCCGGGAAGCTCACCCTTTCCATCAAAAGCATTCAGCCGGCCCCCGTGATCCATGATTGCCTTGCGCTGGTCGCATCGCTGGCCTTTAACAACAAGGTCAGCATCCATATCGACGACACCATTCAAGGGTTACCGGCCATCAAGGCCGACCAGACCCGATTTCAGCAGGTTATACTGAATCTGTTAAGCAATGCCGTTAAGTACAATCGACCTGGTGGGACCGTCACCATAACCGGGGCTGTGGAAGAAAAAATTGCCTGCATCCGGGTTATAGATACCGGTATTGGGATTTCCCCGGACAAACAGAAGGAGATATTTATACCCTTCACTCGACTTGGCCAGGACAATTCCCTCGTAGAGGGAACCGGCATAGGGATGACCATCACTAAGCAGCTGGTTGAGCTTATGCAGGGTACCATCGATTGTACCAGTATTCCCGGCATTGGAAGCACCTTCGAGGTGGCCTTACCGCTGGCTGACCATGAAGATCGGACAATTGATGTTTCTGCGCTAATGACCAAGCAGATTGATCTTGTCGCCAAAGCCGCAACGATTCTATATATTGAAGATAATGCCGACGATATCTCTCGGATGCGTAAACTTATGACCCAATGGCCGCAAGCGTCGCTGGTCATTCGGAAGACCGCAGAAAAAGGGCTCCAGTCCGTTGAAATGCTCAACCCCGATCTTATTATTCTCAATGTTGATCTTTTTAAAACAAGTCCGGAAGAAATTATTTATAGTCTGCAGCAGAATTCACAGGCACAAAACATTCCCATTGTCGCGCTGGGCGTGGAGTCTATACCAGACACAGCAAACAACCGGCAGGAATTGCTCCGCAGACTCGGATATTACGACTTTTTTACGAAACCCATGGACGCGCTGAAATTGCACACCATCCTCACCACAGTCCTCAAGGAAGAAAAAAAATGACAGAAATAAAATCGTCAGTGGCCCCTTCGCTGGATGACGAGCTGAAAAAATCAAACATTCTGATTGTAGACGACAACCCGGCCAATGTTTCCCTCCTGGAATTTATTCTCGAAGATGAGGGATATGAAAATGTCACCTCAACCATTGACCCCAGGCTGGTTTTGCCATTATGCCGGAAGCAGTCCTTTGATCTCATCCTCCTTGACATCCGCATGCCTTATTTGAGCGGCCTTGAGGTTATGGAACAATTGCAGGAACAGCTGGGCGATGATCATCTTGCCATCCTGGTATTAACGGCCCAGACCGACATGCAGACCCGGCAGGATGCGCTTAAGCTTGGAGCCAAGGATTTCGTCACCAAACCCTTCGAACAGTGGGAAGTCATGCTCCGCATTCATAACATGCTGGAAACACATTATTTCTACAAACAGCAGCTGATGCGGGGAGATGTGCTGGAGCAAGAGGTCTGCAAACGGACGGAAGAGATCCGCCGGGTACAACTGGAGATTGTGCGCCGACTTGGCACGGCAGGGGAATTTCGGGATAACGAGACCGGTGCTCATGTGGTGCGGATGAGCCAAATTTCAGAGATCATCGGCCGTGGTGCAGGACTGGATGAAAAAACCTGTGAGCTGATTCTGTACTCCAGCCCCATGCATGATATCGGCAAGATCGGCATCCCCGACAATATCCTTTTGAAACCCGGCAAGCTTAATGGAGACGAGTGGAAGATCATGATGAGTCATGCCCAGATCGGCAGGGATATCATTGGGGACTATCCAGCCGATATCATGTGGATGGCCGGAACGATTGCCCTGTCACACCATGAAAAATGGGATGGAAGCGGCTATCCTCAAGGACTCAAAGGGGAAGATATCCCTATTTACGGACGGATCGCTGCGATCAGCGATGTCTTTGACGCCCTGCTTTCACGGCGACCCTACAAGGAGCCCTGGCCGCTCGACAAGGCAGTTGAGTTAATCAAGGAAGAGGCGGGGCGACATTTTGACCCCCGTTTGGTACAGGTCTTTGTCGATCATCTGGATGAAATTCTGGCCATAGAAAAAAACAACGCGGATTAAAAAAAAGGCTCAGGGGAAACTACATGCCTGCTTTCTGCAGACTGGAAAGCAGTTCTTCCGCCTCTGCGGAAAGCTGGGCGGGAACCTGTACCCCGAATTTCACATAGATATCGCCTCGATGGCCTAAGGGTCCGCTGGGCAGCCCATGACCTTTAATCCGTAACCGGGCATCATGCTGAATTCCGGCGGGAACACTGACCGAGAATTTCTTTCCTTCCAAGGTCTCAACCTCAACCTTTGTTCCCAGGCAGGCATCGCTGAAGGGGATTAATTTTTCACACACCAGATCATCCCCCTCCCTTGTAAACCGTTCATGCTTACTCTCCTCAACCTTTAAATAAAGGTCTCCAGGAGGTCCGCCTTGGGGAGATGGCGCGCCTTTTCCTTTCAGGCGCAGCTTTTTCCCGGCCTCAATGCCTTTGGGAATCTTGACCGTGACATTCTGGCTTATTCCATTGGTTCGAAGGGTGATGTTTTTTTCAGTACCATGCATGACATCTTCCAGTGTCACAGCAAGCTGGTAAGTAAGATCCTGGCCCTTTTCCGGCTGATGACAGCCGCCTGATCCGCAGCCACCCGTTCTGCCAGGGCCGGCCTGTCCAAAAAATGATTGAAATGGTTGCCCGCCGCCCCCGCCCATATTGGTGCGGAAGTTTCTGGAACCACCACCCGCACCACCACTAAATTGGCGAAGGATATCGTTTAAATCAAAGTTACGGAAGATATCTTCCTGGGAATAGCGCTGATGGAAATCAGTGGACCCGTAGGTGTCATACTGTTTTTTCTTTTCCGCATCCGACAGGACAGCATAGGCCTCATTGATCTCTTTGAACTTGGACTCAGCAGTTTTGTCCCCCTGATTCTTGTCAGGATGATACTTCAAGGCAAGTTTTCGATAGGCTTTTTTAATTTCCGCTGGCGTGGCAGTTTTGGCAACACCTAATGTTTGATAATATTCCATGGTTCACTGATATTAAAGACAGATTATCTGATTAAAAACGACTATCCCTTTTTCAAGAGTCTAAAAGATAGGATTCCATAGCTGATCAGTCAAGTCGACCGTCAGGGATATCATTATTTGTTCGCTTAAAACAAGAAAGCGGAATCCTGAAAGATTCCGCTTTCTTGTTTTAAAGGGACGCACGCTCTTTAAAAAACCTTAAAATGGCACATCATCGCGTGAACCACCACCTGAAGACCCTGCCGGCGGCTCAGGATAATCGTTCATCCCGCCCCCACCGCCATAGCTCTCTTCTCCTGCTCCCCCGCGCGGGGTAAGCATCTTCATCACACTGGCAATAATCTCCGTGGTATATTTATCATTACCGTTCTGATCCTGCCATTTTCTGGTCTGCAGCTTTCCTTCAATGTAGACCTTCGAGCCCTTGTGCAGATATTCGCCACAGGTCTCGGCCAGCTTTTGCCAGGCGACAATGCGATGCCACTCGGTTGACTCCTGCATCTGTCCTTCTTTATCCTTCCAGCGTTCAGTGGTTGCCACATTAAAGCTGGCCACGGCGGTACCGCTCTGGGTATAACGAATTTCCGGATCTTTTCCGAGATTGCCAATAAGCATGACTTTGTTCAGCATAATTTCTCCAGCTTCAGGTAAGGGAATGATAGTTCGATCAAAAGACAGGACAGCCCCCAAAAATAAGAGCCCGTTTGCCTGCCTGCCTGATTTCAGCAACTATTCTTCTTACCATACCATGGCGGTATTCTTCCAGAAGAAAATAGCGAAGCCCTGTTTCACCCCTCGGAATCACTCCCCGAAATTTTGCACTGTCTGATCCAGCATATGGGGAATCCCGCCTCGCTCATCCGGCGTATAGCCCATAACCTCACGCCAGATCTCATCACTTTCCATGCAGAAATAGATGCAGGTATTAACATGGGCTCGGCTTTTTAACAGATGATAAATATGTTGGTACAGTTCCACTCGATGGGGACGGAAATAACGGCTTTTCCCATCCAACCCCTCAATAAACTCTTCACAGTAGATGCGAGACTGGGGAAATCGTCTCGTTCCAATGTTTTTGAGGGACGGAAGATAGCGCAAGGCTCCCATGGAAATCCAGACAATGCTTTCTGCCGGGACGGTATCAAAGAGACGGGAAATGGTTTCCGCATAGCCTGTCTGCCAGCCTTCATGCTCAATGATGGGATCAAAATGAAAGGCCAGCTTGTATCCCCACTCCGCACACTGCCTGGCCGCGGCAAGCCTTTCGACAAGGGTTGCCGTTCGCAGTTCTTCTTTCGCCATGATCGAAGTGCTGTTAAGTGACCAGGCAACCACTGTACGCCCCTTGTGCGCAAGCCCTTCAAGATTCTGAATCACCACGCTCTTGCTCTTGAGTTCGAGGATTGCCTGCGATTGATCGGCCATGAAGTTGACCAGGGACCGACTGAGATGAGTGAAACGGTCGAGGGCAAGGGAATCGGTAAATTCGCCCGTACCAATGCGGAAAAAACGGCTAGGTTCAGCCGCAAAGGCAGCGCTCATCTCAGCAAACATATCTTCAACATTAACAAAGAACGTAAGCCAGGGCTTATTCAGATAAGCCTGAAGGATGCAGTACACACAGTCCATGGGGCAGTTCATGCCGATATTTAAAACCTGATAGTTGCAGCAGCGATATTCACGGGTTCCGGGACAGGGTTTAAAAAACTGGCCCCGATTCCGGCACAACAGCAGATGTTGTTTGCCGGCAGTCAGATTGGCAGGATAAGAGCCCGGAACCACCTCCAGATCCTGATAATCCGGAATCACGGAGAAGGGCAGTTGCGCCCGCGCCAGAATGTGTTGAGTAAGGGGAAGATCCAGACAGGACTCTTCCACATGGATCTCTTTGACAAAGCGCGAGGGGTCACCCCAGGACGAATGCTGTAACATTGGCATATCAACCGGATAAAGACCGGCCCTAAAATTGACAATAGGTTATTGAATCGAATGGTTGAAGACCATAAGAGACACGAAGGGATTCACGACGACAAGGATGCCGAAATCAAAGTCGGTAGTATAATGTATTCTGGACAGGAAGGGAAAGACCGCAAAGTGAACAATAAAAAAAAATCCGCCTTTGCATGACAGGGTCATCAGCAAAGACGGATCAGTCTCCTGCATTCCGCAGGCTCTTTCTATTCATTCCCCGACAACGGGCCAGGCGTTTTTTCCAGTTCAGCAATTCTGCTGAGAATGTTGTCCAGGGAGTTTTTCATTCCATCAGCTCGCCGCTTGAGGGTCTCAAGCTCATCTGCTGGTTCAATGGCACTATTTTGCACACTAATTCTACCCCGTGCGCGGCGCACCACCCTCCCACCATAACAGACGCCAGGCCAGCTTCTTCCATATCCAAAGGCCCTCGTGGCTTCCACACCAGCAGGGTTGCAATGTCCACGCCTTCCCCCGGTCATAGGTCCTTTCCCCATTGGTCCGGTTCCGTCAAATCCAGCCATTTCATACACCTCCAAGGCTTTCACTCCATAAATATCATCTATATATTCAGGAATCATTCATTCCTGCTGATCCCGTCGGATCATCCCTTGTTTCTGTTTCTGCGGCCCTGCCCGGCACCTTGGCCGCCACCCTGGCCTTGGCCCTGGCCCTGACCTTTCCCGGATCCACGGCCTTGCCCCTGTGTCGTGTCACCCTGTCCAGTGCCGCAGCCACCACGTCCTCGGCCGGTACTGGAGCCACCTCCCTGCGGACCTGTTTTGTCTCTTCCTGGCATTCTTCTCACCTCCTTGCGTTGTTGATGTAAAAAACCTGCCCGACTTCCCTGCAATCGATAATGCCGACCACATCCAGGCAGCGCATATATTGTTGTAATCTGCAATCCGGTTATAAATGATCCCAGCACTTCTTCAACCTTGCCACCGACAAAGGACTGCAGCTGCACCCCTGCCGCTTCAATAATGTTTGCAGGCATCTGGGAAATGGCACCGCAGATGAGTACCTCTACTCCCAGATCCTTGAGCCAGCAGGCAAGGCAAGAAGACATCTCCGGAACCATTGGCTCAAAAAACCTTCGGACAATTTTTCCGTCATGAAACTCGACGATCAAGAGCGTCTGCGCAACATCAAAGACCGGTGATATCCGATCTTCCCAAATGGTCAGGGCAACTTTCATAAAAAAACTCCAGGGATTCAGGTCGAGAATTCTCCCAGTGAAAAATGTTTTTCATTCCTGGTTGTATTCTTTAAAGCAAAGACTGTGCCATTCATAAATTTTACATAAAGACACAATAACATGCTAAATTAACTAATAATTATTCTTTTTATGGGAAAAATGAACAGGCAGGAGCGAGGCAGAGACGCCCACATACACAGCGACTACCGTCGCAAATATGCACTTATCCCGGCAAAAAGGATGAGCGGGAACGACCATCGACCAGCGGCAGGCAAATCCCCAGCTTCCGAATTTTACGAAACAGGGTGCTTTTGTGGATGCCAAGCTCCTTGGCAGCAGCGGCGCGATTATAGTTATTTCGTTGAAGGGCGGCGAGAATGACCTGTGATGCAGCGAGACTGAGCGGATCGGCAACACTGGCCTCAGCCTCTGAACATCGCGGTGGGGCGAGGTTTACAGGAAAATGAACCACATCAATATCACCTTCAAGGCAGAGCACAAAGGCATGTTCAATGATATTTTCCAGCTCCCGGATATTGCCAGGGAAGTCATGGGCCATAAGAATTGCAAGGGCCTCCCGGGAAATTCCGGTTATGGATTTTCCCCGCAGACGGTTAAATCTGGCAATAAAAAAATCCACCAGCAGTTCCATGTCCTCCATACGTTTTCGCAAGGGAGGAAGCTGCATGGTGACCACATTGATCCGATAAAACAGATCCTGACGAAAGGTACCGGCATGCACCATTTCAACCAGGTTTCTATTGGTGGCAGCGATCACTCTGACATCGGCCTTACTCTTCTGCACTGACCCCAAGGGCTGGAATTCTTTTTCTTCGAGCACCCGCAGCAGCCGGGTCTGGAAGGCAGCACTGGTGTCGCCGATTTCATCAAGAAAGAGGGTTCCCCCTTCAGCCGCCGCAAACAGACCAGGCTTATCCTTCACCGCCCCGGTAAAGGCACCGGCCTTATAGCCAAAAAGTTCTGACTCAAGCAGGGTGTCCGGCAAGGCACCGCAGTTGAGAGCCACAAAAGCTTTGTTCTTTCGCAAACTCAAAGCATGAATCGCCCGGGCGGTAAGCTCCTTGCCGGTTCCAGTCTCCCCTTCAATCAAAACCGTACTCTCACTCTCCGCAACCCGTGGCAGGATGCTGAACATCTTCTTCATCTCAGGGCTGCAGCTGACAATATCACCCATACGGCAGGTCCCATCGAGATCCCGGCGCAGAGCCTCTTCCAGGCTATGATCACGAAAGGTTTCTACTCCACCGACAATATTGCCATCTCGATCTTTGAGCAATGAGGTGGCAACGGTGATGGGAACCTGCTTTCTATCACTGGTAACAATATACGTAGCGCTGTTAACGCAGGCTTTGCCTTCTTCCATGGTTTTTTTCAAGGCACAATCCCGTTCGCACATATTGGAGCGGAACACCTCCCAGCAATGGCGGCCGATGGCCTCCGAGCGCGAAATACCGGTGATCTCTTCTGCTGCCCGATTAAACGAGGTGATTTTCCAGTTATGATCAACCGTAAAAACACCATCTGAAATACTTTCGAGGATGATATCAGTGACATCCGCACGAGATTGATCAAAAACTGTCTTTTTCGCGACCATGGTTTCTCCTGAACTTCGTTGTCATTTTTAACTCAGGTCAACAAACAGAGAAGAGAAGACCGTAGAGAAACACGGCATCGTTGACAGACAGCGTCTCCCCCCTTTGATTCAAGGGTATCATTGCAGAGTACTCTCAGCAAACTTAAACATTACCATTTCCTCCTGATTTCTCGACAAACAAGGGATTTTCAGCTCGTAGTGATGAACCCAATTCCAGATATTTAGCCCCCTCCTCAGCCCTGCCGTGCCTGATGCATCCCATGCCATAGACACGACTTTTTCTGCTCAGTTCACACAGGGCACGATCATACTGTGCGTGGGTCAGGGGCGTATGCTCAAGAAGACGGGAGATGGCAGTGATCCGCAGTTTATCCATCCCGACTCGATACTGAAAGGAAACCTGATCTTCGCGTCCCCCTTCTTTGATGGTAAGCGGCTGATCAATGAGCAGAAAAGGATAGTGGGCGCTGACCCGCAGCCAGAACTCATAATCTTCACAACAGAGAAGGTCGGGAGCAAACAGACCGACCTTTTCAAAAAGCTCCCTGCGCACCATGATTGTGGACATCCCCACTGTACACAGTTGCAGGCAGTGATCGAAGATCTCGCCATGGCGCGGGAAATGCTTTCTTTTCTGATTGAGATGCACCCCCATCCGCCGCCAATGCTCACGGGTGTGGGATATCAGAAACTCAGGCTGCTCATTCATGGCCTTAAGTTGAATGGCCAACTTATCTTTTTGCCAATGATCGTCAGAATCAAGAAAGGCCAGGAGCCCGGAACCCGAATGATTGATCCCAAAGTTCCTGGCAGCGGCCGGTCCCTGGTTTTCCTGATACAGATAGTGCAGGGGAACAGGACTCATTTCGCACAGCCTGCCGACAACAGCCCTGGTCTGGTCAGTGGAGCCATCATCGACCACAAGGATCTCATGGCAGGGATGGCTCTGAGCAAAGACGGAACGCAGGGCCCGCTCGATAAAATCTTCCCGATTATATGTGGGGATAATCACAGAAATTGCTGTCATAAATAGAAGAAACCTGAAGCTATTCAACCATCCGGTTTTTGCCCATAATCATTTGTTCAATAGCTGGGCACCATAAAAGGAAGTGGCTATTTCAATCCAAAATAATGTATAATACTTTTTTTATTGATCGAACTCATCCCCTATCAGTCTCTGATGTGACCTTTAATTTTTCCTGACATTCCACCATGAGCACAGAAATACTTATTAATTCTCTGGGTTACGAGACAAGAATCGCGCTTGTTGAAAACACCCAGCTTGTCGAATTTCATATCCAGCGACCGTCTGCCAAGGGATTGGTTGGAAATATCTACAAAGGCCGGGTCGTCCGGGTGTTACCGGGAATGCAGGCGGCATTCGTTGACATCGGCCTTGACAGAACAGGGTTTTTATATGTGGATGATGTCTTTATTTCCACCAACGAACTTGATCATCGATTGCTTGGTCATGAACATCAGCCGTGCGGGAAATACAATTTCACCTCTTCCTCCGCAGAGAACGAAGGACAAAATCTTTCCGGCATGAATATTGAAGATCTGCTGCGTGAAGGACAAAACATTACCGTCCAGGTAGGCAAGGAACCCATCGGCAGTAAAGGCCCCCGTCTCACTTGCCATATTACCCTACCCTGCCGTAATCTTGTCTTTATGCCCCTCACTGACCACATCGGCGTCTCCAGAAAAATCGAGGACGATGCCCTTCGCGAGGCACTGCGCGAACGCATTGAGGCACTCCGTCCCGCCGGCACTGGATTTATAGTCCGGACAGTGGCCGAGTATGCCGACATGGAGGAGTTGGAGGCTGACATGGAATTTCTCCTGCACCTGTGGAGTGAAATTCTGGACAAGGCCTCCCATTCATCCTCTCCCGCCTTGATTTACGAAGACATTGATATCATTTTTCGTTCAGTCCGTGACCTGTTCACCTCCGATGTCAACAGCCTGATCGTTGACAACAAGGAAACCCATGACAAATTAGTTAACTTTATCAAGATATTTGCCCCGGATCTCCAACATCGCATTTCCTTTTACCAGGAGAAAATACCCCTTTTCGAGGCCTCTGGAATAGAAATTGAGATCAGCAGAATCATCGAGAAAAAGGTCTGGCTCCGCTCTGGTGGGTACATTATTATTGAAACAACCGAAGCGCTCACAGTCATAGATGTTAATACCGGGCGATTCGTCGGCAAGAACGACCTGCAGGAGACTATCTTTAAAACTAACATGGAAGCAGTAAAGGAAATTGCCTATCAATTACGTCTCAGGAACATTGGCGGGATCATCATCATTGATTTTATCGACATGGCCGATGAGCTGCACCGTCAGGAGCTGCTCTGCTCGTTCAAGGAAGTTGTCAAAAAAGATAAAAGCAAGATTAATATCCTCAAACTGTCAGAGTTCGGCCTGGTGCAGATGACCCGCAAACGAAGTTGTGAAAATCTCAATCAGCTTCTCAGCGAGCCCTGCTATTATTGTGCCGGCGAAGGTCGACTCAAATCAAGGCGGACTATCTGTTATGAAATTTTCCGCAAGATTTTAAGGGATATAGGGAAGTATCAGGGAGATGAGATTATCGTTAAAGTCCATCCACGGGTTGCAGACATGATCCTGAAAGAAGAGGAACACGTCACCCTGGAGCTTGAACAAAACTCAAAAAAACGACTTACAATCATCCCGGAGAAGGGGCTGCATCTTGAGAAATATGACATCTCCTGGCAATGACAGCCTCCAGTTTACAAGCCCGCAAGTGCATCTCCTTGCGCTGACATAGACACTACGCCTCGGTTCATCCAGTCAATGATTCACCTGGAACAAGATCAACAAGAAAAAAGGAGTACAAATTTTCATGGCAGCCCAACAAATAAAAAAACAAGGTGCAAGCAGAAAACTATTGCAACCATTTCTTCTCCTGCTCGTCATAGCAGCGCTCGGCGTTCTGGGCGTGGGGGCTTTGACCATTTTTGAAATGGAAAAACCGGTTGTTTCAATGAATGAGATCCCGGACTATATCGGCACTGACACCACCCTTGACTTTACAATCACCGACAAGAAAAGCGGACTGCGCAGCATCCGCATTACCCTGAACCAGAATAACCAGGACAAAGAGGTTTTTCGCACCGAATACCCCCGCCAAGGCTATCTGGGACAGGCCGGCCCTGCTGAGGTGAAGGAAAAACAGGTCATTGATCTCAAAAAACTTGGCCTGAAAGAAGGTGCGGCGGAAATCATCATTGAGGTCCGGGACTTTTCCCTATGGGGACTTCTGCAGGGAAATCTGAATCGTATTGCCAAAAAAATCACCATCGACACCAAACCTCCCAAGATCAGCCTGCTCCATGCCACCCGCTATTTGAAACAGGGCGGCGCCGGCATTGTGGTCTATCAGACCTCAGAGGATACCGTCCATCACAGTGTCCAGATCAACGGCAATGCCCACCCCGGATTTCCGGTCAGCAGCGGCCGGCCCAACACCTTCATTGCCTTTATCGCCCTGCCCTATGACGCAACAACAATAGTCGATGCGAAGATCATGGCGGAGGATCCGGCCGGGAATAAGGCCGGAGCTTCTTTTACCAGCACCTACAAAAAAGCCAATCAGAAGCATGATTCCATCACCATCAGTGACAACTTCCTCAACACAAAAGTCCCTGAGTTTGAAGAACATTATCCGGAGATGCAAGGGGATATTATAGAAAAATATCTCTACACCAATCGAAATCTCCGGGATATCAACAATGCGAAGATTCATGACCTGTGCAAAAGCCCCAGTCCGGAACGGTTCTGGAAGGGCGCCTTTCAGCGCATGCCCGGCAGTCCAAAGGCCGGATTTGCCGATCATCGCACCTATCTTTACAATGGCAAGGCCATTGATGAGCAGACTCATCTGGGCGTTGACATCGCCTCTCTCGAACGGGCTGAAATCCGGGCAGCAGAGGCCGGGAAGGTCATCTTTACCGGATATAACGGCATATATGGTGAGATGGTGGTTATCGATCATGGCCAGGGCGTGTTCAGCCTCTACTCTCATCTCAGCCAGATCAACGTCACCTTAGACAGTATGGTGGACACCAGCACCGTCCTTGGCCTGACCGGCACCACCGGCATGGCCGGCGGCGATCATTTGCATTTTTCAATGCTGATCAACGGGGTCTTTGTCAATCCAGTGGAATGGTGGGACCCGCACTGGATCGGCGTCACCATCACCGAACCCTTGGCCGCCTCTGGTTCCACGAAATAACGACTACTCTCTTGCCTACCTGCCTCTGTTTAGTTCGTTCTCCTTTAAGGTTAAACCGAAGGCAGGCAGAACCGAAATAAAAAACGCCCCATAACCTGAATCTGGATATGGGGCGTTTTTTATTTCGGTTCTGATACAAGATTTCAGGGCAGGCAGTTTCTTTCATGCCCGACCTGAAGTCACAGGGAAAAGAGGTTTATCAAACCTTCCTGCGTTTCACCATGAAGAGCGACGCCAAGCCCGATGCCAAGAGAAAGACCGCCGGAGGAACCGGAACAGCGTTCACATGCAGGGTAACATCGTAGTCATTGTAAGCGATTGACCACTTTTTCCCATCGGCAAGATCAGGCAGGATGTAGTCGCTCAAAAATTGGCCGGTAATGCCATCTTCAGCATAAAGAATCTGGAAAAAGGCCCCAATTGCTGGGTCGAAGGTGCCACCACCAAGCCCAAGGTCGTAGAGTTCCACCTCCAGAGATCCACCCAGAGCGGCCATTCCGGAGACATACAGGTAGTCATATTCCGTACCCTGGGTTGTGCCACCAAGCTCGAAAAAGAGGGTGCTTGAGTCTCCAAGGGTAAGGTTACCTTCAATATTCATTACGCCTGGAGAATTACCAGCGGAGATAAGCCCGAAATTCTGGACATTTGCCGTAATGGTTCCGGTTCCTTCCAAGATGCCGTTGTTGATAAAGGTAAGTGCGGTCAATGTTCCTGCGCCATCGGCGATTTCCATATGAAACAGGTGGTCATTGACGATATTATTTCCTGCTTGGAAATCTCCACCCGTCATCCAATACGTCCCATTCATACCGATGCTGACATCCCCACTCGTCGAATGGGTGCCGCCATCCTGTGAAAAGTCCCCCGCTCCCAAACCACCGATTACCTCGAAATCCCCTACAATGAGATCACCACCATGAAGGGAATAACTGCCGTAGCTACCACTATTGTCGCCTAAGAAAAGACCGCCTGTTGTATGTGTGCCGCTTGTCTGGTTAAAAGTACCATTTCCAGCCTGACCAATATATTCATCACCCTTAACCTCAAGGACTCCGTCATCAGTCAGAGTATAGCTGCCACTTGAACCAACACCCTGACCAAGAATCAGATCTCCACTTACGGTGTTGGTTCCCTCAAAGTTCAAAAAGATGCCCGATCCTTCAAGGCCTATCCGCTCCGTTCCGGCATTGAGGTTTCCACCATTATGGAGTCGGTATTCGCCACTCCCTCCGGCATTGTAGCCAAGCACCAGGGTGTCAGTGGTATGCAGTCCACCGGTCTGAAAAAATAAACCTGCCGTGCCAAAAGCCGAGACATGCGTCTCGCCTGTCGTAAGGGTTCCGCTACTAAGGTCGTACGTACCTACTGATCCGGTCTCTCTGCTGAGTACGAGGTTATTATAGACGGTATTTGTTCCGTTACTCTGTGAAAATGTGCCGTTGCCGGTTACCCCCACGTCCATATTGTCGGTACTGATGTCTCCATCACTAAGATAAAACTCCCCGACACCACCCTTACCGACAATAATTGAGCCGCCATCAAATGGCGCTGCTTCAAGGGTGCCGTTAGTCATCATGTATTTCCCGGTACTCCCTGATTGATCGGCAATGATCAACTCTTGGGTGATATTGGTTCCGCCGCCCTGGTCGAATTGTGCATCACCCTCCACACCAATCCGCTCGACCAAGCCTACATCAAGCTTACCAAATAAAAGCTGATAGTAACCATGGGCCCTTGCTCCATTATTAATATTGCGGCCAAGAAAGAGTTCACCTTCAATATTTACGCTGCCGGAATCCTGAAAAAACATTCCGGTACCATTTTCACCAATATGCAGGTCGTGCGCCGTCAGGGTGCCGTTTGTCATATTGTATTTACCGACGGAACCACGGTTAAGGCCGATTTCCAGATTATCAGCCACCTCATGACTGCCACCACTCTGATTAAAGAAGCCCTCCTGCCCCCAGGCAGAAACCACAGTACTGCCTGTCTGAAGAGAACCACGGTAAAAGATCGTAGGTGCCTTTGGAGTCAACCTCTGTACTGAGCAAAAGGGCAGCGCTGACGGTGTTGGTTCCTCCGTCCAGTTCAAAATAACCAATACCATGCTCACCAATAATTTCATCGCCAACGACGGTGAGGGTAGTATCAACATTAAACAAATAATATTCCGCTCTACTTCCTGACTCAAGCCCAAGGATAAGTTCGCCGGCGGCTCCATCGCTGCCGACATTGACGCTACCGCCCCAGTGGTCAAACATCCCTGTCCCCGTCAGGCCGATCACCATCGTTTTATTAACTACGAGACTTGCTGAGTTATTAAGGTGATAAGCTGACCTATTGCCGGGAATTAAAGGATCAGCCGGACTGCTCTCACCGACAACAAGGGTATTTGTGTTAAGTTCAGTAAGGCCCCATTGAACTAAACTTGAACGATTATCAATGGAGACCAAAGAAAACGGCATCGTCAATGAGGATACATTATAATCCACAATGGCGTCTTGCATGGCAAGATATGCGCTGCCATCAGCGACCGGGACACCGTTATTCCAGTTGGAGGCGTCTCCCCAATCTCCTCGCTCGGTAGTGTTCCAATTCGTATCAACCGCCCCTGCGGGTGTCACTATGGCCACTGCCGAAAACAATGCCCCGGCAGCAATGCCAAGCCAGATTTTTCCATTTCCCCTGCTCATGCCATTCTCCCTTTTCGTTCTCCACCTTTAGAGGTTTACGATGATTTATCTTCATCACCAAAAAAAAACACATCCCGTCCTTCCTGAATTGTGCGAAAAAAATCCTCAAACTCACATTCTTATGCAAAACTTATTCCACTATTCAACAATAGGACAGAAAATATTCCATAACAATTTCAGTGAGTTACAATCAAGAAAGATTCTCAGAGTACATGCAGGGATTGTTTTGTACGAGAAATCAGAAAAACGAGTCCCGTATTCCGGGATTCCGGAATACGGTCATGCCGGTTATTTTCACGGCACACGAAACATCGGGTGTTTACCTGATCGTGAAAACTCGATGAAGATGGAGAGATATTTTCCTGGGAGGCCAATAAGTAGTATTTAGGAAATCCATTCAAGGGGCTTCACTGACCATGCCAGGCGTACAGACATACTGTAAAAAAACCTTACTTTGGAGCATTACCTCTGCTATTTGATTCCACCGTCATGCTTATCCTCTAAGAGTATAGGGAAGTTTATCGTTTCAAGTTACTAAAACCTACCTTTGCTCGACAATGCGTCCCTGCACCGAAGGTGCCACCGGTGAACCCTTGGCCAGGGCGTCGAGCACGGCGTCCCGGAGAAATTGACCGGGATCGTTGTACACCAGTCGGCTGCTGCGCATGGCTCCACCGACTTCGCTGTAATCGCCGGCGCTCTTGATCGCTTGTCCGAACGCGGTGTAGCCATCCCCGCCCGAGGCCATGAAATCGAGGGTAGCAACCGTGTATTCCTGCTGCCGGTCGAGGGGATGACCGCCAATGGTAACCGAGACAATCCGTTCGCCAACGGGCCGGTGGGAATCAAAGACAAAGGCCAACCCCGATACCTGCGGAAAACGCCCCTCTCCCCGTTCCACGCCGGAGACTCCATGCTCCAGGGCCTGCCACAACAACTCACCGCTCATCTTGACCGCCACCAGATAATTGTTGAAAGGAAGGGCAGCGTGGACCTGACGATAAGTGATATCCCCTTTACTCAGGCCAGTGCGAATACTTCCGCCATTGATAAGGGCCACCTGGGCACCAGTAGTCTTGCGCACGATATCAGCCACCAGATTCCCCAGATTGGTCTCCTGCATCCGTGCTCCTTCCTGAATCAGATCGACCTTACTTACCCCGGCCTTCTGATTGAGAATTACATCCACCTGTGCGCTGTAACGCGCAATGAGTGCTGATATCGCAGGGTCCGGCTCACCAAGGTTAGGACCGATCTCTTCGAGATGACCAGTTGCTGCAAGCATTTTCCCCTTCCCCACACTCACATCCACCACCCCCAGATACTTGCCATGCTCTCCGGCCTGGACAACGGCGCAATTTCCTCTGCGCTCCGGTGACTCTACCCTGGTATGGGAATGGCCGCCAACAATGAGGATGGGTACATCCAGGGCTTCTGAGCCGGTGCAGAGTTTTTCTGCCAGAGCCAGATCCTGCTCATGGCCGATATGGGTCAACAGCACAACCAGATCAGATTCTTTGTCCCTTGCAGCAATCTGCTCGCGTGCTGCCGCAAGGGGGGTGATGAACTTCAGGCCGGTGGTGTTGCGGGGATGAGAGGACTGAGGCACATCGTCGGTGACAAGCCCAATCACCGTCACTTTTCCACCGGACAGAGGCAGAGAGATTTGCGGAACCAGCCCAGGCAGCCCGATAACATTGGCAGCCAGGATCGGGAAATGGGCCTCACTGATCCGCTGTTTGAGCACCTCCTGACCAAAGTCGAATTCATGATTTCCCGTTACCATCGCATCCAGGTGCATCTCATTGAGAAGGGCAATGGCGGAATGGCCTTGAGAAAAGTTTGACCAGGTATCCCCTTGAATCATATCGCCTGCGGCCAGAAAGAGACCGGGATGTTCCGCCCGATATCTGTTTAAACCCGTCGCCAGCCAGGCCGCTCCACCCTGCTGGACGGTTGCCCCTGGACGCATGCTTGGTTCAGCAAAACCATGGAAGTCATTGATATGATAGATACGATAGGTATGGGGCGCAGTGCTTGATAATGAAGGACTGCTGAGTTGAGCATCCGGGGCGCCGGCAGGAGTCGTGCATCCAGCAATGGCGACGCTCAAGAAGACGGCAAGGGTATGAATGAAAGATTTCATGGGTTCCTCTCTTCGTTGGGTGAATAAAGTATAGCCAGACT
This sequence comes from Desulfobulbaceae bacterium, assembly GCA_019163335.1. Taxonomy (GTDB): domain Bacteria; phylum Desulfobacterota; class Desulfobulbia; order Desulfobulbales; family Desulfocapsaceae; genus UBA2270. The sequence continues at coordinate 12,699 of JAFLKM010000045.1, read as the reverse complement.
TGCTGATTAAGAAACAGATGGTTTGTCATTTGAAGGAATCACAGCTGATGGGAGATCAACTGGTTTCGGCTTCAAGGGATTCTTCTCTCTATGCTGGGTATGCCATGGAACAGAAGAGATACAGCTCCGTCAGTTTATGGGCGGGAAGGATGGTTGCAAAGATATTTCAAGGATTGGATTTTCCAATCCAGACTCAAGCCGACAATTTCGCCGGAAAAGCTGCATGGCTCCTCACCCTGTTCCTCGTACCGATTCGACCCCTTTGGCTTGATTTCTCGGTGTCAACTTGGATGCAAACTGTTAATTGCGCACACTTTTCATTGAAACAGAGTCTGTTCCAGGAGGATCTTCACCCCGATTGCGCAGAGCACCAACCCCCCGAAGACCTCCACTCGTTTTCCCCAGATCCCGTTGATCCGACGTCCCAGAAGCATGCCCGCCACCGTCAGAACCCCGGCGGTCAATCCAATCACCAGGGACGGCACCCAGACGCTGACATTGAGCATGGCCAGGGTCAGGCCAACGGCCAATGCATCGATGCTGGTTGCCACCGAAAGCATGATCAGGGACCAGCCCCGGGTAGGATCACGCTCCAGGTTTTCTTCATCATGGTCGAAGAAAGCCTCGTAAATCATCTTACCGCCGACAAAGATCAGAAGGAAAAAAGCAACCCAATGATCATAGGAGGATATCCACGCCTGCACCGTCATCCCGGCCAGCCAGCCGATGACCGGCATCAGGGCCTGAAACAGACCGAAATGAAAACCCAGACGAAACATGTGCCGTCCATTCATGACCGGCAGGGCAAGTCCGGTTGCCAGGGCAACGGCAAAGGCATCCATAGCCAGGGCCACAGCGATGCCCATTAAAGTGATTGTATCCATGGTCTTTTTTTTAAACAGTATAAATGAATGAGAGATGAAGGATAAGCTGGAAGGTAGACAAATTCAGTGCGGATTTGCCACCTGCCCCTCGTTAAGAACCCAATCCTGAAACACCAGGTCAGCCATGGGAGAAACCTTCAGCACTGATGTTTTTAAACCCAGGGAAAAAAAGACATTGGTCTCGGCCGGGCCATTTTTTCTCTGTCTGCCAAAACGAACCACCAGGGACGCCGCCAGACGTAAATCACTCTGTAGGCAGGAATCATCGGCGTAGCAAATTGCGGCACGTCGAAGAATGGCGGTCGGGCCGGGACGAACGCCCACGGCAAGCACCGCATCCTCAACTTGGGCAAGCGAAGAGAGTAATGCATTTTCCTCCTGGTTCCGGCCAAGGATCAACCAGCCGCCGCCGGGAAGACGAAACTGTCTGCCAAAAAGGAGCAGGCGCACATCCTCAACAGTGATCTCTTCCGCCTTGACCATATAATTACCCTGATAAATCCGGGAAATTCGTGGGCTGAGATTCAGATCGGCAAGGATACAGCCACCGGAAGGAACGGGGAAATCAGTAATGCCGAATTCCCGAGCCAGGGCAATCTGCCTATTACGTCCACGGCCATTGAAATCCAGCAGTTTCCCTCGATCAACCCAGCCCTTCTCCTCCGCCTCTGTCACCTTGAGAAGTTTTGCAGACAGGGGACGGAGCAACATGCGATCGCTGCCGGAATCACGCTCAATTACCCGCAAGGTACTGCGCCGCTGGGACATCGGGCGTTGCCCTAAGACCTCGCCGGTGACGAGAAAAGAGGCGTCAAGTTCCGCCATCATTTTTTTGGCCCTGGTGAGCATCAAAATTTTACAGTCCACACAGGGATTAAAATGCCTGCCAAATCCGTGGCAAGGATGATGGAGCAGCTCAAGGTAACCGGGACTGAGATCTTCAACGAACACCTCAATCCCGTATTTGGAAAAAATTTTCTTCCGATAGGCTGCAGGATCAGCCAGCAGCTCATAGTCAAAAAATGGAGTCACAAATTTGACCGCAACCACCCGAATCCCTTGGGCGGCCACCACCCGGCAGGCGAGAATTGAGTCGAGTCCCCCGGAAAAGAGGGCCAGAGCGGTTCTCACTGGCACACAGTCGTCCTTTCTTCCTGTCCCTTCTTAAGAACTTGACCATTTGCACCCTTGGCGAGAAGCTCCAAGGCCCAGGCCCGGGTCTGGGATGAAACCGAATCCCCGGCGAGCATCCGCGCCAGCTCATCCACCCGCTGCTCCTGAGCAAGCAGTGAAAAGGATGAATGGGTGCGTCCTTGCTCCTGTTGCTTGGCCACCCGGTAATGAATATTGCCGCGGGCGGCTATTTGCGGCAGATGGGTGACACAGAAGACCTGATGATGGGTGGCCAGCTCCTGAATTTTGCGGGCGACGGCCTCGGCGGCCTCACCGCCAATACCGGCATCCACCTCATCAAAGATCACGGTTTCCACCATATCTTTTTTGGCGAGCAGACATTTCAGCGCCAGCATCAGCCGGGAAAGCTCACCACCCGAGGCCACCTTGGCCAACGGCCGGGCCGGCTCACCGGGATTGGCCGAGAAAAAGAACTCCACCCGATCCCAGCCACTATTGCGCACTGCGTTGATATCATGGTTTTCCTCAAGAAAACGAACTTCGAATCCTGACTGCTGGAAGGCAAGGGAATCAAGCTCCGCAGACATAGCCCTCTCCAGATGTTCTGCTGTCTGACGACGTCCCTCTGAAAGAGTCTCAGCCAAACCCTGAAGTTCCTTTTCCAGGTCGGCTACATGAGCCTCCAGCTCATTCATATTTTTGTCCATATTATCAATCATCAGCAGCTCGTTTTCTGCAGCCGCAGCAAAGCTCAACACCACATCCAGAGTCTCGCCATATTTGCGTTTCAGGTGCTGCAAGGCATTAAGCCGCTCATTGACCTGCTCCAGGCGAACGGGATTATGTTCGAGGGAATCCTTATAACTCCGTAATCGGGTGACCAGATCCTCCGCCTGATAGCTGTACGAGATCAGTTCAGCGGCAAGCTCCTCTGCCTGGGCGTCAAGTTGAACTGCCTGTTCCATATCCCGTCGCACTTCAAATAATCCATCGGCAAGGGTAGTGGAAAGAAAACGATACACCTTCTTACTCAGGGCAATCAGAGTATCGGCACTCTTCAGTCGCTTTCTCTCAAGACCCAGCTCCTCATCCTCACCAGAAAGCGGACAGGTCTCGTGGATCTCTGCAAGCTGATATTTCAGAAAATCACGTCGCTGTTCCTTGTCTCGCTCCTGCTGACGAAGAGAGGCCAGCTCTTCTTTCTTCTGTTGCCACTTGGAAAAAATTCGCTGCACTTGAGCCCGTTGCGGCCAGTGTTCACCCAGGGTATCAAGAAAATCAAGGTGCAGGGCCGGCTGCAGCAACTGCTGATGATCATGCTGACTGGCAACATTGAGAAGATTGTCCGCCAGCAAAGAGACCATCTTCGCCGTGGCCAAGGACCCATTGACATAGTGCCTGCTCTTGCCGGTACTGGTAAGTACCCGTTTGAGAATCACCGAGGAGCCATCTTCCAGGCCAGCATCCCGCAAGGTATCAAGCAGAGCAAGGTGATCGGCGTTCACCATAAACAGTGCTTCCACCACACACTGCTGGGCCCCGCTTCTAATCCAGTCCATGGACCCGCGTCCCCCCATGAGCAAATGCACTGCCCGAAGCATAATCGATTTACCGGCACCAGTCTCCCCTGTCATGACCACCAGAGAACTGCCGTTTTCCTGGTCAAACTGGAGGTGTAGGGATTCAATTAAAGCGAGATTTTCAACCTTTAGCTCACATAGCATCTTGCTGTTCCTAGTATATACACATAATCTGAACCATCTCCATGATCTGCCTTGACGCACTTCTGAAACAAGGCTATTCTGCCAAAAAATGAGCAGGCAAAATATGTTTTCGTTTATAATCGGATCTAAACGTCGGAGCAAAGCCCGTGATGCCCAAAAAAAATATCCTCAGCGCCAGCCTGGAAGATTATCTGGAGGCAATTTACCATATTGTTGCCGACAAACATGTCGCCAGAAGCAAAGAGATTGCCGCGCGCCTGCAAGTCAGCCGCGCCTCGGTAACCGAGGCCCTGCGCGCCCTGTCTAAAAGAGAACTGATTAATTACTCACCCTACGAGGCCATAACCATGACCGCACAGGGAAAAGAGGCTGCGCAGAATGTCATTTTTCGCCACGATGCCCTAAAACAATTTTTCATCGAAGTCCTGGCCGTAGATCCCGATGTCGCCGAGAATGGGGCCTGCCGGGTGGAACATACCGCCCCGCCAGAGGTCATTTCGCACATGATCTCTTTTATTGAATTTCTCAAAATCTGTCCCCGCGGGGGCAATGACCTGCTAAAAGGGTTTGCCGACTACTGCAAGGAAGGCAAGACCCGAACCAACTGCAACGCCTGCATCTCAGCTTGCCATCGAGATCCAGATCTGCAGGAGGAAAAGGGTTGACCGGAAAAACTCGATAATATAGAGACTCCTTCAGGCTCAAGCCCGCTCTAAAACCACTCAAGTGCTTAACAGCGCCAGAATTTCTCCCTCTTCAGGAAATCGTTTCTGCTCTTTTTTGGAAAAGATAAGCCTGCCATCAACCGCAACCTCAAATACTCCACCGGTGGAGGGAATCAATACGCACTCCACACCTGCCAGACTCTTCAACTCCTCTTCCAGCCTGGAAGCACGGGGTTGATAATTTCACTTAGTACAATATTTAATAGTAATCTTCATCAGTTATCCTTTTAGAAAAACATACGGATTCCGGCAATAAAGAACGAGTGAAGAAATTTCGAGCCATCACAATGATGGGATCATCACTAAATACTTTCAAAAAACAACCAGTTAAATGATATTTTAATAATATTACATTTGACTAACGTTTCCCTTTGGGATAGTAATTTAATCGACGCAACAAAAACAGACAATATTTAAGCCGTTATACGCTAAAAGAAAGCATCTGTGTCTGTTGGAATCTGGACATCCGGTTTTCCCTCACCCCTCTTTGAAGGAAGCACAACGTTAGCAACCATGGAATCTCCCAAGGTTTTGAACGGGTCAATACAGTTTGCTCAGCTGTCAGCATTTTTCCGCCACCCTTGCAAACTGGTAATGTCAATCATTTGCAGTGATACCCAACGTCCATTATGACCAATAACGCTCAACTTTTTGCCCGCCTGCAGGACTCAACAAGCCTTCCTTCCCTGCCCCAGGTGCTGCTTCAGGTTATCGCCCTTGAAGAACAGGAAGATTTTGACATCAAGGAGCTTGTCAAGGTCATAGCTCAGGATCCAGCCATCAGCGCCAAGGCATTACGTCTTGTCAACTCAGCCTACTTCAACCTGGAAGGAAAATTCACCAGCATTGAACGAGCTGTCCTATATCTTGGAGCCGATGCGGTCAAAAATATTGCCGTCACCGCCTCCGTACACCATGTGTTTAACGGAATAAAACAGAATGGCTCCTTTTCCATGGACCGTTTCTGGTGGAACTCATTTTCCTGTGCTATTTTTTCCAAAAGAATTGCCCAGCAAATCCAATACACCAACATTGAAGAAGCCTATATATCAGGCCTGCTTCTCAATCTTGGCAAGTTAGTGCTCTATACCAATTTCCCAAGAGAGTACAAATCAATCCTCTCCCAGATTGACAATCAGTGCGATACCTGTGACCTTGAAAGGCAACAAATCGGATTAACCCATTGCGAGGCTGGGGCCTGGCTTATCAAGCACTGGAAACTTAACTCGTTCATGGCCGATGCCGTTCTCTATCATCACGAGCCCGTGGCCCGCGTCAAAAACGGTTTCCCTCTCGTCAAAATTACCAGCCTGGCCCATAAGCTCAGCAAAAGTGCCTCTCTGGATCCCTCTCTGCTCGCCTTTGGGCATGAACTTCTCGGACTTGCCAGCGAGCAGATGCAGTCGATCATCTCTGGTGCCCATGAGGAAATTGAAAAAATCGCCGCAAGTCTCGATCTGCCCATTCAAACCCCGGTTGATAAAGAGGACCTTAAAGAAGAAGCAAAGTCGGCAGGCCTGGACAAACATTCACTCCGTCTTGTAAGCAAGGTCCAAGAGAGCTCCCTCTTAACCTCTTTCCTGGAAAATTTGCTCCGATGCAAAGATCAGGAATCTATTCTGAAGGCCACCGAGCAGACCCTGAATATCCTTCTGGAAATCGACACCATCGTGTTCTTCCTCCAGGATTCCGAGACTCAGACGCTTTTTGGCTGCACCTCTTCACAGAACCGCTATCAGGAACTGGTTCAGAATCTGGTGATTTCCAATACTGTTGATTCCAGCCTCCTTGCCAGGACTCTCAGCGAGCAGAAAATCATTAACCCGCATGCCCGCAGCGCCACCAGCGAGCTCGGCTTGGCGGACCTGCAGCTCCTGGACCTGATGGGCCAGAAAGGAATGGCCTATATCCCCATGGCCGCTGGAGAAATACCCATCGGGGTGATTGTCCTTGGCATGAAGGAAGCGAAACTCCTGGACAATACGAGAATCTTGCGTTTGATCGCAAATCAGACTGCAATGTCCATTCATCTTCTTGAAATTAAAGAAAAACAAGCCCAGAAAATCCATAAAGAACGATTGGCCGCAACGGCTCTGGCTGCGGCCAAGATTGCCCACGAAATCAATAATCCTCTGGCCATTATTAAAAACTATTTCAAGATCTTCGAGCTCAAGTTTACCCAGTCGGCAACACTCAAAGATGACTTGAAAATTCTCGATGACGAGATCAACAGGATTTCTGCCATTGTCCAGCAATTATATCATTTTGCCCCAACCGCCAGGCAGGAATGGACAGAAATAAATCTTAATGATCTGTTATCAGATGTAACCAAAATTCTTGCCAGATCAATTTTATACACAACCAAGATCCAGATCCACTTTTCTCCTGCCCCCAACCTGCCTCTCATAAAGGCTCCCGCCGATGACATGAAACAAATTATTATCAATCTCATCAAAAATAGCGCGGAAGCTCTGCAGGAAGGTGGAAATATTTATATTGAGACCCACCAAAAAGAAATCCCCACCACCATGCTCCGTGACAACAAAGGGGCACTCAGCCAGGATCGGATTATCATCACCGTTCGTGATGACGGCCCCGGCATAGCTGAGGAGATCGCCGAGACCCTCTTTGAGCCCTTTGTCTCCACCAAAACCAGTACGAACGCGGCAGGCAATTCCGGATTGGGGCTCTCCATAGTCCAGAATATCGTAACCCAACTCCATGGCACAATTTCCTGTCAAAGCAGCAGGGAAAATGGAACGTCCTTTACCATTGAACTTCCCGTCCACTGTTCTTAAAAAAACTGTGGTTTAATGGAATGCATTAAAATGAATCTGAAAATGTCGGTGATTGAGGCTGAGTAAAGCTTCTGTTTTGGTTAACATTCTGTATTTGCTTTGAATTCAGAAGTCTCTTCGAGCTGAGGAGATGATGATTTATCTGATTATGACAGGGATTGAATAATAAGATTTTCTGAACGGTTCTTTCAATATATAAACCAGGAAGGTTTTTAGATGGAACAATCACAGCGCATTCTTCTTGTCGACGACGAAGTCCGTTTCGGTGAAACGCTCAAGCAAATCCTCTCGTTTTATGGATATCAGGTTACCATCGCCACCAGTGGCCTGGAAGCCATTTGTCTGCTCGACAATCACGCCTATGACCTTGCCCTTCTTGACGTTGAACTGGCCGACATGTATGGCTATGAAGTCCTTGATTCATTGAAAGATAATAATCGGTTTTTAATCCCGATCATGCTCACCGGCAACGGCACACTGGACACTGCCATCCAATCCTTGAGAAAAGGGGTGTATGATTATCTGAATAAACCAATTGATTCCGACCTGCTTCTCAAGACCATCGAGAAAGCCCTCAAACACAGACAACTGAAAAAAGCGCTCAGGTCAAGCGAGGAACGTTTCAAGATTCTGGCAGATGCCTCCTGGGAAGGCATTGCCATCCATGACCACGGATTCCTTCTCGAGGCCAATCAACAGTTTCTCAAACTTTTTGGATATAAGAAGGAAGAATTACTTCACACCAATATTCTCGAAAAATTATTCCCTTCTCATTGCCTTATAGACCTGAACTCACGAATCATGAATGGCGAAGTGGGTTTCCATGAATCCACAGGACTCAAAAAAGATGGTACCTCCTTCCCCTTTGAATCCAATAGCAGGTATATGGAATACCAAGACAAAATGGTCAGGGTTTGTGCCATTCGTGATATTTCAACACGAGTCAACGCCGAGCAGGAGAAGATAAAGCTCCTGGAGAAACTGGCAATTGCCAACAAGATTGAGACACTTGGCCTGATGGCTGGCTCCATAGCCCATGATCTCAACAATATATTATCCGGGATTGTCACCTATCCAGAGATGATCCTTGCCCAAATGGATACCTCTGATAAGTACCGAAAATCCATCGAGTTTATTCGCGATACCGGCAAACGGGCAGCGGCGGTGGTCTCTGACTTGCTCACCGTAACCCGTGGCTCAAAGGCTCCTAAAAATACATGCAGCCTGAACCAGCTTATCATCAATCATCTTGACACCATCGAACATCAAACGATTGCTTCGCGATTTAAAGGTGTCAGAATTGAAACACATCTCGCCAATGACCTGTTAAACATGAGCTGTTCAGACGTTCATATCAGCAAGGTTATTATGAACCTTATCAATAATGCCATGGAAGCCAGCGAGCAAAACGGCAACATCGTTCTTTCCACCAGCAATAAGATCCTGGATGCTCCATTCAAGGGCTATGAAGACATCACCCCCGGTACCTATGTTGTTTTCACTATCTCCGACAACGGCTCTGGAATCCCAGAGCATGCACTCACCAAGATTTTTGAACCATTCTACTCTAAAAAGAAAATGGGCAGAAGCGGGACAGGGCTTGGCCTGGCCATAGTTTGGAGCACAGTACATGATCATAACGGCTATATTTCGGTTCGCAGCAATGAGAAAGGAACAACCTTCGATCTCTTTTTTCCTGCCAGTAATGAAAAAGCTGATATCGTCCCTACGGGCATCTCCATAAACGCCTACAAGGGACATGGGGAGACCGTGCTCATTGTTGATGACCAGGAAAATCAGCGGGATATCGCCTATAATCTGCTGAACGAGTTGAACTATCAGGCCTTTGCGGTCAGCAGTGGAGAAGAGGCCGTCGCCTACCTCCAGCAGAACAAAGCCGATCTGGTTCTCCTCGACATGATTATGGAACCGGGCATTAACGGCCGCGAGACATACGAGCAGATCCTTTCCATCAATCCTGCCCAAAAGGCTATTATTGCCAGTGGTTTCTCGGAAGATGAAGAAGTTGGAAAAATCAATAAACTCGGTGATATTCAATTTATCAGAAAGCCCTATGGCATTGATCAAATCGGGATTGCCATACTACAGACATTACGAAACGACAGTCCAAATAAAAATATGCTGGAAAATTAACGGATTAAAAAGATAATCGATTAACCATCTCAACTGTCTTCTGTCCCTGATCCACCTTCCCATGCCACAGACCGACACCTCCCATGCACTCCTGTTCTCCATCCAGGAAGCCCTCAACCTTGATGAGCAGCGACGCCTTTCTCCAGCTGCAAGTTTAAGCGTTCATGCCCTGAGGAGGGAGAAAGAAGCCAGAAGAGGTCACCGCCAGGCCTATGCCCTGGATGCTGATCGCATCCTCCATTCCCGGGCCTATACCCGTTACATCGACAAGACCCAGGTCTTCTGCCTGATTGCCAATGACCACATCACCCACCGTGTCCTGCATGTCCAGCTTGTCTCGCGTATTGCAAGAACCATTGGCCGCTTTCTCCATCTCAACGAAGATCTCATTGAGGCCATAGCCCTCGGCCATGACATTGGCCACCCCCCTTTTGGTCACGATGGAGAGTCAATCCTTGCAAAACTCTGCGTCCAACACGGGCTGCCATCTTTTCAGCACAACATCCAGTCCATACGCTTTCTCGATCAACTGGAACGCAAAGGAACGGGCTGGAATCTCAGCCTGCAAACCCTGGATGGCATCCTTTGTCATGACGGCGAGCTGCATGCACGTCACCTGTCGCCTCTGCCCACGCCTGACTTCTCTGATTTTGACAAAAAACTACTGGCCAAGGCATCAAATCCGAAGTTAGACCTGCAACCGTCAACCCTGGAAGGATGCGTTGTCCGGATGGCCGACACCATCGCCTATATTGGCCGAGACATTGAGGATGCGATCATCCTGGGCCTGATCAATCGAACCGACATCCCTGTCTCCTGCCGAGAAACACTGGGCGACAGCAACGGGGCCATTGTCTATACCCTGGTTACGGATCTGATCGTCAACAGTCAGGTGTCCGCTCCCAGCTCACCAAACACCCAAAAGCTCGACTATATTGGATTCAGCGAGACAATCGCAAACGTCCTACATGAGCTCAAACAATTTAATTACAAGCACATCTATCTCAATCCACAAACAAAAAGCCACCTCCCCCTCATTGAAAACTCCTACAAAGTTCTCTTTGAGCTCTACCTCCATGGCCTTGAAAACAACGGTGCCAACCTGCCTCCTCCCCTTGATCTTGTCACCAGCATGGCCGACTCAAGCCTGCGTGATCAAACACCAGCCACCATGGCCCGTGACTATATCGCCGGCATGACCGACGACTTTTTCCTCAAACAGGCCAAAGCTGCGGGGTGTGAGGTTCCGAGGAAACAATGAACGACTTCCTGCATAAATTTAAACCTGGCGAAAATGTCCGGATGATGATCGTCGCCGCCTGTATCGGGGTCGTGACCGGCATCAGCATTATTATTTTTCGTACTATTGTAGGAGGAATTGAGAAATATTTCTTCGAAGGTGGGAAAGCAATGCTCGGTGTTTACGATGGAGGATGGCGTATACTCTTACTTCCGCTCTTCCCGCTAACCGGCATGATTCTTCTGATCCCCCTTTCCCTTCTTTTTCCCGGCGAGGTGAACGGCTACGGATTCCCCAAATTCCTTCGCAAGGTAAATCTGGAAGGGGGCTACATCCAGGCAAGAACTATTTTTATTAAACTCATTTCCACTGCGTTAACCATAGGAACCGGCAACTCGGCCGGCGTTGAAGGACCAATTGCTGCCATTGGCGGCGCAATCGGCTCACAGATAGGCCAAACCTCCAAGGTATCAGGAGCTCGGATGACGGTGTATATCGCTGCCGGCTGCGCCGGTGGGATCGCCGGAATATTCAACGCCCCTTTAGCCGGAATTTTTTTTGCCTCTGAAATCGTCTTGCTGGGGACCTTCGAGATCTCCTCTTTTTCTGCATTGGTCATTGCCTCGGCCATATCCACCGTGGTTACCAGGGCCTGGTACGGAGAGAATCCGGCATTTTCCATACCAGCCTATCATCTGGTCAACCCCTTTGTCGAACTACCACTGTACACTCTCATGGCCGTCATTGCCGGCCTGGTTGCAGTCTTTTATGTCCGCATCTTTTACTATATCCGTGACAAGTACAACGCCCTGCCCATCCATGCTCAGCTCAAACCCTTGACTGGAGCCTTGATCATCGGAATCATGGGGATGTTTTTTCCCCAGATCATGGGAAACGGCTACAATTTTATCGAGTCAATCCTCAATGGCAGCGGCACATTCTTCGTCTTACTTGCCCTTATCTTCTGCAAGATCATCGCCACCTCAATAACCCTTGGCTCGGGCGGGGCAGGCGGGACCTTTGCCCCCACCTTGTTTATCGGGGCAATGATTGGCGGCACCTTCGGCCATTTGGTCAACATTATTTTTCCTAACATGACTGCCAATCCCGGCGCCTATGCTACAGTCGGCATCGGTGCCTTTCTTGCCGCATCCACCCATGCGCCCATGACAGCCATCTTTCTGCTCTTTGAAATGACCGGCAACTATATGATCATTATTCCGGTCATGCTCACCTCCATCATCAGCACGATGATCGCGAAAAAATTTAATAGAGACTCCATTGATACCGTTGATTTCAGCCGCGAGGGAATCGACATCCATGAAGGACGCGAAACATCCATCATGAAATCCATTCGTGTTGGCAAGGCAATCACCGAAGATGTTGATTTTATAAGCGAAAAAGCTAATATTAACCAGCTCCTGGAGATCTTTCGCATCTCAACGGGACACTTTTATTTCCCTGTGGTGGATGACTCCGGCAAGATGACCGGGATCGTCTCCATGCAGGATGTGAAGAATATCCTCTATAAAAAAAATGCGGAACGTGTCTGTTATCTGGTGGAAGGAATTTGCAGCCGCAACGTCGTCATGCTCACACCCGACGACTCGCTTTTTACCGCCATGCGCCTCTTCGATATCAAAGGCATTGAAGAGATTCCGGTTGTCGAGTCTCTGGAGAATAAATGGGTACTGGGCATGCTCAGGCGCCGAGATGTAATAGCAGCCTACAATCATGAAGCACTGAAAAAAGGTATCAGCGAAAAAGCCAAAACAATCAGCATCACCTGTGGTGGTTAAGAATCTAAAAACATTACATGTTGTTTTTCAATTATTTATACAAATATTTGAAAAATCATGGTATAGAAGCTGTCTTGATAAGATCTCAAGAAAAATACTACCCAGTCTCAAACATGCGCTCGTAGCTCAGCTGGATAGAGCACCGGACTTCGAATCCGTAGGCCGCTGGTTCGAATCCAGCCGGGCGCACCAGTAAATTTAAGCACTTAGCTCTCTTTGAGTTAGGTGCTTTTTTCTTTGG